>NZ_CP108006.1:3867857-4512500 GCF_036127095.1 Streptomyces sp. NBC_00335
TTCCTGGCCGTCCGCTTCGGAAGGGTCATCTCCCGCTTCGTCTCCAGCGACGACCCCGAGAAGCTCCTCCTGGTCGTCCTCGGCCTCACCCTCCTGGTCGCGGGCATCGCCCAGCAGCTCCAGGTCTCCGCCGCCGTCGGCGCGTTCCTCGTCGGCATCGCCCTCTCGGGGGAGGTCGCGGAGGGCGCCCACAGTCTGCTGAGCCCCTTGCGGGACCTGTTCGCCGCCGTGTTCTTCGTCTTCTTCGGCCTGCACACCGACCCCGCCAGCATCCCCCCGGTCATCCTGCCCGCGCTCGCCCTGGCCGTCGTCACGGCGGGTACGAAGATCGCCACCGGCTACTGGGCCGCACGCCGCGCCGGGATCTCCGTCAAGGGACGGTGGCGCGCCGGCGGGACCCTGGTGGCGCGCGGCGAGTTCTCCATCGTGATCGCCGGTCTCGCCGTCACCGCCGGCATCGAGCCCTCTCTCGGGCCGCTGGCCACCGCCTACGTGCTGGTCCTGGTCATCGTCGGCCCGCTGACCGCCCGCTACACCGAACCGATCGCGACCTTCCTCACCGGACGCGGCCGCAAGCAGCAGATGCCTGAGGTGCTGAAGCCGGGCCTGATTCCGGCACAGCCGCAAGCGATGGACGCGATGGACGACTCCGGCACCGTCGGCCGCCCATGAGCGACGGCCACGCCTCCTGCTCCGCGACCCGGGATGGAAGCGGGACTGCGGTCACGCTGTGCTGTCTTTCGCACCGGGTGGACGGGGCTTGCCGAGAGGGATGGTGCCGGCGAGGCGGGTCAGGAGCGGGCAGGCGAAAGCCAGAATGAAGACGTAAGCGGTCACCAGGGGGCCGAGCGAGCCCTGCATCGTTCCGACGAGCCCGACGATCACCAGAGAGAACTCGCCCCGGGCGATGAGCACGGTCCCGGCGCGCAGTCGACCACGCCGGCCCACGTGGTCGCGTGCGGCGGCGAACCGTCCAGTGGCCACCTTGGTGAAGGCGGTGACCGCCGCGAGCGCCAGGGCCGCGGGCAGAACGGGCACGAGGTCGGCGGGGTCGACAGACAGCCCGATGGCCAGGAAGAACACCGCCGCGAAGAGGTCGCGCAGCGGACTGAGCACCGCGCGGGTACGGGTCGCGGTCTCTCCGGTGAGGGTGAGGCCGACGAGGAAGGCACCCACTGCGGCCGACGCATGGACGGCCTCGGCGAGGGCGGCGACGATCAGGGTCAAGCCCAGCACCCGCAGCAGCAACTGTTCGGCGTCCGGGTGGGAGACGAGACGGCCCACATGGTGGCCCCACCGGTAGGAGACGGTGAAGGCGGCGATGACGGCGCCCACGGCCGCAAGTACACCGAGGACCGCTTGCCACCACTGGCCGCCCGACGCGAGCACGGCGAGCACCGGCAGGTAGAGGGCCATGGCGCAGTCCTCCATGACGAGCACCGACAGAACCGCCGGTGTCTCCCGGTTACCCAGTCGCCGCAAGTCCTCCAAAAGGCGGGCAACGATGCCGGAGGAGGAGATGTACGTGGCGCCAGCTAGGGCGAAGATCCCGACGCCGTCCATTCCCAGCAGCCATCCGGCGACCGCCCCGGGTGCGGCGTTCAGCCCCAGGTCCACCAGGGCCGACGGCACGTGCCGCCGCATGCCGACCGCGAACTCGGGCAGAGAGAACTCCAGCCCCAGGGCGAGCAGGAGGAGGACCACTCCGATGGCCGCGCCCGTCTCGACGAACTCGCCGGCGGCAGGCACGGGCGCGATGCCGCCCTTGCCGACCGCGAGGCCGGCCAGCAGGTAGAGCGGAATCGGCGAGAGCGTGAAGCGCCGCGCCAGCGTCCCCAGCACGCTCAGGGCGGCCAGGATGATGCCGAGCTCGAGCAGCAGCGCGACCGGCGTCCGCACGGGGCTCAGCCCCGGATGATCTGTTCCACACCCGCGATGCCCTCGTGGGTCCCGATCACCACCAGCACGTCCCCGCCGCGAAGAGGCTCCTGAGGTGTGGGCGAGGCGATCACTTCCTCACCCCGGACAACCGCGACGATCGACGCGCCGGTCCGAGTCCGCGCTCGCGTGTCGCCCAGAGGCCGGCCGTCGTACACGCTGCCCGCCCGCACCTCGACCTGCCCGGACATCAGCCCCGGGACTTCCTTCGTCAGGTCGGCGAACCGCTCCGCGATCCGCGGAGCCCCAAGAATCTCCGCGACCGTGTCCGCCTCCTCACCGTTGAGCTGCAGCACCGGCCTTCCCTCGTCCGGGTCCTCCTCCCCGTAAAGGACCAGGTCGAATTCACCCGTGCGCCTGGCCACCACCCCGACCCGGTCACCGCGGTGATTGGTGAACTCGTAGCGCAGACCCACACCGGGCAGCAGAACCTCGGTGACATCCATTTCCCCATCATCAAGTGACGGCAGAGGGACGGCATGCCCGGATGGGCTGCGCGGGGATCAGGGCCGCGTGACGTAGCAGGTCTCAGCCGCGCGGCCGGCGATCCGCACCGCAGGGTGGCTTCGGCCTCCACCGCGCATATGGGCCTTGCCTCCGAGATTCGTCCCGCACAGGGCGAGGCAGAGGCGTGAGGCACGCTGTCGCGACGGCTGGCTTTGTCCACGAGAACGGGCAGCGTTTTGACGCGAGGACGGACGGGGCTCAGGGGCTCTGGCGGGCAGGAATTGTTCACGAGATTGGACAGCACTGGGCTCCCGCAGCACTCACCGGGGGACGGTCTGGGTAACGCGCCACAACCTCCGGGGGAGCCCGCCTTCCTCGAACGGGGCGACCTCATCCAGAGTCCAGCCTTCGGCGAGGCCGTCGACCAGGTCGCGAGGGAAGAAGTGGACGGCGAAGCCGCCGTGCTCCCAGATGTCGTCTCCGTGCCCGGTACCGGCCTGGTAATGGGCGTCCCCGGTATGACGAACGGTGTAGACGAAGGCCCCGCCAGGCCGCAGTACCCGTCGTACCTCGGCGACCAGGGCGTGGATCTCCTGGGTGGACAGCGCCATGCAGAGCAGCATGTGAGCGAACACGGCATCCACCGAGGCGTCCGCGAGCGGCAGAGCCTCGCGGACGTCGTGAACCGCCGTGGTGACCAGCCCGGCCACGCCTTGGGCCGCGGCGGCCTCGCGCAGCTGATCGAGACCGACCGGGCTGAAGTCAGTGGCCATCACGGAAAAGCCTTCACGGGCGAAGTGCAGCGCGTCACGGCCGTGGCCAGCACCTAGCTCCAGCACCTCGCGGGCATCGGCGGCCCGGAAGACGGCAGCGGCACGGATCGCCGGCTCGGAGGGCTTCTCGCCGTACATGCCGGGATGCGCGCCGTAGGTCTGCTGCCAGTGCGCACGCTGCACCTCGGCCAGTCCCTGCTCCGACTCCGACACTCTGACGCCCTCCTGACCGGGCCGGTATCGAACAACCGGCCCCCGTCGGGCCACCTTAGAGGGACCCCAGGTCGTCACCTCGCCCGCCCGCTGCCAGTGCTGTCGGTTCTGGTGAACATCGGCTTCGACCTGAACCGGGTGCCTCCCGAAGCACTGAACAATCCCTGCCGGAATTCGTGAACAAAGCCAGACGGCGGTCGTTTGTGAGAAGACGAAGGACCCCGGCCGTGGCTCCGGGGTCCTTCGGTTTCGCGGCGGCTGGGTCAGTGGCTGGTGAGTTCGCCGGTGAGCTTGCCGTGGAGGTCGGCGCTGGGGTCGTTCAGTCCGATGATCTCCACCGTCTTGCCGCGCTGGGCGTACTTGGTCTCGATGGCGTCCAGGGCGGCGACCGAGGAAGCGTCCCAGATGTGGGCGGCGGACAGGTCGATGACGACCTTGTCGGGGTCGGTGGCGTAGCTGAACTGGCCGACGAGGTCGTTGGAGGAGGCGAAGAACAGCTCGCCGGTCACGGCGTACACGACGGTGGTTCCGTCGGGGTCGGTGACGGCGGTGACGTTGGCGAGGTGGGCGACGCGCTTGGCGAAGATGACCATGGCGGTGACGGAGCCGACGACGACGCCGATGGCGAGGTTGTCGGTGGCGACCACGCAGATCACGGTGATGACCATGACGGCGATCTCGCCGGCGGGCATCCGCTTGAGGGTCTTGGGGGCGATGGAGTGCCAGTCGAACGTCGCGAACGACACCATCACCATGACGGCGACCAGGGCGGCCATGGGGATGTCGGAGACGACCGGGCCGAAGACGATGCACAGCACCATCAGGAACGCGCCGGCCAGGAAGGTGGACAGGCGGGTGCGGGCTCCGGAGACCTTCACGTTGATCATGGTCTGGCCGATCATGGCGCAGCCGCCCATGCCGCCGAAGAAGCCGGTGACGATGTTGGCGATGCCCTGGCCGATCGACTCACGGGTCTTGGAGGAGTGGGTGTCGGTGATCTCATCGACCAGCTTGGCCGTCATGAGGGATTCCATGAGGCCGACCAGCGCCATGGCGAAGGCGTACGGGGCGATGGTGGTCAGGGTGTCGAGGGTGAACGGCACGTCGGGCAGGCCCGGGACGGGCAGGGAGGACGGCAGGGCGCCCTTGTCGCCGACGGTCGGCACGGCGATCGCGGCCGCGACCGTGATGACGGTCAGAATGACGATGGAGACCAGCGGCGCCGGGATCACGGTGGTCACCTTCGGGAAGAACACCATCAGGGCCAGGCCGCCGATGATCAGCGGGTAGACGGGCCACGGGACGTCGTGCATCTCGGGGACCTGGGCCATGAAGATCAGGATGGCGAGGGCGTTGACGAAGCCGACCATCACCGAGCGCGGCACGAACCGCATCAGCTTTGCGACGCCAAGCGCGCCGAGCGCCACCTGAATGACGCCAGCCAGGATGACGGCGGCGACGAGGTAGCCGAAACCGTGCTCGCGGTTGAGCGGGGCAATCACCAGGGCTACGGCGCCAGTGGCCGCCGAGATCATCGCCCGCCGACCGCCCACGATCGAGATGACCACGGCCATGGTGAACGAGGCGAACAGACCGACGGCGGGGTCGACCCCGGCGATGATCGAGAACGAGATCGCCTCGGGGATCAGCGCGAGCGCGACGACCAGGCCCGCGAGGACCTCCGTGCGCCAGACCTTCGGGTCGGACAGCCAGTCGGGGCGCAGACCGCGCAGGCGCGCGACGGGGGACGTCAGGGAAGCAGAAGACAAGGGATCGGGTACCTGTCGTGCTCGGGCACACCTGCTCTGGGCAGGGCCGGGGTGTGCGGGAGAGCGCGGAGGGGCCGGGTCGGCACTCCGCGGTCGGCCCGAATCAGGCGGGCCGGAAGATCGGGAGGGAGGATGCGGCGGGCCTGCGCAGTACGCGGCCGGGCAGCTCGCATCCGGGGCGAAGCGTCACGGCGGGCAGGCGGCGGCGCTGGGCGTCATGGGCTCGCGCACGCTTGGCTCCTGCAAGAATCGGGTCTTCGCCGGGAGCACCATCGGCCCCGACACGGCAGCAGGGGAAAGGCCACAGGCCGCCGCACAAGAGCAACTCTACCTTAACGTTAGAGTAGAGATCGGTGGGCCTGCGCAGGAAGCGGCCCGCCACGACGAGAAGGGCCAGGACCGCGGGCGTGGACGACAGGCACATGCAGATCGGTGAAGTCGCCGCGCGGACCGAGCTGTCCTTGCGCACCATCCGGCACTACGAGGAGACCGGCCTGGTCGCCCCCTCGGCCCGCTCCCAGGGCGGCTTCCGCCTCTACACCGAGAGCGATGTCGCCCGCCTCATGGTCATCCGCCGGATGAAGCCGCTCGGCTTCACCCTCGACCAGATGCGCGACCTCCTGGACGCCACCGACCGCCTCGATAACGAGACCAGCCTCGACGCCGACGAGCGCGAGGACCTGCTGAAGCGCGTGCGCGAGTACGAGCAGGCCGCCACCGAGCAGGTCGACAAGCTCCGAGTCCAGCTGGCCCGCGCCGAGGACTTCGCCGAAACGCTCCGCACACGCCTGCACCAAAGCGCACCTGCCGCGTCCTGACCCGCGAGCCCGGCCGGAGACCGCGGCAACTGCTGCCTGGTGCTGTGCCTCCCGCCAGGGCTGATCACAACCTGACACCGATGTGATCTTGAGGGGCGATGCGGGGCAGACAGCCCTGCTCCCCGGTGGATACGGTGTAAAGAACGCGTCAGGAAAAGGCGCGCGGTGTGCCGGGAAGTCTGGTCGGCGTCCTGGGGGCAGTGTGCCCTCTTCTCGCTGACACACCGGAGGCCCACTGCCATGGCCGGCACCCGCTCCCCCTTCCTCGGCTTGCTACCCCTGCCCGAACGGCAGGCAATCACCCGGGCCCTGCGCACCGAGACCGTGGGCGGGCTGATCCTCCTCGGCGCAGCCGTCCTCGCGCTGACCTGGGCCAACAGTCCCTGGAGCGCGGCATATACGTCCGTACGCGACTTCCACTTCGGGATACCGGCCCTGGGCCTGGACCTGTCCGTGGGCCACTGGACGGCCGACGGGCTGCTGGCCGTGTTCTTCCTCGTCGCCGGAATCGAGCTCAAACGCGAGCTCGTCGTCGGCGAACTGCGCACCCCGGCCACCGCCGCACTGCCGGTGATTGCCGCCCTGTGCGGGATGGCCGTACCCGCCGCCCTCTACCTGACTACCGTCATGGCGGGCGGGGGAAGTGGGGCGGGCTGGGCGGTTCCGATGGCCACCGACATCGCCTTCGCCCTCGCGGTACTGGCGGTGTTGTCCACGCACCTGCCGGCCGCGCTGCGCGCCTTCCTTCTGACCCTGGCCGTGGTCGACGACCTGGGCGCGATCTTGATCATCGCGGTGTTCTTCACCTCCGACCTGAACCTGTGGGCCCTCGCCGGAGCCTTCGCGGGCCTGGTCCTCTTCTACCTGCTCCAGCGGCTGCGGGTGCGCGGCTGGTGGTGGTACGTGCCCCTCGGGCTGGCGATCTGGGCGCTGATGTACAACGGCGGCGTCCACGCCACCGTCGCCGGAGTCGCCATGGGCCTGATCCTGCGCACCACCCGCGACAAGGACGAAGAGGTCTCACCCGCCTCGCGGGTCTCGCACCTGATCCACCCGCTCTCCGCGGGCATCGCGGTGCCGCTGTTCGCGCTGTTCGCCGCCGGGGTGAGCATCTCCGGCCCGGCCCTGGGCGCGGTGTTCACCAGCCCCGAACCCCTCGGTGTCGTGATCGGCCTGGTCGTCGGCAAGACGGTGGGCATCTTCGCCGGGACCTACCTGGCCGCCCGCTTCACCCGCGCCCAGCTCAACCCCGACCTCGCCTGGGCCGATGTCCTCGGCCTGTCGGTGCTGGCCGGGATCGGCTTCACCGTCGCCCTCCTGATCGGGGAACTCGCCTTCCCCGGCGGCCAGACCGCCGAGCACGTCAAGGCAGCCGTCCTCGTCGCCTCCCTGATCGCCGCCGTCCTCGCGGCCGTCCTGCTGCGCAGGCGTAACACCGTCTACCGGCGCCTGTACGAGGCGGAGAACATCGACGCCGACCACGACGGCATCCCCGACATCTACCAGCACGACACAGCGGACACCGAGGGCACCGCCGCTCGTACGGACGGGCAGCACACCTGATGGCCGCCGGCGATGCCTCACTGCTGGCCCCCGTTATCGTCATCGCCGCCCTGGTCATCCGCACCGCCATCACCGAGCTCCGGCATCCGGGCAGCGCCCGACGGCAGTGGGCGTTCGCCACGAACTCCCGGGCAATGGCGGCCGGTGCGACGGTCGCTGCGGCCACGGTCCTGATCGGCGGGACCCGCTACGGCTGGACGGCGGCGGCCTGGGCCCTGCTCACCGGGGCACTCGCCGCCTTCGTCACAGGCAGCACCTCTTCGGCTGCCTCACCGCCCCCAGCGCCGAACAAGGAGCAACCCATGTCGGAAAGACAGATCGGGAAGGTGCTGGCCGCCATCGGCGCACCGCTCACCCTGGCCGGTGTGGCGATGCACTTCCTGCCCGGACCCGACCTCCCCGTACTCATCATCGGCCTGGCCCTGCTCATCACGGGCCTCGTCATGGCCGCAGCCGCCCGCCGGTAACACCAGGCGCCCCCGGCAAGGTCGTCATCGACCTGACCGCGGCCCACATCTGGGAAGCCTCCTGCGTCGCCGCACTGGACGCGATCGAGACCAAGTACGCGCAGCGCGGCAAGAACGTCGAGCTCATCGGGCTCAACGACCCCAGCGCCGACCTCCACGGCAAGCTCACCTGCGAACTCACCAGCCATGACCCGGTGCGCGGGCAGGCCACTGAAAGCCGGGCATCAGCACGTCGGCGTTAAAGAAGCATAAAGATTGCCGACGACCGGCAATGTGAACAAGCCTGCGTGCAGGGCAGGATGGGCTGTGCCCGGAGGGGGAGCCGAGCTTTGTGCCGTAAACCGGAAACCGGCGTTCCGGCCGAAGGCGACGCATGAGGAAGGGGGAAAGCTCATGGATGAGTTCATCACTGCCGCCCTTGGCTTTCCCACCGTGTTGTTCACCGCCGCCCTGATGGTGGTGCTCGGCTTCTGGCTGCTTGTGCTCTGCGGAGCCGCGGATCACGACGGTTTCGACTCCGATCTGGACGGCGGCGCTCTGGGCCTCGGCGGTGTACCCGTCACCCTGTCGGCGTCGCTGCTGATCGCCCTGGCCTGGTTCACGAACCTGTACGGCTCCGCACTTCTCGCCCGTACTGGATGGCCCAGCGCCTTGGTTCATTTCCTCGGCACCGTGCTGCTGTTCGGGTCGCTGCTTCTCTCGTGGCGCGTGACGCGGCTGGTCGTACGGCCCCTGGCGAAGCTCTTCCCTGACGAACCCGGGCCGTCCCGGCTGGACTTCGTCGGTCTGACCTGCGCCATCCGCACGGGGCGGGTGGACGCGGGCTTCGGCCAGGCCGAGGTCACGGCAGGGGACGGCGCCACCGCGATCGTCCAGGTCCGCCAGCACGGCAGTGATCCGCTCACGCTCGGCAGCACCGCGCTGCTCTACGCGTACGACGACGCCGGCGAGTTCTTCTGGGTCGCGCCCTTCGATGCGGCGCTCGACCCGCGCGGCTGATCCGCCGCCTTTCTCAGCCTTCCCGGGCTTCTCAGCTTCGACTTCTCACGTGGGGATTCCTCATGGATGCCATCTCATTGGGCCTCGGCACGCTCGTCATCGTCGTTCTCGTCCTGGTGATCGCCGCGCTGCTCGTGGTGACCCGGCTGTTCCGCAAGGTCGAGCAGGGCAAGGCCCTGATCGTCTCGAAGATGCGGAAGGTCGATGTGACCTTCACCGGGCAGGTGGTGCTGCCCGTGCTCCACAAGGCCGAGGTCATGGACATCTCGGTGAAGACCATCGAGATCTCCCGGACCGGCCGCGACGGTCTGATCTGCAAGGACAACATCCGCGCCGACATCCGGATCTCGTTCTTCGTGCGCGTCAACAAGACCGTCGAGGACGTCATCAAGGTCGCTCAGGCCATCGGTACGCAGCGGGCCTCGGACAAGGCGACCCTGCAGGAGCTGTTCAACGCCAAGTTCTCCGAGGCGCTCAAGACGGTCGGCAAGCAGCTCGACTTCACCGACCTCTACACGATGCGCAACGAACTGCGCGACCGGATCATCCACATCATCGGCACCGATCTGAACGGCTACAGCCTGGAGGACGCGGCGATCGACTACCTGGAGCAGACCCCGCTCTCCCAGCTGGACGCCGGCAACATCCTCGACGCCCAGGGCATCCGGAAGATCACCGAGCTGACGGCCATCGAGAGCGTACGCACCAACGAGTTCCGTCAGCACGAGCAGAAGGAGCTCACCCGCCAGAACGTCGACGCCCGCGAGGCCATCTTGGAGCTGGAGCGCCGCCAGGCCGACGCGGAGATCAAGCAGCGCCGCGAGATCGAGACGGTGCGGGCGCGGGAGGAGGCGCAGACCGCGAGCGTGGTGGAGGAGGAGCGGCTGCGGGCGCAGAGCGCCTTCCTCAAGACGGAGGAGCAGCTCGGCATCCAGCGCGAGAACCAGGCGCGTGAGGTGGCCGTCGCGCAGAAGAACCGCGAGCGGGTCATCGCCGTCGAGAACGAGCGGATCGAGAAGGACCGTCTGCTGGAGGTCATCGCGCGGGAGCGGGAGACCCAGCTGAGCCGGATCGCGGCCGACAAGGAGGTCGAGACCGAGAAGCGGGACATCGCCGAGGTCGTGCGGGAGCGGATCGCGGTGGACCGTACGGTCGCCGAGCAGGAGGAGTCCATCAAGCGGCTGCGGGTGGTGGAGGAGGCCGAGCGGACCCGGCAGGCGATCGTCATCGGGGCCGAGGCCGAGGCGCAGGAGAGGCTGGTCAAGGACATCAAGGCCGCGGAGGCGGCCGAGCAGGCGGCTGTGCACCGGGCGGCCGAGGAGCTCACCCTCGCCGAGGCCCGCAACAAGACCGCCGACCTCGATGCTCGCGCCAAGATCCGTCTCGCCGAGGGCATCCAGGCGGAGGCCGCCGCCGAGGGCCTGGCCGCGGTCGCCGTACGGGTGAGGGAAGCGGACGCGATCGAGAAGACCGGCCGGGCCGAGGCCGGGGCCACGACGGCCCGGCTGAAGGCGGAGGCGGACGGCGCCCGCGAGATGGCGCTGGCCGAGGCGACCGCCATCGGCGAGAAGCTGAAGGCGGAGGCGGAGGGCCTGACCGAGAAGGCCGCGGCGATGGCCGCCCTGGACGAGGCCTCGCGCGGCCACGAGGAGTACCGGCTGCGGCTGGAGGCGGAGAAGGAGATCCGGCTCGCCGGGCTGGACGTGCAGCGCCAGGTCGCGGAGGCCCAGGCCACCGTGCTGGCGACGGGGCTGGAGAGCGCCGACATCAGCATCATCGGCGGGGAGTCGGCGTTCTTCGACCGGATCGTCGGCGCGATGTCGATGGGCCGGGCCGTGGACGGGTTCATGGGCAGCTCCCAGACCGCCCAGGCCCTGGCCGGGCCCTGGCTGGACGGCGCCGGCTCCTTCACCGAGGACCTCACGAAGGTGCTGGGCTCGGTGTCCACGTCCGACGTGCGGAACCTGACCGTCTCCGCCCTGCTGATGAAGCTCATGCCGGGCGAATCCGGGCAGCTGGACGAGCTGATGGCCAAGGCCCGGCAGCTGGGTCTGGCCGACCTGCCAGTGACCACGCTTGCCGGCCTGAACGGCGCTGCCAAAAGCTGACCGCCACGGGGGTGCGGTCACGTTCCGGAGCCGCCGCGGAGGGGGCGGCGGCTCCGGAGGAGCACCACTTTGCATACGAGGGAGCTGGAACACATGACCACGGCCACGGCGATGGACGCCCGTACGTATGAGGTGCTGTCGTACGAGGTGCTGCGCGACCGGCTGGCGGCGCAGGCCGGCGAGCTGGCCCGGCGGGCCGAGGCCCTGAACGCCGCTCGGATCGCCGAGTTCGGAACGACGGAGCTCTCCCTCGCGGGTTCTGAGCGCCTGCGCACCGAGGGCGTAAGGGTGGTGCCCCGCGACGTCGTCGCCGTCGGGGACGTGCTGCTCTTCGGGTACGACGGCTCGGTGGCCGCGGGTGCCGAGCGTGCGGTGTCGGACGTTTTCCATCTGTACGACCGCGACCTGAACCCGCTCCCGGAGGACGCGGCCCCCGGTCTCCTCGACGACCCCGCCTTCGTACGGGAATTCGGCGCGCTGCACCGCTACTTCCAGGGCGCGCGACTGCTCCGGCTCCGGGGTGTCGACGGCAAGCTGCTGGCCGTGTTCCAGACCGGGGAGCGGGCCGAGGACATGCGCGTCCTGCGCTGGTCTCTCACCCCGTCGGGCGGGGCGCGGTTCCTGGATGCCCGGGGCGAGCGCGACCACGTCTTCCCGCCCGCCCATGACGTCGAGTGGACGCGGACGGCGCGCGAGGACCACGTCCTGGGTCGGCACCCGCACGTCTCCATCGACGGACGGATCTTCGTCTCGACGGTCGGCGGCGCGCTCACCGTCAAGACCGGGAACGACACCGAGAGCGTCGAGGGCGTCCACCGGGAGCCGGTCGACGAGCCGCTCCAGTCCCTCGCCGACGCCGAGATCGCGTACGCGACCGTGGGCCCGCTCATCCTGCTGCGGATCCGCCCTTACAAGGAGGAGACACCGCGCCACCTGGTCTTCAACGCCGTCACGAACGCCGTGGTCCGCCTCGACGGCATCGGCCGGTCCTGCCGCCGGCTTCCCGAAGACCAGGGCATCGTCTTCCCCGGCGGCTACTGCCTCGCCTCGGGCACGGTGAAGACCTTTGGCGCCGGCGACACGGACACCTCGGACCTGGAGTTCGAGCGCGCCGTCCACTCCCCCAACGGCGAGGACGTGCTGTACGTCTTCCACGACCGCACACAGGGACGGAGCCTGCTCCTGCCCTACAACCTGATCCGCAAGGAGGTCGCCACCCCGATCTCCTGCCACGGCCACGCACTCTTCGAGGACGGCACCCTTGTCGTTCTGCGCGCCGAGGCCAACGAGCCTGCCGGGGCGCACCCGGTGCAGATCTGGCACACCCCGTACGTCTCTGACACCCACCCCGTGTCCATGGGCGACGGCCCGCTCGGCCGGATCGGCAACGCCGACCTGGTCCGGGGCATCGCCGACTGCCTGTCCATCGCCCGCCAGTCCACCGAGACCACTCCCACCGGCACCATCTACGAGACCCTGGTCGCCGCCTGCATCCGGGCCGCCGACCTCCACCACTGGCTGGGCGAACCGGAAGCCGGCCTGCGCGGCCCCCTGGAGGCGGTCCGGTCCACCGCCGCACAGGTTCTTGAGGAGTCCGAGACAGTCCGGGCCCTCACCCGGCAGGCCTCCGACACGCTCGCCCAGTCCGCCCAGCAGATCGCCCGGCTGGTCCGGCGCATCCGAGGCGAGTCCCCGGCCGGTGCCGAGGAGTGGATCGACCGCATTACCGAGCTGCGCCGCGCACAAGGGCACCTGCTCACCCTCAAGGAGATGCAGTACGCGGACACGGCGGGCATCGACGCCCTGGCCGGCGACGTGGAGAGCGACATCGCCTCCACCGCCCGGCGCGCCGTGGCCTTCCTGCACCGCGAGGACGCCTTCACCGACCACCACGCCGAGGCCGAACGGCTCGCCGCCGACGCCGAGGCGATCACCACCGTCGCCGGGGCCGCCCCGGTCGCGGAGCGGCTTGAGGAGCGGGCCTTCGGGCTACAGACCCTGGTCGAGGTCGTCACAGGCCTGGACGTCGGTGACGCGACCGTACGCACCACCATCCTGGAGCGGATCGCCGAGGTCCTCGGCAGCCTGAACCACGCCCGAGCCACCCTGGCCGCCCGCCGCCGCGAACTCCTCGACCAGGAAGGGCGGGCCGAGTTCGCGGCCGAGTTCGCGCTGCTCGGCCAGGCCGTCACCGGCGCCCTCGCCGCGGCCGGCACTCCCGAGGAGTGCGAGGCACAGCGTGCCCGGCTGCTGCTCCAACTGGAGAACCTGGAGTCACGCTTCGCCGAGCACGACGCGTTCCTCACCGCGATCACCGACAAGCGGACCGAGATCCACGACGCGTTCTCCGCACGCGAGCAGACCCTCCGGGATGCCCGCGCCCGGCGCGCCGAGACCCTCGCCGACTCCGCCCGCCGGGTCCTGGAGACGGTCACCCGTCGCGCGTCGGGACTGGAGAGCCCCGACGAGATCCACACCTACTTCGCATCCGACCCGATGGCGGCCAAGGTCCGCCGCACCGCCGACGAGCTGCGGCAGCTCGGAGATTCGGTCCGGGCGGAGGAACTGGAGGGCCGCCTGCTGGCCGCCCGCCAGGAGGCCGCACGCGCCCTGCGAGACCGCAGCGAGCTGTTCGCGGACGGCGGCGACACGATCCGCCTGGGCCGCCACCGCTTCGCCGTCACCCGCCAAGCCGCCGAACTGACCCTCGTACCGCACCAGGACGGCCTGTCCTTCGCCCTGACCGGCACCGACTACCGCCGGCCGGTCACCGACCCGGAGTTCGCCGCCACCCGCCCCTACTGGGACCGGCTGCTGCCGTCCGAATCGCCCGACGTGTACCGGGCCGAGTACCTCGCCGCCCGGCTGCTCGCCGAACACGGCACGGAAGCCCTCGCCGCAGCCGACCTGCCGGCACTCGTGCGTCAGGCTGCCGAAGCCGCGTACGACGAGGGCTACCAGCGGGGCGTCCACGATCACGACGCCACCGCGATCCTGGGCGTGCTCCTCGAACTGCACGAGTCCGCCGTGCTGCTGCGCTACCCGCCACGCGAGCGGGCGGCGGCCACACTCTTCTGGGCCCACGCGACGACGGCCGAGTCCCGCGACTCCTTCATCCGCCGTGCGATGTCTCTGGCGCGGGCTCGCGACACTTTCGGGCTCGCGCCGGCCATCGACGGCCTGCAAGCCGAAATCGCCGAGGACCTCGCCAGGTTCGCCCCGGAGGCGGCCGATCCCGCACGCGCAGCCGAGTACCTCTTCGAGGAGCTGACCACAGGACCCGCGGGGTTCGCTGTCTCCGCCTCGGCCCGTGTGCTCCTCGACAAGTTCCGGCGCAGCGTGGGCTCCTCGCCCTACGACGATGAGCTCACTGCCTTGCCCGACCTCGGAACACGGCAGCACCTCGTCGAAGGCTGGCTCACCGCCTACGCCGCGGCCTGCGGCGAACACATCGACGCGGGCGACATCGCCGAAGCCGCGGCCGTCGAACTGTGCCCCTCCCTGAAGCGCTACGACACCACCGGCGAGACCACCGCCACCGTAGCCGGGCTCCTCGGCGCCCACCCACGGATCACCGGACGCTCCCTCACGCTGCGCCTGGACGAGTTCCTGGCCCGCACCGCGGAGTTCACCGCCCAAGCCGTCCCGGGCTTCCGCGCCTACCAGCGGTACCGCAGTGCCCTCCTCGCATCCGAGCGCACGCAGCTGCACGTCGACGCGTACCGGCCCCGGGTCATGTCCTCCTTCGTCCGCAACCGACTCGTCGACGAGGTGTACCTGCCCCTCATCGGTGACAACCTCGCCAAGCAGCTGGGCGCTGCCGGGGACGCCAAGCGCACCGACAACAGCGGTCTGCTGCTGCTCCTCTCACCGCCCGGATACGGCAAGACCACGCTCATGGAGTACGTCGCCGAGCGCCTCGGGCTGCTCCTGGTCAAGGTCGACGGTCCGGCCCTCGGCCACCACACCACCTCGCTGGACCCGGCCGAGGCCCCGGACGCCGCCGCCCGCCGGGAGCTGGAGAAGATCGCCTTCGCCCTCGCGGCCGGCAGCAACGTCCTGCTCTACCTGGACGACATCCAGCACACCTCGCCCGAGCTGCTCCAGAAGTTCATCCCGCTGTGCGACGCGACCCGCACCCTGAACGGTCACGACCTGCGCGGCAAGCGCTTCGCGGTCTGCATGGCCGGCAACCCGTACACCGAGTCCGGGCAGCGCTTCAGCATCCCCGACATGCTCGCCAACCGCGCCGACGTCTGGAACCTCGGCGACGTACTGACCGGCAAGGAGGACGCCTTCGCCCTCAGCTTCGTCGAGAACGCCCTCACCTCCAACCCGGTCCTCGCCCCACTCGCCGCCCGCGACCGCGCCGACCTGGAGCTGCTCGTACGGCTCGCCGCCGATGACCCGACCGCCCGGCGCGACCGACTCACCCACCCCTACCCGCCGGCCGAACTCGACCGGATCCTCGCCGTGCTCCGCCACCTATTCATCGCCCGGGGCACGGTCCTCGCGGTGAACGACGCCTACATCGCCTCCGCAGCCCAGAGCGAGGCCAGCCGCACCGAACCGCCCTTCCGGCTCCAAGGCTCGTACCGCAACATGAACAAGATCGTGGCCCGCATCTCGCCCGCCATGAACGAAGCCGAGCTGATCGCCGTAATCGACGACCACTACACGTCAGAGGCCCAGACCCTCACCACCGGAGCCGAGGCCAACCTCCTCAAGCTCGGCGCCCTCCGCGGCACACTCGCCGAACGTCAGGCGGCCCGCTGGTCCGAGATCACCACCTCGTACGTCCGCGCTCAGGCACTCGGAAGCTCCGGCGACGACCCCCTGAGCCGGGCAGTGGCCGCCCTCGGCCTGCTCGCCGACCGGGTGGCCGCCGTGGAGAGCGCCATCACTCGCGCCACGGACCCACGCCACCTGCTCGCAACCTCGAACGGCAGGCACGCCGCCCGCGAAGAATGAACGCCCGGGCACACGGTGCCCGGGCCCGCTCACCCGTGTCCCGCCAGACCATCAGTCGGCCGAGCCGGGCCAGCCCAGCAGCCGGGCCCCGATCACGGCGGTCTGGAGCGAGTAGCGGTGGCGCGGGTCGGCGGGGTCGGCCCGGGTCAGCTGGTGGATTCGTTCGAGCCGGTACGTCAGGGCGCGCACACTGAGGGAAAGCCGGCGGGCCGCGTCGGTTGCCACGCAACCGCTGTCGAAGTACGCGTGGAGGGTGTCGATCAGCGGCTGCGCGCCGCCCCGGGCCTGCTGGAGCGGCCCGAGCATGGCCTCCACCAGGTCGGCCATGGCCTCCCGGTCGCGAGCCAGGACCGGATAGACCAGCAGGTCGGCGGCGTGGAGCACCGGATCTTCCAGCTCCATCCGCTCGCCGAGGTCAAGGGCGTTGAGGGCTTCCTCGTAGGAGTGGACGACGCCTCCGGCGCCCGCATGCGCACGGCCGATCGCCACCCGGCCGCCGTCGGTCGCCGCGTACGCCTGCTTCGCGAAGAAGGCCAGGACCTCGGGCTGGTCACCCGGTGCCACGCATATCAGCCGGCCGTCCTTCGTCGTCAGCAGGATGTCCCGGTTCCCGAACCGTGTCAGCACGGCCGCCTCGATGCCGCGCGCGACGGGATAGCCCTCTCCGTACGGTTCGGATCCCTGGGCCACCGCCACCGCATGCGCCTGCGACAGGCGCAGCCCGAAGCGCGCGGCCCGCTCCGCCAGCCGCCCCAGGTCGCTGCGCCCGTACAGCAGGTCGTCGACGAACTCGCGGCGCACTGCCTCTTCCTGGCGAACCGCCTGGTATTGAGCCCGCTCGTAGCCCCCGGCGAACGCGTCCACGGCCTGCTCCACAGCCGCCAGCAGATGGTCCGCTCCGGACGGCGACAGGGCCGGCCGCACCTCCTGAGCTGCACTGAGATGGGCTCGTACCAGGCTCCGCAGCCCAATCCCGGCCTCTGCGGCCCGCTCCCCCGCATCGCGCCGCGCGTCCAGTTCATCACGCGTGAGCCGACGGCCCGTGGCGCATGCGTCCACCAGGATCGCCGCGTACCCGGTCAAATGCTCCCCGACCGTCTGGTCCTCCGTCACGGCCCCTCCCCGATCTAGACGCCCCATGACGGCCCAAGCCTGACACGTGCTGGTGTCAGGCTCCGCGCGTACGTGTCTGGCGACGCCCGACCGAACAGCCCCACGCCTCGGCCCGTACGCGACCCAGGGCCGGCTGCGGATCGCGGGCAGCCGGCACCACGAGCGTCACCTGTTCCTTACACGGTTGCTCGCAGCAGGCGGTCGAGGGCGGTGACGGAGGAGCGGGGACTCAGCGCCCGGCGGGCCCGGATCGCCTCCTCCCACTGGCTGGTCAGCCCCGCGAGGAGGCGCCGACGCATGCCGGGCGTCACGTGGGCGTAGCGAGCCGAGACGGAGCCATCGATGTGGCCCATGCGCTCGTCCATGAGGACCTTTTCCGTGCCCAGGTCCTCCATGACCGTCCGGTGGGAGTGTCGGAGGCCGTGCGGAGTGAGGCCCTTTGCGATGGGGGTCCAGCAGGCATCCGCGCGGCCGTGCGCGTTGCGGCCTCGGACGGGGACACCCGGCCAGGGGTCGCCAAGCAGCGGAACCGGGCGAGCCTCCTGCGGGGCCTTCTTCGGGTACCAGCCAGTGGCGGCCGGCTGGAACAGCCAGGTGGCGAAGCCGTTGCGGCGCCAGTGGGCGGCGTACTCACTCGGTATCCCCCCGCGCACAAAGCCCAGCTCCTGGATGGCGAGTTCGACCCGGGCACGGGTGGCCTCCCGGACCCGGTCGGGGTGGTTCAGCACGTTGGAGACCGTGCCGGTGGACACCTCGGCCCTGCGGGCGACGTCCACGAGCTTGGCTCCCTGGTGGCCGCCGGTCCGCGCGGTGCCCTGGCCCTGGAAGACGTACGTCCTGCCGTGGCACGGGCAGGGTGTCGGCTTGGTTCGCACGATGTGGTTCGCAACCAGGGCGGAGAGCCAGTCCGGGAGGTCGATGGTGCGGTAGCTGTCGTCCTTGGGAGGACAGCGCACCATCTCGCCCGAGTCGAGTTCGTACAGCTGCCACTCGACCCGTGCGGAGCCCGGTCTGGCGAACTCCGTCTCCCATCCCACGATTTCGCCCCAGCGCATGCCGGTGTACGCCTTGAGGATCACGGCGACGAACTCGTCGTCGCGGCCCGACAGGAGTGCCGCCCGCTCGGCGATGAGCAGGGCGCCGAGCGCGTCGGTGACCACCTTCTCCGGGCCTCGGTCGCGGGAGCGGCCGGCCCGCTTGCCCCGGCCTCGGCGCTTCGTCGCGGGATTGGCGCCGATGAGGCCATCCTCAACGGCGTCGGCCAGGATGAGGTGCAGGGTAGCCCGCCACGTCTTCACGCTCGAGGCCGCGTAGACGGCCTTCTCCGCCTTCTCCCACCGGTCGACGTCGGTGCGGAGGATGCCGGCGAGCGCCTGCTCCCCGAACTCGGGGAGCAGGTGTTCCTCGATGTGGCGCCGGTAGTTCTGCATGGTGGAGGCGGCCAGGTCCTGGACGTCGTACCAGCGGCTCGCGTACTCGCCGAACGTCTCGTGTCCGAGCGTCGGGTCACGCCAGTCACCTCGGCGGACCGTGACCTCGGCCGCGTCTGCGGCCTGCTTGGCCTCCCGTTTGGTGGCGAACTTGACCACCGCTCCGGTGTCGTCCTGCACCGTGCCGTACTTGCCTTCGGTGATCTTGTACCGGCCCCGCCAGTACGTCGCACGCTTTTCCGCGTATCCCACATGTCCCCCTCTCTGTCGTGGGTGTCGGGTCAGGCAGCGGTTTCGTAGCGGGCTTGCGCGTTCAGAAGGCGGCGAGGCGGCCTGGCCACCAGCCGGGGCCGGGACTCGGAGGTGCCACTTCGGCCAGCGGAGCGGGCCTGTACGGATGCAGGCTTACGAGGAGGAGCAGGCGCCTCAGTCGAAGGCGCGGCTGTCGCCGGCCGCTCCTCGTGGATGCGGATGATCTCGGCGAGATGGTCCGCGGTGAAGCGGTACGCCCCACCTACGTACACGAACGGAATGAGGCGGCGTCGGGCCCGGTCGCGGACCCACCAGGCGGAGCAGCCGAGGGCTCTGGCCAGTTCCTCGGGGCCGAACAGGCGGGGCAGCGTGGGATCCCCGTGCGGCGTGCGCTTGGTCATCGGGCACCACCTCGGCCGTGGCGCGTGCGGTCTGCCCCGAGGGCGCGAGGGATGACGGACATGGCGGTTCGGTGCAAGAAGGTCCCTTGTCTGGCGGGGCCGGGCATACGGGCAGGCCGGCGGGCGCCGTGTGATCGTTCAGGAGTGGGCGTTCGGGTCACTGGAGCGGGCGGCGGTGCTGGCACACCGAGGCCCTGTGACACCGGTTGGTCTACGAGGTCCCGCGGAGCAGGGCGAGCGGGCAGACCCCGAGGGCGGCGGCGATGGCGACGAGGTCGTCGACGTCGCAGCGGCGCCGGGTGCGCTCTATGCGGGACAGCATCGTGTTGGTCATGGGGTGGCCGAGCGCGGTCACGCGGTCGGCGAGCTCGCGCTGGGCGAAGCCGCGCGAAATGCGGAGGTACTCGATGGCAATGGCGGTCCGTTCTCCGGCAGGGCCGATTTCCGTGGGGCGTCGGGGCATACGTCAGTTGTAGCTTGGAAACCGAGATTTTCGTAACCGGGGATTCGGGTGTATAAAGCCTCGCCGTGCGGCTTCGCACCAGGCGAAATGGGAGTGCGGCACTTCGCGACACCTGAAGGCAAAGGCGCCATAGACCCCTTTTCGGGCATCTCGCGCGATCCACCTGGATGCCCTTCAGACAGTCCAGGCACGACTTCTGGCGCTCCGGCGCGGGGGAACATAGATCGGGGACGCCTCGCCGGTCAAGGCTTCTGCGATGCGATCTTCCCCGCGTCTTATTTGCGGCTGATTTTTTGGTCAGTCGGGAATCCGGCTCTATCGTTAAAGAAATGCGCGGCCGCGATTTCGACTGGTGCTGTTCCGTAGCCGGAATCGCTGGACTTGCGCGCGCCGGGTGTGGCTATGTTGGCCACGACCCGGTGAGGGAATACGAAACGGCCCCCGGCGTGCCAACGCCGAGGGCCGATGAGTCCCCTACCGAACCGCCCACTCCTGAACGATCGAGTCGGCGGTGGCGGGCTGCCAGGCCTGCCGCCGCCGGGTGAGGAACGTATATGCCCCACAGTACGGCCCAGGCGGCCGTCGACATACCCCTGCCCGCTCCGCACACCTCGTCCGCGCCCCGCGCGAAGGCGGGGCGATAGGCATGGCGCGCATCCGCACCATCAAGCCGGAAGCCTTCAGCTCCGAATCGCTGGCCGCCGTCAGCATCGCCGCCGAGCGGACCTTCTACGGGCTGCTGACCCAGGCCGACGACCACGGACGCTTCCGCGACCAGGCCGCCGTCATCGCGGGCCTGCTCTGGTCCCTGCGCCCCGAGCACGGGCCGATCGAGGTCGAGGACGACCTTAACCAGCTCGCCATGGCCGACCTGATCTGCCGGTACGAGGGCGAGGACGGCAAGCGCTACCTGCACATCGTCACCTTCGCTAAGCACCAGAAGGTCAACCGCCCCAGCGGCGTCCGGCACCCGGTGTGTCCGCACCACGACGCGGGCCGGACGCCCCTGCCCTCACCACTGGCTCACGGAGGGCTCCGCGAGGAGTCCTTGCAGGCTCACCGAGCCCTCAGCGAGGGCTCGACGGAACGGCGCGAGTCCACACCGAGCCAGGTTTCCGCAGGTCAGAGCGAATTCAGTGAGCCCTCCATGAGGGTGCAGGGAGGGCTCCCCGGGCCGTCCGTGAGGCCTCACGGTCCGGATCTAGGACCTAGGATCATGGATCTAGGATCAACTCCGTTGGGGGGCGCAAGCGCCCCCGCACCCGAGACCGTCTCGGCCCAGCAGATGGTCGCCGAATACGCCGCCGCATGTCCCAACCGCCCGCCGAGCGCGGTGCTGGGCCAGCTCGGCCGATCCGTCGCGAAGCTCCTCGCTGACGGCATCGCCGCCGCCCACATTCGCGCCGGTCTGATGCGGCTGCGGGAGAAGGCCCTGCACCCGAGCGTGCTGCCGAGCCTGGTCAACGAGGCCATGAACCCGCCACAGACGCAGGCTCCCGCCCGCCCGGCCCACCGGACCTACGCCAACCCGGCCGACGCCGAAGCCGCGTACGGAGGCGCCCTGTGAGCACCGCGACCCGCGAACCGCAGCGTGCCGGGATCCTGGCGGCTCGCCTGAACGGGATCCTCGCCGCCCGGGGCATCGACCCCGACAGCGTCCCTGCCCAGCCACCGTCCGAGCCCGTGACCGCACTGGAGCTCGCTGACCGGCGCATCCCCGCCCGCTACCGCGAGGCCACTGCCACCGACCCCGGTGTGCATGCCTGGACGGAGCAGGTCGCCCGTATGGGCCGGGTCGGCCCCGGCGGCACCCGCGGGATCTCGTACGGACCCTCGCTGCTGATCGTCGGCCCCACCGGAACCGGCAAGACGTACCAGGCGTACGGTGCCGTGCGCTCCCTGCTCATCGCCGGGGTCCGGCTGCGCTGGCAGGCGGTCACCTCCGCCGACCTGCACGCTCAGCTCCGCCCGCGGCCCAACCACGACCCCGAACGGGAGATCCAGGAACTCGGCCGGTGCCCGCTGCTGATCCTGGACGACCTCGGCGCGGCCAAGCAGTCCGAGTGGACCGAGGAGCTGACGTACCGGCTGATCAACCGCCGCTACACCGAGGTGCTCCCCACGCTCATCACCACCAACCTCCCCACCCAGGCCCTGCGCGACGCCGTCGGCGACCGCGTCGCCTCCCGCCTGGCCGAGATGACCGACCGCGTCATCCTCAGCGGCACCGACCGCCGCCGGTCCGCCCCGCGCCCCTCCTGACGAGCGCCGGCGACCCCAACACCTCACCCCTGCCGTTCACGCCGCCCTCCGCGCCCGCACCCAGCTCGCGGTGGAGGGGCCCTCTGGAGACCCCGCTTGACCTCACACGCCTACACACCTCTCCCCCGCACCACGGCCTGGGACCGGGCCGCGATCTTCGCCCTCGGCGCCGCCGGATGCGCGCTCTCGTACGACGCGCTCCAGCAGATGGCCGTCGCCATCCACGTCCGTGGGTACCTGACCTACCTCTTCCCGCTGGTGATCGACGGCTTCATCGCCTACGGCGTCCGCGCCCTGCTCGTACTGCGCACCGCGCCCTACCGCGCCCGCCTGTACGTCTGGACCCTCTTCGGGACCGCGACCACTGCCAGCATCTGGGCCAACGCCCTCCATGCCATCCGACTCAACCAACTCACTCCACCGGGCGGCGGCCTACGCCTGGGCGACGTCACCGTCGGCATCCTCTCCACCCTGGCCCCACTGGCCCTCGCTGGCGCGGTCCACCTCCACATCCTCATCACCCGGCAATCCACGACCGCACCCGGCTCCGCCTTCGAGCCTCCTGCAGACCAAGACGCCGACCAGACCACGGATCCGGATCCGGGTACCAAGGAGCAGGCTCCGGCCGGCCCGCCAGAGGAGCCGAACGCCCAGCCCGACGAACCGCGCCGGATCCGTATCGGGCGTCCACCCGAGGCCGAACTGAACGAATTGTTGGACCTGGTCCGCCCTGCCATCGAAGCGCACGGAAAGCCGACCCGTGACCTGGTCCGCTCGACCATCAGGGACGCCAACCTCGGCATCAGCGAGAAGCGCCTCACCCAGCTCATGGCCGCCTTGCGCGCGGACCAGACGACCGCCGATGGCCCTCGCCCTCACCCCGAGTGACCCAAAGTCTCCGCAGGCCACAGGCCCGCTCCGGGGGCTGGACCGGGGCGGGGATGCCCCTTCCGCCCGCAAGGCCAACTCAACTGCCCCGGCCGACCGGAGCGCGTCATGCACCTCCGCACCGGTGCTGTCCGGCAGTCCGGATCGCCCTGTCGGAGACGACAGCCTCCCGTCCCGCGCGGACCACCACCGCGTATGAACCCGTCAGCACACCTATCCCACGAAAGCACCAGCGCATGCACGAAGCACACCGCGAAGACCCCTGCCACCTCAGCAGTAGCCAGCCGCTCCCCACCGGTACCAGCGCAGCAAGTTGTACCCAGAGCATTGCTCCCGTCGGGAGCAATGCTCTGGGCTCCCCCGCCCCAGGGGTGGCGGCGGAGGACCGGCACCAGGGGGCGCCGGTCCTTCGGGATGCGGCCGAGGGCGGACCACACCCGGGCAGGGACGGACAGCACACCTGCCACACCACGCGCTGCACGCACGCCGCGCCGACGACATCCCACGCGCGCCAGCGCGAACGCCTGCGCGCCGAGAACAAGCGCACCCACCAGCCCAGCTGCCGCATGAACGACGACGAGTACCAGCTCCTCGTCCGCGCGGCCTCTGCCTGCCGCATGAGCATCGCCGGCTTCCTCGCCCACTCCGCTCTGAAGGCCGCACGCGATCTCGACCGCACCGAAGCCGAGATCGCCACCCGTCGGGAGATCGTCAGCGAGCTGTTCGCGCTGCGCCGGGCCCTCGGCCCGATCGGCAAGAACCTGAACCAGGTCGCCACCGTCCTGAACTCCGGCGCCGACGCCCCGCACGCCCGGGCGGTCCTCGACGCCGTCCAGCGGACCGCCCAGCGCGTGGAGGACTTCACCCAGCGCTACATGGCGACGGAAGCTCCCACCGGATGATCCCCCGCATCCACAAGATGGGCAGCCGCACCATCGGCCTGATCCGCTACCTCTACGGGCCCGGCACCCACGAAGAGCACACCGACCCCCACCTCGTGGCCGCCTGGGACGGTCTCGTCCCCGACCCCGGCCGCAACCCAGCCGCCACTTACGAGGACCTGCAAAGGCTCCTCGACCAGCCCGTCGAAGCCCTGCCCGAGTCGCGGCGCCCCACCGAGCACGTGTGGCACCTGTCCGTACGTGCCGCGCCCGAAGACCCGATCCTCACCGACGAGCAGTGGGGCGACATCGCCCGCCGCATGGTTGCTGCCACCGGCATAGCCCCCGAGGGCGACACCGCCGCCTGCCGTTGGGCAGCCGTCCGCCACGCCGACGACCACATCCACATCATCGCCACCACCGTCCGCGAGGACGGCCGCCGGCCCCGCCGCCACAACGAAGCCCAACGCTCCCAGACCGAAGCCCGTCTCATCGAAGCCGACTACTGCCTGCGCCGCCTCAACGCCGGTGACGGAACCGCCGCCCAACGCCCCACCAGCGCCGAACGACACAAAGCCGACCGCAACAAGCGGGAACGCACCCCCAGGGAGGAACTACGCGAGACCGTCCGCCGTGCCGTGGCCGGCGCCCAGGGCGAGGAGGAGTTCTTCGACCGCCTCGCCTCTGCCGGCCTCCTCGTACGGCAGCGGAAGGCACCGTCCGGGGATGTCCTCGGCTACACCGTCGCCCTGCCCGACGACCGCAACAAGAACGGCGAACCCGTCTACTTCTCCGGGTCGAAGCTCGCCCCGGACCTGTCCCTGCCCCGCATGCGCGAACGCTGGACCACCCCGGCAAAGACCGCCGACGACAGCAGCGACCAGGACCGTCCCACCCTGCCGCCGGTGACCGGCCCCGCGTTCGCACGACGCCGCGCCACCACTGCCGCCTGGCAGGCGCTGCTCGTCATCGACAACGGCGACGACGACGGCCTGATCGCGGGGCAGATCGCAGCCATGGGGGAGGTGCTCGACGCGCTCGCCAAGTCCTCCGCCGCGCACACCCGCAAGGAGCTGCGGGACGCGGCCTCCTCGTTCGAGCGGGCCACCCGCTCCCACGTGAGAGCCGCTCGCGGGCACGACCGCGCCCTGCGGCAGGCTGCCCGGGACCTCGTCCACAGCGGACCGGCCCTCGGCCGCGGAGAAGACGGCGCCACCACGGCCATGCTCATCGACATGGCGTTCTTCCTCGCCATCGCGGCAGCGAACTGGCACGGCAAGAAGCACCACGCCCAGCAGGCCGAAGCCGCACGCCAGGCCGCTGAGCACCTGCGCGCCGCCTACCAGGCCGCCGCAGCACAGCCCATAGCCGTACTCCGCCAGCGAGGCCGCGTCCTGCCCCAGCCCTTGCAGCAGCGGCACGCTGCCGTTCTGCGCCAGGTGGTCCCCGACCTTGCCGAACAGGTCCTGGCCGAGCCCGGCTGGCCCGCGCTGGCAGCCACCCTCGCCGACGCCCACGCCGCCGGCCACGATCCGGCCACCCTGCTCACCGAAGCCACCCGGCACCGGGAACTGGACAGCGCCACCTCGATCAGCGACGTCCTCACCTGGCGCCTGCGCCGCCTCGCCCACCTGCCCGCCGACCCCGGAAACATCCACGCCACACCCGCCCGAGGCAAGAACAGGACCCCGCCCTCGGCACCGGCGCAACCCGCGAACACGGCAGCGAACGAAGCCACTCGTCGGCGCTGATCACGCCGATCCGGCAGGGGACGCCACCTGACTGATTGGCTCGACCACCCAATGGCCGGGGCCATCAGCAGCCGCCCCACACCCCAGGTGTGAAAGCCCCTCACCCCCGAAGCCCATGTCCCCTAAACCAAGGCCCGCCCCTGTGCCCCGAGCACCCCCAGAGACACCGCCCCGAACCGATCACCACAAACCGATCACACGACACCACATAAGGAACCCACCCGTGCCCCAGCCTTCCATCCGCCCCGACGTCGTCGTTCTTTTCACCGACGTCGACTGGGACGGCCACCTCGACGACCCCACGCGCCCCTACCATCGCGACGGGCGCCCCTTCACCCACGCCGAGCACCTCCTGCTCAACACCATCACCCCGGAAGAGCAGGCCGCCGGGCTGGCGCAGTTGCGACGTGAGGCCGACTGGCTGCGCGACATCGACGCAAAGCGGCAGGTCTTCGTCGATCTGGTCCTCAAGTACCTCGCCAAGCTCCCCGAGGGCTCCTTGGTCGACGACGCCATCGACATCATGACCGACGAGGACTACGCCGAGTACGAGCGCCTGCTCCCCATCGTCACCGCGGAAGACACCCTCGAATACCTCGCCGAACACGCAGAGGACTAACCGGCCATACGCCAACGAGCTCACGGTCCAGCCGCGGCCGCCGACGGAATGCTGCGACTGGTCGAACAGGCGCACTGGGCGGAGGGTTGGCTACATGTCGCCACCGGCCGAGGCCCTCGGCCAGTCGCGGAGGAAGGGCGTGGCCATCTTGCTCACGGACGTCCTGGCCGACTGGGCGCAGAGCTCGGTGGAGGTGGTCGCACGGGACCGGGCGGCCGGGCGCCGCGCGCCCACCACCGCCGAGATCACCCGGAGCCTGACCCAGGCGGTGATCTCTCTCCGCGACGGGACGGGGATCGGCCCGATCGCGAAGTACGCCCGCACCTACCGCGAACTGCGGTTGCCGGTGGTCCCGGACGGCAAGGGCCGGTACGGCTGGCTGGACGTCGTGATCTGGCTGCCCGACGTACCGGGCATCGTGGTGGAGATCGACTCCCGGCCCAACCCTGCCTCGGTCCAGAAGCTCGTCTTCGCCCGCGACGCGGGCGCGTTCCCGCTGTGGGTGTGCTTCGGCAAGGGCGGCATCGAGAGGATCGACGGGGTGACGGTCCTCGGTATCCGGGAATGTGTCCAAGGCGTCCTCGACACGGGAGCCGAGTAGCTCTCGTGTAGCTGCCGCGAAGTGGCGGTCTGCCGCGGCGGCCCAAGCCGGGGCGCATCCGCCGGCCCGGGGAACCGCTCGCGGGCGATTGGTCCTCGAACGGGCCGAGCTCCAGGATCGCATCGCCACCACCGGCGACATCATCCGCGCCGTCACAAAGCGTGTCGTCCCCGGCGTCGGGGACCGATGGAACGGCCAGTAAACCTCAGTGGGGCTCCCCGCCCACAAGACGGGGAGCCCCACCTGCATGCCTGCGCCGGTCAACCGGCCATGGACGCCACAACCAGCGCAACGGCCGCGCCGCACAGCAGCACCGCAAGCGGCCATGCCAGCCAGCCGCGCCCGGTACGCCTGCGCCACAGCCCCAGCCACAGCGCACACGCCCCCACGAGCAGAACCGTCAGACCGCTCAGCTCGCCGTTCCGCCACGCCACCTGCACGGCGCCACGGTCAGCACCCCATACAAGAAGCGCAACGAGGACTCCAACGGTCAGCGCACACGCCGCTTCCAGCAGCCTGCTCATACGGCGCCTTTCTTCTCCGGCGTGGCCGTCAGGTCAGCGCGACGGCGGAACTGACGGCTTGACCTCGACGGTCTCCGTCTTGCGGCCCTCTGCGTCCGTGCTGAAGGACCGCTTCTCCCCGGCCCGAGGACCGGCCACGGGCCCTTGGGGCGCACCGGGCTTCATCTCGACGCCCGGCTTGACCATGAGGGTCTTTCCGTTTGCGTCCTTGACCACCTTGCCGTCCGCCCCGATCAGCGGCAGCTCTGCGGGCAACTTGGACGCGTCCACTGTGCCGTCGGGGTTGACCCACGGCGGCTTGGGCGGCGCCGGCGGCACCGCGGCTTTCTCGGCGTGCCCGCTGTCGGCGGGGCGGGGCGCCTCATCGGCGGATGCGTTCGCCACCACGGCGCCCAGCAGAAGCACCCCAGACATTGCTGCTACAGCGAGGGATACACGGGTCTTCTTCATGCGCGGTGTCTCCAGTCTCGGCAGGCTACGGCTCGATGTACTGATTTCCAGACCACATGAGAACGTCGGTCCCGTACCAGGTACCGCCGTAGTAGACGTTCGACACGCCAAGCGTGCCGTAGTAGCCGCCACCGCAGGGCGGCGCGATCCCGAAGTTCCAGGCGAGGGTCATCCTGGAGTCCTCTTTGGTGTTGGCGTAGCCGCTCCAGGTGCCGTCCGGGTACTGGGTGCCCAGGAGCTGTACGCACACACCCCAATCGGTGCCGTCCCAGATGTAGTACTGCCATGCGGTCTTGAGGTCGCCGGGGTTCCGGTTCCAGATCAGGACGCACGCCTGGGCGAGAGGGATGCCGGAGGAGGCCAGCCCATAGGACTTGGCGTAGCCTCCTCCGCCGCCGTGGGAGACCTCCGCATAGGTGTACAGGCACTTCGAGGAGTCGGTGTTGGCCCACACCTCGTCGGACTGGTACACGACGTGCGCCTGGGCGGCGGTGGCGGAGCTGAACACCAGAATCAAGGCTGCGCCGAAGGCGATCAGGGCGCCGAGCGGCCGGGGCAATCGGCGTCTTGCCCGTGGAACGGGGTGGGTGGGTTTCACAGGGATCCCCTCGTGTTCGTGCACGGCTGATGCAGGTCCACGTACACACCTGACCCTACGTCAGGTCAGCGTCATATTTTGAGGTTTGTTCGATTCTGGAGGCGACCAAGAGGAGGCCGGGCATGCTGCGCAGTTGGCGCGCAGTGCCAGCTTCGCTTCCGCCAGGTCGGGGTGACTGAGGCCGACTTCGCGGATGAGCAGGGAGAAGGAGGCACGGAACATGACTTCCCCGTCGCGGGTGGCGATGACGGACCCGACCGCATGATCACCGGCTTAGCGTTAACCGCCGTACCGATGTACGAGGCTGTACCCGCTCAGCACACCGCGCCATCAGCCTCACTCCAGAAGCACACGCACTCGGCACAGACCTGACCACCAGGGCCGCCTAACACCGCTAACAGCCTCGGGGCCAACGCAGAAACGCGTTGGCCCCGAGGCTGTTGCACTGTCCTGGCCGGGTCATTTCCCACCAGGGTCCACGTGCCCTGGCCGAGACATCGCTGCTGGCGAGTCAACGGTGAGCCGCGACGCCTTCGACGGCGATCGCCGCGGTACGGCGGCCCTCAAGGCTCTCGGCATCGGTGCGGATGACGAGGGTGATGCGCTCTCCCCGCGTGATCGGCCGTACGCCGTGAATGTGGTCGCGGGTGGCCGGGAAGGCGACCAGGGTGCCGCAGGGAGGCTTGATCTCCTGGGCCGGGTTCTCGAAGAACAGCTCGCCGCCGGAGTAGGAGTCCGGCGTGTTGAGCCAGACGAGCAGGGTGAGGTCGCCGCCGACGACGGGCTGTCCGTTAGTCCGGGCCCGCTCGCGCTCGACCTCGGTGACCTCGTCGTGGTGCGCCACGAACCCGACGCCAGGACCGTAGCGGTAGACGACCGCCGGCTGGGTGGGTATCCGCTTCGGAACGGCCTGGAAGTGGTCGCGGATGTAGGGGACGCAGTGGGAGATGACCGCTTCCTCCAGCGCCCGCGGGATCTCCACGTACTCGCTCTTGCGCAGCGCCTCGTCGATGACGCCCTGGAAGGTGCGCGGCCGGGCGGTCTCGCTCTTCACGTGGTCCATCAGGGCGCCGCAGAGGCTGAGGGGGATGACGCTCTCTGCGAGAAGGGGTAACCGGGTCTTCCAGGTCATTGGGTCTTTTCCTTCCACCAGCGGGTGCCTTCGGGCGAGTCTTCGAGGGTGATGCCCTGCTTGACGAGCTGGTCGCGGATCACGTCGGCCTCGGCGAAGTTCCTCGCCGCGCGGAGCCGGTCGCGTTCCTTGACGAGGTCGTCGACAGCGGTATCGCCCTGGTCCGCGTCGGCGATGTCGAAGGTTCCGAAGAGGTCGTTGACGTCCTGGATCAGCCGCAGGGAGGCCGGCCCGGACGGTTCCTGCGTACGGTTCTGCTCGCGGATGAACTGGAAGAGGACGGCCAGGGCGCCCGGGGTGTCGAAGTCGTCGTCCAGGTGCTCGCGCATCTCCTTCCAGGTGTCGGACGCCCGTGAGGTGTTCGCCGGGCTATCCGTGTGCGCGGGGTCGATGGTCCGGGCAAAGTTCTCGATCCGGCGGCGTGCTGCTCGGGCCTGCTCCAGCGTGGAGTCGTTCAGCTCCATGGAGGAGCGGTAGTGCTGGGAGAGGAACGCGTACCGCAGAGTGCGGGAGTCCGTGCGGGCGAGCGCGTCGCGGATGGTGAGGAAGTTCCCGGTGCTCTTCGACATCTTGTCGCCGTCGACGCGCAGGAGGCCGGTGTGCATCCAGTAGCGCGCCAGGGGCTCGATCCCGGAGGCGGCCTCCATCTGAGCCACCTCGGCTTCGTGGTGGGGGAAGATGAGATCGACGGCGCCGCCGTGCAGGTCGTACGAGGGGCCGAAGAAGGTCTCCGTGATCGCGGTGTCCTCAATGTGCCAGCCCGGTCGGCCCGGCCCCAGTTCGGTCTCCCAGAACGGTTCGCCGTCCTTGCGCCCCTTCCACAGAGCGAAGTCGCCAGGGCTGCGCTTCTTGGAGTGGTCGTCGATCCGCGAGACCGAGTCCTCGGGGCGCAGGTCGGTGCGGCCCGAGAGCTTGCCGTATGCCGGGAACGAGGCCAGGTCGAAGTACCAGCCGTCATCGAGCTGGTAAGCGTGGCCGCGGGCGATGAGCCTCTTGACCTGGTCCACGATCGCGTCGATGTGGTCGTGGGCACGTGCGTGGACATCGACGCGGGTGTTCCCCAGCGCGGCCATGTCCTCCAGGTACTGCTTCTCGAACAGGGCCGCGATGTCCTCCGGAGGCACGTTCTCCTCCCGGGAACGCCGGATGATCTTGTCGTCCACGTCGGTGATGTTCTGGAGGTAGGTGACCTTGTAGCCGCTCGCTTCCAGGTACGCGGCGATGAAGTCGAACTGCGTGTAGGTCTTCGCGTGCCCGACGTGGCTGGGGCCGTAGACGGTAGGTCCGCACACGAACATCCGCACCTCGGTCTCCCGCTCGGGGCGGAAATCCTCCGTCCGTCCGGTCAGTGTGTTGTGGACCTTGATCGCCATCGTTCCTCCTGGGTGAGCGGATCACGCAGCGTACTGACGTGCTGACAACAGCGTCTAATTGGAATCGTCGTACTCACCTCAGGAGACGAATCGGGGGAAGGGGCGGTCAGCGAAGACGGATGCCTGTTCCCCGAGAATGTGGTGGTTGGCCCGCTGGTACGCCTTGCGCACGGTCTCGATGGCCCGGGTACTCAGGTCCATTCCGGCCGAGCGGCAGAACGCCTCCAGGGCCTCGCACCGGCGCTCCAGGTCGACCATCGACAGGGGGTCGCACTGCTGGGCCTCGATCAGGAGGTTTTCCTGCTCGGTGCTGATCAGGCCCAGTGCGCCGAGGGAATGGAGCTTCCACTTCATGTTCGGCAGCAGCCGGCCCGAGCGGGCGTACAGCCAGTCCACGATCTCGTCCAGGGCGCCCGACAGGACGAAGTGGCCGGTGGGGGTCCCGACGCGGCGCGCCATGCGCAGGGGGATCTCGCGCACGTCCCAGGTGATCCGGTTGTGGAGCCGGTGGGTCTCGCCCTCCAGCCGCCAGAGCTGCTCTTTCGTCTTGCGGAGGATCAGCGCCTCGAAGGCGTTCTCGCGGTCGAGCAGCGGTTCGCCCTTGTTCGCGTAGGCGTCGCACTTGTCGCTGTTCCACGTCGTGCGCGGGTCGGCCTCGTACTGGAACAGGAGCTGGTGGACGTTGACCTCCATGCGCCCCCAGGGAACCGGCAGGTAGAAGCTGAACTCGGGGACCCAGGCGGGGAGCCGTTCGCGGACCAGGGCGTACGTGTCCGCCGGGGAGGGCCTCCACTCGTCCTCCTTGAGCGGGACGTCGAGGACGACGGCGAGGTCGAAGTCGGAGTCGGTGCTGAACCGTGTGACGTTGTTGGGCGCGTCTGCAGAGGAGGAGAGGACGTAGAGCGCTTGGACCTCGGGCATGGACTGGAGGGTGTCGAGGAGGCCGGCGGCTGCGGCGCGGGCCTGCATTTTCAGGTCTTCCACGAGAACTCCCTTGTCAGATGATCGGGCGATCCATCACGGCGCGGAGCGCCGGGACGAGATCCGGAGCGACACCGCCGTGGGTGCGCTGGATGTGTGCGAGCGAAGGGCTGCTGTTCCCCTCGATGACCACCGGGCCCCCCGGAGTGACTGCGATGTCCCAGCCGATGAAGGGGACCTGCGGGAACAGGCGGGCGCAGCGGGCGGCCAGCTCGCGGACCTCGCCGATGTGGGAGACCTTGTGGCCGGCGAACGGCACGGTGCTGGCCTGGTGGCGCGTCTGGGCGTTGAGGTACCGGTCGTAGCCGTGGCGGTCCAGTGCCCCGTCGGAGTGCACCCGGATCTGCAAGCCGCCGTCGGCCGAGTTGTCCGTCGTGCTGTCGACGCCACCGAGCTTCAGCATCGTGTAGAGCACCTCGGCGGTGCCCTCGGTCAGCAGGGTGACGACCCGGAAGGTGTTGAGCGCGTACGGGTTCAGCACGTCCAGGTCGTGGTGCTGCGGTACGTGGTACTCGACCAGCCAGGTGCCCCACCGCTGCGCGTAGGCCACGAGATCGAAGGCGTCCTCGCCGGGCCGCACGATCACGACTCCGGAGCCGCCGCTGGAGTAGCGGGAGGGCTTGACCACCACGCGCCCAGAGCCGGAAGCGTGATCGAGGACGGCCTCCAGCGAAACCTCATCGCCATCGGAGGTGACGCCTGCACAGCCGTTGCCGCTCGCGATCAGTGGGGGCTGCGGGATGCCGGCGGAAGCAAGGATCTTCTTGCAGACCACCTTGTCGTCCAGGTCGATGGTGTCCCGGTTCACGCGGGGAAGGAGGCGGTGGAACAAGGCGGTCTCCGGCAGGTACGCACACGCCCGCTCGGCAGACACCTCGCGCCTGTACCCGCCGTAGCGGAAGTAGTGGAAGGGCAGGCAGCGCCAACGCGCGGAGACCATCACCAGATCCCCGGCGATACGGGCCATGCTCTTCCGGCCGTTGTCGCGCAGCATCGTGGGGAGGTGCTCGCGTCTCATCTGCCGTACCTGGTACGGGAGGAACCGTAGGCCGGATATGCGGGGGAGAACCCGGGTACGGAACCACTCCTCGCTCATCGCCTGCCGGTGGTTGAAGCCACGGTTCGCAGTGCGGGTCATGTCGCTCCTCCGATGTCTCAGTAGTCCGGGGTTCCGGCGATGGCCAGGGCAAGGACCAGGGTGGTGACGGCGATGACGTAGGCCAGGACCGCTAATTGCTGCTTCATCGGGCGTGCTCGATGTTGTCGGCCGCGGTCGACCAGAGGCGCCTGGTGTTCATGGGGTGTCTACCTGTGGCGTGTCTTCCCACGGGGACCACCCCGAGGAGGCGTCGGCAACATCGCGGCGCCGCTGCAGCTGTCCGAGGGTGCGGCGGGGCACGACGTCAGCGGCATGCACGAGGAACCCACCCCGGTCTCGGATGAGGACACCGAGGCCGGCGAACTGTGCGGTGTCGGCAGCGACATGGGAGAGTGAGCTGACGATGATTCCCCGGATCATCCCGGTGGACAGGGCGGTCGTTATGGCCTGCCAACCGGGCCGCTCGTCGAGCAGCACCGCAGGGTCGGTATCGGACCACGCTCCGGCAACGTGCCAGTGGCGGGCGTCGGCGTAGTGGCGACCGCGCTTCTCGCCGTCTCGGACGGCAGTGGCGGTAGCAGAGCAGGTGTAGACGGCGACGGGTACGTGCCCGAGGCCGCCGATCGGGTTGTTCGGCATGCCCATAAGGCTGCTGCGTAGAGGTACGCGGGCCCAGACACGACCCGTGGCAGCGACGACAGTCCGTGCCGGGTTCCGGTGCCACGGGGCGTGGCAGCGTAGGGCCTGGCGGTCGAGCATGTGCAACGCCCCGTAGTAGTCGGGCAGGTGGCGGCCTGCCGACTGCTACGGGGCGTGGTAGTTGGGCCGCGGGTCAGCGCACCCCGAGGGGGACCCCGGCGACGTTGGCGAGACCGCGGAGACGCCCGACGGAGACTCCGGCGAGCCGGCCGATGATGACGCCGGGGAGCATCTGGTGGCGCACCCAGCCGGGGGCCATCGTGCAGACGGCTTCGAGGGTGTCGGCGGCAGCCTCCCAGCGGCGGCACTCCACGTGGGTGAGGGCAACGTCCAAGCCATAGCGGGCGCGGGTGGCCAGCGGCACGGAGTCGTCCAAGCGGACGGTGTCCATGAGGCGCAGTGCGCCGGAGGTGTCGCCGAGGGCCACGGCGATGCTCATGGCCTGTGTGGCGGCGTACATGGGCCCGTACGGCTGGGCGTGGTCACCGCGGGCGTGCTCATCCCCAATGCGGGCGGCCACAGCGTGGGCCTGGGAGAGGTACTCGCGGGCGCTGTCAGCGCTCGCACCGCCTCGTGATGCGGCCACGGCGGCGTTCGTGACGAGCTGCCCGTACACGCTCAGCCGGTCGGGGTCGTGCTCGCTCATCTTGGGCTCGATCCGGTCGGCCTGCGCCGCGGCAAGGGAGAACCCCTGCGTGGTGCGGCCATCGCGCAGGTTGACCCACGCCGTTGTGGCGGCCAAGTGGGCGTCGCGGAGGTCGTCCCCGGCCTGCACCGCGATCTGGCGGCCGTACGTCAGCGCCGCGTAGGCCAGATCGCGTGAGCCCAGCACGTTGGCGGCCATACCCGCCGTCTGGAAGGTGTCGATCAGGACACCACCAGCGGCCTCTCGCTCAGCGTGGTCGGCGACATCGAACCGGGCCTTTGCCTCGGGGAGGAGCTGGCCCAGGAGCGTCCCGAGCTCGGTGTACCGGCCTGCCCAGTAGGCCTCGTCCGCCCGGCGGACGGCGGCGCGCAGCTCCTCAACGGTGCCCGGCTCGACGTCGGCGGGGATGCCGATGGCAGCGTCATGGGTGGCCGCAGACACCATCCGAAGAGCGGCCCGCTCGTCGCGGTCCATGGACCGGCGGGGTGCCTGCTGGCCGAGGAGTACGGCGATGTCCGTACCGAGGGCGTCGGCAATGGACAGCAGCGACGGGAGCGACGCGGTGCCGCCGCGTTCCAGCTTGCGGACCACACCGACGGACACGGCGGCGGCTTCCGCTAACTGCTCCTGTGTCATCCCGCCGCGCAGCGTCTTCAACCGCTCAGAGGTGGTGTACTCCGACCACTGCATGCTCCAGCACCTCCGTGTGATTGGCCTCATACGGACGGTACTGGCAGGAGCAGTGGGGCCGACAGCCCTTGATCAGCCGCAAGTTGGGGTCACGCGGCAAGAACCGCGCTGACCCCCAAAAGGGCCTCAAGCTCCGCAACAGCCTCGTCCTCATCGGTGGCGTGGACGGTGGTGATTCCCAGCTCCGCGGCCGGCGGAAGGTTCACGGCGTGGTCGTCCACGAACACGCACCGCTCGGCGGGCAGGCCGATGCGGTCCAGGGTCAGCCGATAGATCGCCGGATCAGGCTTGGCCATACCGACCAGCTCGGAGACGACGTGCACATCGAACAGGTCCCAGATTCCGACGTGCTCGTACGGGTTGAACGGGTCCAGGCCGAAGCTGTTGGACAGCAGGGCAATCCGATGACCAGCCGCGCGTGCCGCACGGGCGAGGGCAGCCATCCGGAGAGCCGCGGGCACTCCGGCCCATGCCCGGCCCATCAGGTTCACCGGGTCCACGTGCGCACCCAGGAGAGGGGCGGTCCCTTCGTTCCACTCCTCCTGCCCTATCTCCCCGACCTCGAGGGCCGCGTACAGGCGCTGGCCCTCCGGGTGATCGTTGAGGGTGCTGCGCCACGCCTCAGGGGCCAGCCCTTCGGATACGCACCACGCACGGTGGACGGCGAGAGGGCTGGCGGTGAGCACCCCGGCGAAATCGAGGATCAGGCCGAGCTGTTCACGCCCGTCGACAAGGTCAGTGCTGTGCGGCATCCGGTGGCCGTCCCTTCCACGATTGGTCTCACAAGGGACGCTACCGCGCACCCACACACGCGGAACGTTCAAGAAGGCCCCACTCCTTCCGAGCGTCCGCTCACGGCCTCAGACACGGGTCCACCCTCCCCATCCACGGTGGTTCGGCTCAGCCCTCCTTCCTTGTCCGCCCCCGCACCACCGCCCCCGTACGCTCGGACGCCATCGCCGTCGTCCTCGCCGCCCCGAAGAGCATCGCGGTCTCAATGGCCGCGTCCTCGGAGAGGTCATAGCGGGCGAGTTCGGCGCCGCCCGCCTGGTTACAGACGACGAAGTGCCTGCAGGTGGGCACTTTGCCCCCCGACCAGTAGTGGCGGAACGGGGAAAGTCCGGAATTGACGCAGACGTCGTGGACCCTGAGGCGAGATCCCGTTTCGGAACGACCGTCGCGCGTCGCCCCCGCCTGTCCTAGATGATGTCCGTCGCCGTTACCGGCGTCCTCGGGGAATTCCTCCCGCCCCGCCTGGGACTTTGCCTACCCTTTACGATGGGATCGGGGACACTCCCCCACAACCATCCGCGGACCGGAGACGGTACCGCCGAACGAAAGAAGGAGCAGCAGACCCGCAATGGGTGAACCTCCTAGTCCGAGCCGTGCCACGTCCTGCCCGCAGATGATCGAGCCGGGAGTGGGGGTGGCACGGTGACCGAAGTGCTGCTGCTGCTTCTCGCGCTGGTCCTGACGCTGGCGTGCGCGGTGTTCGTCGCTGCCGAGTTTTCTCTGACCACGGTCGAGCGTAGTGAGCTGGAGCGTGCCGCAGCTGCCGGTGAGCGGGGTGCCGAGGGCGCTCTGAAGGCCGCCAAGCGCCTGACGTTCCAGCTCTCGGGTGCCCAGCTGGGTATCACCGTGACTTCGCTGGTGATCGGCATGCTGGCCGAGCCGTCCGTGTCCGCGCTGCTGCGCGGCCCGCTGCAGGCCGTCGGCCTTCCGGCTGGCGCGGTGTCGACCACAGCAACGCTGCTGGGCGTCGCGATGTCCACCGTCGTCCTGATGGTGGTCGGTGAGCTGGTGCCGAAGAACTGGGCGATCTCCCGGCCGCTGGCCGTGGCCAAGGTCGTCGCCGGCCCGCAGCGAGCCTTCACCGCCGCCTTCGGGCCGCTGATCCGGCACCTGAACAACACCGCGAACCGCCTCGTACGGCGCTTCGGCCTGGAGCCCGCCGAGGAGCTGGCCTCCGCCCGCACCCCGGAGGAGCTGGTCGCGCTGGCCCGGCACTCCGCCCGCGCCGGGGCGATCGAGGCGGACTCCGCCGAGCTGTTCGTCCGTACCCTGCACCTGGCCGAGCTGACCGCCGAGAACGTCATGACCCCGCGCGTCGACGTCCAGGCCCTGGAGCTCCACGCGACCGCGGCCGATGCCGCGGCCCTGACGCTGGCCACGGGCCTGTCCCGTTTCCCCGTCTACCGCGACACCCTCGACGACGTCGTCGGCACCATCCACATCCGCGATGTCCTCGACCTCGACGAGGACGACCGCCTGGTGACGACCGTCGCGGACCTGATGAGCTCCGCGTTGATGGCGCCGCACTCACTGCCCGTCGACATCCTCCTCGGCAGGTTGCGCAAGGCCCACACCATGGCCGTGATCATCGACGAGTACGGCGGCACCGCGGGCGTCGCCACCGTCGAGGACATCGTCGAGGAAGTTGTCGGCTCGGTCCGCGACGAGCACGACCCGTTCGAGGCACCCGACCTCGTCGAAGGCCCCGAGCTGGACGGCCGCAGGGTCTGGGAGGCCGACGGCAGCGTCCGCGTCGACGAGCTGGAGGAACTCGGACTGACCGCGCCCGAAGGCCCGTACGAGACCCTCGCCGGGCTGATCGCGACCCGCCTGGAGCGCATCCCCGTCGAGGGCGACACCGTGGAGCTGGACGGCTGGGAGCTGTCCGTCCTCGACATCGACCACCACCGCGCCGATCGTGTGTCGATCACCGCGCCGGCGCAGAGCGCCACCGATGAGGAGCAGGCCCGATGACCGTAATCCAGCTGCTGATCGGTGCCTTCACCCTGATCACCAACGCCTTCTTCGTCGGCGCCGAGTTCGCCCTGATCTCGGTGCGGCGCAGCCAGATCGAACCGGCCGCGCTCAAGGGCGACCGGCGGGCGAAGACCGTCCTGTGGGGTCTTGAGCACCTCTCGGCGATGATGGCCACCGCCCAGCTCGGCATCACCGTCTCCTCCCTGGTGCTGGGCGCGGTCGCCGAGCCGGCCATCGCGCACCTGCTGGAACCTCCGTTCCACGCCATCGGGGTGCCCGAGGGGCTGATCCACCCGATCGCGTTCGTCATCGCACTCACCCTGGCGACGTACCTGCACATGCTCGTCGGCGAGATGATCCCCAAGAACATCGCGCTCGCAGCGCCGGCGCCGACCGCGCTGCTGCTGGGCCCGCCGCTGGTCGCCCTCACCAGGGCCCTGCGGCCGTTCGTCTTCGGCATCAACGCCTTCGCCAACACCCTGCTGCGGCTGCTGAAGGTGGAGCCGAAGGACGAGGTGGGCTCCGTCTTCACCGACGAGGAACTCGCCCGCCTCGTCAGGGACTCCAGCGCCGCCGGCCTTCTCGCCCCCGAGGGCAGTGAGCGGCTCCGGGATGCCCTGGAACTCGGCACCCGCCCGGTCGGCGAGGTGATGGTCCCCCTCGACAAGGTGGTCACCGTCCCCTGCGACATCACCCCCCGGCGCCTGGAACGGACAGCGGCCGACCACGGCTACTCCCGCCTCCCCGTCATCGGCCCCGTGGGCCAGGAGATCTGGGGATACCTCCACATCAAGGACGCCCTCGCCGCCGGCGACCGCTCCGCACCCTTCCCCCGCAGCGCCATGCGTCCCGTCATCACGGTCGCCCTCGACACCCCGCTCGACGACACCATGACCGCCATGCGCGACGCCGGCACCCACCTCGCGGCCGTCGCCGCGGCCACCGGGACGGTGGTCGGCTTCGTCACGATGGAGGACCTCCTGGAGGAACTGGTCGGCGCCGCCCACGACGGCGACGCCTGATCCCCCCACGCACACACGCCGTCGGCCGGCACCCCGGAGCCGGTGCGGCCGACGGCGTGGGGGCACAGAATTCCGGGACCGCGAACCACTCTCGGCACCTATGCTGCGGCCGTGACCACACCCCCCAAGCTCCCCCGCCGCCATCTGATAGCGGCGGTCCTGCTGATCGTCGTAGTCAGCGCCTCGGTCACGTCGTGGCGCTGGTGGGAGCGACGTCAGGCCGGCGAGTTCACCCGCGATCCCTCCTACTGCGCACTCGTGACCCCCGAGACCATCCACCGGCTGCTGCCGACGTCCTACGGCGGGCGCGAGGACCTGGGGTCGTGCACCTGGGCCGCCCCACGGGAAAAGGGCGTGTACCGGGCCAACGTCCACCTGCGGGCGTCACGGCTCACGGTCGACCTGGCCCGCGAGAACTACCGCGAACAGCGCAGCGGCGACGAACGCGGCTGGGAGAAGGACACCCAGGAGGACCTGCCTGGCCTCGGTGAAGAAGCCTTCCTCCGCTTCGGGCCGACCGACCCTGGCAAGAACATCACTGCGCGGGTCGTCTTCCGCCGCAGCAACATGCTGATCACCATCACGTACGCCCGCAGTGACGACGACCGCGAGGCCGTCCGTACAGGAGCCATCGACGCCGCCCGCGACGCGGTCTCCCAACTGCGGCCGTGAGTCGCCGTGCCAGTCAGGGCGGTAAACAACACGGCCGGCCTCGCCCCGGCCCGCGGCCTCTTCTGACAGTCCGCACCCGGCACCGAGTCCGGCCAGGACATCTGGATCCACTGCGGCTCCCCGGCACCGGCATGTGGATCAGGCCGTAGCAGGACCGACGGGCCATCCTGCTCACCAAGAAGATCCACTTCACCCGCGACCGGGAGCCCTCAACCGAAATCCGCAGCAACTATCGCGCGACCATGTTCTCGTAGGCGGCTCGGGCGCTCCACGGTTTACGTGCCCCGACGATGCCGGGTCGACCGCACAACGACGGTCCGCGACTGCGACGTCCCGAAATCGATCGTGGCCCCTGATCCCCTATGCGGGACGAAGGTCCGCCGTGAATGATGGGGCGGGCCGCGTGCCAGGTTGGCATGCCGCTCGTTACGCAGGTCAGCCGAAGCGCACGTAGAGCGCGCCCTTGTGCCGCATGTCGCTTCATTGCAGGGAGGGCACGCATGAGTGATCGCAGTTCCATCGAGTGGACCGAAGCCACGTGGAATCCGACAACAGGCTGCGACCGGATAACCCCTGGGTGCGACAACTGTTACGCCCTGACGTTATCCCGGCGGCTGAAGTCCATGGGCGCAGCCAAGTACCAGAATGACGGGGATCCTCGCACGTCAGGACCAGGATTTGGCCTCACGCTCCACCCGGACGCCCTCGATGTTCCGTTGCAGTGGAGAGCCCCGCGCATGGTCTTCGTGAACTCGATGAGCGATCTGTTCCATGCTCGGGTTCCGTTGGACTTCGTGAAGCAAGTCTTCCAAGTCATCGCGGAAACACCCCAGCACACCTATCAGTTGCTGACCAAGCGCGCCCTCCGACTGCGTCGAGTGGCCGATCAGCTCGACTGGCCGGCCAACCTATGGATGGGCGTGTCAGTGGAGAGCGCGGACCAGCTTGATCGCGTCGATGACCTACGGGAAGTGCCGGCAGCCGTCCGCTTCCTTTCCTGCGAGCCGCTGCTCGGACCCCTCACCGGACTGGATCTCGACGGGATCGGGTGGGTGATCGCAGGAGGGGAGTCCGGCCCGAACCACCGTCCGATCGACGAGGAATGGGTCATCGAGATCCGCGACCTCTGCAACGAGGCCAGTGTCCCGTTCTTCTTCAAGCAGTGGGGAGGCCGGACACCCAAGGCCGGCGGACGCGAGCTCGAAGGCCAGATCTGGAGTGAGATGCCGGACCGTATTCCCGCGATCGCTTCCTGAGCAGCGATAACCGGCCAATGCCGTTCGACCACCTGACGCTGCCCAGCACACCGTGTGATCCTCTGCCCTGAATCGCGTAACCAGAGGGCACCGGGGGGAGAGCGGACATGGTGGTTCCCAAGGACGTGTGGTGGGACAGGGACCCGCACACGGCGGCGAAGCACGACCTCCTGAGGAAGTACTTACAGCCCTGGGCTCCCATCCTGCTGTCGCGCTACGACAGCATCGCCTACGCGGAGGGGTTCTCCGGCCCGGGCGTGTATTCCGAGGGGGAGCCTGGTTCGCCGATCGTCGCCTTCAACGTGTTCGCCGGCGTACTCGAACACCGGCCCAAGCACATCCGGATGGTGCTCGTCGAGGGCGACAAGCGCCGGGAATCCGAACTGCGGACCCAGATCGGTAAGGCACGTGCTGAGCACTCCGGCGATGTCAATCGGCGTATCAGCGTCAGCACGCATCACGGGGAATGCCATCCCACTCTGCTAGAGCAGCTGCGTGCGCAGGGATGCCTGGGCAGCCCTCTGTTCGTTCTCCTCGACAGCTACGGCGGACCCGACATCCCGTTCACGCTCCTGCAGGAGCTGGCCAGGTACCGCAGCACAGAGGTCATGGTTACCTTCGCCCCGTCGTTCCTCACCCGGTTCGCCGGGAAGGACGAAAGGCACAGGAGCGCCGGAGACGCGGCCTTCGGCGGCACACAATGGCAAGGAGTGTTCCAGCAGCACCCGGGTCAGAAGTTCGCGTTCCTTCGGGACCAGTACAGCGACACGCTTCGCCGGGCAGGGTTCTCCCACACACTCGCCTTCGAAATGGTCGATGAGAAGGGCCACGTCCTCTACCTCATCTTCGGCACCCGCCACGAACTCGGCCTGGAGAAGATGAAGGAAGCCATGTGGAGCGTCGACCGCGACCACGGCGTCCGATACCGCGACCCCAAGGACACCCAGCAGCAGCAGCTCGCCCTGGAGCTGGAACCGAATACCGAGCCGTTGCGCAGGATCCTGCTGGAGCACGTCAGCAGGTCACCGGAAGGTATGACCGTTGCCGAGCTCAAGACCTACACCTTGCTGGAAACGGTGTACAAGCCTGGCCAGGTGACCAACTTGATCCGGCAGATGCGCGACGCCTCGGCGGTCACGACGACACCTCACCGCGTGACAACCGAGACACTCGTGCTGCCCTATGTGCCGCCGCCCGAGCAGCCCAAACCAGCTGACCAGCCGACACTGTTCTGAGGCCACGGGGTCGACAACCACCAACTCGGCTAACCGTACGTCTCCTTGCGGCGCGCGCGGTGCTGACGATCGCCTTGGCCCGAGCCGTTCACGTTGCTCAGGGACAGCACCGAGGTGCCGTTGTTCCATAGCCCCAAGTGGTCTCGGTGGATGGCGAGCACCCCGTTCTTCACCGCGGTGCGCACGGACGGGCCGCTGAAGTACGTCGTCGTCACGAAGATGGCGACGTCAGCGGCGAAATGCACCCGAGCGCCGAGCAGATCCCGGACCTCACGGCTCGGGATCGTGCGCTTCGGCGCGTACCGCTTGCACTGGATCACCATGCTCCGACCGTCCGGCAGCCGCCCTCGCACATCTGCCCCGTCGTCGTGCGAGCCTCCGACCCGCTTGAGCTCGGTGCAGCCATCGCGGCGGCACAGCTCCAGCACGAAGTCCTCGAACTCCCCACCGGTCATCGAGTCGACTTCCGCGAGCGTACGGTGGCCGGCCTTGACGGCCTCCTCGTGGCGCCACTGGCGGTCGCCTCTCCGGATTACCCGATCCGTTCGCCACAACCGCCAGCCGCCGGCCCCCGCCACGGTGGCACCAACGGCCCCGGCCGCGTACGGCCAGATCTCCGCCCAGAAGACCGCCAGCAGAACCACCCCGACGCCGCCGACGACCAGCGCCGCCCGCACCCTCGCCTCACGTCTCCGCCGGGCCGTCGAGCGACGACCTCCTCGTCCACCCACTTTGGCCTCCCCTCCTGCTCCCAGGAGTGTGGGCACCCTCACCGCCTACCCGTAAGAGCGCCCATTGGCCATCGCTTCGCAGACCAAGCCGGACGACCAGCATGTAGGCCCCGCAGGGCGGGCCTCAGTGAACAGCAACCGCCGCTTCGGCTGCGACGACGTCACGCAATGTGTCCCGCGGACTCTGGCATGGCGGGACGAGGAGGACGCCGTCGACCACCAGGGCCTTGGTCAGTAGATGGGCGTTGGGACCATCGGCACGCACGATCCGGAGCACCCGCTTCTCGGCGAAGCCTTGGAGTTCCGCTAGGGCGAGGATGCGGGAGAACTCCTGCGCGGTGCCGAAAGCATCCTGAGTACAGTCGACGCGGTCCAGAAACGCCACCATCAGCTTGCGGAATGCGCCGTCGTTTTCCTGACACGTCCGTCGGACGGCGTCGAGCTCCGCGCCTTCCGTGAAGGCCGTCCGTTCTCCCAGGTACTCCCTGGCCTCGATGGCTGACAGCCGGCTCGGGTCATAGAGCACCCTGACTTTGCCCTTCACCTCCCGGCACACCGCCGGGGCGGCGCCGGACGGCGTCCCCTGCTCGAAGACGGCACGCACGGGCTCGTTGGCAGGAGTCCCGCTCCTCGACAGCTCACACTCAGCCGTCACTGCAGCTTGCTTCATGCGAAGTCTCCTCTGGCGCGGTAAGAAACTGCCCGGTGCGCGCAGCCCCTGTCAGCCGCCATCACGCCGCGGGTGCGGCCCTCAGTTCGCCGACAACGCCAGAGCCACCCTCATGCCGTACACGTCGATCAGGTGCCCGAAGCTTGCGCGGCGGCCCCAGGCGCTGGGAGAAATCTGGGAGATGATCTTGCTTCAAGGGGGCTGCGAGACTCACTCAGACCACGGGACACCGATGCCCTGACCTGCGGAGATTCCAAATGCCCAGCGTCAGCGCCCGGCCGTACTTCGTTCGGGACGAAGAGGTCGTGGGTTCAAATCCCGCCACCCCGACTTCGTAAGACCAGGTCAAGGGCTTGATCCGCATCGCGGGTCAGGCCCTTCCTGTGTTTCCGGAGACTGTTCTCCGCGCACCCGTCTGTTGGTTCGGGTGTGCTCGCCGAACCTGAGGTCCGTGCTCTTGTCTGCCTTTTCTGCTTCCCTGTCCGCGCGGCTGCCCGGGCTTCGGCGGCCGCCGTCGTGGCTCTCGCCGAAGGTGCTGCGGACCGAGGTGCTCGGTGGGTTGGTGGTCGCGCTGGCGCTGATACCCGAGGCCATCTCGTTCTCCGTCATCGCCGGGGTGGATCCGGCGATCGGGCTGTTCTCCTCGTTCACGATGGCCGTGGTGATCTCGGTCGTCGGTGGGCGGCCCGCGATGATCTCCGCCGCCACCGGCGCCGTGGCGCTCGTGATCGCGCCGCTGAACCGGGAGCACGGGCTGGGGTACCTGGTTGCGGCCGTGATCCTCGCCGGGGTGTTCCAGATCGTGCTCGGGGCGCTCGGGGTGGCGAAGCTGATCCGGTTCGTGCCGCGGTCGGTGATGGTCGGCTTCGTCAACTCCCTCGCCATTCTTGTTTTCATGGCCCAGGTTCCCGAGCTGCGGGACGTGCCGTGGGCCGTGTACCCGCTGCTCGCCGGCGGGCTGACGCTGATGGTGTTCTTCCCGAAGGTCACCAAGGTGGTCCCGGCGCCGCTCGTGGCCATCGTCATCCTCACCTGCATCACGGTCGCCGCGGGGATCGCGGTGCCGACCGTCGGGGACAAGGGGGCGCTGCCGTCCTCGCTGCCCGTTCCCGGTCTGCCGGACGTGCCGTTCACGCTGGACACCCTGACGCTCGTCGCCCCGTACGCGCTGGCCATGGCGGTGGTCGGGCTGATGGAGTCGCTGATGACGGCCAAGTTGGTGGACGAGATCACCGACACGCGGTCGAGCAAGACGCGGGAGTCCGTGGGCCAGGGCGTCGCGAACATCGTCACCGGTTTCTTCGGCGGCATGGGCGGCTGCGCCATGATCGGGCAGACGATGATCAACGTGAAGGTGTCGGGTGCCCGGACTCGGCTGTCCACCTTCCTGGCCGGTGCGTTCCTGATGGTGCTGTGCATCGTGTTCGGGCCGGTGGTCTCCGAGATTCCGATGGCCGCGCTCGTCGCCGTCATGGTGATGGTCTGCTTCGCGACCTTCGACTGGCACTCGATCGCGCCGAAGACGCTGAAGCGCATGCCGGGCGGCGAGATCACCGTCATGGTGGTCACCGTTGTCTGCGTGGTCGCCACCCACAACCTGGCCGTGGGCGTCGTCGTCGGGTCGGTCACCGCGATGGTCGTCTTCGCCAAGCGGGTCGCACACCTCGTGAACGTCACCGCCGTCACCGACCCCGACGGGGGCATGGTGGTGTACTCGGTCACCGGCGCGCTGTTCTTCGCCTCGTCCAATGATCTGGTCGGGCACTTCGACTACGCGGGCGACCCCGGCCGGGTCGTCATCGACCTCTCCGGCGCGCACATCTGGGACGCGTCCTCCGTCGCGGCGCTCGACGCCGTCGAGGAGAGGTACCGCCGGCGCGGCAAGAGCGTCGAGATCACCGGGCTGAACGAGGACAGTGCCCGGATGCACGGAAAGCTCAGCGGCGAGTTGGCATCGGGGCACTGACGGGCCGCGTCAGCCCGCGGGCCGGCGCGCCCACGGGTCCGGGCCCGGGTCGCCGCCTTCGGCGCGGAGCGCGAGGCGGTCGACGTAGTGCTGCCAGAGCTCCGCGTGCGCCTCGCACGCCTCCGAGGTGGGCAGGCCGCTGTGGATCAGGTGGAGCAGGGTGCCCGCGGGGGTGGGTTCGAGGGTGATCTCCACCCGGGTGGAGCCGGCCGCCAGGGGTGTGCCCGCCTCCCAGCCCCAGGTGAAGACGAGCCGCTCCGGCGGGGTGAGCGTCAAGAAACGGCCGGACGCCACGTTCTCCCCGGTGACCCTGGTGCGGTACGAGCCTCCGGGCTCGAAGGAGAACGTACCGTCGGCGCCCATCCAGGACAGCCACTTCTCCCGGTCGGTGAGAAGGGCGAAGAGGGTTTCGGGGCGGGCCGCGATGCGGCGCTCCAGGGTGACGGTGTCCATCGGGGTCTCGGGGTCTGACGGGGTCGCGGGGGGCGTCATGAGGATCATTCTTCCGCCACCGGGCCGCCGCAGCCGTGAGGCCCGCTGCTCGGCAGCGGGCCTCACGGGCGTTTCAGCAGGGGGTCAGCCCGTGATCTCGATCTTCCCGTTGGAGGCGGCGGCCTCCGGTGTGGCGGAGTCCTTCGGGGCGCCCGCGGTGAGGCCCTTCAGGAGCTGGGCCAGGTCGACGCCGGTGGTGGAGCTGAGGAGCTCCATGCCCTGGGCGACGTTGTCGGTGACGGTACGGGAGAGCTTGCTCGCGCCGTCGGTGGAGATGACGGTCATCTTGTCGATGGCGGAGAGGGGTTCCGCGGCCTTGGCCACGACCTTCGGGAGTGCCTCGACCATCATCTGGATCATGGCCGCATCGCCGTACGTCTCGAAGGCCTCCGCCTTCTTCTGCATGGCCTCGGCCTCGGCCGATCCCTTGGCCAGGATGGCGGCGGCCTCGGCGTCGCCTTCCAGGCGCACGGCCTCGGCGATGGCGGCACGGCGGGCGCGCTCGGCCTCACCGCGCTTGGCGCCCTCGATGGCCTCGGCCTCGGCCAGGGCGGAGCGGCGCTGCTTCTCGCCCTCACCCGTGAGGCGGGCGCGCTCGGCCTCGCCCTGGGCGGCGGCGATGGCCGCGAGGCGTTCGGCCTCGGCCTGCTTGACGCGGGCCACGCGCTTGGCCTCCGCCTCCTGCTCGGCCTCGTAGCGGCGGGCGTCGGCGGGCTTGCGGACCTGGGTGTCGAGCTGGCGGTCGGTCAGGGCGGCCTGCCGCTCGGCGACCTTCTCCTGCTCCGCGAGGATCTGCTGCTGACGGTCGGCCTCGGCGAGCGGGCCGGCGGCGTTGGCCTGGGCGGCCGCCGCGTCGGTCTCGGCCTTGATCTCCGCCTGGCGCAGGTACAGGGTGCGCTCGGCGACCGCGATCTCCTCCTCGGCCTTCAGGCGTGCCTGCTCGGCGGCGCGGCGGGAGTTGGCCTCGGCGATGTCGGCTTCCTGCTTGGCGCGGGCGGCCTCGGGGCGGCCGAGGTCTTCGAGGTAGGAGCCCTCGGTGGTGATGTCCTGGATCTGGAAGGCGTCCAGGACCAGGCCCTGGCCGGACAGGCTGGCCTCCGCCTCCTCGGCGACCTGCCCCGCGAAGGCGGCACGGTCGCGGATGATGTCCTCCACCGACATGCGGCCGACGATGGCGCGCAGGGCGCCCGAGAGGACTTCCTGGGTGAAGCCGACGATGCCGTCCTGCTGCTGGAGGAAGCGCTGGGCGGCGGCCCGGATGGCGTCCTCGTTGCCGCCGACCTTGACGATCGCGACGCCTTCGAGGTTGGCCTTGATCCCGCGCAGGGTGACCGCGCCGCGTACGGCGACGGGGATGTGACGGCTGGAGAGGTCCAGGGTGTAGCGCTGCTGCACGAAGGGGACGACGAAGACTCCGCCGCCGACCACGACCTTCTGGCCGCTGTTGTCGGTGGATATCCGCCCGGTCTCCGGGTCGGTGGAGCTCTTGCCGCGCCGGCCGGTGATCAGGAACGCCTCACTGGGCCCGGCGACCTTGTAGCGCGTGACGACGACCAGGGCGAGCAGAACGAGGAGTACGACGACTCCCACGACCGCGATGACGACTGGGCTCATGACGGATCCCCCCTGCCTCCCCCGTGGGGGCAGATCGGTGATGGACTGATGGTGGACGGGGTGGTGATGGATGGGGTGGTGGATGGTGTGGTGGATGGGGTGACGTGCGCGGTGGAACGGGTCGGGTTCCTCAGTGTTCGACGGCGCGGACGCTGACGGAGGTCGACGACGGAGCCGCCGTCACCCACACCTCCGCGCCGCGGGCCAGCGGACCCTCGGCGGTGGCCGCGTACTTCACGGGCTGGCCGGCCAGGCGCAGGAGGACCTCGCCGTAGCCGGAGGCCGGGATCGAGGTGACCACGGTGCCGGTCGAACCGATGAGGGAGTCCTGGTGCGGGGCCGCCCCGTCGCCGTCCCGCATCAGGCTGCGGCTCAGGCGGTACGTCGCCCAGCCCGCGCAGGCTCCCGCGAGGGCGCCCGCGGCGGTCGCCGGGCCCGGCCCGAACCCCGTGGTCCCGAGCACGATCGCCCCGGTGAAGCCGAGCATCGACACGAAGCCCGCGAGCACCGGCAGGGACAGCCAGCCGTCGAACAGTGCGCTGAGCGCACCGTCGAAGAGGCCTTCCAGCACGCCGTCGAGGAGCAGGGAGAGGGCCAGCAGCGCGATGCCCGCAATGCCGAGACCAAGAAACAAGCCCATGGACGCTCCTCCCCGTCCGAGTGGCCTTTCCGCCGGACACCGGCATCGTGCCACTTGGGGAGTGCTCCGCGCATTGCCTGCCGTCGGCAATCTTTACGTCTCTTTGACGCACGGGGCTCAGGGACGCGGGCGGATCAGGAACGCACGGCGCCCCGGGTCACGCGTCGCTGCCCGGCCAGCCCAGCAGCCGGGCGCCGATCACCGCCGTCTGGAGCGTGTACCGGTTCAGCGGGTCGGCCGGGTCGGCCCGGGTGAGGGTGTGGATGCGTTCCAGCCGGTACGTCAGCGCGCGCACGCTGAGCGAGAGGCGCCGGGCCGCCTCGGTGGACACGCAGCCGCTGTCGAAGTACGCGGTGAGCGTGTCGAGGAGCGGCTGGGCGCCGCCGCGGGAGGTGCGCAGGGGGCCGAGGGTGCTCTCGACCAGATCGGCCATGGCCTGCCGGTCCCGGGTCAGCACCGGGAAGACGAGCAGGTCGCCCGCGTGCAGCACCGGTCCGTCCAGGTCCATCCGCCGGGCGAGGTCGAGTGCGTTCAGGGCCTCCTCGTAGGAGTGGACGACCCCGCCCGCGCCCGGGTGCGAACGGCCGATCCCGACCCGGCCGCCGTCGGTGGCGGCGTGCGCCCGCTTCGCGAAGTACTCCAGGACCTCGGGCTGGTCCCCCGGGGCCACACAGATCAGCCGGCCGTCCTTCGTGGTCAGCAGGATCTGCCGGCCCGGGAACCGGGCGAGGACCGCCGACTCGATCCCGCGTGCCATGGGGTAGCCGTCACCGTACGTCTCGGGGCCGGTGGCCACGGCGACGCCGTGCGACTGCGAGAGGCGCAGCCCGAAGCGCCCGGCACGTTCGGCCAGCCGGCCCAGGTCGCTGCCGCCGTAGAGGAGGTCGTCGATGAACTCCCGGCGCGCCGCCTCCTCCTGGCGGACGGCCTGGTGCTGGGCACGTTCGTAGCCCTCGACGAAGGCGTCCACCGCCTGCTCGACGGCCGCCAGGAGCGGACCGGGTGCGGGGAGGGGCCGTACGAGCTGCGCCGCGGCCAGGTGATCGCGGATCAGCGCGCGGAGCGGCAGCCCGGCCTCCGCCGCCCGCTCCCCCTCCCCACGTCGGGACTCCAGTTCCGCGCGGGTCAGGCGGCGGCCCGTGGCGCAGGCGTCGACGAGCAGGTCGGCGTACCCCGGGAGCCGGCTCGCCGGTGCTTGTGGTCCCGCCACGGTGTTCCCCCGATCCCGACGCGCCCGTGAGGCGTCCTTGGTACGGGGACAAGCGTGACATGGCGGCCTCCGCTCACGCGCGCGTGAGGGCCGCCGCACCGAAGGAGACGTCGAAGCGGTCGCACCAGATGGTGATGCTGCCGTAGTCGGACGGGTTCACGTCGGCCGGGATCGCGTAGTTCTGGTCGCCCTTGTTGCCCTTGAGCTTGCCCAGGCTGACGTACTTGCCGTCGTCGAACACCCGCCAGCCCGCCGTGCCCTCCTTCACCGGGGCGTCCGTCAGCCAGACGCGCAGATCGGGGCCGTTGCTGGTGTCGAGGTTCTCCAGGCGCAGGGTGTGGGAGCCGTCCGGGAGCCGGATCAGCTTCGCGGTGCCGGTGGTGGTGTGCTCGTGGCTGATCAGCGTGCCCTGGGCGAGGGTCTGCGGGGTCACGGGCGAGCGGGTGGGTTCGGGGGCGGCGGCTGTGGCTGTGGCGGTGGGGGCCGCCGCCGGGAGGGCCTCGTTGACGGTGGCGTCCTGCCAGAGCTTCCACGGCTGGAACCAGTACAGGCCGAGGCCCAGCAGGAGGGCCGCCGGGAGGGCGAGGACGGTCAGGAGCCTGCGCACGCCCCGCCTCCTCGCCGGATTCTGCCGCTGGTTCTGCGGCTGGCCCTGCGGCTCGTTCTGCGGCTGGTTCTGCGTCACTCGCCGGGTCCTTCCTCGCGTGCGGGCGTCCGACCGTCCGGCCGTCATCGACATTCAACGCGCGGGCGCGGGGCGGGACCAGGCCCGGCCGGATGACGAAAGGCTTACGTCATCCGGCCGGGTGGGGCCGTCCCTGTCAGGCCGGGCCCGTCAGGTCGGGCCCGCAGGTCGGCCGGTCAGGTTGGCTCAGAGCGTGCGGAGCTTCGTGGTGAAGACCTGGTTCGCGATCTTCTCGCCCAGGGCGAGGCCGTCCGTGGCGTCCCACGGGTAGTGGACGCCGAGCCAGATGCGGCTGTCGGCGTCCTCCTTGCCGGCCGCGCTGAAGCTGGTGAAGTGGCGGGTCTTGACCGGGGCCTGCGGTTCGTCGGTGGTGAGGTCGAAGGAGATGTTGTCGCTGCCGAAGTAGCGCTTCATGACCCCGGCCCAGGCGCCGCCGAAGGAGGCGTGGCCGGAGACGTACGCGGGGAAGCAGGGGCTGACGTTGACGCCCGTCGGGCTCTTCAGGAGCGGCTTCCACTGGGGGTCGAGGCCGCCCTCGCGGACCGCCGAGACGGGCCGCCACAGGTCGATGGGCGTGGCGAACTTGGCGTCGCGGACCGCGATCCCGGTGTCGGCCATGGCGAGGGAGACGAGGGCGAAGAGGCGGGCGTTCGCGTAGACCCCGAGGCTGCGGGCCTTGGCGACCTCGCGGGTGGCCTGGAGCATGTGGCCCGGCGGCTTGTAGGTGCCGTTGTTGTCGTTGGCCCAGAACCAGGCCGCGGCGAGCTGGTCCGGGGTCCGGTTGATCACCGGGGTGGCCGCCGTGGGCTTGTCGGCGCCGGCCGTGCGGACCGCCGCGACCTGCTGCTTGTACGCGTCGCTCGCCACCAGGGCCTCGTACGAGCCGTACTGGGTCAGGGTGGTGGGGCGGAACTGCGAGCCGGAGGCCAGCGAGAACGGCTTGACCTGGCCGTAGAACGGGCTGATCGCGTCGCTGTCCTCGTCACAGGAGGCGTCGGGCATGTCTGCGTAGCTCGTCGGCCGCCAGGCGCCCGGCTTGTTGTCCCCCACGTAGACCTGCGGATTGTCGGAGCCGTCGCCGGTGCGGGCGTCGGTCATCTGCTTGACCATCGCGCCGACCACGGAGATGTCCAGGAAGTCTCCGGCGGTGGGCTCGGTGCCGAAGCGCTCGCGGAAGCGTGCGTCGAGGTACTGGGTCTGGTCCGCGTAGCGGCTCTGCTTGTTGCCGTAGAGGCCGAGGAGGATGTTGTAGGCCGTCCGGCCGATGACGCGCTCCTCCTCGTCGGGGCCCTCGACCCAGCCCACGTAGTTCTCCGCCTTGATGTACGGCTCCGAGGTGATCTTGCCCTTCCACTTCAGCTGGTACGAGGACTCCGCGTCGTAGATCGCGGCGTTCATCATCGCGGCCGAGCGGGCCATCGGGACGGGCCCGCCGCCGACCCGGCGGAAGACGTTCTGCAGCACGTCGTTCCAGTAGTGCACCGGGTCGGCTATCGACTGCGCCGGCAGCGCGGCCTGGGCGGGCTGCGGGGCGGCGGCGAGAACGGTTCCGGTCGCGGCCAGGACGACGGCGGTCGCCAGGGCGCGGTGCCAGAGAGCGCTCCGTCGGGTGGCCCCGCGCAGGGTGGCGCCGCGCAGGGTGCGGCGAGGGGTGCGGACGTTCTCGGGCATGGCTGGACTCCCTTTGACCACAAGCATGTTGATCACCACGGGAGGTGGCGGCGCGAGCATGGCGCGGGGCGGGCCCGGGCGCTTGTAGAAAATGGAACGACCGTGCGGAATGGCCGGTCCCGCCCGGCTGGACGGCGTGAATCCGCTAGCGCACCCCTCTACCGGCCCGCCACCGGCCCCTCCGCCGACCCGCCGGCGGCAGATCGCCGATCGTCGGAACCGCGGGCCCCTTCCGGCCGACCAACTCCACGCGGAGAGACGACCGGTGACAGCGGAAGGGCGTGGAATGGGCGGGCTGGACGTGCGGATGGAGGGGGTGGGCTGCCGGCACGGGCGGGTCGAGGCCGTGACCGGCGTCGACCTGGAGATCGCCGCGGGCGAGCGCGTCGCACTGACCGGCACCAACGGATCGGGCAAGACCACCCTGCTGCGCGCCGTGCTCGGACTGCACCCGCAGGTCAGCGGGAAGATCCTGGTCGGCGGCCGCGCGGGCGACCCGGCCTGGCGGCGGCGGTCCTGCGCGTGGATCCCGCAGAAGCCCGCCGCCGGGCGCTTCCCGCTGCTGGGCGGCGAACTCCTCGCCAGCAGCGGCGACTTCCGCGCCGCGGGCGAGGCCGCCGACCGGCTGGGGGTGGGGCCGCTGACCGGGCGGCCGCTGCACACCCTGTCCGGCGGGCAGTTGCAGCGCATGTACCTGGCCCGGGCGATCGGCTGCGTGGCCGCGGGGGCCGGCGTACTGCTCGCCGACGAGCCGACCGCCGCCCTGGACTTCGCCGGACAGGACGAAGCCGCCGACGTCCTGGCCGCGCTGCCCGTGACGCTCGTCGTCGTCACGCACGACCGGGCGCTCGCGGAACGCTGCGACCGGGTCCTGGAGATGGCCGCGGGCCGGCTGCGGGAGGTCCGGTGAGCGCCACCCTCGCGGCCGCCTCCCTCGCGAGCGCCGACCTCGGCACCCTGCTGCAACTGGCCCCCGTGCAGCGGGCGGGCTTCGCCCTGCTGCTGGCCGCCGTGGGCCTGCCCGTGATCGGTGTGGTCATCGTCGGGCTGGACATCATGCCGGTGCGCTTCGCGATGATGCACGTCGCCCTGCTGGGCATCGCCGTCGGCCTGCTCGCGGGGCTGGACCCCATGCTGTGCGCACTCGTGGCCTGCGCGCTGGCCGGAGCCGGGGTCGCCCCGCTGGCCCGGACCCCGGACGGGCTGTCCGGGGCGATGGGGCTGCTGATGAGCCTGGCGATCGCCGCCGCGCTGCTGCTCCTCGCGGTCTCCGGGGTGAACGCCTCGGGCGCGTTCGCGCTGCTGTGGGGCTCGATCCTGTCCGTCGGCGGCGCCGATCTCGTGGTGCTCGGCGTGCTGGCCGTCCTCGTGCCCGGCCTGTTTTGGTGGCGGCGGCGCGAGGTGGCACTGCTGCTGTACGACCGTGAGCTCGCGCAGTGTTCGGGCGTGCCGGTGCGGGCGCTGACCACCGTCCTGCTGGTGCTCGTCGCGGTCGCGGTCGCCGGGGCCATCAAGCTCACCGGCGCCCTGCTGGTCGACGCCCTCACCCTGCTGCCCGCCCTGGCCGCGCGCCGGCTGGGCACCTCGCTGAAATCGATCACCGGGTGGGCGGTGGGCATCGGCGTCTTCGTGAACCTGACCGGCTTCCTCATCGCCCTCCGGCTGGACTGGCCCCCCGGGCCCGTCCTCGTCCTGACCGCGGGGGCGCTCGTCCTCGCGGTGCACCTCGTACCCGAACGGAGAATCCGCTCATGGCGCCGCGAACCCGCGTCCGCAGCACTTCCCTCCTCGCACTGAGCACGGCACTGGGCCTGGCACTGGCCCTGGTGACCGGCTGCGGTGACAGCGACACCGGCGACGGCGCTCGTGGTGGTGACACCGCCAAGGGAGGAAAGCCGACCGTCGTCGTGACGACCACCTGGGAGGGCGCCTTCGCCAAGGCCGCGGGCGCGCAGGACGTCAAGGTGATCGTGCCGCAGTCCGTGCACCATGCGCCGGACTACGACCCCAAGCCCTCCGACCTCGCCGCCGTCGCCGGGGCCGACTTCGTGCTGTACGCGCCGTTCGAGCCGTACGCCGCGAAGATCAAGGAGGCCGCCGGGTCGAAGGCGGAGCTGGTGGAGGTCGGCCTCGACAACGACGCCGACAAGGTCAAGGCCGAAGTCACCAGGCTGGGCGCGCTGTTCGGCACGCAGGCCGCCGCCGCGAAGTGGACGGCCGACTTCGACGCCGAGTACGGGCGGGTCGCGAAGGAGGTCCGGGCCGCCTGGCCCGGCGGGAAGAGCCCGTCGGTCGTGAGCCAGGTGTTCACCGGCTGGTCGGCGAAGCTGGCGGGCGCCACCACGGTGGGCACCTACGGCCCCGAGGCGGTGACCCCGGCGCAGCTCGCCGAGCTGTCGGCGAAGAAGCCGGCGCTGGTACTGGACAACGCGCACATGTCGACCGGGACCGTCCTGCCCGGCTCCGGCGCGCGACAGGTGACGATCGTCAACTACCCCGGGAACGACCTGGACTTGCTGCCGGTCTACCGGAACGCGGGGGCCGAACTGAGGAAGGCGATGGCCATGGTGGACGCTCCCGCCGAATAGGGAGAGGCCGGCGTAGGGAGAGACCGAGCAGAGCGGAGCCGAGCGGTTCCGTGCGGGCGGGGCGGTCCACCGGGGGCCGCCCCGCCGTCCGCTACGCGCCCACGCCGGCGGGTGCCGCGGCGGCCGGGGCTCCTGCGCCCGCCCCCGCACGGACCGGGATGGTCCGCCCGGTACGGGCACGGTCGGCCGGCTCGGGGCAAGCCGGGGCGGCCCCCCGCCCGGACGCTCCGTCCGCGAGGCGGGCCCGCAGCGCCGCCCGGTCGGGTTTGCCGGCCGGGGTGAGCGGGAGCTCTGCCAGCAGCAGCAGGTGCTCGGGGTGCTTGCGGCGCTCCAGGCCGCGGAGCGTGAGGTGCGCGGCGAGGGAGTCGAGGGTGGGGGGCTGCGCGCCGCGCGGGACGACGCAGGCGGCGAGGCGCTCGCCCATCACCTCGTCGGGGACCCCGACGCAGACGGCGTCGCGGACGAGGGGATCGCAGGAGAGCTCCCGTTCCACCTCGGCGGGGCTGATGTTGGCGCCGCCGCGGATGACGATGTCCTTGAGGCGGCCGACGACGTGCAGGACCCCGTCCCCGTCGATGAAGCCGAGGTCGCCGGTACGGACCCAGCCCTCGGGCGTGCGGTACCGGGCGTCCAGGTCGGGGGAGGCGACGTAGCACATGGGGGTCATGGGGCCCCGCGCGATGATCTCCCCGATCGAGCCGTCGGGGAGCCGCTCGTGCGTCTCGGTGTCGGTGATGCGGATGTCGGCGACCCGGGGGTCGGGGCGGCCGGCGGCGATGCCCGTGCCCTCGGATTCCGGGGCCGTGGCGCCCAGTCCGGTGTGGCAGTTGACCCCGTCGGCCGATCCGTAGAGGTTGACGACCGGGCAGCCGAAGGCGCGGCTCGCGGCGTCGGCCGTGGTCTCGTCGAGGGGGGCGCCGCCGAGGACGAGGGCGGTGGGGGCGGGGAGGGGCTGGGTGTCGCCGGGACCGGATGCCTCCGTCTCCAGACGGTCGAGCATCATGCGGATCATCGTGGGGACGCCGAGGACGTGCGTGGGCCGGTGCTCGCGCATCGCGGCGAGGGCCGCCTCCGGCGTGAAGTGGTCGAGGACGATCAGGGTTCCGCCGTGCCGGGCGAGGGTGACCGCCGTGCCGCTGGAGCCGAAGGCGGACGCGAGCGGTACGAGGAACAGGCAGCGCGGTGGCGTCCCGTCGGGCATCAGCGAGGCGAGGAAGTTGCCGCGGCCGCCGGCGAGGGCGTTGTGGGAGTACGCGATCATCTTCGGCTCCGCCTCCGAGCCCGAGGACACCAGGATGCGGGCGGCGCTGTCGGGGTGGGGCCGGGCGGGTACGAAGGCGGCCGGATCGGAGCGCAGCAGCTCCGTGAGCCGAATCGTTCCTTCAGGCTCCGTGCCGGCCGGTCCGCCGACCGCGACGACGTGGCGCAGCGCGGGCAGTTCGGGGACCAGGTCCCGCAGTTCGGCGGCGTGCCGGTGGCCCCGGTGCTCCACGGCGGCGATCACCGCGACGGCCTCGGCGCGGCGCAGCAGACTGCGGGCCTCCCGGCTGCCCCGGCCCACGGGGAAGGGCAGGGCCACCGCTCCGAGGGCGGCCAGGGCCAGGTCCGCGATGACCGCGTTGCGGCCGTTGGGGAGCTGGACGCCGACCACGTCGCCGGGCCGTACGCCGAGCTCCGCGAGGCCGGTGGCCAGACATCGCACCTTGCGGTCGAGCGCGGTGTAGCAGAGCTTGCCCTTGGCATCGATGACCGCGGTGTGGTGCAGATCCGCGATCTGGCGGGCCCGGAAGAGGCTGTAGAGGTCGAGGTCGGGACAGGTTCCGTCGACCGCCCACGAGCGGCGCAGGCCCACGGGCAGCAGATCGTGCAGTGCGACGGTCATACGAAGCTCCAGGGGTCGGGAACGGCGGGGGCACCGTGCGCGTCGCGGCTGATCGAGCCGGCGAAGCGCGGGTCTTCGGACAGGTCGGCAAGGTCGGTGGTGACCGCGGTCGCGGCGAGGCCGCGCGCCCGCAGCGCGCGCAGGGCGTCCTCGGTGGACAGCTCCGCGAGCCCGTGAGTGGCCGCCGCCGCGCGGGCGTCCGCGTCGGCCGGGGCGATCCAGCCGTCCGCGGTGCGCAGGGGCGTACGGAAACCCGCGGGCCGGCGGCCCCGCTCCCCGCGCCGGGTGCGGCGCAGGGCCGGGGCGGTGAGCAGGTCGGCGGCGCCGAGCAGCGAGGAGTCCACGCGGACCCCGCGTCCGGTGCGCTCGCGCAGCAGCAGCCCGGCGAGGACGGCCTCGGCGCCGAGCAGCCCGCCCAGCACGTCGAGCAGGGTCATCAGGGAGGGCGCCGGCACCTCGCCCTCGGGGCGGGCGGCCTCGCCGACGCCGGTGCGGGCCTGGACCATGAAGTCCGTGCCCATCGGCGGATCGGCGATCCGTCCCGAGCCCCAGCCTCCGGTGTACGCGTACACGAGCGCGGGGTTCGCCGTCGCGAGGTCGGCGGAGTCCAGGCCCAGCTCGGCGGCCTTCCCCGGGGCCCAGTTGTGCAGGAACACATCGGCTCCGGCCGCCAGCGCGGCCAGCCGCAGCCGGTCGCCGGGCGACTTGATGTCGATCTCCACGGCGTGCTTGCCCCGGTTCAGGGCCAGCCAGCGGGCCGAGATCCCCGAACAGGAGGGCGGCATGCCGCGCAGCGGGTCACCGCCCGGCGGCTCGATCCGGATCACCTCGGCGCCGAGCAGCCCCAGCAGGTGGGTGGCGAGCGGCGCCTGGACGCGGCGGCCGGCCTCCAGGACGGTCATGCCCGCGAGGGGGCCCGGGGCGGCGGGCGCCGTACGGCCCGGGCGGGCACGGCCGCCCGGGAGGGGGCCCGGGGCGGCGTGCGCCGCCTGCGGGCGGGCATGGCCGCCCGGGCCGTACGGGGCCAGGGCCCAGGGGGCGGCTCCGTCGTCCTCGGCGGCCCGCTCGGCCAGGCTCCGCAGCCGGCAGACCTCGGCTCCCGAGGCGGCCGCCGCGTCGCGGATCCGCTGCCAGGGGTGGGCCCGGGTGGTGGCGTGCAGTGCTTCGGGGAAGGGCGCGCACGCGGTGGCGTACCGGAACTGGAAGGGCCGCCACCCGGCCCGTACCGCGTCGGAGGGGGCCTGCAGAGCCCGCCAGAACGCGGCCCAGGCACCCGGATCCAGGGTCTCCAGCTCGAAGAGCGTGCCGTCGGCCGCGGTGAAGGGCGGCCCGCCGGGCGCGAGTTCGGCGGCTTCGCCGTCATCGGCGCCGCTCGCGGCGAGGTACTGGGACACGACGAGCAGCCCGGCCCGGTCCACGTACGTGTGCGGCTGCGCGGCGCCGCCCTCGCACCCCCTGGCCCGGCCCAGCAGGGCGGCGAGCAGCCCCTGCGTGGTGAGGACGGCCGCCGCGGCGGTGGCGTAGTCGACGGCGAGCCCCCGCGGCAGGCCGTCGCGGCGGCCGTGGACCGCCATGATGCCGGTCGCGGCTTGGGCGGTGGCCTCGTCGGTGACGCCCGCCAGGGCCGCTTCGGGCGACGCCCAGGCGAGGGTGGCGGCCGCCCGGGCGGGGAGCGCGGACGCGGGGACGGATGCGCGGCCCTGGGGGTCCGCGAAGGGATCCGCGAAGTCGTTCCCGAAGGCGTGCCCGAAGGCGGCGTCCGCCAAGGTGACGCGTGCCGTGCCGGTGTCATCCCCCGCGGCCGGGGCGGCATCCGTGGAGACGGCTCCCAGCATCCGCAGGTGCTCGGCCACGGGGCCGGCGAGCGCGGGCGGTCCCGAGGTGGTGAAGCGCAGCCCGTCGAGCGGCCGAGCGGTCTGGGTGACGGCGGGTGACGCCATGCCTCTCCTCTTCTCCCGGCCCGGCGATCGGCCGGCGCCGCAGCAGGTGGTCCCGTACGCGGGAACCAAGGGGCGGGCCCGCCCGACCAGTTCCACGGGAAGGCAGTCGGACTGCTGTTCCCACGGGTTCCCGGCGGGCTGGAGGAAAGTGGTGGAAAACCGAATGGCGAGGGCTGGAGGGAGTGGACCGGATACCCCGGGCGAACAGGCCCGGCCCGATGTGGACTTGAGGACCCGGGCGCGGGTGGCCGAGTTCGTGCGGGAGCGGGTGATGCCCCGCGAGCCCGTCCTCGACGCGGGCGGCCCCGCCGCGGCGGCGGCCCTGCGGGAGCTCCAGGCCGGCGCGAAGGAGGCGGGCCTGTGGGCGCTGCCGCTTCCCGAGGAACTCGGCGGCCAGGGGATGGACTTGGCGCGCTACGCGCTATTGGCCGAAGTCGAGGGGGCCAGCGACCACGGACCTGCCGCGCTGGGGTCGGCGCCGCTGCTGGACGCGACGATGCTGTGGCGGCACGGCGGCGAGCGGGTCCGCGCGCTGTACCCGCGGCGGCTGACGTCCGGCGAGCTGCGCGCCTGCTACGCCATGACCGACCCGGAGACACCCGGCACCGACCCGTACCTGACCGCCACGCGCGCGGTGGAACAGCCGGACGGCAGCTGGACCGTCACCGGCCGCAAGTGGTTCACCTCGTACGCCGCCGAGGCCGATCTGGTCACCGTCCTGGCCCGCACCGACGGGCAGCCGGGAGACCGTACGGGGCTGTCGCTGCTCGTCGTCCCGACCTCGGCGCCGGGCTTCCGGGTGGTACGGGAGCTGCCGGTGCTGGGCGCGTCCGGCCAGTGGGAGATCGAGTTCGACCGGGTGCGCGTGGACGCCGACCACCTGCTCGGCGAACGCGGAGGGGCCCTCGCCATCGCCGGGGAACGGCTCCAACTGGGCCGCACCCTGCGCTGCCTGCGCTGGCTCGGCCAGGCGCAGCGCGCGTTCGACCTCATGTGTGAGCGCGTGAACTCCCGTACCGGCTCGCGCGGTCCGCTCGGAGGCCACCAGCTGGTGCAGAGCCACGTCTTCGAGTCGCTCCTGACGCTACGCACCACCCGGCCGCTCGTCCACGAGGCCGTGGCCCGGATCAGCGCCGGACGGGACGCGCACGTGGAGGTGGGCCTGGCCAAGGTCGCCGCGGCCCGCATGCTCCAGCAGGTGACCGACGCGGCCATCCAGATCCACGGCGCGGCCGGCCTCGGCCCCGACACCCCCTTGCCCGCCCTCTACCGCTCGGGCCGCACGGCCCGAATCCTGGACGGCCCGGACGAACTGCACATCACGGGGGTGGCGCGGAGGGTGTTGGGGGGTAGGGAGCATGGGGGGTAGGGAGCCTGTGCTGCGGGTTGGGCGGTGGCTGCGTGGGTGCCGGGCGGCGTCCCGGCAGTCGAGCGTCCTTCCGTGGTGGGACGGTCCGTCAAGGGCGCTCCCTGCGGTCGCGTCGCTGCGCGATGGCCTTCGGCCACCCTTGACGGACCGTCCCACCACGGAAAAACACAAGACTTCCGGGATCCCCCCGGGGAATGGCCGGGGGGGAAGTGACCGAGGGGCGGCCTGGTCTGAGTTGCGCAGCCCCCTTCGGCCGATGGGCATCCGAATAAGGCTCCGGCAGGACAGTGACCTCAGCCGGTACGGACGCGCGGGGCGATCAGAGCATCCAGGGCCGGGCGTCTGGACACCCTTCCCGTGACCGTCGACCGCCACCCAGAGCGAGAGGTGGATGAGGAGGGCCTCAGGGCCGGTGGGCGCGACAGATCGCTACGTACTCTCGCTCGGCTTAGCGACTAACGACCGGCCGTGGCTGGACATAAGCCGCACGCGACCGGTTCCCCTCCCACTCGGCTTAGCGACTGCGGCGAGTGGGAGGAACGACGGACCGTGCGGGGTAGAGGAATGGGCGGGGTCAGATGGTGTGGAGGTCGGCCATCCCGGTCAGTGCGGCTAGTCCTAGTGCCAAGAAGAAGTCGCCCCAGACCAGTTCGTGGTGGACGGCGAGTCCCTTGTCCGCGTCGTAGCAGCCGTTCAGCAGTCGGCCCCGGGAGAGGTGGTGGTCGACCAGGTGCTCCAGGATCTCCGTCGCGCGGTGCGCGTACTGCGCGGATCGAGGGCCGGGCAGTAGGGACAGTTTCAGGAGTGCGACAGCCGTGATGGCTGCGGCTGAGGTGTCCGCAGGGCCGTCCGGGCGGGCCGCGTCAGCGGGCGGTACGAGGGGGGTCCCCGGGCCTGCCCATGCGGCGGCAAGGCGTTCCGCCAGTGCCCGCGGGTGCCCTGGCAGGTGCTCGGCGACGGTGGGGCGGTGTAGTACGTCGGCCAGCGCGAGCAGCAGCCAGGCCGGTCCTCGGCTCCACCCCGGCGCCGGCTCCGCGCATGCCAGCCAGCCGCTCTCCGCCTCGTAGGACCAGGCCGGTACGAGGGCGCGGCGGACCTCCGCCCCGGAGTCCCGGAGGCACAAGGTCAGGTGGCGCTGAAGGTGCGAGGCCGCGGCCTCGGGGCCGACGGTGGCGAGCAGGGGGATCGTGCCCGGCAGGCCGTCCACCCGGGCCAGCAGTCGGGGACCTCCGAACGCCGATCCCCAGGGCAGCAGCCCGAGTTCCTCGTCCATCGCAGCCAGGCAGACGCCGGCCGCCCTCGCCCGCAGCTCCTGCGCCCCGGAATCCTCGACAGCCAAGGCAGTCCCGTACCAAAGAATCAGCCCGCGCGTGGAGGTGTCGGCATCCACCCACCCGGCCAGCCGCGCGGTACAGGCGGAGGCAACGGCCCGGTCGCCTTCGGCACCCGTATGGCGAGCCCTCAGCCACAACAACCCGGCCCAGAAGCCACCGGCCCAGGACCCCCGTCCGGTCGTCGTCCACTCCCCCGTGTCCGGATCCGCATACAGCGGAAACCGCCCCCCATCGACACCGTCCGCCGTGACGGCCACCTGCTCCAACACCTCCGCCAACGCCCGCCCCGCCCACTCACCCACCACCCGCACACCCACCACCGGCACACCCACCATCCGCACGTCCCCCATCCCCACGTCCCTCATCCCCACGTCACCCATCCCCACGTCACCCACCCCCACGTCACCCGTCCCCACGTCACCCGTCCCCACGTCACCCATCCGTCACCGGCCACTTCCTCCCCCCGCTCACGCCAGATACCGCCCTCCCGGCCACAGCCGGTCGCCAGCCGCTAAGCCGAGCGAGAGTACGTAGCGATCTGTCGCGCCCACCGGCCCTGAGGGGCTTGTGAGCGTCCTTGCGCTCGGGGTGGCGGTCGACGGTCACGGGAAGGGTGTCCAGACGCCCGGCCCTGGATGCTCTGATCGCCCCGCGCGTCCGTACCGGCTGAGGTCACGGTCCTGCCGGAGCCCTATCCGGATGCCCACCGACCAAAGGGGGCTGCGCATCTCAGACGAGGCCGCCCCTCGGTCACTTCCCCCCGGCCATTCCCCGGGGGGATCCCGGAAGTCTTGTGGCGTTTCGGTGTGGGTCGGTCGGTCAAGGGTGGCCGAAGGCCATCGCGAAGCGACGCGACCAAAGGGAGCGCCCTTGAGGGACCGGCCCACACCGAAAGGACACTGGACTGCCGGGACGCCCCCCGGAACCGTCAACGCCCCCGCCCCACTTGCTCCCGCCCCCACCCCTAACCCCACCCCTACCCCCGCCCCCGCACCGCCCAAGCCACCCCCACCCCACAAGCCACACCGAACTCCGCCGCCACCACCATCCACCCCGTCCCGTAATGCCCGGAGTTCGCGAAGGGCCCGAAAAGGAGGGGGCCGACGGTGAAGCCCGTGAAGAAGCCGGCGGCGACCAAGGCGGAGTCCTGGCCGGTCCGGCCGGGGGCGGAGCGCTGCATCACCAGGACCATCGAGACGGCGTTGGCCGATACCGCGAACACCCCTACGGCCACCGCCGCCACCCACACCAGCGGACCCGCGCTCGGCGCCACGACCAGCAGGACGGCCGCCCCGACCGCGCCGGCTGCGAGGCCTCCCGGCAGCCATTCCGCGCGCCCCGGGCGGGCCGCCTTCGACCAGCCGACCCGCCCGGCGATGCCCGCGACGCCGAGCACCGCGACCAGCGCGCCCGCCGCCGTGGGGCCCATGCCGAGGTGTTGTGCGCCGAAGAGGGCCACGTACGTGTTGACCGAGGCGATCCCGCAGCCCAGGAACAGCGAAAACACCGCCAGCCAGGCGATGTCGCCCCGCGGGACGAGCGAGCCGCGGGGTCCGGCCGGGGCCGCCCGCTGGTCGGCGGGCAGGGCGCGCAGCGCCCACAGCGCCGCCAGCGCGGCGGTGGCGGCGGCCGTCCACACCGCCCCGCGCCAGCCGATCCCGCCGGCCAGTGCCGTGAGCGGCAGCCCGGCGGCGAAGGCGCCCAGCTGGACGCCCGACTGCTTCATGCCGGTCACCGGCCCGCGACGGCCGGGAGGCACGGCGGCGAGGATCGCCTTGTTGGTCGCAGGATTGGCCAGGGCCTGGGGCAGTCCCCCCAGCCCGACGGCTGCGAGCAGGAACCAGGGGCCGGGCGCGGCGCCGATCAGCGCGAGCGCCGCCGCGGACACCGTCAGCAGGAGCACGAGGGAACGGCGCGGCCCGATCCGGTCCACCAGCCTGCCGCCGAGCGGCGACAGCACGGCCGCCGTACCGAAGCCGACCGTGGTGGTCCAGCCGAGCAGGGAGGGCGAGACCCCCAACTCCTGCACCAGACGCGGACCGAGCGCACCGAGCAGGAACAGCTGGAGCATCGAGAAGGCCATGGCGCCGGTAAGCAGAGCCGTCAGTCCACCCGTCGGCACACCCACCCCACCACCCGCCGGTCCCGCGGCCGCTCCGGACGTCTTCACCGCCCCATTCCGGTCAGCCACCGCTCGCCCACCCCGTTCCCGCCACTCGCCCTCAGTACCCGGCCATCACTTCAGGAACAGGAGTCGGACCAGCGAACACCCCAGTTCCCAGCGGCCGTTGTGGCGCACGCCACAGAACGGAAGCAGTCGTTTTCCGGACGATGAGAAAACCTGATGCCCTCTGTCGCCCCCTCCCGGCCGGTGCAACGATGGCCCAGCCATGACACCGGGTCGATGTTGCCGAGCCGTACGGGCCGCGATGTTCGCGGCCACCTGCGTGCTGCTCTCGTCCCTCGGGCACATCCTCATGTCGGAAACCTCCGTCCCCTGGTGGGCGATGGCCGCGGCCTTCGCCGCCACCTCGGCGACCGGCTGGTTCCTCGCCGGGCGGGAGCGCGGCCTCGCGGCCGTGGTCTCCGCGACCGTCGGCGTCCAGGCCGCCCTGCACGGAGGGTTCTCGCTGGCCCAGGCCGCGGCAGCGCGGCCACCGGAACCAGGCACCTCCTTAGGCTCCTTGGCTTCCCTGTCCTCCCTGTCCTCCCTGGCCCGCCGCTGGGCCCAGTACCTGCTCTGCGCACCCTCCGCACTCCGCCCGCAGGCGCCTGCGCCGCAGGGCACCGGCAGCGCCACCACACACGTCATGCACGGGACGCACGGCATGCACGCCATGCACGGGATGACCGACGCCTCCGCTTCGACCGTGGCGGCCCTGCCCATGCCGACCGCCCACGCCATGCCCTCCATGTCACCGGCGGGCATGCTCGCGGGCCACCTCCTGGCGGCCCTGATCTGCGGCCTGTGGCTCGCGTACGGGGAACGCGGCGCCTTCCGCGTCCTGCGCGCCGTCGCCGCCCGGTTCCTCGTACCGCTGCGCCTGATCTTCCGGCTCCCCGCGCCCGCACACCGGCCCCGTGTCCGCCTTGCGCGCAACCACCGGGTCCGGACGCCCCGCAGGCTGCTGCTCGCCGACGCCCTCACCTCACGGGGTCCACCTCACGGGATCGCTGTCGTCTGACAGCCGGCTCCCCGACGCGCCACGGGCCCAGCACAACCGCACCCCGTACCCGTACCGCGCCTCGGGCATCGGTCCTGCCGTCCGGCAGGCCGTACCACCCGTTCACCGGCCGCGCGATGCCCGCGCTCCGGGCTTGCGGTCACCGTGGCCACTTCGGCCACTCCTGTCACCGCTACCAGCCCTGTCGCCGCAGGCACGGCGCTGTCCTCACCGCTCGCGACGCGGCATCGAATCCGGCCGGATTCCCAAGAAGGACACCAGGCGATGACCGCTGCCCTGCTCACCCGCCCGAGCACCGCCCCCACGACGCTCCCCACCCCCACCCCCACCCGCCGTACGGCCGGTCCCGACGAGGCCGTCACCCTCCTCGCGCTGGCCGCCCGTGACGGCGATCCCGTCGCGGTGGACCAGTTCGTGCGCGCCCTGCACCACGACGTACGCCGCTACGTCGCCTACCTCAGCGCCGACCCGCAGTCCGCCGAGGACCTGACCCAGGAGACCTTCCTGCGCGCCCTCGGCAGCCTGCACCGCTTCGAGGGCCGTTCCTCCGCCCGTACCTGGCTGCTCTCCATCGCGCGGCGCACGGTGGTGGACAGCCTGCGCCACAAGGCGGCCCGCCCCAAGATCGCCGACAGAGACGACTGGCAGGCCGCGGCCGAGCAGAGCCAGCCCCGCGGCGTACCCGGCTTCGAGGACGGCGTCGCGCTCGCGGAGCTCCTGGCGGCGATCCCCGCCGAACGGCGCGAGGTCTTCGTCCTCACCCAGCTCATGGGCCTCCCGTACGCGGAGGCGGCGCTCATGCTCGGCTGCCCGATAGGCACCGTCCGCTCCCGCGTGGCCCGGGCCCGCTCGTCCCTGATCGACCTGCTGGAGGACACGGACGCCACCGCCACCGCCGCCTGACCCGGAACGCCCGAACGGGGGCCGGCCGCGCTCTCGCGGTCGGCCCCCGTGCCGTGGGCAGGGAGGGCAGTCCTCAGGGGGAGGACAGGGCAGCCCTCAGGCCAGCAGCTTCTCCTTGGCCTTGTCGAACTCCTGTTGGGTCAGGTGGCCCTGCTCCTTGAGGGAGGACAGTTTCGCGAGTTCCTCAGCCGGACTGCTGCGTGGACCCGCGGCCTTCTGGACGTAGTCCTGGAAGGCCTTCTCGTTCGCCTGTGCCTGCTTCACGTCGCGCTGGCTCATGCTCCTGCCGCGGACGATCAGGTAGACGAGGACGCCGAGGTAGGGCAGCAGGAGCACCAGGATCAGCCAGCCTGCCTTGCCCCAGCCGTGCAGCTCGTGGTCCCTGAAGATGTCAGTGATCACCTTGAACAGCAGGAAGAACCACATGACCCACAGGAACAGCCACAGCATCGTCCAGAACAGGTTGAGCAGTGGATAGTCGTCCACGCTTCACTCCGATCACATAAGGGACAGATCAATTCATACCGCCCACTGAACCGATCCGCACGTGGAGTAGCCGGTCCACCGCCACAGCGGGACCATGACCCCATGGAGCCCACAGCGGAGCGCCCCCTCACCGGGATCAGCCCCCCGGGCCGGATCGCCGCCCCCGGCGAGGGCATCGGCCAGGACGAGCTGGCGCTCGCCGCGCGCAACCACGGGCTCCCGCTGGAGGCCCTGCGGTACGAGGTCACCCCGGCCGGGCTGCACTACGTACTCGTGCACTACGACATCCCCGACACGAGAGGCGCGGGAAGCACGGGAAGCACGGGAGGCACGGACGCAGGCGCCGACGACCCCGCCGAGACCTGGCGCCTCACCCTCCACGGCCGCCTCCAGAGCCCCCTGAGCCTGAGCCTGCGGGACCTGCGAACCCTCCCCTCCGTGACCCGCCGGGTCACCATGGAGTGCGCCGGCAACGGGCGGGCCCGGCTGTCCCCGCGGCCGGTCAGCCAGCCCTGGCTGGTGGAGGCGGTGGGCACGGCCGACTGGACGGGCGTGCCGCTGCGCGCGGTGCTCGCGGAGGCGGGGGCGGCTCCGGGCGCGGTGGAGGCGGTGTTCACGGGCGCCGACCACGGGGTGGAGCGGGGCGTCGAGCAGGACTACCGGCGCAGCCTGCCGCTGCCCGTCGACGAGGACGTGCTGCTCGCCCACACGATGAACGGCGGACCCCTGCCGCCCCAGCACGGGCATCCGCTGCGGCTGATCGTCCCGGGCTGGTACGGGATGGCGCACGTGAAGTGGCTGCGCGACATCGAGCTCGTCGACACGGCGTTCGGCGGCTACCAGCAGGCCACGGCCTACCGGTACAAGCAGAGCGCCGAGGAACCCGGCGAGCCCGTCACCCGGATCGCCCCGCGCGCCCTGCTGATCCCGCCCGGATTCCCCGATTTCATGTCCCGCACCAGAGTCGTGAGCCCCGGCCCCCTGCGGCTCTCCGGGCGAGCCTGGTCGGGCTACGGGCCCATCGTGCGCGTGGAGTTGAGCACCGACGGGGGCGCCGGCTGGACGGACGCGGCCACGCTGCCGCAGGGCGGCCACCCGTACGCCTGGCAGGGCTGGCACGCCGACTGGACGGCGGTCCCGGGCACCCACACCCTCCTGGTCCGCGCCACCGACGCCTCGGGGCGCACGCAGCCGGTCCAGCAGCCGTGGAACCGCGGGGGCTTCGGCAACAACCAGGTCCAGGCGGTCTCCGTCGTGTGCCGCTGAAGCATGCCGTCCGCCAACCCCTTGCCACAGCCCTCCCCTTCCCCCGAAACTGACACATCGTCAGATCATTGCGAGGGAACGAGGGAAGGAACCGGGGATGCAGACCATCTGGCTCGGCGGGCCCGAATGGGTCGCCGTTCTGCGGATCGGGCTCGGGCTGTGGTGGCTGGAGAGCTGGCGGCACAAGGACAAGAAGGACTGGTTCGGCGGAGGCGGCATCCGCTGGGCGGCCGGCGTGGCCGAGAAGCACCGCTGGGGGTTCGTCACGCGCGGCTTCGACATCGTCGTCAAGCCCTACCCGCGCTTCATGGCCTACCTCGTCGCCTACGCCGAACTGGCCCTGGGCCTCGGCCTCATCGTCGGGTTCCTGACCCCGATAGCCCTGCTCGCCGGGCTGCTGCTCAACCTGGTCTACCTGATCCTGATGATCCACGACTGGGGCGAGCAGGGGCAGAACCTGATGATGGCCCTGATCTCCGCGGTCGCCTTCTTCGCGATGGGCTGGCAGGTCTGGTCCCTGGACAACGCCCTGGGACTCTTCTGACCCCGCCGGCCACCGGAACCCCGCGGTGTCGGCCCCGCCGGTCGAGCGGGTTGACCGCGATGCCACAAGGGCACACGGCACAAGGGGCACGGGCGCTCAGCGCAGGCGGGGCCGGAAGTCCACCTCCGAGGGGCCCTCATCCCCCGGCCAGGCCAGCAGGCGGGGCGGAGCCGCCGGGGTCTCCGCGAGGACGGTCCCGCGCGAGACGACGTAGCGGGGGCGGACCTGGCGGCGGACGGCCTCGGTCGGGGATTCGGCCGGCAGCAGTACGAAGGAGGCCGGGTTGCCCTGGCGGACCCCGTACTCCGAGGGCGACAGGCCCAGGACGCGCGCCGCGCGCTCGGTCACCATCTCGAAGGCCACCGGGATCTCGTCCGCCCCCGTGAGCTGGGCGGCGTAGATCCCGACGAGGGCGGTCTGCAGCGGGTTTCCGGTGCCCAGCGCGTTCCAGGGGTCCATCACGTCGTCGTGGCCGAAGGCCACGTTGACCCCCGCCGCCAGCATCTCCTTGACCTGGGTGAGGCCGCGCCGCTTGGGGTAGGCGTCGAAGCGGCCCTGGAGGTTGAGGTTGGCGAAGGGGTTCGAGACGAGGTTGATGCCGGAACGAGCCAGCAGGCGCTGGAGTTTGAAGCTGTACGCGCCGCCGTAGGAGCCCATCGCCGTCGTGTGCGAGGCCGTCACGTGCCCGCGCAGCCCCGAGCGCAGGGCGTGGGCGGCCAGCACCTCCACGAACCGGGACTGCTCGTCGTCGATCTCGTCGCAGTGCGCGTCCACCCGCAGTCCCTGCTCCTCGGCGAGCCGGAAGGCGACGGCCAGCGAGGCCACCCCGTCCTCCCGGGTGTCCTCGAAGTGCGGGATCGCGCCGACCACGTCGGCCCCGCGCCGGACGGCCTCGCGCAGTAGCGCCTCGCCGCCGGGGAAGGAGACGATGCCTTCCTGCGGGAAGGCGACGATCTGCAGGGTCATCACGTCCCGCACCCGGTCGCGCACCTCCAGCAGCGCGTCGAGCGCGGTCAGCGCCGGGTCGGTGACATCGCAGTGCGTGCGCACGTGCAGCACGCCCTGCGCCGCCTGCCAGCGCAGCACCTCGGTGGCCCGCGCGATGACGTCCTCGCGGGTCAGGGTCTTCTTGCGCTCGCTCCAGCAGGCGATGCCCTCCCACAGGGTCCCGGAGACATTGGGGCGCGGATCCCCGGCCGTCAGGGCCGTGTCGAGGTGGATGTGCGGTTCGACGAAGGGCGCGCTGAGCAGGCCGCCGTGCGCCTCGATCAGCACCCCCGTCGCCGGCGGCTCCTTCTGGTCGTCGTACGGAAGCACGCGCGCGATCCGCCCGTCCTCCGCGACCTCGATGTCGTGCAGGCCTTCGCCGTGCAGCAGCCGGGCGCCCCGGACGATCATCCGCATCGCGTCAGCCTACGGCTCAACCCCGCTTCGCCTGGGCCTTCTGCTGCATGCCCCGGGTCTTCGCGGAGACCGACTGCACATCGCGCACGGCGGCCTTGGCGCGCGCCTCGGCCGCCGTGTTCTTCGCCATCGCACGCTCTGAATCATGGTGGGACGGCTTGCCGGTACGCGCCTTCTTCGCCATGACCGTCACTCCTCCACGCAGCCTCGTACGCTGGACCGCGTACCCAAACCACCCTGCGCCCGTTCGGCCCCATCGGCATCTCGGGGGCCGGGCCGCGGCCGATCCGGTTACATGGGGTGCATGACTGACGCCACCGCCGACACGAACGCCGCCGCCGTGCCCGACTGGGAGAAGCGCTTCCGGGCCCCGCGCGTGGGACTGCCCGAATGGGCCGAGGACGCGCCCGACCGCTCGCTCTTCGTCTCCAACGCCACCGGGACCTACGAGCTGTACGCCTGGGACCGCGCCACCGGCGCCCAGCGGCAGGCCACCGACCGGCCCAACGGGACCACCGACGGCACCCTCTCCCCCGACGGCGAATGGGTCTGGTGGTTCTCCGACACCGACGGCGACGAGTTCGGCACCTGGGTCCGCCAGCCCTTCGCGGGCGGCCCCGACGAGCCGGCCACCCCCGGGCTGGAGGCCTCGTACCCCGCCGGGCTGGCCATCGGACGGGACGGGACGGCCGTCGTGGGGCGCTCCACCGACGAGGACGGGACCACGATCCACGTGGTCCGGCCCGACGGATCCGAGCCGGCCGTCGTCTACCGGCACCGCGAGTCGGCCGGCGTCGGCGACCTGTCCCGGGACGGGACCCTGCTCGCCGTCGAGCACACCGAGCACGGCGACGCGATGCACTCGGCCCTGCGCGTGATCACCCTGGACGGCGAAGCGGTCGCCGAGCTGGACGACTCCAAGGGCGGCACCGAGGAGCTGGGCCTCATGGTGCTCGGCTTCGCGCCCGTCGAGGGAGACACCCGGCTGCTCGTCGGCCACCAGCGGCGCGGCCGGTGGGAGCCGATGGTGTGGGACGTGGCCGCGGGCACCGAGGAAGGGCTGGCCGTCGACCTGCCGGGCGACGTCGGCGCCGAGTGGTACCCCGACGGGTCCGCGCTGCTGATCGAGCACGGCTACGAGGCGCGCAGCGAGCTCTTCCGCTACGACCTGGCCGCGCGGGAGCTCGTACGGCTGGACACGCCTCCGGGGACGGTGTCGGGTGCGACGGCGCGGCCCGACGGGTCGGTGGAGTACCAGTGGTCCTCCGCGGCCGAGCCCTCCGTCATCCGGTCGACCGCGGGCGGGGTCGTGCTCGACCCTCCCGGTTTCCGGCCGCCGGGCTCCGTACCGGTCGAGGACGTGTGGGTGGAAGGGCCGGGCGGGCGGATCCACGCCCTCGCCCAGCGGCCCGCCGGCCACGGCGAGGGCCCCTTCCCCACCATCTTCGAGATCCACGGCGGGCCCACCTGGCACGACAGCGACGCCTTCGCCGCGACCCCGGCGGCCTGGCTCGACCACGGTTTCGCGGTCGTCCGGGTCAACTACCGCGGTTCGACCGGCTACGGACGCGAGTGGACCGACGCCCTCAAGCACCGGGTCGGCCTGATCGAGCTGGAGGACGTCGAAGCCGTACGGGAATGGGCGGTGGACTCCGGGCTCGCGGACCCGGCGCGCCTGGTGCTGTCCGGCGGTTCCTGGGGCGGCTACCTGACCCTGCTGGGCCTCGGTACTCACCCGGACGCCTGGGCGGTGGGGCTGGCGGCCGTACCGGTCGCCGACTACGTGACGGCGTACCACGACGAGATGGAGGCGCTGAAGTCCCTGGACCGCACCCTCTTCGGCGGCACCCCGGAGGAGGTCCCGGAGCGCTTCGAGGCCTCCTCGCCGCTGACCTACGTGGACGCGGTGAAGGCGCCCGTGCACATCGCGGCGGGGCTCAACGACCCGCGCTGCCCCATCAAGCAGATCGAGAACTACGTCGACCGGCTGGTGGCGCGCGGGGCGGAGCACGAGGTGTACCGCTACGACGCCGGGCACGGCTCGCTCGTCGTCGAGGAGCGGATCAAGCAGGTCCGGATGGAGATCGACTTCGTGCTGAAGCACCTGCCGCGGTAGGCCCGCGACGGGCCCCGGCACCGGCGATCCGGTGCACCCCCCGTACGGTGGTGGGGTGCACCGGTTTCTCCTGACCCCGCGCTGGTGGGGGATCAACGTCTTCGTCGCGCTCGGCGTTCCCTTCTGCCTGTTCATGGGGAGCTGGCAGCTCGGCCGGTTCGAGGACCGCGTCGACACCCACAAGGAGGCGACCAGCGCACGCCCCGCCGAACAGGCGGCCGCGCCGCTGGACTCGCTGCTCCCGGTGGACAAGCGGACCTCCGGACGGCTCGCCTCCGTCTCCGGGGAGTACGCCGACCAGCTGCTCGTCCCCGAACGGCGGCTCGACGGGAAGTCCGGCTTCTACGTCCTGACCCTGCTCAGGACCGACACGGGCAAGGCCGTACCCGTGGTCCGCGGGTGGCTGCCCGGAGCGGCCGACGCGGGCCGGGCCCCTGCCCCGCCGGCCGGCCGGGTCGAGGTGACGGGCGCGCTCCAGGCCTCGGAGAACTCCACCAGCAAGGGCGTCTACTCCGCGGGCGGACTGCCGGCCGGGCAGCTCGGCGTCATCGGGGCCGCCTCGCTCGTCAACATCGTGCCGTACGGCCTGTACGACGCCTGGCTGACCGTGCAGACGCCCGCCGACGGGATGACCCCGGTACCGGCGCGGGCTCCGGCCAACACCGGGCTCGACCTCAAGGCCTTCCAGAACCTCGGCTACACCGGCGAGTGGTTCGTCTTCGCCGCGTTCGTGCTCTTCATGTGGTTCCGGCTGTACCGGCGCGAGGTGGAGACCCTGCGCGATGCGGAGGCGGGCCTCCTCACCGAGACCGGGACCGAGACCGGGACCGGGACCGAGACCGAGACCGAGTCCGGGACTGCGGCCGCGTCCGAGACCCCGTCGGGCGAGCCGGCCCAGGCCGGGGCCGGCTCGGCGTAGCGGCCTACCTGTTCGGGATGACGCCCGTCCGGTAGACCGTTCCCCCGCACGCCTCGGCGATGGTCAGCTGCGTCGTCGGGCCGTCCGGACCGAGCGTGTTGGGCGTGTGGGCCACCAGGGCACCGAGCGGCGGAGTCTGGGCCTGGCCGGTGCCCGCCTCGGCGCCCGGGGCGCCCTCCGACGAGTTGGCGTCCCCGGACCCGCCCGCGGCGGGGCAGCCGCCCTCCGGCGGCACCCATGCGAAGCGGACCTCGTAGGTCGCGTTCGGCGCGAGCACCAACCGCAAGGTCTCCACCGACGGGTCGGGCAGCAGCCCGGTCGCCGGATCGCCCGTGACGTGGTTGACGACGGTCACCGCGGCCCCGCCCTCGAACGCCGGGCCCGCCGCCAAGCTCTCCGGGCCGCGGACGGTACAGCTGCGCGAGGACACGTTGGTGACCTTGAAACTGCCGTAGATCTTGCCGCCGGCCGACGGGGCCCGGGTGCTGCCCGCCACGCCGACCTGGCTCTGGGTGCAGTTGGGCACGTCCGAGGACGCGGGCGGGGGGACCGCACCGCCACCGACGCTGCCGCTGGTGCCGGGCAGGGGGGAGGGGGCGCCGGGCGGGGTGATGTCCGCCCCGCCGGCGCTCGGGAAGCCGCCCGGCGGGGTCGGCGAGGAGCTGGCGCCGCCGTCCTGCGCGTCCTTGTCCTTGTCCTTGTCCTTGTCGGAGGACCGCTTGGGCTTCGGACGGGAGCCGGAGCCGTTCTGGTGCAGGCCGGACCCGTCCTTCGAGTTCCCGCCCTGCTGGCCGTGGCCCGCCATGGTGGAACGGTCGGAGCTCCCGCCCGCACCGGAGAACATCTGCAGGCCCACCGGGACCGAGCCGCCCAGCACCACCACGGCCGCCGCCGCGGCGACGAGGATCCGCCGGTTGCGGACCCGGCGCGCGGGGACCGCGTGCCGCAGCCGCTCCAGCGCGCCACCGGAGGGCTCCAGCCCCCCGACGGCCCCGCGCAGCAGATCGCGCAGCACGTCCTCCTCGCCCGCGGGTTCGGAGGCCAGGGTCTTGACGAGGGCGAGCTTGGCGACGGCGGGCTCCGCCTTGGCGGGCTCGGCAGTGGTGAGCTCGGCAGCGGTGGGCTCGGACTTGGCAGGCTCGGCACCAGTGGGCTCCGCCGTGGCGGGCTCGGTGCCGCCGGCTTCCGCACCGGCGGCCGGCTCGGCGCCGCCCGGCTCGGAACCGGCGGACGCGGCCGTACCGGCCGTACCGGCCTTACCGGGCTCGTCCGCCGTACCCGGCTTGCCGCGCAGGAGCTCCATCAGGGCCTCCGGGCCCCCGGAGGCGGATCCGCCCGACAGGCCGGGCAGCGCCTGGGCCTCGTCCTCGTTCGTCTTGCGGTCCTCGTTCATGCTTGCGCAGCCTCCATCGCCACCCGCAGCGCGGCAATGCCCCGCGATCCGTACGCCTTGACCGAACCGAGTGATATGCCGAGGGTCTCGGAGACCTGGACTTCCGTCATGTCCGCGAAGTAGCGCAACGACAGCACCTCGCGCTGGCGTCGCTGGAGACCGCGCATCGCCTTGATGAGATCGTCCCGTTCCAGCAGGTCGTACGCGCCTTCCTCGGCGCTCGCCATGTCCGGCATCGGCTTCGACAGAAGCTTCAGGCCGAGGATGCGGCGGCGCAGGGCGGAGCGCGAGAGGTTGACGACGGTCTGGCGCAGGTAGGCCAGCGTCTTTTCCCGGTCGCGGACCCTGTTGCGGGCCGAGTGGACGCGGATGAAGGCCTCCTGGACGACGTCCTCGCAGGAGGCGGTGTCGTCGAGGAGCAGTGCGGCGAGGCCCAGGAGCGAGCGGTAGTGGGCCTGGTAGGTCTCCGTCAGGTGGTCGACGGTGGTCCCCGCGACGACCTCGACGACCTCGGCGATCTCGGCGGCCTGAGCCACCTCGGCCGTCGCGGCCACCTGGGACGCCTGCGTGCCACCGGTGTCCTCCGCGCTGTCGCGCGGCCCCGGCACGCGGCCGTCCTTGGCCGGGGACGGGCGGACGCCGGACGCTGCGGGCACCCCGGGCAGCAGGGGGGCGCCGGACGTCTTGGCGGCGGGCGGTACGGGAACGATCACCGGGAACCCACCGGGCATGCGGGATCGCAGGCGCAACGGGACCGGGATCGTCCCGGTGCGCGCCGATATGACGGGGAGTTCCAGCAATGCTTCTGCCACGCCAGTTGGACACGCGTGCCCCCGTCAGGGTTGTACGCGCACGGCAGATTCATCGGCGGGATTCTCATCGTCTTCTTGCGTAGCCGCACACCCGGACGCGCGTCGTCGTACGACGTCAGCCGTCGGGCCATCCACTCGATCAAGGGATTAACGATGATCCTACAAAGTGAAAGAGCCAAAATCAGCCGCGATGAGCTCCGCAGTTTGTGTGGCATTGAGCGCAGCACCCTGCCGGAGGTTGTCCGCGCAGACGAAGAACTCCAGCGACCGCGGGTCGTCCAGAGAGCGCCGCACCCGCCCCACCCAGGCCGGATCCGTTCCCGCGGCGTCCGAAGGGGTCGGGAACTCCCCCGCGGCCGGGTCGTCCACGAGGACCACCCCGGGCGCCGATTCCAGGATCTCCCGGGCGTGCGCCGCCTCGACGGCTCCCTCGAACCGGGCCCGTACGGTCAGCGAGTGGCCGGTCAGTACGGGTACCTGTACGCAGGTCACGGACACCGGCAGCTCCGCCAGGTCCAGGATCCGGCGCACTTGCGCCCGTACGGCCAGCTCGTGCGAGGACCAGCCGTCCTCGCGCAGCTCCCCCGACCACGGCACCACGTTGAGCACGAGCGGACCCGCGAAGGGCCCGGTGTCCTCGCCCACGGCCCGGCGCACGTCCCCGGGGTGCTCCCCCAGGGAGCTGCCGGCGACGAGGGACAGCTGACGGCGCAGTGCCTCCGAGCCGGCCCGGCCGGCGGCGCTCGCGGCCTGGTAGGTGGAGACGGCCAGCTCGGCCAGTGCGTACTCGGCGTGCAGCGCGCCCAGCGCCGCCATCATCGCGGCGGTCACGCAGTCGGGCCCGGCGACGATCCCGCGCGGCCGGATCCGTACCGCGTGCCCGTTCACCTCGGGCACCACGAGCGGTACGTCGGGGTCCTCGCGGAAGGCCGCGGACTGGTCCACCACGACGGCCCCGCGCGCGGTGACGCGGGGAGCCCACCGGGCCGAGACCTCGGCCGGGGTCAGGAAGAGCGCGATGTCGCCCTCCCCGAGGCCGTCGAAGGCGTCTTCGGTGAGGGCGAGCACCTCGGTCTCCGTGCCGCGCACGGTCAGCCGGCGGCCGGCCGAGCGCGAGGAGGCGATCAGGCGTACGTCGCCCCAGACGTCGGCCCGCTGGGACAGCATCTGGAGCAGGACGGAGCCGACGGCTCCGGTCGCCCCGACCACGGCGAGTGCCGGAGCCGGGGCGGACCGGGCCGCCGCCGTGATCAACGTCCCGTGCCTCCGTAGACGACGGCTTCGTCGCCGCTGTCGTTGTCGAGTCCGAAGGCCGTGTGCACGGCGCGGACGGCCTCGTTGACGTCGTCCTGGCGGGTCACGACCGAGATGCGGATCTCCGAGGTGGAGATGAGCTCGATGTTGACGCCCGCGTCGGACAGCGCCTGGAAGAACGAGGCGGTGACGCCCGGGTTGGTCTTCATGCCCGCGCCGACCAGGGAGATCTTGCCGATCTGGTCGTCGTAGCGCAGGGACTCGAAGCCGATGGTGCCCTTCGCCTTCTCCAGGGCGTCGATGGCCTTGTGGCCCTCGGCCTTGGGGAGGGTGAAGGAGATGTCCGTCAGGCCCGTGGAGGCGGCGGACACGTTCTGCACGATCATGTCGATGTTGATCTCGGCGTCCGCGATGGCGCGGAAGATGGCCGCGGCCTCACCCGGCTTGTCCGGGACGCCGACGACCGTGATCTTGGCTTCGGAGACGTCGTGAGCGACTCCGGAGATGATGGCGTGCTCCACCGGCTCGTCCCCTTGCGGATTCTCGTTGCTGACCCAGGTGCCCGGCAGTCCCGAGAAGGACGAGCGGACGTGGATCGGGATGTTGTAGCGGCGCGCGTACTCGACGCAGCGGTGCAGCAGCACCTTGGAGCCGGAGGCCGCGAGCTCCAGCATGTCCTCGGAGTTGATCCAGTCGATCTTCTTGGCCTTCTTCACGACGCGGGGGTCCGCGGTGAAGACGCCGTCGACGTCGGTGTAGATCTCGCAGACCTCGGCGTCCAGCGCCGCGGCGAGCGCGACGGCGGTCGTGTCCGAGCCGCCCCGGCCGAGGGTGGTGATGTCCTTGCTGTCCGCCGACACGCCCTGGAAGCCGGCGACGATGGCGATGTTGCCCTCGTCCAGCGCGGTGCGGATTCGGCCCGGCGTGACATCGATGATGCGCGCTTTGTTGTGGACCGAGTCGGTGATGACGCCTGCCTGGCTGCCGGTGAACGACTGGGCCTCGTGGCCCAGGTTTTTGATCGCCATGGCCAGCAGGGCCATGGAGATCCGCTCTCCGGCGGTCAGCAGCATGTCGAATTCGCGCCCGGCAGGCATCGGGGACACCTGCTCGGCGAGATCGATCAGCTCGTCCGTCGTGTCGCCCATCGCGGAAACCACGACGACCACTTGGTGGCCGTTCTTCTTGGCATCCACGATCCGCTTGGCAACACGCTTGATGCCTTCGGCATCGGCTACGGAGGAGCCTCCGTACTTCTGCACGACAAGGCCCACGTGCGCTCCTCGCTCAGTCCGTCTCATTGCTGGTGCAGTCTAACGAGCGGCCGCAATACGACCGCCTCGTACCACATCATGAGACGAAAAGATCACCGTAAACGTTCCCCGACCGGGGCGTTTACTTCCGGCCGAGTCCGCCGAGCTCCTCGGCCATGACCTGCCCGGCCTGCTCCGCGAGGTCCTCCTCCGTGATGTCCTCGTCCGTGTCCAGCCCGTCCAGGGCGGCCAGCGGCTGGTCCAGGCGGACGTGCGCGATCAGTGACTGGAGGGCGCGCAGCGTGGCCGATGCCGTCGGTCCCCAGTTGGTGAAGTACGAGAACTGCCACCACCACAGCGCCTCGGTGATCCGGCCCGACTGGTGGTGGATGAGCCCGTGCCGCAGGTCGGCGACCACGTCCGCCAGGTCGTCGGAGATCCGGTGCGGGACCGGGGCCTTGCGCGGCTCGTAGGGGTCGAAGACCTCCGAGTAGACGTCGACCGGCTCCAGCATCACCGCGAACCGCTCGCGCAGGTCGTCCACGTCCGGCTCCGGGCCCAGGTCGGGCTCGTAGCGCTCGTCGGGCAGCACGTCCTGGTAGGCACCGAGCCGGCCGCCCGCCAGCAGCAGCTGGGACACCTCCAGGAGGAGGAAGGGCACCGCGCTGTCCGGGTCCTCGCCCTTGGCCACCTCGGTGACCGCGACGATGAAGGACTCGATCTGATCCGCGATCGAAGCCGCGAAATCGTCCGGATCCTGTCCCAGGGCGTGCAGCGTTGCGTCAGACATCGAGAAGTCGCCTTCCTTCAAAGGCCCGCCCGAGCGTGACCTCGTCCGCGTACTCCAGATCTCCCCCTACGGGGAGCCCGCTGGCCAGGCGGGTGACCTTGAGGCCCATGGGCTTCATCATGCGGGCGAGGTAGGTGGCGGTCGCCTCGCCTTCCAGATTCGGGTCGGTCGCGATGATCAGCTCGGTGACCGAACCGTCCGCGAGCCGCGCCAGCAGCTCCCGGATGCGCAGATCGTCCGGGCCGACGCCCTCGATCGGGCTGATCGCGCCGCCGAGGACGTGGTACCGGCCCCGGAACTCGCGGGTCCGCTCGATCGCGACGACGTCCTTCGACTCCTCGACCACACAGATGACCGTCAGATCGCGGCGCGGATCGCGGCAGATGTTGCACCGCTCCTCCTGCGCCACGTTCCCGCACACCGCACAGAACCGGACCTTGTCCTTGACCTCCAGCAGCGCGTGCGCGAGGCGGCGGACATCGGTGGGCTCGGCCTGCAGGATGTGGAAGGCGATCCGCTGCGCGCTCTTGGGCCCGACGCCGGGCAGCCTGCCCAGTTCGTCGATCAGGTCCTGGACCACGCCTTCGTACAACGGACTGCCTTCTTTCGGTTCTGAAGTTCGTAACGGGGCCGGCTACCGGGTCCCGGAGGTCGGATCTAGAAGGGCAGGCCGGGGATGCCGCTGCCGCCGCCCAGGCCCTGCGCCAGCGGGCCCAGCTTCTGCTGCTGGAGCGCCTGCGCGTTCTCGTTGGCCGCCTGGACCGCCGCGACCACCAGGTCCGCGAGCGTCTCGGTGTCCTCGGGGTCCACGGCCTTGGGGTCGATCACCAGCGCGCGCAGTTCACCGGAACCGGTGACGGTCGCCTTCACCAGGCCGCCGCCGGCCTGGCCCTCGACCTCGGTGCGCGCCAGCTCGTCCTGCGCCACGGCGAGGTCCTGCTGCATCTTCTGGGCCTGCTGGAGCAGCTGCTGCATGTCGGGCATGCCACCACCGGGAATCACAGGTCACTCACTCCGTAGCGTCGGGCCAAGCACCGGCGGCTTGGTCAATCCGAGCCTACGTGCTCCCCGGGCGCCGCGCCCTACGCCGTGAGGACCAACTCTTTCGAGTGAGAGACGGGGCGTACGCGTACCTGATGGCGCCCTCCTTGCGGGCGGAAATCCCGGGAATCGGCGCCCACCCCGTGTCATTCGAAGGTAGGAAGAGCATGCGCACCATTGCGCACACGCGCACCACCACACGTTCAGCGCAGGCAGAGGGAGTGCCCGGGTGAGTCAGCCGGAGATGCAGCCCGAGGGGCCACCCCGGGATCCCGCTGAGGACGGCGACCTTACCGGCCGGCCGTTCCCTCTCGGGGACTGGGGCGAGCCCGCCGAGCGGCTCGACGAGCTCTACCGGCGGGTCGAGGCCGACGCGCTGCGCACCGCCGAGTGGTACCTGTCGGACCGGGCGTGGAAGCGCCGGGGAGCCCGGATCCTGCGGATCGGGGCCGCCGCCGGCGCGGTCACCGGCGCCGCGATGCCGCTGCTGGAGCTGACCGGCTCGGTGTCCGGGGCGGCTTCGTATGGCTATCTCGCGCTGCTCCTGGGCGCGGCCTGCCTGGGCTGCGACCGGTTCTTCGGCCTGACCTCGGGCTGGATGCGGGACGTGGCGACGGCGCAGGCCGTGCAGCGGCGACTGCAGACCCTGCAGTTCGACTGGGCCACGGAGAACGTGCGCGAGATCCTGGGCCCGACCGAGGGCACCGCCAGCGAGGCCGCGGAGCGATGTCTGACCGTGCTGCGCCGGTTCTCCGAGGACGTGACCGAGCTCGTGCGGTCGGAGACCGCGGAGTGGATGGTCGAGTTCAGCTCGGGCCCCGCCCCGCTGGTCATGCAGTCCCTGGGCGCGGGCGGATCCCGCTCGGACGCGTACGTCCCGCCGGCCCGCTTCCCGCTCCCCCCGGGCACCCGCCCGAACATGCCCCGTCAGCGGCCGCCGGAGCAGCCGCGCTGACGGGGTGGGGCCGGCTCCGCGTCGCGGCGGCGCCGGCCCCACCCCGTACGGCCCGCGTCAGCTGAAGATGATCATCGAGCCTTGGCCGAGGCTCCGGGTCGCGGCCGCGTGCAGGCCCAGCCATACGTGCCGCTCCCGCGCGAAGGGGCTGTCGTCGTACGGGATCGGCCCGGCGGGCTCCTCCAGCGACGTCGGCCGCCCCGGGGGCGCCGGAGCCAGCGGCGGGTTCAGGGGGTCTATCCCGATCGCGGGAGCCACCAGTGCCAGCTCGCGCAGGAGCCCCTGCGCGGACCCCAGCGGCCCGCCTCCGGCCAGCAGCTCCTCGTTGGCCAGCGGGTAGGCGAAGTCGACGGGGACGTAGGCCCCCGCGTGGTCGTAGTGCCACACCAGGTGCGACTGCTGCGCCGTCGGCTCGAACATCTCCAGCAGTTGCTCGTAGTCCCCGCCCAGCTCGTCCACCGGTGTCACCGGCAGTCCGCAGATCTGGAGCAGGTACGCCCGCCGCAGGAAGTGCAGGGCGTCGTAGTCGAAACCGGCCACCGGGGCGACGTCCCCGGAAAGCCCCGGCATGTACGCGAACACCGGCACGGACGGCAGTCCGGCCTCGCCCAGCGCCTTGTCGTACGAGGCGATCTCTTCCGCGAAGGGGTTGTCGGGGCTGTGGCACAGCACGTCGACAAGGGGGACCAGCCACAGGTCACAGGCCACTCGGCCTCCGATCAGTCGTTGTCGCCGATCGGGCCAGCGTAGTGCGCCGGACACGCTCAGCGAAGGGGTGAGCAGAACCTGGGGGACGAGAACCGCGCCGGATCCGGGCCTACGGCTCCCCCGGGCCCACCCTCCAGACCCATACGTCGCGCACCTGCTCCGGCTCCCGGCCCAGCAGCCCGGTGATCAGGCCCCGCAGCTCCCCGTCCCGGTCCTGGAAGGGCAGGACGACCGCGCCGGCCTTCCAGAACTCCAGGTCCTGGCGGGCCTGCGTCCGCCAGCCGGCGTCGACCTCGGGCGGCTGCGCGCCGTAGCGGACGTCGCGCAGGAGGTTCGAGAGGTGCCGCGGGGTGGCCCCGTAGATGCCGATCCGATCGGGTCCCCACGGGCCGTTGAAGTAGCCGCCGGCCAGGCGGAAGCCGAAGTCCGCCTCGACCTGCCAGTGCAGCGCGTCCGCCTGGCCCGGGTCCGGCAGCGGTACCGGAACGAGTGCCTCCCCGTCCTTGACGTAGCCCTTCCAGTCCCCGGAGGTGATGAAGGCGGGCACCGGCGCGCGGTCCCGTACGGTCAGCGGCAGCGGCAGGACCGGGATCAGCGCGGCCGCCGCACCCAGCAGGCCCAGCGTGCGCAGCTCCCGCTCGGGCAGCCGGATGATCCGGTCGAGCGCGAGGGCGAGCAGGATGCCCAGGATGGGGGCGCACACCATCGCCACGCGCCCCTCGATCACCGACTCGAAGAGCGGCAGCTTGATCATCAGGCGCCAGGGGCCCGGCAGCACGATCTCGGTACGGGGTACGGGCACCCACGGTCCGAGGGACAGCAGGAGCGCGGTGAAGCCGGTGAGCGCGAGGGCCCGTACGGCCTTGCTCCGCCACAGCCACACGCACACGACGACGCCGAAGGCGAGCAGGGGCCAGCCGTAGAAGGCGTTCTGCTCGGTGGTGTTCAGGGAGAGCTTCCCGGCCGTCTCGGGGTCGCCGAACAGGGAGCGGGAGGCGTACTCGATGAGGGCGCGCGGGCTGTTCCCGGCGTTGTCCCCGTGCAGGACCGAGTGGTAGCTCTGCGGGCCGAAGAACTGCCAGTACAGCGGTACGGCCACCAGCGGCAGGCACACCGCCAGCGCCACGACCAGACCGGAGCCCAGCGGCCGCGCGGCGGCGAGGGCGCGGCGGGGGGCGACCAGGAGGTAGGCCAGGCAGAAGACCAGCATGCCGAGCGCGGCGATGAGCAGCGGCTCCTCGCCGATGAAGATCTGGTACGTCGCGAAGAGCCCGAGCAGTACCCCGTCACGCGTCACACTGCGGCCTGCGCGGGGGCCTTCGCGGTGGCCTTCGCACAGGCGCAGGGCCCGGTCGATGATCAGCGGGATCATGAAGAGGACGACGAAGTTCGGATGGCCGTTGGCGTGCGAGACCATCGGCGGCGCGAAGGCGGCGAGCGCCCCGCCCGCGGCGGCCGCCCAGCGGCTGCGCACGAAGCGGCACCGGATCAGCCAGTACCAGGTCCAGGCGCTGGCGGCCATGCCGAGCGTGAGGACCAGCGCGAAGGTGACGGTCTCGCCGAAGAGCAGCGTGACCGGGATCAGCGGGACGTTCAGGCCGAGCATCGTGGCGTTGGCCATCAGGTTCACGCCGTCGGGCATGCCCTGGGAGAGGGTGAAGAGCGGGTTGCGGAGGTGGGTGATGTTGTCGGTGGTGACGCCGACGAACCACTCCCACTGGTTCTGGTCCTGGAGCGCGTCCGCGAGGTAGGCGCCGTCGAGGTCCGTCCACAGGCCCTGGAAGACGTAGAGGGAGAGCAGGAGGAAGGCGCCGGCCACGGTGAGGCCGCCGGCGTTGAGGCGGAACAGGTCGCCGAGGGCGCGGCGGCGGTCGGGGCGCGGGGCCGGGGTCGGGGCCGGGGTCGGGGCGTTCCGGGTGCGGCCGCGGTGCACGGGAAGCTCGACCTCCGCCACGGGCCAGCCCTGGCGGCGGACCCAGCGCAGGACCTCGGCGTCGATGGCCGGTCCGTCGAGGGTGGAGGCGCCGAAGGCTGCGCGGGCCCGGTCGCCGTCGAAGAGGGCGAAGGCGCAGGTGTCGGCGCGGAATCCCGGTATGCCGGGGATGCCGAGCGTGCGGACCAGGCGGCTGCGGGAGCGGCCGAGGACCACGGCGGGGGGTGCGTCGTCGTGCGTGCCCGGGTCCGGGGCCGGGTTCAGGTCCGCTCCCGCGTTCGCGTCCAGGACTTCTTCGAGGCGGGCCAGTTCTTCGAGCGGGGTGCTGAGGGCGGCGTCGGTGAGGAGCACCCGCTCGCCCGTGGAGGCGAGCACCCCGGCGCGGAGGGCTGCGCCCTTGCCGCTGCCGGCGCTGTAGTCGCCGTCGCCGTCGCCGTCGGGGCGGATCAGCCGGATCCGGGGTTCCGCGGCGGCGGCCGGCGTCGGGGCAACCGCGTCGCCGGTGACCACGATGAGTTCCCAGGCCCCGGGACCCGTGCCGCAGTGGGCGTCGAGGTGCTCGCGCAGGGCGGTGAGGTTCTGCTCCGGGACGGGAGCCGGGATGACCACGGACAGTCCGACGGCGCCGAGCCAGCGCTCACCGGCGGGGGTCGTGGGGGCCTGCTTCTCCTGGCCGGCGCTCACGGCGCTCTCGCCGCTCACGCGCCGCCCGCCTTCAGGCCCGCGGCCCAGTCGAGACCGTGCTGGTTGTACGCGTGCACGAGGCGTCGTACCTCCTCGGCGTCCGCGCGGGTCACCGCGTCCATCAGTTCGTTGTGGCCGGCCCACAGGTCGGAGCGCAGGTCCGGCTCCGCTTTCAGGTAGGGCACGGAGAACACCCAGCACTGCACCCGGATCCGGTGCAGGAATTCGGAGATGTAGATGTTGCCGACCAGCCCGCTCAGCTCCCTCCAGAAGCGCAGGTCGTAGCCGATCAGCACGTCGAGCGAGCCGTTCAGCGCTGCCCGCCGCGCCTCCTCCGCCCGGCGGCGCACCGAGACGAGCCGTTCCCCGGAGCCGGGGGCGGTGCCGCGTTCCACGAGCCTGCGGAAGATGCCTTCCACGATCAACGTACGAGCCTCGATCATGCCCCGGAAATCGTCCACGGTGAAGACTCGGACGCGGAAGCCGCGGTGCTGGACGGAGTCGAGCAGGCCCTGCGCGGAGAGATCGACGAGGGCCTCGCGGACGGGGGTCGCGGAGACTTCGTACTGCTCGGCGATCTGTTTGACGGTGAACTCGCTCCCGGCCGCCAGGCGCCCCGCGAGCACCTCGTCACGCAGCGCGTCCGCGATCTGCTGGCGAAGTGTGTTGCGGGTGACAGCGCCGCTGCCTGGCATAGGGGTCCGTCTCCATCTGTGGGCTTCGGACACCTTAGGCCAGGCAGCGCGGCCGAAACCGATCGGTTTGTGGCCGCTATGTGGATTTAGTGCCCGTTATGCGGACGGGCCGCGTTTCCCTTCTTGATCATTTGACCCTGCGCGGGTCCCTCCCAGAGCACCCGCGCAGGGTCGTCCTCGCTGCTCGGAGCCTGTTCGGGGGCTGTGCGCGGCCCGCCCGGGCCCCGCCCCCGACCTCGGTTCCGGGGGCGCCGGTCAGGCTCGCTCAAGCCCCTGCAAGCGTCGACGAGGCCTCGGTCAGGCCGAAACGTGCCGGTCGGCGACGGTCAGCGCGTCGTCCAGCAGGGCCAGGCCCTCCTTGGCGTCCGCTTCCGTGATGTTGCACGGGGGGACGACGTGGGTGCGGTTCATGTTGACGAACGGCCACAGCCCGGACGCCTTGCAGGCCGCGGCGAACTCGGCCATCGGCGCGTTGTCGGCGCCCGCGGCGTTGTAGGGAACGAGCGGCTCGCGCGTCTCCTTGTCCCGTACGAGCTCCAGGGCCCAGAAGGTGCCGAGGCCGCGGACCTCCCCGACCGAGGGGTGGCGCTCCGCGAGGTCGGCGAGAGCCGGGCCGATCACGTTCTCGCCGAGGTGGGCGGAGTGCTCGACGATGCCCTCCTCGTCCATGGCGTTCATCGTCGCGACGGCGGCGGCGCAGGCGAGGGGGTGACCGGAGTAGGTCAGCCCGCCCGGGTAGGGGCGCGTGGCGAAGGTCTCGGCGATCGCGCCGGAGATCGCGACGCCGCCGAGCGGGACGTAGCCGCTGTTGACGCCCTTGGCGAAGGTGATCAGGTCGGGGGTGACGTCGAAGTGCTCGGCGGCGAACCACTTGCCGGTCCGGCCGAATCCCGACATGACCTCGTCCAGGATGAAGACGATCCCGTAGCGGTCGCAGAGCTCGCGCACGCCGGCCAGGTAGCCGGGCGGCGGGGTCATGATCCCGGCCGTGCCGGGGACCGACTCCAGGATGATCGCGGCGATCGTCGCCGGGCCCTCGAAGGCGATGGTGTCGGCGAGGTGGGTGAGGGCGCGCGCGCACTCCTCGGCCTCGGTGGTCGCGTGGAAGGGCGAGCGGTAGAGGAACGGTCCCCAGAAGTGCACGACGCCGGCGGCGGCCGTGTCGGAGGGCCAGCGGCGCGGGTCGCCGGTCAGGTTGATCGCGGCGGAGGTGGCGCCGTGGTACGAGCGGTAGGTGGACATCACCTTCTGCCGGCCGGTGTGCAGCCGGGCCATGCGGACGGCGTTCTCCACGGCCTCGGCGCCGCCGTTGGTGAAGAAGATCTTGTCGAGGTCGCCGGGGGTCCGCTGCGCGATGAGGCGTGCGGCCTCGGAGCGGACGTCGACGGCGAAACCGGGGGCCAGGGTGCAGAGCCTGGCGGCCTGCTCCTGGATCGCGGCGACGACCTTGGGGTGTTGGTGGCCGATGTTGGTGTTGACCAGCTGGGAGGCGAAGTCGAGGTAGCGCTTGCCGTCGTAGTCCCAGAAGTGCGACCCCTCGGCTTTGGCCACGGCGAGCGGGTCGATCAGGGCCTGGGCGGACCAGGAGTGGAAGACGTGGGCGCGGTCGGCGGCCTTGACGGTGGCGCCCGAGGTGACGTGAGGGGTCATGGCCGCAACCGTAGAAGTGTGCAGGTGGGGAGGGATATCGGCGGTCTGTATGCGGGTGGGGGGCGGGTCTCGGCAGTCTGTCTGGGGAGGGATTGACAGCAAGCTGTCATGATGGCAGCCTACTGTCATAGAGGGAACGCGAACGGACACGACATGAGCGAGCGGCACGGGTCGGGGCAAGTCCGGTCTGGTTCGGTTCGGTTCGGCATCAGACGCACGGCGACACTGGAGGGCGAGCACGATGAGCGAGACCCGGACGAAGACGGTCCACGTGGCGGTGTACGACACCTACGCCGACTGGGAGACGGGCCACACCACCGCACACCTCACCCAGCACGGCTACGAGGTCCGCACGGTCGGCGTCACCGCCGGACGCCCCGTCACCACGATGGGCGGCCTCCGCATCCAGCCCGACCTGGCCCTGGCGGACCTGCGCCCCGAGGAGTCCGCGCTCCTCATCCTGACCGGCGCCGGACTGTGGGACACGGGCGACGAGCTGGTGCGCTTCGCGGCGAAGGCCGGGGAGTTCCTGGCGGCGGGCGTCCCGGTCGCCGCGATCTGCGGAGCCACGGCCGGCCTGGCCCGCGCCGGAGTCCTGGACGGACGTACGCACACCAGCGCGGCCCCCTTCTACCTCGGCGGCCAGCCGGGCTACGGCGGCGCCGAGCACTACGTCGAGGCCGACGCGGTCACCGACGGCGACCTGATCACGGCGGGCCCCACGGAACCGGTGGCGTTCGCCCGCGAGGTCTTCGCCCGACTCGGGGTGTACGAGCCGCACGTGCTCGACGCCTGGTACCGCCTGTTCCACGACTCGGACGCGAGCGCGTACCCGGTCCTGATGGCGGCGGACCCGAACCATGCCTGACCGGCCCCAGACCCGGCGCGGGGATGCGGAGCCCGCCGCGGAGCCCCCGGAGGCCGGCGGCGCGGCTCCCGCGGCGCGCGGCAGGGGGCCGCGGGAGAACTCCCGCCGCACCAGCCAGGACCTCCTGAGCCGCACCGCCCTCGGGGTGTTCCGGCTCAACGGCCAGTTCCTCTCCGTATCGGAGGAGCTGGCCCGCCCGGCAGGGCTGACCGCAGCCTGGTGGCAGGTGCTGGGAGCCGTACTCCGCGAACCGCTGCCCGTCGCCGGCATCGCCCGGGCCATGGGCATCACCCGGCAGAGCGTGCAGCGCATCGCCGATCTGCTGGCCGCCAAGGGCCTCGCCGAGTACGTCCCGAACCCGGCCCACCGCCGGGCGAAGCTGCTGCGCCCCACGGATGCCGGCCGGGCCGCCGTCGCCAGGATCGGCCCGGGGCACGCGGCCCTGGCCACCCGTCTCGCGGAGGCCCTCGGCGAAGACGGCTTCGCCGAAACGGTACGGGTCCTGGAGCGCTTGTCGGCCGCGCTGGACGCTCTGCCGGCGCCGGTCGACGTGCCGGCCGGTTAGGTGTATTGACCCGCAGGGTTGTTGACTCGGGTGATGGGTGGGTGTCCGCCCAGTGCGGTGTGGCTGCGGTGGTGGTTGTAGGTGTGGAGGAAGTCTGCCAGGGCCGCTGTCCGTTCCTGGTTGGAGGTGTAGGGCCGTAGGTAGGCCCATTCGTCCAGGAGGGTGCGGTTGAAGCGTTCGACTTTCCCGTTGGTTTGTGGCCGGTAGGGCCTGGTCTTCTTGTGGGCGATGCCGGCCGCGGCCAGGGCCTGGGTGAACAGCTTCGACTTGTAGCAGGAGCCGTTGTCGGTCAGGACGCGTTCGACGGTGATGCCGTGGCGGGTGAAGAAGACGTTCGCCCGTTGCCAGAACCCGGCGGCGGTTTCCTTGCGTTCGTCGGTGAGGACTTCGCTGTAGGCCAGACGGGAGTGGTCGTCGACCGCGGAATGGACGTAGGAGTAGCCGATCACTGGCGTGGAGCTTCTGCGCTCGGTGGTGCTGCTCTGGCGGTTTCGGTCGCCTGCCGTCCGGCCGACCGTGCGCCAGCCGCCACCGTCCGGGATGTTCCCGAGTTTCTTGATGTCGACGTGGATGAGTTCGCCCGGGTGCTCGCGTTCGTAGCGGCGGATCGGCTGCCCGGTGGGCCGGTCCAGCCAGGCCAGGCGGCCCAAACCGTGGCGGGTCAGGATCCGGTGCACGGTCGAGGCGGGCAGCCCCAGGATCGGGCCGATCCGGGCAGGGCCGAGCTTTCGGGTTCTGCGCAGGTCACAGACCCGGGCTTCGACCGCTGCGGTCGTGCGGTGCGGTGTTGTGCGCGGCCGGCTGGATCGGTCGTGCAGGCCCGCTTCGCCCTCGGTCCGCCATCGGCGGACCCACTTGTGGGCGGTGGCCCGCGAGATACCCATCTCGGCCGCGACGTGCGCGACGGGGCGGCCCGAGCGGACTCGTTCGACCAGCAGGCGCCTACCGAAGACGGTCAGCCGGGCATTACGGTGGGACACGAAGACCTCCGTCGTGCAATGGGTTCCTAGACAGCTCCCACCACACCGGAGGTCTTCGCCATGTTCAAGACCTCGGCAGTGTCAACAACGCTCGTGATCAATACAGTTAGGCCGTCTCTTTCGGATCGTGCCGGATCCGTGGTGGGGTCGGTCCCGGCGGGGTTGGTCCAGCCGGGGTCGGTCGCGGCGGGGGCGGTCCCGGCGGGGTGGTGGGCATGGTGCGAGGGTCCATGACCCAGTGGTTCGTCGACAGGATCCGGTCCGCGAACGTCACATCGCGTTCGGCGACGAACCGGAAGCCGAGAGAGCGGCAGATGCCGTTCGAAGCGCCGTTGCCCGTCGCGGGAAACGCGTGCACGAGCCCCCAGCGGTCCTCGTCACGTGCCCGTTCGAGCAGGGTGCGGACGGCCGCTTTGGCCAGTCCGCGTCCCTGGTGCTCCGGCAGGACCATCCATCCGATCTCCGACACGGGCCCGTCCTCGGTGTCGTGGGACCACAGGGTCACAGTTCCCGCCACCACCTCGGGCGCGGCCGGGTCAGGGATGATCATCTTGATCCAGCCGAGATCCGCGACCGCCTTCCGGACGTCCCTGCGGACCTTGTCCTCCATGCCTTCGCGTGGAAGCGGTCCGCCGAGGTCCGCCATCATGACGGGATCGCACCGCATCCTGACGTAGGCGTCGACATCGACGAGCTCGACGTTGCGCAACCGCACCGGCCACCCCCTGGATCGTCACACCGCCCCGGACGGCACCCCGCGGAGCGGTCCCGCGCGGAACGGTCCCGCGTCGGTCCACCATCCCAACACAGCCCGCCCGCCCACCTGGTGGAATCTCCGCATCGGGTGTGTCCTGGACCCGGAGCCACGCCCCCGCGGCCGGCCCGGGGCAAGCCCACCCCCGCAACCGGCATCGCGCCCGGCCGCACTATTGTCGGGCTCCGGCGAGTCCCGGGGGGAGGGCCACCTGTCATGGAACCACTGCACTCGCGCGACGCGGAGCACATCGGTCCGTACCGCCTGCTCGCCCGCCTCGGAACCGGCGGAATGAGCCAGGTCTACCTCGGCCGCGCCGAGGAGCACGCCCCCGGCACGGGCACCGGGACCTCCACTCATACCAACACCGGCACCGGCACCGGCACCCGGACCCTCGCCCGTACGGGCACCCGCACCGCCGCCGTGAAGCTGATCCACCCCCACCTCGCCGCCCACCCCGACTTCCGCACCCGTTTCCACCGCGAGGCCGACGCCGCCCGCCTCGTCGGCGGGGCCTGGACCGTCGCCGTCCTCGACGCCGACCCCGACGCGGAGATCCCCTGGCTGGCCACCGCCTACATCGCCGGGCCGAACCTGCGCCAAGCCGTGGGGCGCGACTTCGGCCCGTTGCCGGCCGGCTCCGTACGGGTCCTGGGCGAGGGGCTCTCGTACGCCCTCCAGGACATCCACCGTGCCGGACTCGTCCACCGGGACCTGAAGCCCGGCAACATCCTGCTCACCGCCGACGGCCCCCGCGTCATCGACTTCGGCATCGCCCGGGCCCTCGGAGCCACCGCCGATCCCGCCCTCACGCAGACCGGCGAACTCCTCGGCTCCCCCGGCTTCCTCGCCCCCGAGCAGCTCAACGGCACCCCCGTGACCCCGGCCTGCGACGTGTTCGGCCTCGGCTCGGTGCTCGCCTACGCCGCCACCGGCCGGCTGCCCTTCGGGGACCCGGACCAGCCTGGAGGCATCGCCGCGCTCCTGATGCGCGTCACCGAAGCGGAACCGGACCTGGCCGGCGTACCGGCCGAACTGCGTGACGTCGTACGCGATTGCCTGCACAAGGACCCGGCCGCCCGGCCCGGCCCCGCCGAGATCCGCGAACGGCTCGGCGCGGGGCGGAAGGACGCCCCGGACGCCCCGGCAGCCCCGGCCGCCCCGGAGTCCTGGCTGCCCGCGCCCCTCGTCGCGCGGCTCGGGCAGCACGCCATCGCCCTGCTGGACCGCGTGGACGCCGGCCCGGACCGGCCCGAGCCGGCGACCGTGCCCGCCCAGCGCACCGCGGCGGACCCGGGCCCCGGCCCGTACGCGCCGACTGCTGCGCCCGCCCCGACGCTCACGCCCGTGCCCGGGGCCTTCTCCGGACACGGGGCCTTCTCCGTGCCCGGACCCGGGCTCGCGGTCGGCGGGCGCTCCCGGTCCGCGGCCGTCTCCACGGCCCTGCTCGTCGCCGTCGCCGTGGTCGTCGCCGTCGCGGCGGGCGGCACGGTGTACACCGTCATGAGCGGATCCGGCGAGGGTTCGCCCCGCTCCCACCACGGCGCCGTCCCGGCCGGCTCGTCCGGCCCGCGGGGCACCACTCCTGCCCCTTCTGCCCCTTCCAGCCCTTCCAGCCCTTCCAGCCCTTCCGCCACTTTGGCCACGCTCCCCGCGGCCTACGCCGGCACCTGGCGGACCACGTACGGCGATCAGAGCTGGCAGCTCACCCTCAGCCCCGGAACGGCCGGCTCCGACGTCATGTCCCTGACCCTCCAGGCCCCGGGACTCAGCTGCGCGTGGACCGCCCCGCTGCGCTCGGCCACCGCCGACAGTGTCGGGCTTGACCCCTCCACGGTGATCTCCGGTGCGCCGCCGTCGTGTTCGCCGGGCGGCCGGAGCACCCTGCGGCTGCTCTCCAACGGGAACCTGGTGCGGGAGCTCGACGGCAGCGCCGCCCTCCCGCTCACGTACCGGCGGCGCTGATTATGTCGATGTCAATAAGCCTGTAGGCAAAGCTTGTTGCATTCCGCGCTCCCCCGCACACTGCGGCACATGGAGCCGTTGAAGGTAGTGGCACGACTGTGGGAGCGGATCGAGGCACGCGACTGGGACGGAGTGGCCCTGCTGATCGCCGAGCACGCGGTGATCGAGTGGCCCGTGAGCAGCGAACGCATCGTCGGTCGCGACAACTTCATCGCCGTCATCAGCGATGACGACTACGCGGACGAGAGATCCGTCGACGTGCTCCGCATCCTCGCGGACGGCGATCTCGTCGTGACCGAGGTGGAGATACCTCAGGACCACGTCGTCTACCGCGCCGTCTCCCTGTGGACCGTACGGAACGGGCAGATCGCCGGCGCCCGGGAGTACTGGACCAGCCCCGGCCAGGACCCGGCCCCGCGCTGGCGCGCCGGTTTCGTCGAACCGCTCGTGGAGCCGTCGCTCGCCGAGTCCCTGGCGGCGGACTGAGCGGGTCCCGACCCGCCCGGCTGGGCCCGCCTCAGAAGGAGGGCGCGTCCAGCAGCCGCTCCAACCGCACCTCGGTCACGCTCACGCCGTCGGGAGCGCCGAACGCCTCGATCATCACGCTGTTGCCGATGTCGGTCACCTCCAGGGCCGGGTGATCGGCCCCCACGCGCAGGTCGATCCGGACCACGGGCTCGCCGTTGAAGTCCGGCATGCGGTGGATGCGCGCCGCCGGGTACTGCAGGCCGATGAGCTTGTTCCGCAGTTCCTCGTACGTGCCCGTGTTCGTCCCCGAGAAGGCCCGGCTGATGCGCGTTTGGTGCCGCTGGGCCACGCACTCCTCCGTCGCGTCCAGCGGCACCGCGTCGACCGGTACGGGCTGGACGGAGTCGGGCGCCGGCTCCACCGCGGTGGTGGTGCCGGCCTCGGCGGACGACGCCACCGCGTCGACGGTGAGGGACAGGTCCGGGGCGCAACTCTGCCCGATGAGGTCCGCCAGTTCGAGGAACCGCACCTCGGCGTCCTGGTCGCTCGCCGCGACGGCGCCGGGCACTGAGGTCGGGGCGGCGGTGGCGTTCTGCGCGCCGAGACCGGCCAGGACGACGACGCCGCTCAGGGCGGCCACCAGCAGGGACTTCGGGAGAAGAGTTGTTCGCATGTCCGTACGATGCGGCCGGCTGGCCACCGGCCACATGAGTACCCGTACTCAACCCACCGGGAGCACGAACTCACCCACCAACTCCCCCAGTCACCCGGTCACCCGGTCACCCGGTCCCCGAGTCACCCGGTCACTCAGTCGCCAACGCCCGGCGAACCGCCCTCTGAGTAGCCCCTGTCATACCTGAGAGCTACTTGGGAAGTGGGCTCTCCAGTGGGACGCCGACCAGGGCTCCCGATTCCTAACTTCGTGACCAGAGAACACCGCACGAACTCCCCTCTGGCACGAGCGAAGGAACGGACTCATGAACCGCCGACCGCGACCCACCGCACGTCCCGACGGCCGCCGCGGCGGCCGTCTGCGCCGCACGCTGCTGGCCGGGCTCGTCGCCGCGGCCGTGGTGTTCCCCGTTTCCGCCGCCGCTTCCCCGGACGTCCCCGCGCCGGCCCCGGCGGTCCTCGGCGAGAGCGCCGCCCTCCCCGACCGGTACGCCGCCCACCTCGCCAACCTCGCCGAGGCGGCCCGTACGGCGCAGAACGCCGGCCGCCAGGGCCGCGCGGCGAAGCTCCGGGCGATGGAGGCGGGCGGCGATGCCCGGTTCCTCGTCTTCGACGGGCGCGGCAAGGGCCGCGCGATAGAGGTGTTCGGCGATCTGGAAACCGCCGACCGGGTCGCGGTCCTGGTCCCCGGGTCGGACACGACGCTGGACACCTACCAGAGGTTCCGCGCCGGAGCCGTCGCCCTTCAGCAGCGCCTCCGCGCCGAGCACCCCCGGTCCGCCGTGGTCGCCTGGCTCGGGTACGACACCCCCGGCACGGTCAGCCCGGCCGTCCTGACCACCGGCCGCGCCGACGAGGCCGCCGCCGAACTCGGCTCCTTCCTTCCCCGGTTGGCCCGGCTGGCCGCCCCGGAGGCCCGCCTCTCGCTCCTCTGCCATTCCTACGGATCCGTCGTCTGCGCCCGTACGGGGACGGGCCCCGAGGTCACCGACATCGCGCTGTTCGGCAGTCCGGGCACGGCGGCCGGTTCCGCCGCGGACCTGCCGACCCGGGCCCGGGTCTGGGCCGGCCGGGGCGGATCCGACTGGATCTCCGGTGTCCCGCACGTCCGCGTCGGCGGCATCGGCTTCGGCACCGATCCCGTGGACCCGGCCTTCGGAGCCCTGCCCTTCGCGGCCGGATCCGGGGGCCACAGCGACTACCTCAAGCCGGGCACCGAGTCCCTGAACAGTCTGGCCGGGATCGTGCTCGGCGCCTCCCCGGCGGCCCGGCCCGTCCCGGGCCCCGCTCCCGCAGCTGCCTCCGCCTCGTCCCCCACCGCCCTGACCGCCCTCCTCGCCCCGTCCGCCCCCGCTGCTCCGGAGGTCTCCCGTGCGCGTGCGTGAACCGCAGACCCGCTGGTCCGTCCTCGCGGACCGGATCGACTCCGGAACCCCCGCCCACCGGGACCGGGCCGTGGACGCCCTCCGGGCCTTCGCCATCCTCGGCGTGGTGCTGGGCCACTGGCTGGTCACCGCGCTCACCAGCGCCGACGGCGGCCTCAGCAGCACCAGCCCGCTGGCCCACCTGAGCGGACTGGCCCCGGTCTCCTGGGTGTTCCAGACCCTGGCCGTCTTCTTCCTGGTCGGCGGCCACGTCGCCGCCCAGGGGTACGCGTCGGCGCGCGGCCGCGGAGTCCCGTACGGGCAGTGGGTCCGTCAGCGTCTCGGCAGGCTGTTCCGGCCGGTCGCCGCCGTCCTGGTCCTCTGGAGCATCGCCGCCGGCGGCATGCTGCTCGGCGGCGTCGGGACGGACACCGTCCGGACCCTGCTCAAGCTCGTCCTGTCACCTCTGTGGTTCCTCCTCGTCTTCGCCGCGCTGACCGCCGCGACCCCGCTCGTCGCCCGGCTGAGCCCGCTGTGGCCGCTGGCCGTGGTGGCCTCGGTCGATGTCTGGCGGTTCGGGTTCGGCGGGCCCGAAGGGATCGGCTGGGTCAATGTGGCCGCCGGCTGGCTGGTGCCCTACACCCTGGGCGCCGCCTGGTCGCGGGGTGCCTTCGCCCGGCGTACCCCGGCCGCCCTTCTGCTGGGCGGGGGGATCGCCGCCACGACCGCACTGATCCTCTGGGGCGGGTACCCCGCTTCGATGGTCGGCGTCCCCGGAGCCGCGATCTCGAATCTGAACCCGCCGACGCTGGCCGCCGTGGCGTTCGGACTGGCCCAGTGCGGGCTGGCGCTGCTGCTGCGGGGACCGCTGGCCCGGGTGATGAGCCGGCCACGGGCCTGGGCGAAGGTGGCCCTTGTGAACCTGTCCGCCATGACGATCTTCCTGTGGCACCAGACCGCGATGATGGCCGTCACCGCCCTGGGACTGCTGATCTCCACCGATCTGCCGGGCCTGCACACCGTGCCGGACTCCGCGGAGTGGATAGCCGTCCGGCTGCTCTGGCTGCCCGTGTTCGCAGCGGCGCTGGCGGTCTGCTGGGCCGCCTTCCACACCTACGAGCAGGTCGGCGGCCGCCCCCGTGGCCGGACCCGGCGCGGATCCTCCGGCGCACCGGCCGCCCCCTCCCGGATCGTCGCCTCGTCCGCCGCGGCCCGGCGGAGTGCCTCCCCCGTAGCTCCCACCTCCTCAACTCCGGCCGGTGAAAGCACAGTCACCGGGCCGGTGGCTCCCGCCAAGGAGAACCTCCATGCCTAGGCTGGGCGATGTGAACGAGCAGAGCGAGCCCCCGACTCCGGCCCCGAGCCCGGATCCGGGTCCGGGTCCGGCCGACCACGCGGCCGTGGCTGCGACCGCGGGCGGCAGGGAGCCGGGAGACGCCCCCGCCAGGGCCTCGGCCGTGGTGCGGGGTGTGGCCCGGGGGCTGCTGGACCTGAAGTCCGATCCCCTGCCGAGGATGTCGCGGCCACGCTGGCTGGCCTGGGGCCCGCACGTGGTGCTCACCTATCTGGCGCTGGCCTTCTTCGCCGTCACCACGGAGCAGCTCGGCAACCACTACGGGGTCCACGGCTCCGTCCGGTCGTTGCTGGGGACCCTGGTCGGCGTGTCCATCGTGATCGCGATGCGGTGGCCGATGGCCGGGTACTGGCTCGGCCTGACCGCGGCGGGGCTGATCGCCGGTCAGATCCACGGCCACGTCGGGCAGGGCCAGAGCTGGCCGTGGATGCCTGCCGGACTGTTCGCCTTCGCCCCGGTGCTGCTGCTGGTGTCCCTGCGGGTGCCGCCCCGGGTGACCGTCGGGGCCGTCACCGTCGTCATCGCGTACACCGGGCTGGCCGAGGGCCTCTTCAGACCCGAGAACAGCGGCACCGGAACCCCCGGGGCCATCCTTCTGTTCGCCTTCACCGGCCTCCTCGGCTACGCCCTGCGCGCGACCCGGCTGACCCGCACACAGCTCGTCCGGCAGGAGACCCTCACCGAGGAGGAGCGCGCCCGGCGCACCCTGCTGGAGGAGCGCAGCCGGATCGCCCGTGAGCTGCACGACGTCGTCGCGCACCACATGTCGGTGATCTCCATCCAGGCGCAGGTGGCCCCCTATCTCGTGGAGAACCCGTCGGAGGAGCTCAAGGAGAACCTGGCCGGGATCCGCGCGAATGCCGTGGAGGCCCTGACGGAGCTGCGCCGCGTGCTGGGGGTGCTGCGTTCCGAGCACCCCGACGAGGCCAGCGGTCCGCACCATCCGCAGCCCACCCTGGCCGAGTTGGACGGCCTCGTGGACAACGTGCGGGCCGCCGGGCTGGACGTCACCGTCGAGATCGCGGGCATCCGCCGCCCGTTGTCCCCCGGGGTGGAGCTCACGGCGTACCGGATCGTGCAGGAGGCGCTGAGCAACTGCCTGCGCCACGCGCCCGGCTCCCGCGTGGAGGTCGGCATCGCCTACGGACCCCGCGATGTGCACCTGTGCGTGGCCAACACGACCCCCACCCGGCCGGCCCCGCCGACCATGGGAGCGGGGCACGGGCTGCTGGGGATGCGGGAGCGAGCGGGCATGCTGGGGGGCGAGCTGGCCGCCGGCCCCCGCCCCGACGGAGGGTACGAGGTGAGCGCCGTACTACCGATGGATCCCGCGCCCCCGGGCGGCGGGCCTTCCCCCGCCCCCGCGACGATGGACAAGGACTCATGACTGCTGCCCCGATCAAGGTGATGATCGCCGACGACCAGATGATGGTCCGCCAGGGCTTCACCGTGCTCCTCGACGCCCAGCCCGACATCGAGGTCGTCGGTCAGGCCGTCGACGGCGCCGAGGCCGTGGCCAAGGTCGCCGAACTGGCCCCGGACGTGGTCCTGATGGACATCCGGATGCCCGGGATGGGCGGGATCGAGGCCACCTCCCTCATCACCGCCGTCCCGGGCTCCGCGGTGAAGGTGCTGGTGCTGACCACCTTCGACCTCGACGAGTACGTGTACGAGGCGCTGCGCGCCGGCGCCTCGGGGTTCCTCCTCAAGGACGCCTCCGCCGATCAGCTGGCGGAGGCGGTCCGCGTCATCGCTGCCGGGGAAGCCCTCCTCGCGCCGAACATCACGAAGCGGCTGATCACCGAGTTCTCCCGGCTGGGAGCTCCGCGGGCGCCTTCGAAGGCGCGGATCGACGAGCTGACGGAGCGGGAGACGGAGGTCCTGTCGCTGGTCGCCCAGGGCATGTCGAACGCGGAGATCGCCCGGCACCTGGTCCTGGCCGAGCAGACGGTCAAAACGCACGTGGGCCGGATCCTGGTGAAGCTGGGCCTGCGGGACCGCACGCAGGCGGCGGTGTTCGCGTACGAGACGGGCCTGATCCGTCCGACGGGCTACTGAAGCGGCCCCGGTAGTACTTGAGGGGGACCCCGGGAAATCCCCTTCAGCGGCGACGCGGACCAGGCCAGGGCCCACCTACCGTGGGGAGCATGACCGAGACGACCCCCGGGGCGACCCCCCGGGCCCCAGAGATCCGGCTGGCTTCGGGCTTCATCCAGAGCCTGCGCCAGGCTCTGATCACCGATGCCTTCGCCTACCGCCCACTGCCCCCGATGCGCACGGACGGGCCGCTGACCCGGCTGCTCCCGAAGCGGATACGGGTGGAGGCCGCACACCTGCCGCACGCATCCGTCTGCCTGATCGCGTTCCTCGTGGTGGTCTTCACCTCGATCACCACCGGTCTGCCCCAGGCCGCTTCCCTGGTGATGGGGCTGCTCGCGGCAACCCCGATCGCGATGACCCTGGTGCGGCCGCTGGGGGCGTTCTGGGTCGCCGTGGCGGTCACCCTGGTCTTCTCGGTCGTCAGCGGCTCCGATCCCAACTGGCCGTGGATCCCCGCCACCTTCTTCTCGTACCTCGCGACGGTGACCCTGGTGGCGATGCGGACCAGTCCCCGGACGGCCGGCTGGATGTGGGTGGTCACGCTGTCGATCGGCATCGGGACGTCCATCGTGCTCGGCCACGGCCAGAACATCAACGTCGGCCCGATGGCCTTCGCCTCGGCGATCGCCCTGCTCGCGGTGAGCCTCCGCACGATCCGCAAGCAGGCGGAGCAGGAGGTCACCGCGCAGCAGGAGGTCACCGCCGTCGAGCGGGACCGGCGCACCCTGCTGGAGGAGCGGACCACGATCGCGCGGGAACTCCACGACGTGGTCGCCCACCACATGTCGGTGGTGGCCATCCAGGCGGAGGCCGCGCCCTACCGGGTGAAGAATCCGCCGCCGGAGCTGGAGGCAGCGTTCGTCACCATCCGGGAGAACGCGGTGGCGGCCCTGACCGAGCTGCGCCGGGTGCTGGGTGTCGTCCGCTCCGCGGACTACGAGGCGCCGGACGCCCCGCAGCCGACGCTGGCCTCGCTGGACGGACTGCTGGCCAATGTGCGAGAGGCCGGGCTGAGCGTGGACAAGACCGTGACGGGCGCGGTGCGCGAACTGCCGCCGGGCGTGGAGCTGTCGGCCTACCGGATCATCCAGGAGGCCCTGAGCAACACCCTGCGGCACGCCCCGGGCGCCGCCGCCGGGGTCGAGGTCTCGTACGTGCTGGGCGGGCTGGGGCTGCGCATCGTCAACGAGGCCGGCACCGGAGATGTGCGGCCCTCGCCGGGGGCCGGTCAGGGGGTCACCGGGATGCGTGAGCGGGTGGCCATGCTGGAAGGGGAGATGACCGCCGGGGAGCTTGCCTCCGGGGGGTTCGAGGTGGCGGTGTTCATACCCGTGGCCGGCAGCCGCCCGGATCTGGCGAAGGATCCGGCATGACGATCAGAGTGCTCATCGTCGACGACCAGATGATGGTCCGTGAGGGCTTCTCCGTCCTGCTGAACGCGATGGAAGGCATCGAAGTGGCCGGGGAGGCGGTGAACGGGCGGGAGGCCATCGCCCAAGTGGCGGCGCTGAAGCCGGATGTGGTGCTGATGGACATCCGGATGCCGGAGATGAACGGCCTGGAGGCGACCCGGGAGATCGTGGCCGCCGACACGGACGCGAAGGTGCTGGTCCTGACGACCTTCGACCTCGACGAGTACGTGTACCAGGCCCTGCGCGCCGGGGCCTCCGGGTTCCTCCTCAAGGACGCCTCCGCCCGCCAACTGGCCGACGGAGTCAGGGTGGTGGCGGCCGGGGAGGCGCTGCTGGCGCCTTCCGTGACCAAGCGGCTGATCACGGAGTTCTCGAAGTTGTCGGAGACCCGGACGCAGGTGGGCTCCGCGGGGGTCACGGAGCTGACGGAGCGGGAGACCGAGGTGCTGGTGCTGATCGCACAGGGGTTGTCCAACGCGGAGATAGCGGATCGCCTGATCATCGCCGAGTCCACCATCAAGACGCACGTGAGCCGGATCCTGGTGAAGCTGGGACTGCGGGACCGCACGCAGGCGGCGGTGTTCGCGTACGAGACCCGGCTGGTGACGCCCGCTTAGGCCGCTCCGAAAAGTTGTCCACAGCTGTGGACAACTTTTCCGAAGAGAGTGGATCAAGGAATGCCGAGGCTCGGGCCGCCCGGTCCCGGCGGCGCGCGGCGATCAGGGCAGCGGCCGGGAGAGCCGCCGCCAGCGCGGTCGACATCAGCAGAGAAGCCCAGGTCGGGGCCCCGCAGCCGGAGATCCGGGGCGGGCGGGCCGCCCCTCGGCCGGGCCGGGGTAGGCCGCCAGAGAGTTGAGCGCGCCCGCACTCGTGCAGTCCAGGCCGACACCCCGGCCCGGTCCGGGACCTCATCGAGGCGGCTGGCTCCGCCCGAGCGCGCCTCGCCGCCACAGCCTGCGTGCCCGGCCCAGTTCCCGGGCGCGCGGAGCCCACACCACGGCCCCGGGCCCCGGGTCCCCGGCCAGCCACACGAACCGCTCCGGCGGAGGATCCTCGGCCGGCGACTCCGATGGCGACGGCGGCAGGGCCGACTGCGGGAGCGCCGGATCGGTACGGGGCCACGCACGTGGCGGCAGCACCCGCCGCCCCAGCGGTCCCAGGGTGAGCACCCACGGCCCGCGGCGGCCGGGGCCGCCGGAGCCGCCGCTCAGGACCAGCAGCGGCGGCAGCCCGTACCCGCGCAGCACCCGGAGGTCGTACGGGGTCCAGCGCAGCTCCGGGTCCCGCAGGGCTCGGTGCACGCGCTGGGCGACGTAGAGCTCCCGGAGGGCGACCAGCACGGGCAGGCACAGCAGCCCCAGCAGGACCGCCTGCAAGGACGTGGGGCGAGTGATCAGGGCCCCGATCAGCGCGGGCCAGCACAGCACCGGCAGCAGCAGGATGAGCAGCGCGTCCTGCCGCCAGTCGCTGAGCGCACCCCGGACGGCCGCCTCCCCGGGCGGCCCCGGCACCAGCGACCCGCCCACCGACAGTTCACCCGCCGGTGACCCACCCACCGGTGGCCCGCCCACCGGCGACCCACCCGCCAGTGATCCGACCGCCGATGGCCCGCCCGCCGGCGTCTCTCCCGCCGGGTCCCCGGTCACCACGCGAAGTTCCGGTGGAGGCCCAGGGCGATGCCGGAGAGGGCCGTCGCGGCGCCGAGGGTGCCTGGCAGGCCCGTCCGGCGTGTGCCCGGGCCGGCTTCGTCGACCTCGTGGAGGCGGCCCCGCCAGGGGTGGTAGGTCGCCGCCTTCGCCGAGCAGCGGAAGTCAGCGGTTCGCTCCCCGTCCCCGAAGGCCCGGTCCCGCCAGCCCACCACGCAGGTCCTCTCGTCCGAGCTCCGGCCGACCACCCGCAAGGACACGGTCGGGTCGGCGTAGGCAGCGCTGATCCCCCCGTACAGGGCGAACACGCGCACGGCGGCCCGGGCGAGCGTCACCCACCGGAACACACCGGCCCACCAGGGAACGTCCACGATCCCTGCCATCGGCCCCCGCCCTCCCCGCGTCAGCGCTGCAGCGGCAGTGTCAGCCCCCACGCCCCCGGGTGCAAGGTCCACGTACGGCGGCGGACCGGACCGGTGATTCCGACGTCCGACCGGTAGCGGAAATCCTCCCCGGACACCGTCACGGCCGAGGCCCGCGCCCGCACGACCCGGCCGGAACCGGAACCGGAACCGGAAGCAGAGTCGGGGTCGGAGTCCGCACCCGAGCCGGACCCGAGCCCGAGCCCCGGTGTCGTCACCGCCCCCATCCGGACCAGCACGTCCGCCAGCCCGTCGCCCTCCCGGGCCGACACGGTGACGTCCTGCACCATCCGGTCCACGTCCGCCAGGACCACCCCGTCGGCCTCCACCCGCAGCCGGTGGCCCCCGCCGGACCCCGTGGCGGAGGAAGCCCCCGCCGGCGGGCGGACGAACGTACGGACCAGCGAGCGGTACGCGTTCCACACCGACGGCCCGGCCGGCCGCGGCACGCCCCCGGGCCCCGGCCGGGACCCGGCCGCGGCCCCCACGGGCGGCGGCGGGATGCCGATCCCGCCCAGCACCACCCCGTCGCTGTCGTCGACCAGCAGGTCCCGCATGCCGACGGCCCCGTCCAGGACCGCCCGCGCGGCCGACACGGCCGACAGCGGCACGCCGAGCTGCAGAGCCAGTACGAGCGACGCGGCCGGCCCCACCGGAATCAGCGAAACGGCCCCCTCGGACAGCGCCCGCTCACGGTGCAGCAGCCCGACGGCCCGAACGAGCGCGCGGTCGTCGCCCACGATCACCGGCTGCCGATGACCCCGGCGGGCAAGGGCCCGCGCAAACTCCTCCTGTGAGTCCGGGAGACAAATTTTCGCCGCCGCCCCCGCTGACAACACATCTTTCGCAATTCGCACGGACTCGCCGTCAAGACGGCGGGCGACCGGGTCGACGAGCACGAGCAGGCCGCCTACCGGCGCGCCCGCATGGCTCATGGTGGGCTCTGGAGCCGACACCTCGGTCCTTCCTCGGGTAGCATCTTTGTGCAAGAGGCCCTTGCGCTATTGCGCCAGGGCCTTCGTCTATTCCGGGGTACCGGTCCGACGGCTCAGCCTGCGGTGTACATCGTCGTACGCCCCCTGACCTTGGACATGCCCCATCCGGAAGAGGTGTACGCCTGTGCCCGCTCTTGTGCTGCTCGGAGCTCAGTGGGGTGACGAGGGCAAGGGAAAGGCCACCGACCTGCTCGGTGGATCCGTTGACTATGTAGTGCGTTACCAGGGCGGCAACAACGCCGGCCACACGGTCGTCGTAGGCGACCAGAAGTACGCACTGCACCTTCTCCCTTCCGGCATCCTCTCCCCCGGATGCACCCCGGTCATCGGCAACGGTGTCGTCGTCGACCCGGCCGTCCTGCTCTCCGAGCTGCGCGGCCTGAACGAGCGCGGCATCGACACCTCAAAGCTGCTGCTCAGCGGCAACGCGCACCTGATCACGCCGTACAACGTCACCCTCGACAAGGTCGGCGAGCGCTTCCTCGGCAAGCGCAAGATCGGTACGACCGGCCGCGGCATCGGCCCGACGTACGCGGACAAGATCAACCGCATCGGCATCCGCGTCCAGGACCTCTACGACGAGTCGATCCTCACCCAGAAGGTCGAAGCGGCGCTGGAGGGCAAGAACCAGCTCCTCGCGAAGCTGTACAACCGCCGCGCGATCGACCCGGCCCAGATCGTCGAAGAGATGCTCCAGTACGCGGAGCAGATCAAGCCGTACGTCGCCGACACCACCCTGATCATCAACAACGCGCTCGACGAGGACAAGGTCGTGCTCTTCGAGGGCGGCCAGGGCACTCTGCTCGACGTCGACCACGGCACGTACCCCTTCGTCACCTCCTCGAACCCGACCGCCGGTGGCGCCTGCACCGGTGCGGGCGTCGGTCCGACGAAGATCAGCCGCGTCATCGGCATCCTGAAGGCGTACACGACCCGTGTCGGCTCCGGCCCGTTCCCGACCGAGCTGTTCGACGCGGACGGCGAGGCCCTGCGCCGCATCGGCGGCGAGCGCGGTGTGACCACCGGCCGTGACCGCCGCTGCGGCTGGTTCGACGCCCCGATCGCCCGCTACGCGACCCGCGTCAACGGCCTGACGGACTTCTTCCTCACCAAGCTGGACGTGCTGACCGGCTGGGAAGAGATCCCGGTCTGCGTCGCGTACGAGATCGACGGCAAGCGCGTCGAGGAGCTCCCGTACTCGCAGTCGGACTTCCACCACGCGAAGCCGATCTACGAAAACTTCCCCGGCTGGTCCGAGGACATCACCAAGGCCAAGACCTTCGCGGACCTCCCGAAGAACGCCCAGGCGTACGTCAAGGCCCTGGAGGAGATGTCGGGCGCCCCGATCTCCGCGATCGGCGTCGGCCCCGGCCGCACCGAGACGATCGAGATCAACTCGTTCCTCTAAGCGGTACCTGCACCGAGCCCGAAGGGGCGGCCCCAGCGGCCGCCCCTTCGGCGTACCCGAGGCCCCAGGGCGATGCCCGGCCGCAGGGCGATGCCCGGCCGGGCGGAGGCGTGCTCACCTCATACGAGCGACGGCCGCCTCGACGGCGGGAGTCGACACGGCCGCCGCCACCCTCCGCATCCAGGCCATCTCCGCGTCGATGTCCGGCGCCTCCCGCAGGAGCGGGTGTTCCGCGGCCGACGGCGCCGCCCCCGCCCGTTCGTTCTCCACGGCGAACAGCACCAGGGCCGCTTCGAAGGCCGCGTCCAGCGCGCTTCCCGTCAGCCCCGCGCCGGTCAGCTCCTCCCGTACGCGCGCCTCCCGCTCCGGGGGCACGTGGCCGGACACCGCCATCGCGGCGTCCCGGATCTCTATGACGTACCGGTAGCGCACGAACTCGTGGTCCCGGCTCAGCGCTTCGGGCAACGGCAGGACCACTTCGGGCGTCACCGCCGTGAGCAGTTCCCACAGCGGGCGCAGCACCCGGCGGTCCCTGCGCAACCGGCGGCGCCTCGCCGCTTCGGCCAGCGAGGGATAGGCCGTGCTGGCGATGAGCAGCACAAGAGTGCAGGCCAGCAGTATTTGCGTGGTGGCGGCGACCCCGGCCGTACTGGTCGATCCGGCCACGGCCGCCGCGAGGTACACCAGTCGGTGGATGACGTAGAGCAGACCGAAACAGCTGGCCAGCCCCAGCAGGTTCATCGAGGTGCGCGACGGGCCGGGCGAGGCCTGGCGGCCGTAGCGCCAGCACAGGTGGATCGCGCTCACCACCCCGTAGGCGATGTAGGCGAGGAAGATCGCCCAGTACACCTGCATGAGGGGCAGATCCGTACGCGTCACCAGGTCGGTGTCACCGTCCGGGAGCGGCGACGCGAAGAACGTGGTGACCAGTCCGGCCTCCGCGAGGCCGAGCAGGACCCAGCGCAGCCACGCCTTCGAGGTCCGCCGGCCACCGGTCGCCTCCCGGATGAATTCGAAGAGCGCCGTCATCGCGCACAGGGCCAGCACGTGCACGGGCAGGTTGGTGAAGCTCTCGATGCCCACGGCAGCGTCGAGGACCCTTCGGACCGCCGGCACCCCGATGGTGAAGATCACGGCCCACAGCATCCACATCGTCCACAGGACGCGGTCCCGCCTGGACGCCGACCTCAGGTGCGGAACCTTCCAGAGGGCGAACAGCCACAGGGGCGGGATGACGACGATGTCGAACGGCCTCAAGTGCGCGCCTGCCCGCCGCGGCCGGTGAACGCTCCGAGCACCCGGTTGAGGGTCTTCGCCGTGTCCGAGGTGGCCGTCGCCACGGCGACGGGGGTCGCGTTGAAGCGCTGCCACATGACGGAAGCCAGCAGCTCCGCCTCCTGTTCCTGGCGGGTGGTGGCCTTGGTACGGCCGCGGCCCAGGAGCCGGGTGACCATCTCGGGGTCCAGGTCGGGGAAGAGCTGCGCCAGCATCTCGGGGTGCGGAACGCTTGGCTCCCGGTGGTCCAGGAGGATGTGGGCCAGCTCGTGCAGGATGATGTGCGTCTGGTGGGGCCGACTCGCGACAGGGGTGTAGTAGACGAGGTCCGCGGCGCCCATGGACACCCACATCCCGCATATTCCGGAGCCGTCGGCGAAGTCGGCGGGCATCGGAAGCAGGGTCAGCGGGCGTCCCCTTTCCGCGGCGACGGCGGCGCAGAGGTCCTCGACCTCGAAGGGGTGCGGAACGTCGTAGTGCTGCACCACCTGCTCGTATCTCGCCCGCAGCTGCCGCCAGTCATCGCGCCGCATGTCCCCGCCCCGCCGTGTCGACCGAACACGCGGCCGCCCGGCGGCCCTGCGTGATCTCCCCGGGCCGACTTTACTGGGGTGGGGGTCTCAGCCCTTCGGGGTCGGGCTTCCCTCGCGCGTCGGGCCGCCGCCCGCCGGACCGTCGCCCATGACACGGCCCCGCTCGACGAGGGAACGCACCGCCTCGATGCCTTGCGTGGACATCGTCGCGACGGCGGCCGCGCGCAGGGCCACCGAGCGCACGTCGTTGGCGCGCATGGCCGCCACCAGAGCGAGCTGTGCCGACACCCGCGCCGCCACTTCGTCGTCGATGAAGTAGGCGAGCGGCACGCCGAAGAACTCCCCGAGGACGCGGAGCGTGCCGATGGTCGGATTGGAGACCTTGCCCTTGGCCAGCGCCCACAGCCGGCCGACGGACAGCTTCGGGTCGTTCGTACCGGAAGCTTCCTTGATGCCGTCGACGACCTCCTGGAGCGTGTAGCGCCTGCCGAGCGGCTGCACGTAGGTGAGGAGGTACTCGACGCGCTGACCGAGCAGCTCCGCCTCCCCGCCGGGTCCGTCCGTCGAGGCCTGGACGTCGGGCGGCACTGCGTCCTCGTCGGTCATTACCTGCCTCCTCAAACCGGCTGGTGGCACTCTAGCCGTCGGGAAAGGTGCCCGAAGCCTGCTACGAGGCCTTGGGCCCGGGAGCACTACAACTCCCGGGCCCTGCAGCGGTCTGAGTCGGTCGTACGAGAGGCGGACTGACGGGCCGCCCGCTACCGGGGCACCCTCCTAGCTTCCGGCGTCCCAGTTGGCGGAGACGGGCAGATCACCCTGGGCGCCCCAAGCGACCTTGGTCAGGCTGCCGTTGTCCATACGGAGGTGGAACTCTCCGGTCGAGGGGCGGAAGATGCCGACGTTGTCGGGGCCGGCACCGTCCCAGTTCGCGGTGACCGGCACGTCGCCGCTCTGACCCCACGCGATCTTGGTGAGACTGCCGTTGTCCATCCGCAGGTGGAACTCACCCGTCGACGGACGGAAGATGCCGACGTTGGCCGCCGCGCCGCCGTCCCAGTTCCCCGCGATCGGCTGGTCACCGGCCTGCCCCCAGGCGATCTTCGTCAGGCTCCCGTTGTCATAGCGGAGGTGGAACTCACCCGTCGAGGGGCGGAAGATCCCGACATTGTCCGGACCGGCGCCGTCCCAGTTCGCGGAAACCGGCAGGTCACCACTCTGACCCCACGCCACCTTCGCCAGCGAACCGTTGTCGTAACGGAGGTGGAACTCACCCGTCGAAGGCCGGAAGATCCCGACATTGTCCGGACCGGCGCCGTCCCAGTTCGCGGAAACCGGCAGGTCACCACTCTGACCCCACGCCACCTTCGCCAGCGAACCGTTGTCGTACCGCAGGTGGAACTCACCCGTCGAAGGCCGGAAGATCCCGACATTGTCCGGACCGGCGTTGGCCTTGCCGAAGAGCGCATCGACTATGCGCTGACCATCGGACGCCTGGACCTGGTACCGGTCGGGGAACGCGGATATCTGGACCGCCTGGCAGACCTCGCCTATCGGCCTGGTCTGCCAGTTGTTCACCTTGAGCAATGCGTTGAGGAAGGCATTGGTCGACCAGGTCGGGTTCATCCGCTGCTCGAAGGAGCCCCAGGGGTCCCGCTGCTGGAACAGACCGACGCTGTCGCGGTCCCCACTCGGATAGTTCACCAAAGTGGTCTCGACTATGGAGGTGGTCACGGCGAGCACCGCGGCCCGATGCGGAAGGCCCCGGGCCTCGACGGCCTTGACGATCGCGCGGGCACACGAAACCCGGTAGGAGTCGAGGGCGCCGCGCAGGGTTCCGGTGAGCTGACCACTGAGCTGGCTGGCAACGGCCTGGTCGGAGGCCGTTTCCGGTCCGCAGGAGTACTTTTCGGCGACGAGGACCGTGGCCGGGTTGGAGAGGTCCGGCCCCTCACTCGCCTGAGCGATCGGAGCCGTGGCGAGTACGCCGACGGTGAGGGCCGCGGTGGCGGCGACGGCGGAGAGGTGGTGGCGCATGGTGCGGTTCACGATGAGCGTCCTGCTTCCGAATCCGGTGGCAAATGAGGTGTCGTCGCATGTGCGCCCCCGGAGGGCGCGGCGTCTCGCCGCGCCCTCCGGGGGATGACGTCACCCGGCGTTGCCGTCCCAGTTCGCGGAGACGGGGAGATCGCCCTGGGCGCCCCAGGCGACCTTGGTGAGGCTGCCGTTGTCCATCCGCAGGTGGAACTCACCCGTCGAAGGACGGAAGATCCCGATGTTGTCGGGACCCGCACCGTCCCAGTTCGCGGTGACCGGCACGTCGCCGCTCTGCCCCCAGGCGATCTTCGTCAGGCTCCCGTTGTCCATCCGGAGGTGGAACTCACCTGTCGAGGGACGGAAGATGCCGACGTTGGCCGCCGCGCCGCCGTCCCAGTTCCCCGAGACCGGCTGGTCACCGCTCTGCCCCCAGGCGATCTTCACCAGCGAACCGTTGTCGTAGCGGAGGTGGAACTCACCCGTCGACGGACGGAAGATGCCGACGTTGTCCGGACCGGCGCCGTCCCAGTTCGCGGAAACCGGCAGGTCACCACTCTGACCCCACGCCACCTTCGCCAGCGAACCGTTGTCGTAACGGAGGTGGAACTCACCCGTCGACGGACGGAAGATCCCGACGTTGTCCGGACCGGCGCCGTCCCAGTTCGCGGAAACCGGCAGGTCACCACTCTGACCCCACGCCACCTTCGCCAGCGAACCGTTGTCGTAACGGAGGTGGAACTCACCCGTCGAGGGGCGGAAGATCCCGACGTTGTCCGGACCGGAAGCGACCGCATCGTCGACGATGCTGTTGTTTCGGACCGGCCTGTAGGTCCCCTTCCCGGAGAAGTACGGGTAGGGAATGGCCCTGTGATGCACGCCGGACTTGGTGAACTCGTAGGCGTCGTACGAGGTCTTCGAGGAATCGGTCCAGCCGGCGAAGACGGCGATGTGGCCATCTGCCCCGGCCGCGTCGTTGAGCAGGGCGTCACCGGGCTTGAGGTCGCTCTTGGATATCCAGGAAGCGACGCCGCTGGGAACGTAACTGGTGGTGTCCAGGCCGGGCTTGCCGAGGCCCCAGGCCATCGAGGCATAACCTGAGCAGTCCGTCCGGTATCCGTCGTGGGTGCCACCCCCGTTGTAGACGAGCCCTCGCCCGACCCAGGACGCGGCCCGCCGGATCACCTCACTGCGCTTGATCTGAGGGCCGGCGGCGAGCTGGTACGCGACGGACGGGCCTTGGCCGGCGCCGCCCGTGTCCGAGACGGCGGTCAGGCCCTTCGACGGTTCGGTCGCCTGGGCCGGTGCGGTGATCAGAAGGCCGGCTGCCAGACCTGCGACGGCCGCACTGGCCAGACCGCGGGTCAGGACATGCGTGTTCGACATGAAAGTCCCCCCATGAGACGAATGCATGACGTGCATGACGTGCGTCACGACCGGCCCGACAGGCCCGCCCGTCCGTCTGGTACGCCTGACGGCGGGAGCGTGCCCGAGGTGCTGGAGTGACGCCGGTTCAGATGGGGGAAGCATCCATACGGGGCTCGAAGGTTGTCAATCTTTAATGAAAATGCACCGCAGGCGTCAATGACGCGATTACGCCCAACCCTGACGCCCAATTGGCCTGACATAACGGGATACACCAAGGCAGATCTCAGTGATTCGCGTGCGGTCGCGCGCTCGACTCTTTGGCTTGATGCTTCACTTTGGATTCACTAAATGCGAAAACGGAGGCTCCCGCACCGGGATGCCCGGCCCTACCAGGCCAGCTGCGAGATCTCCTCCGCCACCACCGCGCACGCGTCCGCCGCCGGGTCGATGAGCGGGAAGTGACCCACCCCGTCCAGCAGGGTCAGCCCCACCATCTCCCCCGCCAGCGCGGCCGCCGCCACGTAGGCCTCGGACACCGCCTCCGGGACCACGATGTCGCTCCGCCCCTGGACCACCGCCGTCGCGATGCCCGTCGGGAGCAGCGCCGCCGGGTCGGCGTACGGACGGCGGGCGGCGAAGCCGGCCATCCCGCCCAGGAGTTGCGCCGAGGCGCCCCCGCACACCCCGAGCTCCTCCGCCACCGTGAAGTCCGCGATCGGGGCCAGCGCCACCACGCCGCGCAGCAGCGGCGGCGAAGGCAGCCTCCAGCCGGCCTGGGCGTCGTACGGGAGCACGTGGCGGGCCGCGGCCCACAGCGCGAGGTGGCCCCCGGCGGAGTGGCCGGTCAGCACCGTGCGGCGCGGGTCGGCCTCCGGCAGGCTGGCGGCGGCCAGACCGGGCAGGGCGTCGAGGGCGGCGGCCACGTCGTCGAAGGTCTCGGGCCAGCGACCTGCCACGGGGCCCTCGGCATCCTGATGCGGCACCGAACTCCCCCGCCGGTACTCGACGTTGGCGACGGCGAAACCCCGGCGGGCCAGGAAGTCCGCGAAGGGGGTGATGTGCTGCCGGTCGTACGGGGCGCGCCAGGCCCCGCCGTGCAGGACGACGACCAGCGGAGCGGAGCGCGCGGCACCCGGCTGCGCCCGCTCCCCGCGCGGGGCGTAGAAGTCGACGATCTGGTCGGGGTGTTCACCGTAGGCGGCCGTCGCGTCGGGGGCTACGGGCGGATGGGAGAAGGCCGAGGCGGCCTCGGCGGCGTCCCGTTCGACTGCGGGGTCCGTCATCGGCTCAACCTCCGGTAACGCATGGGACGAGGGGGACTGGTGTTCCGGTGTTCCGGCAGAGCGGGACCGTATCAGGCCGGAACGGTCCCCTCCGTGGCGGGCCGAGCAGATACCGGCGCGGGCGGGGCCGTAGCCCCGCCCGCGCGGTGATGTGACGTTTCGCTACCGGTTCACCCGAAAATGTGACCCAGTGCGCGCGCCGCACGCTCCGCGTCCGCGAAGCCGACGTACAGCGGGGTGAATCCGAACCGCAGGACATCGGGAGCGCGGAAGTCCCCGATCACCCCCCGCGAGATGAGCTCGCGCATGACCCCGTCCGCGTTCTCGGTGCGCAGCGACACCTGGCTGGCGCGCCGTTCGTGCTCCGTGGGGGTGACCAGCTCGACCTTGCCCGCCGGGACGTACGCCGCCACGCAGTCGAGGAAGAAGTCGGTCAGCGCGAGGGACTTCGCCCGGACGTCCTCGACCGCGACCCCGTCCCAGGCGTCCAGGGCGGCCTCCAGCGCGAGCATGGACAGGATGTCCGGCGTGCCGACGCGGGCCCGTGCCACGCCCTGCGCCGCCTCGTAGGAGGGGGTCATCGCGAACGGGTCCGCGTGACCGTTCCAGCCCGGCAGCGGGGAGTCGAAGGCGGACTGGTGGCGGGTGGCGACGTACAGGTACGCGGGGGCGCCGGGGCCGCCGTTGAGGTACTTGTACGTACAGCCGACCGCGAGGTCCACCGCGTGCGCGTCGAGCCCGACGGGCAGGGCCCCGGCCGTGTGGCACAGGTCCCAGACGACGAGCGCCCCCGCGTCGTGCGCGGCCGCGGTGAGGCCGGGCAGGTCGTGCAGGCGGCCGGTGCGGTAGTCGGCGTGGTTGAGGAGGACCACGGCGGTGTCCGGGCCCATCGCCCCCGCGGCGGCGGCCGGGTCGACCGGGACGACGCGCAGGCCCGTCATCCGGGCCGCCGATTCGGCGATGTAGCCGTCGGTGGGGAAGGTGGCGGCGTCCACGAGCAGCTCGGTCCGGCCGGGCGCGGCCAGCCGGGCGGCGCCGACCAGGGCCTTGAAGAGGTTGACGCTGGTGGAGTCGCCGACGACCACCTGGCCGGCGGCGGCGCCGACCAGCGGGGCTATCCGGTCGCCGATGCGCTCGGGGGCGTTCCACCAATTGGCTTCGCCCTCGGTCCAGGAGCGGATCAGGCGGGTGCCCCACTGCTCCGTGACGACCTCGGCGAGCCGGGCGGCCACCCCTGCGGGGAGCGCGCCGAGGCTGTTGCCGTCGAGGTAGACCACGCCCTCGGGGAGGGCGAAGCGGTCGCGGAGCTTGCCGAGGGGGTCGGCCGCGTCCAGGGCTTCGGCGCGGGCCGCCAGGTCGGCGTTCGCCGCCAGGTCGGCGTTCGGGTCCACGTGCGACTCAGACATGGCTGCGCGCCGTCCAGAGCTCCGGGAAGACGTTCTTCTGGGCGCGCTTCTCCAGCCAGGTCACACCGGCCGAGCCGCCCGTGCCCGTCTTCGCGCCCATCGCGCGCCGGGTGGCGACCAGGTGGTCGTTGCGCCAGCGCCAGACCAGCTCGGCGACGTCGGTGAGGACCTCGCCGAGGCGGTGCAGGTCCGGGTGGGCGTCCGGGGCCGCGTACAGCGCCGTCCAGACGGCTTCGACCTCGGGCGAGGGCTCGTAGCGCCGGGAGAGGTCGCGGTCCAGGACGGACTGCGGGACCGGGAGGCCGCGGCGGGCGAGGAGGCGCAGCACCTCGTCGTAGAGGCTGGGCTCCTGGAGGGCCTTCTCCAGCTCCGCGTGGACGCGCGGGGCGCCGCGGTGCGGGACCAGCATGGAGGCGGCCTTGTCGCCGAGCAGGAACTCCATCCGGCGGTACATCGCCGACTGGAAGCCGGAGCCTTCGCCGAGGGCGGCGCGGTACGCGTTGAACTGGCCCGGGGTCAGCTGGGCGAGGGGGCGCCAGGAGGCGTTGAGGGCCTCCAGCTCGCGGAGGGATCGTTTCAGCGCATCCATCGCGACGGGGAGCTGGTCCTCGCGGAGCGCCTTCGCGGCGGTCTCCCACTCGTGGACGATGACCGTGAACCACAGCTCCATGACCTGGGTGGTGACCAGGAACACCATCTCGCCCGGGTCGTCCGAGCGCAGGTGCTGGAGGTGGGTGAGGACGTCCGCCTGGACGTAGTCCTCGTAGGGGGTCGTGCCGGCGAAGTCGAGGTTCGGGGTGTCCGAACCGCCGTCTCCGGAGGCATCAAGGGCGTGCGACATCGCTGTCTCCTCGATACGTGCTTCCGGGTAGCGGTCCGCTCCTTCCGGTGAGGTGAGTGGAGCTCCGGTCCCCTGTCCGCATCATAAGACCGACGTGCCGCAGGGCTTCAATAGTCAGTGGCGCACGTCACCTTCCGCGACCGGGCGGGCCCCATGCGGGAACCCGCCCGGTACGGGCGCAGAAGGATCACGCCTCAGGCACGGCCTCAGACGGCGAGGACGTCCGCGGCCGTCTCGGAGGAGTCGCGCAGGAAGGTCGAGCAGCGCTCGTACTCCTCCTTCTCGTCGATCGCGCCGGCCGCGCGGGCCAGGGCGTTCAGGGCGCGCAGGAAGCCGCGGTTCGGCTCGTGCTCCCACGGCACCGGGCCGTGGCCCTTCCAGCCGGCGCGGCGCAGCGCGTCCAGGCCGCGGTGGTAGCCCGTACGGGCGTACGCGTACGACTCGACCGTGCGGCCGGCCGCGAAGGCCTCGTCGGCGAGGAGCGCCCAGGCGAGGGAGGAGGTCGGGTGCGCGGCGGCCACCTCGACGGCGGGGGTGCCCGCGGCGACGGCCGCGATGCCCGGCTCGTCGGGGAGGTGGGTGGGGGCGGGGCCCCCGAGGAGGTTCTGGTGAAGAGACATGCCCACAGTCTGGGGGATGCGGGCACGCGGGCACGCAGAAGGGCCCGGCCCCGCCGTCCGTGGACGGCGGAACCGGGCCCTTCCGGGAAGCCGCTGCTACTGGAGCTGCCGCGTGAGCCGCTGCTACTTGAGCTTGGTGCCCGTGGAGCGCAGGTTCGCGCAGGCCTCGGTGACGCGCGCGGCCATGCCGGCCTCGGCGGCCTTGCCCCACGTGCGGGGGTCGTACTTCGACTTGGTGCCGACCTCGCCGTCGACCTTCAGGACCGCGTCGTAGTTGCGGAACATGTGGTCCACGACCGGGCGGGTGAAGGCGTACTGGGTGTCGGTGTCGAGGTTCATCTTCACGACGCCGTTCTCCAGCGCGGTGGCGATCTCCTCGGCCGTGGAGCCCGAGCCGCCGTGGAAGACGAAGTCGAACGGGGAGGACTTGCCGTACTTCTCGCCGACGCCGGCCTGGAGGTCCTTGAGGAGCTCGGGGCGCAGGACGACGTTGCCCGGCTTGTAGACGCCGTGCACGTTGCCGAAGGAGGCGGCCAGCAGGTAGCGGCCCTTCTCGCCCAGGCCCAGGGCCTCGGCGGTGCGCAGCGCGTCGTCGACGGTGGTGTACAGCTCGTCGTTGATCTCGTGGCTGACGCCGTCTTCCTCGCCACCGGTCGGGGTGATCTCGACCTCGAGGATGATCTTCGCGGCGGCGGCCTTGGCGAGCAGCTCCTGGCCGATGGCCAGGTTGTCGGCCAGGGTCTCGGCGGAGCCGTCCCACATGTGCGACTGGAAGAGCGGGTTGAGGCCGCGGGCCACGCGCTCGGCCGAGATCTCGATCAGCGGGCGGACGTAGGTGTCCAGCTTGTCCTTGGGGCAGTGGTCCGTGTGCAGCGCGACGGTGATGTCGTACTTGGCGGCCACGATGTGCGCGAACTCGGCCAGGGCGGCGGCGCCGGTGACCATGTCCTTGTTGTACTGGCCACCCAGGAACTCCGCACCACCGGTGGAGATCTGGATGATGCCGTCGCTCTCGGCCTCCGCGAAGCCGCGCAGTGCAGCGTGCAGGGTCTGGGTCGAGGTCACGTTGATCGCCGGGTAGGCAAACTTGCCTGCCTTCGCCCGGTCGAGCATCTCGTTGTAGACCTCGGGGGTTGCGATGGGCATCTGTCCGCTCCTTGGATGTGCGGGGAGTGTGCTTATTGCGGGCCCTGACCTGGGGGCGACGTTGCCGTCGTGCCCATCTTTCCAGACTCGGGGGCACACTCCACCTCCGTGACGGCACCACGCGGCCCGATCCGGGTGGAGTGTTTCACGTGAAACACTCCACCCGAACAGAAAACCGCAGGTCAGGACCTGCTTACGGACTCCTGAGGACCTAAGTCACCAGTTGTGCGGAAGCACGACCCACTGTCCGAGGGTTAGGACAAACCGAGGTCGTCCAGCTGATAGCCGGTGAGGTAAGGCAGCCCCGCGGCCGCGATGGCGTCGGCCGCGCCGCGGTCGACGATCGTCGCGACGGCCACGACCTCGCCGCCCGCCTCGCGGACCGCCTCGACGGCGGTCAGCGGGGAACCGCCGGTGGTCGAGGTGTCCTCGACCACCAGGCAGCGCTTGCCCTTCACGTCGGTGCCCTCGATGCGGCGCTGCATGCCGTGCGCCTTCTGCGCCTTGCGGACGACGAAGGCGTCCAGGCGCGCGCCGCGCGCGGCGGAGGCGTGCAGCATCGAGGTGGCAACCGGGTCGGCGCCCAGCGTCAGGCCGCCGACGCAGTCGAACTCCAGGTCGGCGGTGAGGTCGAGCATGACCTGGCCGACCAGCGGGGCGGCCTCGCCGTCCAGGGTGATGCGGCGGAGGTCGATGTAGTAGTCGGCCTCGCGGCCGGAGGAGAGGATCACCTTGCCGTGCACGACGGCCTTGTCCTTGATCTGCTGCAGAAGCGCATCGCGTGTGGCTACCGCCATTACTTCGTTGACGTCACTCATGGCCCCGAGCTTAATTGGGCCCTACCCGAGCCGCCGCCACGTCCACGTCGTGGAGATCTCCAGCGGGTCCACGGGGGTGACCAACTGGGGGAGGCTGTTCAGTCCGTTCGGCGGGCCCGACTGCGGTTCCACGCAGACGGCCTCGGGCTCCTCGTCGTAGACGACCACCCATTCGGAGCGGCTGGTGACCTTCAGCTCCAGGGCGTCGGGCCACGTGAGGGTGACGTCGACCCCGTACGGCATGCCGAAGCAGTCGTCCCAGGGGCCGGGCTTGGGGTCGATGCGGTTGCCGGTGGGGAGGTGGTCGGCGCCGCGCTCCTCCTGCCAGGCGGCCTCGAAGTCGATGCGTACGTCGGCCCCGCCGCCGGCGAGGTTGCGCAGGAACCAGGGGTGCCAGCCGGCCTGCGCCGGGAAGGAGTCACCGTAGGTCTCGATGCCCATCGTCAGGGTCAGCGCGTTCTCGCCGAGCTCGAAGATCTGGGTGACCAGGCCCTCGTACGGCCACGGGTCGGCGAGCGGGTACGTGAAGGCGGCCTCGGTGGCGGTGGCCCGGGCGGGGCGCCAGGCGGCGTCGCGGCCGAAGCCGTGGATGGCGTGCGGCGGGTGGTTCAGCGGCAGCTGGTGCAGGGTCGCGCCGTCCTGGAACTGCCCGTCCCTGGTCCGGCCGCACCACGGGACCATGGGGAAGGACCCGTAGTGGTCCCCCTGCCGCAGCAGCTCCGTCCCGTCGATGCGCAGACTGCTGATCCGGCAGCCGTTCTGCTGGTCGATGGTCACCTCGGCGCCGCCGGCGCGCAGTTGCGTACTCATGCCATGACCTTAGTCAGCCCGGCGGGGTGTTCAGGCCCGCGCCGGGAAGCGGGCGCGTTCCCCGGGTCAGCGTCGGCGGCGCAGGGCGCGGCCCAGGAGGACCGCCGAGGCCACGGCCACGGCCGCGGCCGGGGCGATCCAGCGGAGGTTGGCGTTCGCGGAGGCGGAGGTCGGGGCCGGGACCGGGGCGTAGCGGCCGCGCGGGGGCGCGTGGTCGACCTCCTCCGCGCTGCGGCCGATCATCGTGCGGCGGGCGTGCGCGGCCTCGGCCGGCGGACGCGGGGGGCCGCCGAGGTCCCCGAGGTCGGCCATGCCTTCGAAGGTGCCCTCCAGGAACGGGTCCAGGGACGGGGGCGGGACGTCGGTGTCGAACACGGACGCGGTGACCTCGGTGAACCCGGGGCCGGGGTCCTCGTGGTCCGAGTCAGCACCAGAGTCAGAGCCAGAGCCAGAGCCAGCATCAGAGTCAGAGTCGACGTCGGCGTGCACGTCGGAGTCGGCGGCGGTGTCCACCGCTGCTTCGCCCGCCCCGGCGGTGCCGTCGACCGCGAGGGCCGCGAGGTGCCCGGCGGCGCGGTCCAGGAGGCGGTGCGCGGCCGTGGCGGCCGCGTCGGGGGCGAAGGCTGCGGCGCGGCCGTCGGCGGCGGACTCTGCGGTGAACTCCAGCCGGGTGCCGCCGTCCGCCTCGGTCAGGCGCAGCACGAGGGAGAGCTTCACGGTCCCGCTCCCCCGCACCTCGGTGCCCTCGCCCGCGAGGGTGAAGTGGTCCGGGTCCTGCTCGGTGACGGCGAGGGTGCCGCGGTAGGTGACGGTGTGCCCGCCGACCCGCACCCTCAGCCGGCCGGACAGCGGCCCGGCCTCGGTATCGGCGTCCTGCTGGAGCCCCGGCACGCATCGCGCCAGCCGGGCGGGGTCGCGCAGCACGGCGCGGACGTCGGCGGAGGGGACCGGTACGAACACCTGATGCTCCATGCGGACGAGCCTACCGACGCGACCGCCCGGCCACGAGTACCCCGGCCATGCGTACCCGGGCTACGAGCACTCCGGCTACGAGTACCTCGGGTGCGGCAGCGTCGACGGCGGGAGGCCCGCCACCCGGGTGCTCTCCGTGTCCCGGGCCGCGTCGGCCAGGGACTGCGTGGACAGGGACCGCAGGACGGGCGTCTCCCGGTCCACCCGCAGCCGGGGCACGCCCTCGCGGGCCGCCAGGACGAAGCCCCAGTCCTGCGGGAGCTTCGCGGCGGCGGCGGACGCGGAGCCCGCGCCGAGCACCCGGTCGGGGCCGGCGGCGAAGCCCGAGAGGCGGCCGCCCGCGCTGTAGGGGGCGGTGCGCAGGCCGGCCGCGCGCAGGGTGGCCTCGACGGTCCAGTAGGTACGGGGCCTGGTGCCGGGCGGCCCCGCGTGGACGGCGAGCCGCCCGCCGGGGCGCAGGGCCCGCGCGGCGAGCCCGTAGAACTCCTGCGAGTACAGCTTCGTGCTGGGGGTGATCCCGGGGTCGGGCAGGTCGGAGACGATGACGTCGAAGCGGGCCCGGGAGGCGGGTGCGCGCAGCCAGCGGAAGGCGTCCTCGGTGACGACGCCGAGGCGCGGGTCCTCGTACGCCCGCCCGTTCAGCGCGGAGAGCATCGGGTCGGTCCGGGCGAGCCGCACGACTCCGGGGTCGAGTTCGACGACGGTGACGGAGGCGACGTCGCGGTAGCGCAGCACCTCGCGGGCGGCGAGGCCGTCTCCGCCGCCGAGGACCAGGACGCGGGTGTGCGGGCCGGTCATCGCGGGGTGCACGAGGGCCTCGTGGTAGCGGTACTCGTCGTAGCCGCTGACCCGCAGGCGGCCGTCGAGGAAGAGGTCGAGGGAGCGCGGTGAGCCGTTCGGGGGACCGGTGAGGACGAGTTCCTGGACTCCGGTCTGGACGGCGACGCGGACCTCGCCGCCGTAGACGGCGCGGCGGGCGACGCGTTCGAAGTCGTCGGCGAGGACCGTGGCGCAGCCCAGGACGGTGAGGACGGTGACGTTGACGGCGACGAGCAGCCAGCGGGCGCGTCGGCTCAGGTCCCGGCGGAACAGCCACAGGACGAGGCCGCCGCCGGCGATGACGTTGACGGTGCCGGTGAACATGGCGCCGGTGAGCTGTCCGAGGACGGGCAGCAGCAGGAAGGGGAAGGCGAGGCCGCCGACGAGGGCGCCGACGTAGTCGGCGGCGAACAGGTCGGCGACGGCGCCGCCCGCGTCCTGTCTGCGGATGCGCTGGATGAGGACCATCAGGAGCGGGATCTCGGCGCCGATCAGGACGCCGATGGCGAAGGAGAAGGCGACGAGGGCGGGCCGGGACTCCCCCAGCCAGGCGAAGCTGGCGTAGAGCGCTATGGCGGAGAGCCCGCCGAGCAGGGCGAGGCCCGCTTCGACGAGGGCGAAGCCGAAGGCGGGGCGGGCGCGCAGGGCCTTGGCGAGCAGGGATCCGACGCCCATGGCGAAGACCATGACGGACAGCACGACCGACGCCTGGGTGACGGAGTCGCCGATGAGGTACGAGCCGAGGGCGAGCAGCTCCAGCTCGTATACGAGCCCGCAGGCGGCGCAGACGAACACGGTGGCCAGGACGAGGAGTCGGCCGGTCCTGGGCCGTACGGGCAGGGCGGCCGGGACGCGGGCCACACCGCGCGGCTCCGGAGCCGAAAGCACCCCGCGCGGGGCGGAACGGTCGATCATGAAGCGAACCGTACGTCACCGCCTGCTCGCATCCGGTCACCCACATGGGTGTAAGTGGCGCACTGGTTCGGGCAGTTGGCGTAACCGCTCGGCAACTCCGCGACCCCCGCGACCCCAGGGCCCCCGGATCGGCGCCGGCGCCCGGCCGGGACGCCCCCTGGGGCCCGGCCGACTCGGCCTGGCGCTGCGGCCGGAAGGGTTCACCGGGTCGCGACGCCCGGCACGGCGCTAGATCAGCACCGGCGCCTGGGCGCCCAGCTGCACGGCGCCCGCCGCGTCCACGCCCGCACCGGCACCCGTCCCCGCGGCCCGTACGCCGACCCGGGTGCGGGTGGCCACCAACTGCCCTTCCTGCGGGTACGCGTGCCAGGTCCGCCAGCGCACCTGGCCCTCGTAGCGCTGCGCGAGCATGGCGGTGAAGGCGTGCGGGCTGCCGGGGAAGGTGCCGGCGAGCCCGTTCGGGTGGTCCGCGACCAGCGCGAGCAGTTCCTGCGCGCGCCCGGCGAAGGAGCCGCGCGAGAGGTTCTCGACCCGCGCGGCGAACTCGTACTCCCAGTCGCCGACGCGCTTGGCCACGCCGAGCGGAAGCGGGGTGCTGCTGCCGGGCATACAGGCGACGGTCTCGGAGCAGAGCACGTCGCCCTCTTCCAGGAGTACCTGGTGGGAGGCCCCGAGCAGGCGCAACTCCACTTTCGCTCCACCCAGTTCGAGGTTCAGTACGGCCAGGGCGGGCAGCCGCTCCCGACCCAGGGCCCAGGCGAGATCGGCGGCACGCGTGTCGGTATAGGTGGTCTGGAGGGTCGTGAGCATGAGTCGGCTCCGCAAACGCGCGAGGGAGATGGGCCGGGGCCCGCCAGCGGTAGTCAACGGGTGGGGGGACACCGGCACGGGTCCACAGGAAGTCCAGGGAGGTCCGAGGACTGGTCTACTCAACCGAGGGAATCATGAAAGGCACGGCACTCACAGCGTTTTTACCCAAGTTGCAGGGGTTTACATCCCCTCGGGGGCTACCCAGTTCACGTGTTCAACGACATGCCGCCCGTACGCCGTAATGCGCGGCCGTGACGTCCGAACAAGAAGACGCCCGACGGAAGTTGTGCCCGGCGGGCGCCTCACCTATGCGGGACGCGGTACGAAGGTGGTCCGGAGGCTGAAGCCATGGAGCCATGCCTCCATGCTGCCCCGTCTCAGCTGGAACCGCATCCTCCGCCGCCGCCGCAGGACGAGGAGGAGCCACAGCTGGACGAGGAGGAGCCGCACGAGGAGGAACCCCCCGAGTCGCCCCCGGCCCACCAGCCCCCGCCGCCGTCACTGCCGCTGCTGCGGCCACGGCTGCCGCCGACGCTCCGGCCGCCGGCCCCGCTGACCTTGGCCACCAGCCCGACGATCACCACGGCCGCCACCACGAAGATCACTATTCCGAGGATCATCCCCCGACCCCTCTCTGCTCCCCCGGTTGCCCGGGGTGCGGGATCCCCTTCGTCCCGCGTGCTGGGGGGATGCCCGTGCCGTACACGGCCCAAAGCACACTTGAGCAAGTCCAGAGCTTCCCCGCAGGATGGCGCCCATGAGCGCTCCCGCACGCACCAACCGCCCCTTCCTCAACCGCAAGCTGGCGGCCTTCGGCACCACGATCTTCGCGGAGATGTCCGCACTGGCCACCGCCACCGGGGCGATCAACCTCGGCCAGGGCTTCCCCGACACCGACGGCCCCGCCGAGATCGCCGAGGCCGCGGTGCGCGCGATCCGCGACGGCCGGGGCAACCAGTACCCGCCGGGCCCCGGCGTGCCGGAGCTGCGTACGGCGATCGCCGCCCACCAGCAGCGCTTCTACGGCCTCGCCCACGACCCCGACACCGAGGTGCTCGTCACCGCCGGAGCCACCGAGGCCATCGCCGCCTCGCTGCTGGCCCTGCTGGAGCCGGGCGACGAGGTCATCGCCCTGGAACCCTTCTACGACTCCTACGCCGCCTGCATCGCGATGGCAGGGGCCGTCCGGGTGCCGCTGACCCTGCGCGCCCCCGACTTCCGCCTCGACGTGGACGCGCTGCGCGCGGCCGTCACCCCGCGCACCCGCCTCCTGCTCCTGAACACCCCGCACAATCCGACGGGCACCGTCCTGACCCCCGCCGAGCTGGCCGCGGTGGCGGAGCTGGCCGTCTCCCGCGACCTGCTGGTCATCACGGACGAGGTGTACGAGCACCTGGTCTTCGAGGGCGTCCACACCCCGCTGGCGAGCCTGCCGGGCATGCGCGAGCGCACCGTCACCATCTCCTCCGCCGGCAAGAGCTTCTCCTTCACCGGCTGGAAGGTCGGCTGGGTGACGGGGACGCCCGAGCTGGTCACGGCGGTCCGCTCGGCGAAGCAGTTCCTGACCTACGTGTCCTCGGGCCCGTTCCAGTACGCGATCGCCGAGGCCCTCGCCCTGCCCGACTCGTACTACGACTCCTTCCGCGCGGACCTGGCCGCCAAGCGCGACCTCCTCTCCGACGGCCTCGCGGCGGCCGGCTTCGAGGTCTTCCGCCCGCAGGGCACCTACTTCGTCACCACCGACATCACCCCGCTCGGCGAACACGACGGCCTCGCCTTCTGCCGGGCCCTGCCGGAACGCTGCGGCGTGGTGGCCATCCCGAACCAGGTCTTCTACGACGACAAGGCCGCCGGCGCCAGCCACGTCCGCTGGGCCTTCTGCAAGCGCACCGACGTCCTGGAGGAGGCCGTGGAGCGGCTGCGGCGGCTCTGAGGGCGGGGCCCGGGGGCTCGGGGGGCTCGGCAGCCCTGTAGTCGTAGGGTTTGCCCATCGTGGCGACTCCGATCGGGAGCACCCCAGAAAGTCGGGACGCATGGCGACGGAAACGCTGTCGAACGGCGCACGGCCCGGGCGGCGCACCGGGCTGTCCGGCCGGGCCGGGCGGGTGCCGGGCGCCGTGCTCGCGCTCGGGGTGTACGCGGCCGTGCGCGCGGGCGGGGTGCTCGCGGTCGCCGTGGTGGCCTGGTGGACCGGGCGCAGCCCCGTACGGGTGCTCGGGGAGTCCTGGGACTCCGTCTGGTACCTGCGGATCGCCGAGCACGGCTACGGGCGGACCCAGATCTATCCCGGCATCGGGTCCGTGCAGAGCGACTCCGCGTTCTTCCCGCTCTACCCCGTCCTGATCCGCTGCGCCTCGCTCGTGCTGCCCGGCTCGCTGACCGTCGCCGCGCTGGCCGTCGCCTGGATCGCCGCGGGCGCGGCCGCCGTGGGGGTGTACCGGGTCGGGGGGCACCTGCTGGGGGCCCGCGCCGGGCTGCTGCTCGTCGCGCTGTGGGCCTCGGTGCCGCACGCCCTCATGCTGACCCTCGCCTACACCGAGGCCCTGCTGGCGGCCTTCGCCGCCTGGGCCCTGTACGCCCTGCTGCGCGGCCGCTGGGGCTGGGCGGCGGGGCTGGCCGTGCTCGCGGGGCTGACCCGGCCCACCGGGATCGCGGTCGCCGCCGCCGTGACGGCGGCCGCCGCGTACGAGATCTGCCGGCGGCGGGGCCGCGCACCCGCGGCGGTGTGGGCCGCCGGGCTGGCCGCTCCCGCGGGCTGGGCCTCGTACGTCCTGCTCGTCGGCGTGCGCCGGGGGGATCCGCTCGGCGGCTACTTCGCCGTCCAGAGCGGCTGGGGCTCGCGCTTCGACTTCGGCGCGGGGGCGCTGCGCTCCGCGCGGCACGCGCTGTCCGGTATCGGGCAGGTGGAGCTGGCCACGACGGTGACGGTGGTCCTGCTGACGGCCGCGCTGGTGCTCGCCGGGCTGCTGGCGGCCGACCGCCGGATCCCGCTGCCGCTGCTCGTCTACACGGGCGTGCTGCTGGCGATGACCTACGGCGGCGCGGGCTTCTTCGAATCGAAGCCGCGCTTCCTGCTGCCCGCGTTCACCCTCCTGCTGCCGGCGGCGGCCCTCATGGCGAAAGCCCGGCCGCGCACCGCGGTCGTGGTGACCGTGGTGCTGGCCGGGCTCTCGTACGGATACGGGCCGTACCTGCTGCTCGCGTCCGGGGTGGCGCCGTGAGGGTGGCGCCGTGAGGGGTCGGGCGCGGACCGCGAGGACCTAGTTGGTCTCGCCGGCGCCGTCTTCGCCTTCGCCCTCGGACTTCTCGTCCGCGGAGTCGACTTCCTTCTCCAGGCCGAACTGCTCGACGAGCCACTTGTCGAACTCGATCGACGCGCGGACCCAGCTGACCGTGGAGGACACGAAGTGCTCCAGGTTCACGCCGGTGCCGATCAGCATCTGCGCCTCGCCGATCAGGCGGACGGAGCCGTCGTCGTGCGTGTGGCTGTAGACCTTGGGCCACAGCGTGCGGCGGTTCCAGTCGTCGATGGACTCGAGGAGCTGAGCCTTCTCTTCGATCTTGTGCGGGCGGTCGTAGAAGGTCCGCACGGAGAAGACCTGCTGCTCGTCCTCGCCGCGGAACATGAAGTACGTGCGGAAGTCCTCCCACGGCGCCGCGAGGTCACCCTCGTCGTCGACGACGTACTTGAGCTCCATCTGCTCCAGGAGCTGCTTGACCAGGTCCTGGTCGGGGACGACGGGGCCCGCCGGTCCTGTGGCCTGCGGATCGGGCTGCTGCCCTCCGAAGTTCGGAATCGAGGCCGGGTCGATGCTCACCGTGTGACTTCCCTTCGTGCGGATGCCGCCATCCTCCCCCATCGCGCCCACCCCGTGTCCACCCCGGAAGGCGCCGATCCGCGCAGGGCGGACAGGAGTAGGGCCCGGGTAAGCCGGACCCCGGGGATCCCGGGGCCCGGCTGAGGCGGTATTGCGGCGGATTGCAGCGCCTTGTTACTGCCGGGTCGCTACAGCGCCCCGCCCGCCGGAAGCTAGAGCGCCTTGCCCACCAGAAGGCCGTCGCCCGCCACGGCGACGCGGACGGTGTCGCCGTCGCGGATCTCGCCCGCGAGGATCTCCTTGGCCAGGCGGTCGCCGATGGCCGTCTGGATCAGGCGGCGCAGGGGGCGGGCGCCGTACGCCGGGTCGTTGCCCTTGTCCGCCAGCCAGGCCAGGGCCTCGGGGGTGACGTCCAGGGTGAGGCGGCGTTCGGCCAGGCGCTTGGCCAGGCGGCCGATCTGGAGCTCGGCGATGTGGGCCAGCTCGGCCCCGCTCAGGGCGGAGAAGACCACCAGGTCGTCGAGGCGGTTGAGGAACTCCGGCTTGAAGGTGGCCCGCACCACGTCCAGGACCCGGGCCTTCTTCTCGTCCACAGCTGTGGACGGATCCATCAGGAACTGGCTGCCCAGGTTCGAGGTCAGGATCAGGATGGTGTTGCGGAAGTCCACCGTGCGGCCCTGGCCGTCCGTGAGGCGGCCGTCGTCGAGGACCTGGAGCAGGACGTCGAAGACCTCGGGGTGGGCCTTCTCGACCTCGTCCAGGAGGACCACGGAGTACGGGCGGCGGCGGACGGCCTCCGTCAGCTGGCCGCCCTCCTCGTAGCCCACGTACCCGGGCGGGGCGCCGACGAGGCGGGCCACGCTGTGCTTCTCGCCGTACTCCGACATGTCGATGCGGATCATGGCCCGCTCGTCGTCGAAGAGGAAGTCCGCGAGGGCCTTGGCCAGCTCCGTCTTGCCCACGCCCGTCGGGCCGAGGAAGAGGAACGAGCCGGTCGGCCGGTCCGGGTCCGCGATGCCCGCGCGGGTGCGGCGTACGGCGTCGGACACGGCGCGCACGGCCTCGCCCTGGCCGATCAGGCGCCGGCCCAGCTCGTCCTCCATACGGAGCAGCTTCTGGGTCTCGCCCTCCAGCAGCCGGCCCGCCGGGATCCCGGTCCAGGCGCCGACCACGTCCGCGATGTCGTCCGGGCCGACCTCGTCCTTGACCATCGCGTCTTTGGATCGTCCGGTCTTGGAGACCTCGGCCTCGGCCTCGGTGGCCTCCGCGAGCTCGTGCTCCAGGGCCGGGATCTCCCCGTAGAGGAGCTTGGAGGCGGTGTCGAAGTCCCCGTCGCGCTGGGCGCGCTCGGCCTGGCCGCGCAGGTCGTCCAGGCGCTCCTTGAGCTCGCCGACCCGGTTGAGGGACTGCTTCTCCTTCTCCCAGCGGGCGGTGAGGCCCCGCAGGTCCTCCTCCTTGTCCGCGAGGTCCTTGCGGATCTTGTCGAGGCGCTCGCGGGAGGCGGCGTCGGACTCGTTGTTCAGGGCCAGCTCCTCCATCCGCAGCCGGTCGACCGAGCGCTGGAGCTCGTCGATCTCCAGTGGGGAGGAGTCGATCTCCATGCGGAGCCGGGACATGGACTCGTCGACGAGGTCGATGGCCTTGTCGGGCAGGAAGCGGGAGGTGATGTAGCGGTCCGAGAGGGTGGCCGCGGCCACGAGCGCGCTGTCGTTGATGACGACCTTGTGGTGGGCCTCGTAGCGGCCCTTGAGCCCGCGCAGGATCGCGATGGTGTCCTCGACGCTCGGCTCCGCCACCAGCACCTGCTGGAAGCGCCGCTCGAGCGCCGGGTCCTTCTCGATCCGCTCGCGGTACTCGTCGAGGGTGGTCGCGCCGACCATGCGCAGCTCGCCGCGGGCCAGCATGGGCTTGAGCATGTTGCCCGCGTCCATGGAGGAGTCCCCGCCGGCGCCCGCGCCGACGACCGTGTGCAGCTCGTCGATGAAGGTGATGATCTGGCCGTCGCTGGACTTGATCTCCGCGAGGACCGTCTTGAGCCGCTCCTCGAACTCGCCGCGGTACTTGGCACCGGCCACCATCGCGCCGAGGTCCAGGGAGACCAGCCGCTTGTTCTTCAGGGACTCGGGGACGTCGCCCTTGACGATGCGCTGGGCCAGGCCCTCGACGACGGCGGTCTTGCCGACGCCGGGCTCGCCGATGAGCACCGGGTTGTTCTTCGTACGCCGCGAGAGCACCTGCACGACGCGGCGGATCTCGTGGTCGCGGCCGATGACCGGGTCGAGCTTGCCCTCGCGGGCGGCCGCCGTGAAATCGGTGCCGAACTTCTCCAGGGCCTTGTACTGGCCCTCGGGGTCGGGGGTGGTCACCCGCCGCCCTCCTCTTGAGTTCTCGAAGGCGGACAGCAGCTTCTTCGCGGTCGCGCCCTGTGCGGAAAGGAGCTCACCGGCCGCGCCGCCCTTGGCGGCGACGGCGATGAGCAGGTGTTCGGTGGAGAGGTACTCGTCGCCGAGCTTCCCGGCCTGCGCGTCGGCCTCCGCCAGTACGGCGAGCAGCTCGCGGGTGGGCTGCGGGGGCGCGACCGTGGAGCCCGTGACGCTGGGCAGGGCGGCGAGCAGGCGGTCCGCTCCGGCGCGTACGGCGGCCTGGTCGGCGTCGGTCGCGGCGAGCAGGTCGGTGATGTTCTCGTTGTCCTCGCCGGCGAGCAGCGCCAGCAGCAGGTGCGCGGGCGTCAGGTCCGCGTGCCCGTCCTTGACGGCCCTGGTGGTGGCCGCGTTCAGCGCGTCCCGGCTCCTGTTGGTCAGCTCGGCATCCACGTGCGCCTTCTCCCTTCCCTCTCCTGTGTGTGCTTTACATGAGTAACCTGCACAAAGTTGAGTCTATTCCACTCAAGGTGGAGGGACGTACCCTTCGCGCATGTCGACTCCCAGCCCGGCCGGCACGGCCCGCACCGCTCATGACGTACTCAACCCGACGCCGGAGTACCTCGCCTTCTGGCGGGAGCGGCACATATGCACGCTGACCACGCAGCGTCCGGACGGCAGCCCGCACGTGGTCCCGGTGGGCGTGACCTACGACCCGGAAGCCGGACTGGCACGGGTGATCACCAACAAGGGCAGCAAGAAGGTCCGCAACGTGCTGGCGTCGCAGGAGGGCCCGCAGGGCGGGGCCCGGGTGGCGGTGTGCCAGCTGGAGGGGCGGCGCTGGGCGACCCTGGAGGGCCGCGCGGTGGTCCGTACGGACGAGGCCGCGGTCGCGGAGGCGGTACTGCGCTACGCGGAGCGGTACGGGCGGATGCCCTCGCCGAACCCGGACCGGGTGGTCATCGAGATCACGCTGGACCGCGCCATGGGGCGCGCGTAGCCGGTGGCCGCGGCGGCGTCCGGATCCGCAGCCGGTGCGGCGTCCGGATCCGCGGCCGCGGCGGTGTCCGGATCCACGATGTCCGGTTCAACCCCTGGACACGAACATCACAGCGACGCCATCGTGGTCAGGTCCACGATGGCGTCGCTGTGTGGGGGTAGTGCCTGAGCGATCTGCGACGACAGGGGAATCGCTTCAGGCACTGCGGGGGGTGGCGGCGGATTCGGGCTCGAAAAGTTGATGATCACGCTGGTCCAGATTGACGAAGACCATGCCGTACCGGATCTCGCAGCGGACGGGCTGCGGAGCGCCCCGGGGACGGCGCAGACAGCGGTAGGCGCGGACGTCCTCGTCCTCTTCCCGCACCACGATGATCGGCTGGCCGAAGAGGGTGACCTTCAGCGAGTCGCCGGCGTAAGGAATGGCGCTGGTGAGATCGATGAATTGCCAGCCGGAGCGGTAGGCCGATGCCATTTCACGGCGGAAGCCATGATCGTCGGGGGTCATCAGGAGACCCTCGCCGGCGTGGAGTCCCAGCCGATGTCCGTGGGCGCCGAGTCCCACCCGATGTCGCCCATGGGCATGGAGTCCCACCCGATATCCGTATTGCCCGCCTGCACCGATGCCGGGTTCGACCCCGACGCGGCTCGCACGCTATCCGCATCCCCAGTGGCGGCACTGATTGCCCCAAAGACCGCAACGGCGGAGAAAACAACGGCAAGCGCCGAGCGAAGCATTCTCTTGTACATGGTCGGCTTCGTCCTCACTTGATGGAATCCTCTCCCCCGCGTGTCAGACGATGGCTTATTCAGGCACGCCGGTGCCACAGGGACGATGCATCATGTTCTTACATGTTCAGGACCCTGGGGGGTGGAGATTTGCCCAATACAGCCACAAACCCGACACATCCCCACCCGGTCACCAGCATGTGCACCGAGGGAACACGGCTCTACGCGGCGGCCCTGAGCGCCGGCCGCGTGGCCCGCAGCGAGGTCGTCAACGTCCCCTGCCTGCTCGAATTCGGTCTCTTGCGCTCCGATCCCGATGACGCGAACCAACTCCGAGCGGTTCCCCCCTCCGTCGCACTGGCACAGCGGCTCCATCCCCTCGAAAAGGAGATCCAGGACCGGCGCCGCAGCGCCGTGGACCTCACCGATGCTTTCGAGCCGTTCCTCGCCATCAGCGCCCGGAGCCCCGCGAACACCCACGCCATCACCGCGCACGAAGGCCTGGAGCAGATCAACGCGGCGCTCGATCTGGCCACGGCCGAGTGCCACACCGAGGTCCTGACGATCCAGCCGGGCGGGGGCCGCTCCCCCTTCGTCCTGTCCCAGTCGCTGGAGCGCGGCACCAACGTGATCGACCGCGGGGTGAGCATCCGCACGTTGTACCAGCACACCGCGCGGCACAGCCAGAGCATGCTCGCCTACGCGGACCGCGTCTCCACCGGCAAGGTCGAGATCCGCACCCTCGAAGAACTGATCGAGCGCCTCATCATCTTCGACCGTAGCGTGGCCTTCATCCCGGCCCGCGACGACCGGCGTGTCGCGCTGGAGCTGCGCCACCCCGGAGTCGTGGCGTACCTCATCAAGGTTTTCGAGCAACTGTGGCGCCGGGCCGTGCCGTTGGGCGACGAGGTGACCTACGAGCACACGCCGGCGGGGATCTCCGGCGTGCAGCGATCCATCGCCCAGCTCCTCATCGAGGGGCACGTGGACGAGGCCATCGCGCGCCGGCTGGGGATGAACGTACGGACCTGCCGCGCGCACATCGCCAAGCTCGCCTCCGCCCTGGGCAGCGGCAGCCGGGCCCAGCTCGGCTTCCTCATCGCCCAGTCGGGCATCCTCGACGACAAGTAGCCGCCGCGGGCCCGGACCGCCGCCGTGGGGCCGGCAGGAGGCCCTGAGCGGCCTGGAAGCCTGGACGGGTGTACGGGTGGGCCCGGAAACGAGAAGAAGGCCCCGATCCGGTGGATCGGGGCCTTCTCTTCGTTCGCGGCGTCGCCGGTCCGGCAGTCCGCCGGTCCGGCAGTCCGTCGGTCAGTCCATCGGGCGCTTGGGCGCCGGACGCCAGACGACCAGGGCGCTGCCCGGCTGCGGAGCCTGGTACGGGACCAGGTCGCGCCGGTACGAGGCGTGCACTTGGGCCTCGCGCTGCTGGAGGACGGCGGCGGCTCCGTCGACGGCGCTGGAGAGCTCGGCCACGCGCTGCTGGAGCGCGGCGACCTGGTTCTCCAGCTCGATGATCCGCTTGATGCCGGCCAGGTTGATGCCCTCTTCCTGGGACAGCGCCTGCACCGTGCGGAGCAGTTCGATGTCACGGGCCGAGTAGCGCCGGCCGCGCCCGGCCGTACGGCCCGGGGAGACCAGGCCGAGGCGGTCGTACTGGCGAAGGGTCTGCGGATGCAGGCCCGAGAGCTGGGCGGCCACCGAGATCACGTAGACCGGGGTCTCATCGGTGAGCTGGTAGTGGCTCCTACGGCGGCCGTCCATGTCATGCTCCCTTCGCGGACTCGAACAGAGCGGAGCGCGGGTCCTCGGACTCCGTCGCCTCGCGGTACAGCTCCATGGCCTCGCGGGCCTTGTCGTTCAGCTCGGTCGGGACCGCGACCTCCACCGTCACGAGCAGGTCGCCGCGGGTGCCGTCCTTGCGGACCGCCCCCTTGCCGCGGGCCCGCATCGTGCGGCCGCCGGGGGTGCCCGGGGGCAGCTTCAGCGTCACCGAGGGGCCGTTCAAGGTCGGGACCTTGATGTCGGCTCCCAGCGCCGCTTCCGCGAAGGTCACCGGAACGGTCACCGTGAGGTTGTCGTCCTTGCGGCCGAAGACCGGGTGCGCGTCCACGTGCACGACCACGTACAGATCGCCGGCCGGGCCGCCGCGCTCGCCCGGAGCACCCTTGCCGCGCAGCCGGATCCGCTGGGAGTCGGAGACCCCCGCCGGGATCCGGACCTGCATGGTCCGGGAGCTGCGGGCCCGCCCGCTGCCCTTGCAGATGTCGCACGGGGTCTCGGCGATGAGGCCGCGGCCCTTGCAGTCCGCGCAGGGGTCGGTCAGCGAGAAGCCGCCGCCGCTGCCGCGCGAGACCTGGCCGGTGCCGACGCAGGTCGGGCACACGCGGGGCGTGCCGTTCTTGTCGCCGGTGCCCGAACAGGCCTTGCAGGGCGCCTGCGAGGACATCCGGAGCGGGACCGTGGCCCCGTCCACCGCCTCCGTGAAGGAGAGGGTGACCTCCGATTCGATGTCCTGGCCGCGGCGCGGCTGGGTACGGGTGCCCGCACCCGCGCCGGCGCCGCCGCGGTTGAACAGGCCGCCGAAGACGTCGCCCAGTCCGCCGCCGCCACCGCCGAAGCCGCCGCCCGCGCCGCCCTGCTGCTGGCCTCCGAAGAGGTCGCCGAGGTCGAAGTTGAACGAGCCGCCGCCCCCGCCGGGACCGGGGCGGAAGCCGCCGTTCCCGAACAGGGCGCGGGCCTCGTCGTACTCCTTGCGCTTCTTGGCGTCGCCGAGGATGTCGTTCGCCTCGGAGATCTCCTTGAAGCGCTCCTCGGCCGAGGCGTCGCCCTTGTTGGCGTCCGGGTGGAACTCGCGGGCGAGCTTCCGGTACGCCTTCTTGATCTCGGCCTCGGTGGCGTCCTTCGGGACACCGAGGACCTTGTAGTAGTCCTTCTCGACGAAGTCCTTCGTGCTCATCCCCGGTGTCCCTCCTCTCGCGCTACTTCTTGTCCTGCGTGTCCTGCGTGTCGTGCAAAGGCCGCCGCAACGTCAGCCCTTGTCGGGGGCATCCGCGTCCTTGTCCGACGCGGACTCGCCTTCCGCCGCCTCGGACTTCGGCGCCGCGCCCGGCTGGGGCTCGGCCACCGCGACCCGCGCGGGACGGATCGTACGCTCGCCGATCCGGTACCCCGGCTGCAGGATCGCCACGCAGGTGTCTTCGGTGACGTCCGGCGCGTACGAGTGCATCAGGGCCTCGTGGATCGTCGGGTCGAAGGGCTCGCCCTCCTTGCCGAACTGCTGCAGACCCATCTTGGCCGCGGCGGTCTCCAGCGATTCGGCCACCGACTTGAAGCCGCCGACCAGCTCGCCATGTTCCCGCGCCCGGCCGATGTCGTCCAGGGTCGGGAGCAGCTCCGTCAGGAGGGACGCGACCGCGATCTCCTTGACGGCGATCCGGTCCCGCTCCACCCGGCGGCGGTAGTTCTGGTACTCCGCCTGGAGCCGCTGGAGGTCCGCGGTGCGCTCGCCGAGCGCGGTACGGGCCTGGTCCAGCTGGGCCAGCAGAGCGACATCCGGTGCTGCTGCGGAGTCCCCGGCCGGGGCCGCGGCCTCCTCCTTGGAGGAAGCTGCGGCCTTCGACTCGGCGGCGTCGTCGTCAGGCGCGGCGTCGGCGGGGACTTCGGGCTTCTCGTCGAAGCCCGGGGTCTCCTCCGACATCAGGCCGCGCCGCCCTTCGGCTTCTCGTCGTCGACGATCTCGGCGTCGACGACGTCGTCGTTGGCGTCGGCCTGGCCGGCGTCACCGGTCGGCGCGCCACCGGCGGCCTGGGCACCGGCGTCGGCGTAGATCGCCTGGCCGAGCTTCTGGCTGACGGCGCCGAGCTTCTCGGTCGCGGTGCGGATCTCGGCGGCGTCCTCGCCCTTGAGCTTTTCCTTCAGCTCGTCGATGGACGCCTGGACCTCGTCCTTGATCTCGGCCGGGACCTTGTCCTCGTTGTCCTTGACGAACTTCTCCGTCTGGTAGACGAGCTGCTCGCCCTGGTTGCGGGACTCGGCCGCCTCCTTGCGGCGGGAGTCCTCGTCCGCGTACTGCTCCGCCTCCTGGCGCATGCGGTCGACCTCGTCCTTGGCGAGGGAAGAGCCGCCGGTGACGGTCATCTTCTGCTCCTTGCCAGTGCCCAGGTCCTTGGCAGTGACGTGCATGATGCCGTTCGCGTCGATGTCGAAGGAGACCTCGATCTGCGGGACGCCACGCGGGGCCGGCGGCAGGCCGGTCAGCTCGAACATGCCGAGCTTCTTGTTGTACGCCGCGATCTCGCGCTCGCCCTGGTAGACCTGGATCTGTACGGACGGCTGGTTGTCCTCGGCCGTCGTGAAGATCTCGGACCGCTTGGTCGGGATCGTGGTGTTGCGCTCGATGAGCTTGGTCATGATGCCGCCCTTGGTTTCGATACCCAGGGACAGCGGGGTCACGTCGAGGAGCAGGACGTCCTTGACCTCACCCTTGAGAACGCCCGCCTGGAGGGTCGCGCCGAGGGCGACGACCTCGTCCGGGTTGACGCCCTTGTTGGCGTCCTGACCGCCGGTGAGCTCCTTGACGAGCTCGGCGACGGCCGGCATGCGGGTGGAGCCGCCGACCAGGACCACGTGGTCGATCTCGGACAGGTTGATGCCCGCGTCCTTGATGACGTTGTGGAACGGGGCCTTGCAGCGGTCGAGCAGGTCCGCGGTGAGCTGCTGGAACTGCGAGCGCGTGAGCTTCTCGTCCAGGTGCAGCGGGCCCTCGGCGGAGGCCGTGATGTAGGGCAGGTTGATCGAGGTCTCCGTGGAGGAGGACAGCTCGATCTTCGCCTTCTCGGCGGCCTCGCGCAGACGCTGGAGCGCCATCTTGTCCTTGGCCAGGTCGACGCCGTGACCGTTCTGGAACTGCTTCACCAGGTAGTCGACGACGCGCTGGTCCCAGTCGTCGCCACCGAGGTGGTTGTCACCGTTGGTGGCCTTCACCTCGACGACGCCGTCGCCGATCTCCAGGAGGGACACGTCGAACGTGCCGCCACCGAGGTCGAAGACGAGAATGGTCTGGTCGTCCTTGTCGAGACCGTAGGCCAGGGCGGCGGCAGTCGGCTCGTTGACAATACGCAGGACGTTCAGGCCCGCGATCTCGCCGGCCTCCTTCGTCGCCTGGCGCTCGGAGTCGTTGAAGTAGGCCGGGACGGTGATGACCGCGTCCGTGACCTTCTCGCCCAGGTACGCCTCGGCGTCGCGCTTCAGCTTCTGCAGGATGAAGGCGCTCATCTGCTGCGGGTTGAAGTCCTTGCCATCCAGGTTGATCTTCCAGTCAGTGCCCATGTGGCGCTTGACGGAGCGGATGGTGCGGTCCACGTTCGTGACCGCCTGGCGCTTGGCCACCTCGCCGACGAGGACCTCGCCGTTCTTGGCGAAGGCGACGACGGACGGCGTGGTCCTGGCGCCCTCGGCGTTGGTGATGACGGTGGGCTCGCCGCCTTCCAGAACGCTGACGACGGAGTTAGTGGTGCCCAGGTCGATGCCGACCGCACGTGCCATTTTGATTCCTCCAGCTGACTTGAGTGGAACAGACTCAAGCGTGCCCCAACCCCTCCGCCCCTGTCAACAGAGGTGAGTCGAGGGGGCTCAACCTTTAAGCCACCCTTACGCGCAATCACGCGCCATTCGGCGTGTGAGGCGCGGAGCCCGGGGCGGAGCCCCGGCAGCGGAGCCGCACCCGAACGGGGCACCACGGCCGCGCGGCACCCCACCCCCGCCGGAGGCGTGCGGCACGGTGCAGACATGCCTCTGCTGCCACGCCTCCCCGCCCGGCCAGGGCCATGGCCGCCCGGGCCATCCGCCAAGCGGGTGCTCGACCTCGCCGGAGCGGCGCTCCTGATCGGGGTGCTCCTCGTACCGCTGCTGCTGACCGCCGCCCTGCTGTACGCGACCCAGGGCGCGGGCGTCCTCGTACGCGAGCCCGCCGCCGGCCTGGCCGGGCGGCCCTACCGGGCGTGGCGCTTCCGCGTGGGCAAGGGGCGGGCCGGGGCGGCGCTGGAGCGGTGCTCGCTGGACCGGCTGCCGCAGCTGCTCAACGTGGCGCGCGGCGAGATGTCGCTGGTCGGGCCGCGGCCCGGAAACAGCGCGTCGGACCGGCCCGAGCGGCTCCTCGTACGGCCCGGGATGACCGGACTGTGGCAGGTGAGCGCACGTTCGGACCTGCCGTGGGAGGAGATGGACCTGCTGGACCGGCACTATGTGGAGAACCACTGGCTGGGAATGGACCTGGCGATCCTCGCGCAGACCCCGCGGGCGGCCTGGCGGCACGGGCGGCTCTGAGCCGGAGCCCGGGCGGGGCGAGCCGGGGGCGAGCGACGCAGATCACCGCGCGCTCGGCTACATTGCGGCGTCGGGACTGGGTAACCTCAAGCCTTGACTGGATAAGTTACCGCTTAGTAAGTGCCGCCCGAGGAGCCCTCCCATGCAACTCGCCGCGATCATCGTGTCGCTGGTCCTGACCGTGGTCGGCGTCGCGCTGCTCGCCCGAGCCGTGGCGCAGATCTACCGCTTCGTGAAGCTCGGCCAGCCCGTACCGGCGGGCAGCCGTACGGACGACCCGAAATCCCGAACGCTCACCCTTGCCCGGGAGTTCCTCGGCCACAGCCGGATGAACCGCTGGGGCCTCGTCGGCTTCGCGCACTGGTTCGTCGCGATCGGCTTCCTGACGCTGCCGCCGACGCTGGTGCAGGCGTACGGGCAGCTCTTCCAGGCCGACTGGGTGCTGCCGATCATCGGCGGCTTCCTGCCGTTCGAGCTCTACATCGAGTTCATCGGCCTGATGACCGTGCTCGGCATCCTCGTCCTGATGGGGATCCGCCTCGCGTCGCTGCCCTCGCGGGCCGGCCGCAAGTCGCGCTTCGCGGGCTCGAAGGCCTGGCAGGCGTACTTCGTCGAGTACATCATCCTGACCATCGGCCTCGCGATCCTGTGCCTGCGCGGCCTCGAAGGCGCGATCCACCACGTGGACTCGTACGAGCCGGCGTACTTCGTCTCGTACCCGCTGGTGCTGGCCTTCAAGGGCATGTCGCTCGGCGCGCTGCAGAACGCCATCTACTTCACCGCGATGATCAAGATCGGCACCTCGCTGATCTGGATGATCGTCGTCTCGCTGAACACCAACATGGGTGTGGCCTGGCACCGCTTCCTCGGCTTCCCGAACATCTGGTTCAAGCGCAACGCCGACGGCGCGGTCGCACTGGGCGCGCTCCAGCCCATGACCAGCGGCGGCAAGGTCATCGACTTCGAAGACCCGGGCGAGGACGACGTCTTCGGCGTCTCGCAGGTCGAGCAGTTCTCGTGGAAGGGCATCCTCGACTTCTCCACGTGTACGGAGTGCGGTCGCTGCCAGTCGCAGTGCCCGGCCTGGAACACGGGCAAGCCCCTCTCCCCCAAGCTCCTGATCATGTCGCTGCGCGACCACGCGCACGCCAAGGCCCCGTACCTGCTGGCCGGCGGCGGCAAGGACATGGAGGGCAACGAGAAGGCGACGCCGGAGCAGCTCGCGAACGTCCCCGCGGCCGCGCTGGCCGAGGCCGAGCGCCCGCTGATCGGCACCGCCGAGGAGAACGGGGTCATCGACCCCGACGTCCTGTGGTCCTGCACGAGCTGCGGCGCGTGCGTCGAGCAGTGCCCGGTGGACATCGAGCACATCGACCACATCGTCGACATGCGGCGCTACCAGGTGATGATCGAGAGCGCGTTCCCGTCGGAGGCGGGCACGATGCTCAAGAACCTGGAGAAGAAGGGCAACCCCTGGGGCCTCGCGAAGAAGCAGCGCGTCGAGTGGACCAAGGAGGTGGACTTCGAGGTCCCGATCATCGGCAAGGACGCGGAGGACCTCTCCGAGTTCGACTACCTCTACTGGGTCGGCTGCGCCGGCGCCCTGGAGGACCGGGCCAAGAAGACCACGAAGGCCTTCGCCGAGCTGCTGAACATCGCGGGCGTCAAGTTCGCGATCATGGGCGGCGACGAGAAGTGCACGGGTGACTCCCCGCGCCGTCTGGGCAACGAGCCGCTGTTCCAGCAGCTGGCCCAGGAGAACGTCGCGATGCTGAACATGGCGTTCGGCGAGGACGACGAGGACCCGGAGACGAAGAAGCCGAAGTCGGCGAAGCGGATCGTCTCCACCTGCCCGCACTGCTTCAACACCATCGCGAACGAGTACCCGCAGCTGGGCGGCGAGTACGAGGTCATCCACCACACGCAGCTGCTCCAGCACCTGATCGACGAGGGCCGGCTCACGCCGGTGACCCCGGTCGACGGGCTGATCACGTACCACGACCCGTGCTACCTGGGCCGGCACAACAAGGTCTACACGCCGCCGCGCGAGATCATGTCGGCCGTGCCGGGCCTGCGCCAGCAGGAGATGCACCGCCACAAGGAGCGGGGCTTCTGCTGCGGCGCGGGTGGCGCGCGGATGTGGATGGAAGAGCGGATCGGCAAGCGCATCAACAACGAGCGCGTCGAGGAGGCCCTGTCCCTGAACCCGGACATCGTCTCCACCGCCTGCCCCTTCTGCCTCGTGATGCTCACCGACTCGGTGAACGGCAAGAAGAACGACGGCCAGGCGAAGGAACACGTCACGGTGGTGGACGTGGCGCAGCTGCTGCTGGACTCGGTGAAGACGCCGGAGCCTGTGGTGGAGGCGGAGCCGGAGCCTGTGGTCGAGGCGGAGGCTGAGCCTGCCGCCGAGCCGGTGGCCGAGGCGAAGCCGGTGGCGGAAGCCACGGCCGAGGCGAAGCCGGAGCCGAAGGCGGAGGCCAAGGCCGAGCCGGTGGCCGAGGCCAAGCCGGAGCCGAAGGCGGAAGCCACGGCCGAGCCGGTGGCCGAGGCCAAGCCGGAGCCGAAGGCGGAAGCCACGGCCGAACCGGTGGCCGAGACCAAGGCGCCCGCGCCGAAGGCGGAGACCCCGGCGGAGCCGGAGACCGACGCCGAGGCGAAGTAGCCCGCGCAGCACCGAACGCAGAACGCCGGAACGGCCCGTCCCCCTGTGGGGTCGGGCCGTTCCGGCGTACGGGGTCCGGGGCGGAGCCCCGGTTTCGGGAAGGGGCGGGGTGGGGTGGGGGAAAGCTCCGCACACCGCAGCGCGGGGTCAGGACCGCTCGCTCCGGCTGCGCCGCAGGATCGCGAAGCCCAGCCCGGCCGCGCCCACCGCGGCCATGCCCCCGCCGGCGGCCAGCAGCAGCGGGGTCTGCGCGTCGGCCTCCGCCGCCACCGGGACCATGCCCTCGGCGCCCGCCTTCACTCCGCCCTTGGGCACGACCCGCTCGACGGCCTTCTTCTCGACCTTTTCGACCTTCTCGACCTTCTCGACCGGCTTGGCGGACTTGGTGTCCTTGGCGACCTTGTACGTCTCGATCAGCTTGCCGCTGCCGAAGTCGTAGACCCAGCTGTTGCCACCGCTCTTGCCGTCGATGACGACGAACTTCACGCGCTTTCCGTCCTGGACGAGCTTGTACGTCCAGCCGTCGTTCGTCGCGGTCGGGTGCTTCAGGTCGATCGTCCCGAGGATGTTCCCGTTCGGCATCGAGAGCTCGACGCGCTTGCCGTTCGGGCCGTCGATCAGCCGCGCGTTGCGCCCGTCGGGCATGGCGACCTGGACGGAGTTCTCCTTCTTCTCCACCGGCTTCGGCTTCTCCACGGGCTTCGGCTTCTCGACCGGCCCGGTCGCGCCCTCGATCCACGAGGTGACGGTGCCGTTCGGCTGGAGGACCACGTGCATCCCGTTGTTCTGACCGCGGGCAGGGCTGCCGTCCTTGCTGACCAGGGTGTCCAGCTTGGTGCCACCGGCGAAGATGTCGGCCTCGAAGTGGCCGTCGCCGAACTTGTAGACCCGGGCGACCGAGCCGTCGGCCAGCTTCACGGTCGTGACGTACTCGCGGACCGAAGGCGTCACGGGCGGCGTGGTCGGAGGCGTGGTGGGCGGCACGGTCGGGTCCACCTGCGGCTGCTGCGGGTCAACCTGCGGCACGGTCGGGTCCACCTGCGGCTGCTGCGGGTCCACGGACGGCTGCTCGACGCCGGGCAGGACCTGCGCGTCCGGCACGGCCGGGGAATCCGCGAAGGCGGACCCCACGGGAAGGGCGAGGACGGCGGCCGCACCGGCCATGACGGCGGCGGTACGGAGGGTGGTACGACGGTGCGGGCTGCGCATGGCGGTGCTCTTCTCGTGCTCGTTCGTGCTGCGTGCGGTGGTTACGTCTACGAAGCTACGGACCCGGTATGTCCGTATTCCGTCGGCGATGTAACGGTGACCGGCAGACTGCCGCGCAGCCACGTAACCCACCCGGAACGCACTCCGGGCCCGCCCCGGGCCCGCCCCTGGCCCACCCCGAGAAGCCCCTCCAGGTACCCCCTAGGGGATGTCACAGCTCAGCCGCAAAGGGGGCCTCTTCCCCCGGCCCGGCCCCCCGGCCGCCCGGGAGCGGGTACTTTCGATCACGTGGCTGGATTCAGGATCGGACGCGGCCGGGACAACAACCGCACCCCGCAACAACCTCCGCGGCAGCAGCCGTACGGTCAGCAGCAGGCGCCCCAGGCGCCGCCGCCGTACGGCCAGCAGCCCTACGCACCCCAGCAGTGGCCGCAGCAGGCCGCTCCCGGGGGCCACGGCGAGCCCGAATACTTCGACCCGCACGGCGGCAACGCCGGCCAGGGTCAGGGATACGGCTACGGCCAGGGTCCCCACCAGGGAGCCGGCGGCCCGAGCGACTCCCCGGGGTACACCCAGGCCTTCTCCATCGGCGAGGACCCGTACCCGTACACCCAGGGCGGGACCTACCAGGCGGGCGCGGCCCAGGCCGCCGCCCCCGCCGGTCCGCGGCTGCCGTGGAAGGACCTGCTCCGGGGCATCGTGACGCGCCCGGGCCCGACCTTCCTGCAGATGCGCGACTACGCCGTCTGGGGGCCGGCGCTGATCGTGACCTTCCTCTACGGGCTGCTCGCGGTCTTCGGCTTCGACGACACCCGCAACGACGTCATCAACGCCACCCTCCCCAACGCCTTCCCGATCGTGCTGTCGGCGGGCGTGGCCTTCGTGATCTGCGGCCTGATCCTCGGCGCCGTCACCCACACGCTGGCCCGCCAGCTGGGCGGCGACGGATCGTGGCAGCCCACGGTGGGCCTGTCGATGCTGGTCATGAGCCTGACGGACGTACCGCGCCTGCTCTTCGCCATGTTCCTGGGCGGCGACAACATGCTCGTCCAGATCCTGGGCTGGGCCACCTGGGTGGCGGCCGGCGCGCTCTTCACCGCCCTGATCAGCAAGTCGCACGACCTGCCGTGGCCGAAGGCCCTGGGCGCGTCGGCGATCCAGCTGATCGCCCTGCTGTCGATCATCAAGCTGGGCACGATCTAGCGCACGCACACGCGCACAAGGAGGGGCCCGCCGCACGAACACCGCGCGGCGGGCCCCTCCTCACACAACTCGTACGACTCACGCACCTCGCACAGCGGAGTCTCAGGCGTCGAGAACCTGTCCCTCACGCCGCACGACGGGCGGCTCGACCGACCAGGGGAAGTTGACCCACTCGTCGGTCTTCTTCCACACGTATTCGCACTTCACGAGCGAGTGGGACTTCTCGTAGATCACGGCGGACCGGACCTCGGCGACGTGCCCGAGACAGAAGTCGTGGACGAGCTTGAGCGTCTTGCCCGTATCGGCGACGTCGTCGGCGATCAGCACCTTCTTGGCGGTGAAGTCGATCGCCTCGGGCACGGGCGCCAGCATGACCGGCATCTCCAAGGTGGTGCCCACGCCGGTGTAGAACTCGACGTTCACGAGGTGAATGTTCTTGCAGTCGAGCGCGTACGCCAGACCGCCGGCGACGAACACTCCGCCGCGGGCGATGCTCAGGATGATGTCGGGCTCGTAGCCGTCGTCGGCGATGGTCTGCGCCAGCTCGCGCACGGCCCGGCCGAATCCCTCGTAGTCGAGGTTCTCGCGCACTGCGCCGCTCACTGCGTCACTCGCTCCGTCACTCATGCCTCGTGCCTCACCTGGGTCCGGTGGAAGTTCTGGAAGGACCGCGAGGCCGTCGGGCCGCGCTGGCCCTGGTACCGCGATCCGTACCGCTCGCTCCCGTACGGGAACTCCGCGGGCGAGCTGAGCCGGAACAGACACAGCTGCCCGATCTTCATACCCGGCCAGAGCTTGATCGGCAGCGTGGCGAGGTTCGACAGCTCCAGCGTCACGTGGCCCGAGAACCCGGGGTCGATGAAACCGGCGGTCGAATGCGTCACCAGCCCCAGCCTGCCAAGACTGGACTTCCCCTCCAGTCTGGAGGCGATGTCGTCGGGCAGCGAGATGACCTCGTAGGTCGAGGCGAGTACGAACTCACCCGGGTGCAGGATGAACGCCTCGTCACCGTCCGGCTCGACCATCCGGGTCAGATCGCTCTGCTCGGTGGCGGGGTCGATGTGGGCGTAGCGGTGATTCTCGAAGACCCGGAAGAACCGGTCGAGACGTACATCGATGCTGGAGGGCTGCACCATCGACTCGTCGAAGGGGTCGATGCGAACCCGTCCGCTGTCGATCTCGGCCCGGATGTCTTTATCAGAGAGAAGCACGTCCCGAGGATACGCAGAGCGCGCGGGCCGCCCCAATCGAGGCGGAACCCCGCGCGCCGATGTCTACCGCTTCGACGCCGCTCCCACGGGCACGGCATGCCGCAGCCGCGCACAGCGCGGACACCGCAGCAGCCGCCCCGGCCCGATCCGACCGGCACCGAGGTGCTGCAGCGGGAACGAAGCGGTGCTGAATACGTGCCCTTCGGCACAACGGACGACGGTGTGCTCCATCGAGTCCCTTTCCCCAACCAGCCGTACTGCGATGAATCGCCACATTAGGGGATGAACAAGACCCACTCCAGCCGCCGCTCCGCACACACAAGGTACGCCCCAACTCCCGCCCCCACGACCCTCCGTGCACCCCGCACGCGACACCACTCCCGGGGCGAATTCACCAGGGGTCGATCATGGGGTAGGGTGAGAAACGATAGCGCTCCAGGCAACTGGACGGCTGCGCGGATGTAGTTTAATGGTAGAACATGAGCTTCCCAAGCTTATAGCGCGGGTTCGATTCCCGTCATCCGCTCCACGGCAAAGCCCCAGGTCAGCAACCTGGGGCTTGTTTGTTGTCTAGACCTATCTGGGCCCGCGTGCCATTCGCGTGCCATAACTTCCCTAACGGGGCGTCAGATTGAGTCCCCTCCTTCCTCGTGGAATGACCTGCCGTACACCGTCCGGCGGCCGGTACGATCCACGGACCTACCCGGAGGTGCGGGCCGACCGGGCAGCCCAGTGAGGGGAAGCATCTTGAATCGCACTTCCGTCGCGGCCGTCCTCGCCGCGGGCTTGGTTCTGGCCATGGCCGCCTGCGACGGCGACACCGGCGACAAGGCCAAGACCACTGCCGCCGGCAGCGCGGCGCCGTCCCCGTCGGCCACGTACAACGACCGGCTGCTGGACGAGGGGCAGAAGCAGTTCCTGGCCGTCGTGTGGAAGTACACGCCCAAGCGGGCCGAGATAGCCGCGATGTCCGCACAAGACCTCAAGGCCATGACAGAGACGTACGCAACCGAGTGCTCGGGGCGCCGCAAGGACCGCGAGCAGTCGTTGAAAAGCTCCCCGACCGGGCAGAAGGCCACCCCGGAGCAGTTCGCTGAGGTCCTGGACGCCTGGGACAAGCTGTGCGGCATCGAGCCGGGCGCCCGCGAGGAGCTGCTGAAGCATGTCAAGATCTCCAACGGGCACGCCGACCCTGACTTCGGTGGCGGGCCGGTGTACCTGTACGACCTCTCGATCACCAATCTCGGCAAGGACGCGGCCGACTACCGCGTCACCATCGAGGCGTACGACAAGGACGGCGACTTCCTCGGCGAGACCGAGGCCCACGCCGAACGACTCGGCCCCGACAAGACCAACCGCCAGCCGGAGCAGCTGATCGTCCCGAACGGGGTGTCCAACGGCACCATCGCGGACATTGCCGAACTGAAGGTCACCGACGTGGAACGCGTGCCCGGCGGCACACTGTTCCAATAGGACCCGCCGAACGCTGCTTGCCCTCCTTCGCGGCCCCGAGCCTCGTTCGCCCTGCCCCGTGGAACTGTGGCCGAGTGGCGAATGGTTCTCTCCGCCTGCGAGAACGGGATCGATCGAGCGGTGCCGTGCTGTTGTCAGACGTTCCCGATTTCCGATTTCCCCGCGATCGTGCGAGTGGGTGCTGGAGGAGACATGGCGAGACGAATGCGCGACGAGGCGTTCCGGATAGAGCAGGAGCAGGGGCGCTACGCCCCCCACGTGCGGCCGATCAATGAGATGGTCGACGCCTTGCGCGACCAGGACGGGCGTGGCTGGATGCCGCACGTCGCCCCCTGGCACGGGGGAGCGGACGCGCGCGCCCTATCGATCCTGCGGGATCCGGGGCCCAAGACACAGGAAGGGGTCGGCTCCGGATTCCTGTGTGTGGAGAACGACGACCCGACTGCGGAGCTGCAGGTCCAGCTCTTCGAGGGGGCGGGGATCGCGCCGCGAGACGTCACTCCCTGGAACGCCTACCCCTGGTACATCAACCGCTCGCCGAAGGCGGCCGAGCTCCAGGCCGGCGTCGAGGTCCTGAAGCAGCTGCTGGGGCTGATGCCGAAGATCGAGGTCGTGCTTCTCCAGGGCAGCGAAGCCCAGGACGCGTGGCGCCGGCTACTCAAGACGCACCCCGAAGCGGTCCGTGAGCGGAGCGTGAAGGTGGTGAGCACCTACCACCCCGGGCGCCAGGCGCTCTTCGTACGAGACCCCGAGGAACGCGCGCGCCGCGCCCAGCACAGAGTCGACTCCTGCCAGAGCGTCGGTGACGTGCTCCGTGGCCTGGGCGGGCCGTCATAGAGCTCGGTCGCACTCGCGCGGCCTATGGGCGTCGCCGCCCTTCTCTGTGCTCCACGATCGGCCGGTGTTCTAGGGGGAATTGATCTATGTGGTGGGACAGCGGCGGATGCAGCAAGGCACTCCGGACGATTTCTGCGTTGCTCCCTGTCCTCGCCGCGTCGACGCTGGCGACCAGTTGCTCCTCGTACGATCCAGCACAGGCTTCAGCGTGGCAGCGGGACTACTGCGTCAAGCTCGCGGCGTGGCAGGGTGCCAGAAACGCGATGCTGTCGAGCGCTGGCAGCGTCGACGCGAGCGATTGGCGGAACATCGAATGGGCGGAGTACGACCGCGCTGAAGAAGCAGGCTCCGAGGCAATCAATGCGGCCAAGATCCTTGATCGGGAAAACCTTGACCATGCCTCCAGCTACATCTTCGATGACACTGAAAAAGCGGTCATAGACCGCAATGCGGACGCAGAGGCGCGGGCGGCCACCTACTGTTCGGGCTCGGGATTCGGAGATCTCCTCAAGGGCGCCAGGTAGCTGGGATCGATCGCTTAAACGCAGGGGTGCGGTCCGGCTTGCTGCCGGACCGCACCCCCTGCACGTCACCTCCGCCGAGCCGTGGCGGCAGGAGCCGGGGGCAGCGGAACGATCTTGTGGTCGGAGGCGGTCGCGCCAGTGCCCAACCGACGGTCTGCTGGCGTCCGCTGGCTGCGGACGCTGGTGTCGATGTCGGCGGCGAGCTTGCGCTGATGCTCCCTGGTGGAGTGCTGATAGATCAGCTGCGCACGCTCGGAGGACTGGCCCGCGCGGACCATGAGGTCCTTCAACTTGGCGCCGGTGTCGGCGGCGAGGGTGTTGCCCGTGTGCCGCAGGTCGTAGAAGCGGAACTCCTTGGACATGCCGACCGCGTCGCGGGCCTTGCGCCACTTCCGGCCGAAGGAGGTACCCCGCAGGGCAGCTCCCCTCTCCCCCACGAAGACCAGGCCGTCGGGCCCGTCCTGAGCGAACCACTCCAGGTGCCGGCGGACGTCGAGGAGGACGAAGCCGGGCAGCATGATCTCCCGTTTGCCCGCGCGGGACTTGGGATCACCGATTACCCTCCGGCCGGTGTTCAGCTCCGGGGCAGCACGCCGCACCCGGACCGAGCCGGTGTCGAGGTCGATGTCGGCGCGGCGCAGCTCCGCCAGCTCCTCCGGCCGCATCGAGGCGAAGGCTCCGAGGAGGACCATCAGCCGCCAGCGGATCCCGATGGCCTCGGCGAGCGCGAAGACCTGCTCGACGGTGGCCACGGGCCGCTCGTCCGCGTCTTCGCGCCCCGCCCCGCGGATGGAGCAGGGGTTCCGGCGGATCAGCTCGTCCTCGACCGCAGTCTGCATGACGGCCTTCAGCAACCGGTATGCCTTGGCCGTGGTGGTGGCCCCCGTTGCCTTGCGCCGTTCCGCGCGCCAGGTCCTGACCTTGGCCGGGCTGATGGTGTTGACGTGCTGCTCACCGAAGGTCGGCTCCAGGTGAAGGCGCAGCAGCCTCCGGTACAGCTCCTCGGTGGTCGGAGCGATGCCGCGCTCGTCGATCCAGCGCTTGGCGTACTCCGCGAACAGCACCTCGCCGGCCATCGGGTCGATCCAGTCGCCTCTGGCCTGGTCGGCCTGGATCTGGGCGAGGAACACCTCAGCGTCGCGCTTGGTCTCGTACGTCTGCGGGGCCGCGCGCAGGATGGCGCCCGCGCCGGGATAGCGGGCCTGGTAGCGGCCCGAGGGCAGTTTGCGGATCGCGCCGAAGCTGCGGCGCGGTGCCCTTCTGCGGGATCGCGTCACTCAGACCACCAGCCCGAAGCGCGCCTGTCGGCCGCGCAGGGGTTCGACGGTCTGCTCCTCGATGTACGCGGTCAGGACGCTGTCGGCGATGCGGACATGCTTGCCGAACTTGGCGTAGCCGATACGGCGTTCGGAGATGAGGCGCCGGATGAAGCGCACGCCGGTGCCGAGGCGTTCGGCTGCCTGTTCCACGGTGAGGAAGGTGTCGGGGGTGGTCACCTCCTTCGCTGTGCGGGAACGCTGGGCGGAGGTGTGGGGTATCGCCGTGTGGCGCAAGCAGTGCTCCGGATCTGGCCTCGGCTGGGTGAACTTGGGCGGGGGCGGCAACCCCCTGATAGCCGGGCCTGTGTGTCGTTCAGGGATGGGACAGGCAGTACAGCCGTGGTCTGGGGGTTTGCGGGCCCAGGGCGGCGTGTGGAGCGGTCGGCTGTTACGGGCCTGATGGCGGGCCGAACTGCTCCTGGTTGATCTTCATGGTGTTCTCGGCGATGGCGTTGCTGACCATCACGTCGGCTTCCTCGCGGATCTCGGGGTGCTCGTCGAGGTAGGCGGCCAGTTCGTCGGTGGCGCGCCTGTAGGCGTGCTGGGCGCGCTGGGCGGTCGCGTTGGTGGCGATCACCGCGTCGATGAGTTCCAGGGCCGGGCCGGCGGCCAGCGTGGGCGGGCCGACCAGGTTGGACAGCGACAGGTCGAAGATGTCCGCGAAGCCGATGGCCTCGTCAAGGTTGATGCGGCGCTTGCGGTTCTCGATGCGCCACACGGCCGACGGGTTCATCTCGTAGCCGGCCTCGTTGAGCAGGTCGGACACCAAAGTGGTACTCCAACCTCTCTTGTCGCGCTCGACCTTGATCCGCGTGGCGACGTTGTCCTCGCCTCTGAGGAGCACACCCTCTGGTGCCTCCTCATCGCGTCCCTGGTGATCGTCTTGGGCCATCACACCTCCGCGTCCTGCAGTCGTCGGTACCGAGTTGTAGCGACAGGAAAAACCATACCATGGAATCTGCGGTAGGCAGAGCTCCCTACGTGTCGCAGATTATGGTATGGTTTTGCAGTGGCACCGCATACTTATACATGACTGCTGGAGGTCCGCATCGGCCGCAGACACACAAAAAGCCCCTCGGTGAACGGACACCGAGGGGCTCAAAGCGCAAACCTCACGCCGCCCATCCCTGAACGACTGGCTGCAAGACCGGGATTGCCGTCCCGTGTGGCCCACAACCTGAGGAGCTCGTCACCCAGTATGACCGAATCCACCCCGAGCACGCCATCCCACAGCACCGCTCCCACCGCCTGGCCGGCGGTCGCTGTCCCCGGCCAGCCTGGCGCCCACCTGCACGACGAGGAGGACGGGCAGCCCAGCGCGGCCATTCAGTCCCCCGCCGAGCCGGGGCCTCCCGCCGCCCCTGCCATTCCGGCCTCGGAGGGCGCGGCGATCCTGGACGAACTGCGGGCCACGATCCGGCGGTACGTGGTCATGCCCAGCGAGGAGGCCCTGACGGCCGCCACACTTTGGGCGGCAGCCACGCATCTGCAGGCGGTGTGGCAGCACGCGCCGCGCCTGGCGGTGGTGGGACCTGCGAAGCGGTGCGGGAAGTCGCGGCTGCTGGAGGTCCTGATCGAGGCGGTCCATGATCCGCTGATCACGGTCAACGCGTCCGCGGCGGCGATCTTCCGCTCGATCGGCGACGCGAATCCGCCCACGCTGCTGGTGGACGAGGTCGACACGATCTTCGGATCGGCGAAGGTCGCGGAGAAGAACGAGGAGATGCGCGGTCTGCTCAACGCGGGCCACCAGCGCAACCGCCCCACCCTGCGCGTGTCTGGGCCTAACCACGACGTGCAGAAGTTCTCCACCTTCGCCATGGCCGCCCTGGCCGGCATCGGGGACCTGCCCGACACGATCATGGACCGGTCGGTGGTCATCCGCATGCGCCGCCGCGCTGGCGGCGAGAAGGTGACCGCCTGGCGATACGGCCGCGACGACCTGACGGTCAGGGCACTGCGGGAGCGGCTGGCGGCCTGGCTGGCCAGCGTCCGCGACGAGGCCATCGCACTGGAGCCCAAGCTCCCGGTCGATGACCGCGCCGCCGACACCTGGGAGCCGTTGATCAGCGTCGCCGACCTCGCAGGCGGACGCTGGCCGTTGATCGCCCGCACGGCGTGCAAGGCCATGACGGACTACGAGTCCGGGCGGGACCAGGACGGCGGGCTGAAGATCCGCATCCTGACCGACATCCGCAAAGCCTTCGCCAGCGTCGGCAACCCGCCCGCCCTGCGGACCGCCGACCTGCTGAACCTCCTCAACGAAGACCCCGAGGCACCATGGGCCGAGATCAGCTCCGGCGGCCTCACCCCACTGAAGCTGCGAGCCCTGCTGACCGACTACGGCATCAGCTCCGGCAACCGCCGCTTCCCCGGCGGCAACCAGGCCAAGGGCTTCACCCTCGCGCAGTTCACCGACGCCTGGACCCGGTACTGCCCGCCGGAGCGACCCGCCCCCGAAGCAGCACCCGCCACCGGCGCGTAACCCGTCGCGACTCGTCCCACCCGTCCCCGCGCAGGTCAGCGCGGGGACGGGTCAGGACCCTGCAACGGGTCAACCCGACATCACCACGCTGCTGACCTCGCCGAACACAGCAGGCGCGGCTCGCAGCCGCCTTCCGAGGACTCTCGGAGCGGCCTGCGGACCAACACCCGTACCGACCCGTCCCCACTCGTCCCACCGACCGTCCCCGAGCCGGACACTCCGGCCCTCGCAACGAGTCGGGCCGACATCAGGCGCCCACCCGTACCTGCCCTGACCAGCAACGGGACGAGTGGGACGAGTCCACGCCCTTCACGGCCACCCGCCCCCGTGCCCGCCTCCACCCTGGAGACCACCCCTTGCACTCCCCTGCCCCAAGCGCCCCGGCAGCCATGCGCAGCATCCACGCTGGCATCGCGGTACTCGCCCCGGCCGCCGAGGACGAGGCCCCCACACAAAGCCACGATCCCGGCGATGCTCGCCGAGCACCCACACCCGCTGGGTGCCGTCGAGTGACCCGCAAGGGACGCATCACCCTCGTCCTCGGCCTGGTGGCCGTCGTCCTCATGGCCTTCCGCGTCTCGTGGAACGCACTGTCCGACGTGGCCCGCGCCATCGGCGCAGACTCCACCGCCGCCCTGCTCTACCCGATCGTGGTCGACGGGCTGATGGCCCTCGCCCTGGTCGCCACGCTCGTGCTGACCGGTCCCGACCGGACGTTCGCGCTACGGGTCCTGGCGGCCTACACGATCGCCAGCCTCCTGCTGAACTACGTGCACGGCCTCGTCCCGGCCCTGCACACCACCGCAGTCCAGTGGGGCCGACTGACCGACTGGGACTCCGCGAACTGGGCCCTCGTACTGCTGGCGACCTCGCTCCCGGTCGGGTCGATCTACTTCGGATCCGACCTCGTGGCGAAGGTGCTCCACCACAACCCCGAGTCGGCCGACCCCGCAGAAACCGCCCCCGACCAGTCGGTTATCCAGCAAGCCGACGAGTCGGCCGGCGAGCAGGACGCACGGTCGAGGTCTGACCAGGCCCAGTCGGCCCCCGAGCAGCCGACCGAGTCGACCTCCACGAAGGGGGCTGAGGCGCCCTCGACGGGGCCGACCGAGGCCGACAATTCGGCTCCCGCCGCCCGACCGGCCCGGTCGGCTGCCGTGGCGGAGTCGACCGGAGCCGCCCCGCGCCGGGCGACCGGCCGGGTACCCGTAGCCGCCAAGCCGACCACCGGCCGCACCCGAACAGACGCCGCAATCCTCGCCGAGGCACGCGCCCTGACCGCCGACTGGAGCGACAAAGAGCTGACCGCCGAACATCTGCGCCGCGCACTACGGATCGGCCCGACCCGCGCCCGCCCCCTGCGCGACCAGCTGCAGGCCGACCGGACCGGCCAGGCCGACCCCGTCGCGGACGACGGCTTCGAGGCCGGGCCGCTCGACGGAGTCGGCGAGGCCACCTCGCCCACCGGCGCGGTCTGACCCCCTGCAAGGCAGCGAACACCCGCCTCCTTCCGGCTCATCCCGTGGCCCCGTGCAGCCGAACACGGGGCCACGCACAACCAAGCACCCCCGCCAACACCCCACGGAGAACCGATCCATGCACAACCCGAACCACGAACTCCCCACCGCCCAGCAGCACATGACCACTACCCCCAACGGCCCAGCAAGGTATGGCGTTGGACCGTCCAAGGGCCGGTCCAACGCAGCCTCCGCCCCGGGGGTGGCGGAGGAAGGGCTCCGGCGCGAGGGCGCACCGGAAGGGGAAACGACCGCCGCCGTGCCCATGCGAGCCGCCGACGAAGCCGCGCTCCGCCGCATCGCACGCCGTCGCGCCCGTGAAACTGAGCAGCGCAAGAAGCGTGTAGACGTCCGCTACAGCATCGACGAGCACACCGAGATCCGAGCCCTGGCCCAGAGCATGGGCCTGGCCGGCGCCCACCTCGTCGGCGCCATCGTCATGGCCTTCATCGACGGTGATCACACGCTCCCCGGCCAGCGCAACGCCTTCGACGACCTGATCGACGAACTCGCCGCCCTGCGTTCCGAGGTCGGCTACATCGGCCACAACCTCAACCAGATCACCAAGAAGCTGAACTCCGGCGACCGTCCACACCCTGGGGATATCGCTGTCCTCGCCGCGGTCGGGGATGTTCTCGACCGCGCTGGCGCCGCCGCCAAGGCGATCGACACCACCTCGTTCCAGACCGCCGTCGCGAAGGCGGTCTGATTGATCGCGAACATTGTCAAGCCCGGCCGCAACACCCGAGGCGTCCTGAACTACCTCTACGACACCGTCCGCTCCAAGGACCACACCGACCCCCACCAGGTCGCCTCCTGGGACGGCTTCGCCCCCGACCCCGGCCGCAACCCGAACGCCACCCTCGCCCAGCTCGCCACCGCCCTCGACCTCCGCGTCAAGCAGGCCGGCGACCGCGCACCCAAGGCCCACGTGTGGCACTGCTCGATCCGCGCCGCCCCTGAAGACCGGATCCTGTCGGACGACGACTGGGCCACCATCGCCCGCCGCGTCCTGAACGCCACAGGCATCGCCCCCGCCGGCGACCCTGACGCTTGCCGCTGGGTCGCCGTCCGCCACGCCGACGACCACATCCACATCGTCGCCACCAAAGTCCGCGCCGACCTCCGCCAACCTCGCAACTGGAACGACTACCCGCGCGCTGACAAGGAACTCGCCGCGATCGAGAAGGAGTACGGCCTGCGCCAGGTCGTACGCGGCGACCGCACCGCAGCCAAGCGGCCCACCCGCGCCGAGCAGGAGAAGGCCCGCCGCAACGGCCACGCCACCACGCCCAGGGAGAGGCTGCGCACCACCGTACGGACGGCACTGGCCGCAGCCGCCAGCACGGAGGAGTTCTTCCAGGTCCTGACCGGCGCCGGGGTGCTGGTCGATATCCAGCACTTCCCTTCGGGGGACGTGCGCGGCTACAAGGTCGCTCTTGACGGCGACACCAACAAGGAGGGGCAGCCGGTGTGGTTCTCCGGCTCCGTCCTCGCCCCCGACCTGTCCTACCCCAAGATCGCAGAGCGCTTCACCGACGCTCCGGCGCCGCCCAGCCCGCAGGCTGGCCACAGGCGTCCGGCGTGGCAGCAGGTCACCGACGCCACCGACCTCATCCCCGACCTCCTCACCCGAAGCGACGACGGTGCCGCGCAGGCACACATCGCCGTCCTCGCCGAAACCCTCGACGCCCTCCCGCTGATCGCCCCTGACGACCTACGGCCGCAGCTCCTCAAGGCTGCAGCCGCGTTCGAACGCGCCAACCGCTCCCGCATCCGCGCCCGCCACGAGCAGGCGCACGCCAACCGGCGGGCCGTCAAGGCGATCCTGCGGGAACCCGCCCCGAAGGACGCAGCCGCCCTGGCGATCATGCTCGACGTGATCTGGCTCGCGGTCATCGCGGCCCGGCACTGGCACCAGGCACGGCAGCACGACCAGCAAGCCGAAGCCGCCCGCCAGACCGCCGAGCACCTGCGCGCCGCCTACCAGCAAGCCTCAGCCCAGCCCACGGCCGTGATCGCCCAGCGGGGCCAGCTCCTGGCCGTACGGGTCCGGGAACGGCAGGTGGCCCTCCTGCGCCAGGTCCTGCCGGGACTGGCGGAACAGATCCTGGCCGAGCCCGGCTGGCCCGCCCTCGCAGCCACCCTCGCCGACACCCAGGCCGCCAGCCACAACCCAGCCGTCCTCCTGGCCGAGGCCGCCACCCGAAGGGAACTCGACACCGCCACCGCCATCAGCGACGTCCTCGTCTGGCGCCTCCGCCGCACGGCCGACCTGCCCACCACCGACAACCCCGACACACCCACCCGAGGCAACCGTCCCGCCTCGACCCCGGCTCCCGCCGCGCAGCCCGCGAACCAGGCCGCGAACCGTGCCGCTCGTAGGCGATGAGCCGGCGAAGCCGTCGGAAGGTAGCCGACGATCCCCGGTTAGCCAAACCGGGGAACCTCCAGACCATTGATGCCAGGGCCCCACGCCCAACCCCACCCACCCAGGCCGCACGGCACCTTCATGCCGTCGGCACCCCCACCCCCGCAAGGAGCACACCCTGAAGGTCCACCCCTTCGCCGATTCCCTCCCGATGCTCGACCAGGACGAGCTGCTCGACCTCGCCGAGTCCATCAAGGCCGAGGGCCTACACCATCCGATCGTCCTCGACCGCGACGGCATGCTCATCGACGGCCGCAACCGACTCGCCGCCTGCAAGATCGCCGGAGTCGAACCCCGCTTCACCACCGACGACAGCGATCCGCTCCGCTTGATCGTCTCGTACAACGTGATCCGCCGGCACGTCAGCAAAGGCCAGCAGGCCATGATCACCGCGATGGCGTGTTCCTTTTCGGGACACTCCCTGCGCACCCTGGCCAAGCACCACGGCCTCAGCCGCAGCCGCCTCTCCGCCGCCAACGTCGTCCTCCAGCACGCCCCCGACCTCGCCGAACGAGTCCGCGTCGGAACACTCGGACTCGACGCCGCCCACACAGCCGCCCTCGAACGCAAAGCCCACATCGAAGCCAGCACCGCCCAGCACGAACACCTGCGCCGGCACGCCCCCGACCTCGCCGAACAGGTCATCGAAGGCCGCCTCAGCCTCGACGAAGCCCGCCTCCGCCAGGTGGTGAGGGACACCGACACCATCCGCGCCGCCGACGGGGACACCGCGCCCGCCCTCACCCAGCTCGCGGATCGCGGAGAGATCACCTGGGGCCAGGCGGCTCAGCGCGCCGAAGAACACCGCGCCCACCGGCATGAGGCCGTCCTTCGCGCACAGCAGGCCCTCCAGCTCATCGCCGAGAACTGGACCGCCGTCCACGACCTCACGACCCGACCCGGCACCCCCTACGCCCAGGAGATCATCAACGGCCTCACCCCCGAAGCCCGAGCCCTCATCACGCAGCTGACGACCCGATCCTGACCCCATGAGCACTCTGGGGGCCAACGCCGAAACGCGTTGGCCCCCAGATGTGTTGCACGCCGATGGTCGCCGTCAGCGGTTCAACGCCGAGTCGAGGTGTTCCTGCACCGGCTCGAACAGCCCGTACGGGACGTACTGCGAGATCTCAGCGTGGGCAACCCACGCAAGCTCGGCCAGCTCGTCGGTGTCCGCCACGTGCGCGTCACCACCGACCACCTCGCAGGCGGTGTAGGACATCAGCCGGCCAGTGGCCGGGTGGATCCGCTCACCGAGCGGCTTCACCACCTTCACGGCGAGTCCCGTCTCCTCCTGGGTCTCCCGTACGGCGGCATCCTCGCAGGCCTCGTTGGGCTCGACCTCGCCGGCGGGGAACTGCCACGACAGCTGGCCCTCGCTCACCCGCCGCCGGACCATCAGCACGCGGCCTTCGTGCACCACGATGGCCGCGGCGATGCCCGGTCGCTCCTCAGCGTTCTGCTGCGTCACGTCTACTCCTCCAGGACCGCCAGAGAGTGGAAAGGGTGAGTGCTGTCCGTTGTCATCCAATCGAGGCGTTCTGACAGCGAACGTAGTCGTTACAGGTTCCTGGCCAGCAAACGTTGTCGTGTGAGGTGAGCGCTGGGGTGCCGGATGGCTCTCCAGTGGGGATCACGTCGTGCGCTTGCGCGCACAACGTGCGAGAGAGGGATCATCGCGATGGACATCGTCGTCACTAGTTCGACTCTGCTCGACTGGCGCAACGAACACCGAGGCCGTCGACTCAAGCAGCTCCTCGCGGACCGGGAAGCCTACGAGCGGCGGCGCGGCCAGGCGGCACAGGACATCCACGAGCGGTGCATTGCTCACGAGACCAACGCCGACCGGCTCCGGTTCCAAAACATGCCAGAGAGCCGGCGTCTTCGAGAGCTGGCGCACGTTGAACTCGACACCGCCCTCGACCCGATCCCTCGCGAACGCCAAGCCCTCGAAGCACGGGAGGCGACCCTGAGGGCCCACTGGAACGACCCCGTAGTCTGGATCCGGACCACCCTCGGCGCCCGCCTCAAGATCTACCACCACAGCCTGGCCTGCGGCCGAGTCTCCGGTACAGGTCGGCATCCTGACTCGTTCCAAACACACTTCGAGTCCGAAGCGGCGGCCCTCGGTTTGACGCCTTGCCGCGTGGACCAGTGCCGCCAGGCTGGTGACGAGCTTGAGCGCCTGCTTCCACATGCACGACCCTGACCGCGGTGACTCTGACATTCAATCCAGTCGTCGCAGATCAGAGAGCCGCCTTCGACTGACTTCGCTGTCCAGGGACAAGTGCCTCCCGTCGTTCCGGACAGGCTCCCATGGATTTGTTCACGTTCCCTCGTGAACAAATCCACTCCCGTCAACAGAAGGAAGAGATGCAACCGGACAGGCCAGCAGTGTCGACGGGAATCGCCTTGGTGTGGCCGTGCCAGTCGGCCGCCTCTATGACCTTCTCGTGGACGTCGTAAGGGCGGCCGTCGACAGCAACGCGGCGGATACCGTTCGGGCGGTAGCCGAACTTCCGTGACACCGCCCGGGAGGCGGCGTTGTCGGCGAAGGCAGTGGAGGTGACGCGTTCGGCGCCGAGGCCGTCGAAGGCGAGGGCCAGGGCGGCGGCGCGCATCTGGGTGCCGTAGCCCTGGCCCTGGAAGCGACGACCGAGCCAGAAGCCGGTACGGGCCTCGCCTGTGGTGGCGAAGTCACGCGCGGAGAGGTTCTGCTGGCCGATGACCTGGCCGTCGAGGAAGACGGCCAGGAGAAGGCGCCAGTTCTCGCGGGCCCAGTCGCCTCGCGCCCACCAGTGGTTCTGTACAACGCTCCTGGCCCTCTCGGCCGGCGGGGCGGAGGCCCAGGGCTGCGGGAAATACACGGCGCCGTCGGGGACGACCCCGTCGGCGGCCACCTGGGCGAGCGCGTCGAGATCGTCGTCCGAAGGGAGGCGCAGGACGAGGTCGGCGGTGGTGAGCTGTAGGGCGGTGAGGGGCCAGTGGCGCATGCGTGGGCTCCGAGGGGTCAGGGCCCGTCGAGTCCGAAGACCGTGCCGAACGGGTCGATGAGCTGGCAGATGCGCCGGCCTGGCTCCACATCGAGGGGGCCGCGGTGATGCGTGCAGCCCGCTTCCAGGAGGCGCTTGCGTTCGGTGTCGAGGTTCTCGACGGACCAGTACGGGACGGTGCTTCGCCCGTGGACGTTGGCCTTGGGAGAGGCGGGGTGGAAGCCGAACTCGAGTCCGTCGAGGTCGAGCCAGGCGTAGACGGAGGTGCCGTTGATGTCGAGCTTGACCTCGGCTTCGAAGATCTCGCCCCACCAGCGGGCGGCGGCTTCGGGGTCGTCGACGAAGACCATGACGGTGCGGATACCGCGCACTTGGGATTCTCCTTGCGTCGGGAAGTGGCACGGTACCGCCGGGGTGGTCACTCGTGGGCGCCGTGCAGGGAACGCAGACCGGTGGCAGCGGCGAACGCTGCCAGGGCGCGTATGAGGTCGTGATCGTTCCACTGGGCGCCGAGTTCGCGTACGTGGTGCAGGTAGGCGTGGCGTACCCAGCGCGGGGACGGGTGTCCTTGCTGGTCCGCCATGTGGGCAAGGGTGATCAGGTCGGGCAGCCCGGTGATGTCCGGGCGGAGGGTTTCTGCGTCGATGAGGGCGAGGTGCCCGTCGGCGCGGCGGCGGACGTGTTCCGGCTTGAGGTCCAGGTGGCCGAGCGGTACGTGGCCGGGTCCGTGGGCGTCGGTGACGCGCTGGAGGAGTAGGCGCCAGTCGTCGGGGCGATTGATCCAGTTCGGGGACGGGGCATCGAGGGCGGTTCTGGCATCCCAGCGAGCCATGGTTTCGGCGACCTCGGGCTGCCAGCGGGCGGAGGCGGTGTGGATGAAGGCGACCGACCGAACCAGTTCGTCGAAGGCGTCGGTGCCCACGAGCATGACGGCCTCGTCGAGGTGGTCGACCAGCAGGGTGCGGGAGGTGTCGCAGGCGCGGTGGAGTACCGGCAGAACGTTCTCGTCGGCCAGGAGTTCGTATGCGAGGACTTCGCCGAGGTATCCGGCCTCGTCCGCGTGGCGCTTCAGGACCCGGCGGGGCGGGACGCCCAGGGCAAAGACGGCTGTGCGGTAGCGGGCGGTCAGGCAGCGCACCGGTCCCGGCTCGCCCGCGTGGTGCCGGGCGAGGATTACGTACGCCTGGCGCTCGGCGATGACGGGGTCGGTGGTGAGCGGGTTGGCCAGCCACCCGTCGGGCCGCGTGCGGGCGGCGCCGTCCAGCGGCCCGACGGGGGCAGTGGTCATGCGGCGGTCTCCTGGTGAATGCCGAGCGCGGCCAGGCTGTGGGCGTAGCAGCGGGCGGCGAGGTCGGGCCGCTGGTGCTCGCCGTAGATCGCGAAGAGGGCGTAGACCGGGGAGTCGAGGTTCTCGCCGATGTGCCATCCCTGGTACGAGCCGCCGACGACGTCCCAGATCTGGGCGCGGCCGAGGAAGACGGCGGCGAAGTCCTGGAAGTAGATCTCGATGCCGAACGGGTAGGCGGCCATGGCCTCCTCCCGGCTGGTCGTGGCGACCTTGTCCCAGGTGGGGCCGGTGATGTTCCAGGCGTACGAGTCGATCTCGCCGGGGCGGCCGGGCGGGTCGAGGAGGCGCAGGACGGCGCGGTGCCCTCCGAGGGGGCCGGCCAGGTAGTCGTGGATGCTGGTGGCCAGGGCGCCGGTGCGGGTGGCGATGAGCTCCCGGGCGAGCTGGGGCAGCTCCTCGGCCACCAGGGCGTCGGCCTTCTGCCACTCCTCCTCGGCCAGGGGCGGGGTGATCGGCGTGGGCTCGACGTGCTGCGGGGCATCGAGGAAGTCGGCGAGTGCGGCGAGCGCGGACTTCTCGGCCACGGGGTCGGGTGTGACCCAGGGGACGCGGGAGGTGGTGATCGGGCCGTCGCTGGCCGGGACGGTCAGGCGGTCGCCGGGGCGGGGGCCGTGGACGCGGAAGAGGTGCTGGAGCTTGTTGGCGGTGGCGGCCAGGGCCTTGTGATCGGCGTAGAGGAACGGGCCGTGGGGGCTGCGGGGCGCGGTGAAGCCGTTGCCGCACAGGGCGACGTCCCGCACGCCGTCCAGGGGTCTGAGGTAGTCGATGAGCAGCCCGTTGAGGATCTGGATCCCGGTGGTGCGGTTGCGGGGGCCGTCCATGCCCGGCAGCAGGTTGTTGTCCGCGCCGAGGGCGCCGTAGGGGACGGTCTGGGCGTTGTTGGAGACCACCGCGAGCCGGGGAGGGGCGAGGGTGCCCTGGGCCAGCTGCTCGATGTAGAGGTCGGAGACGTCGGCGTCGACGCCGATGAAGACGTCGTTGCCGGTGGTGCCGGCCAGGCGGACCAGGGGCTGGGAGACGCGCTTCTCCCAGAAGAGGGTGCGGGCGCCGGCGGGGTAGAGGGTGATCTCGATGTCGCCGACGTTCAGCGGCTGGGTGTGGTCCACGCGGTGCACAGTGAAGCCCAGGGCTTCGATGGCGTCGGTGACGGCGGCCGGAGTGGTGGTGCCGGTGTAGACGGGCACCGTGCGGGCGAGGAGGTCGAGCGAGGGGAGGTGGAAGTGGTCCAGGTGCTCGTGGCTGAGGATCACCGCGTTGGGGCTGGGCATGCCCTCGGTGTCCACAGCGCGGGGCGGCCAGATCTCGAACTCCAGGCTCCCGGCTCCGAACGCGGGCGCGAGGATCGGGTCGAGGAGGACGGAGGAGAGACCGTCGGAAATGTGCCAGGTCTGGTGGCCGAGGAAGGTCAGTTCCAGGCCGACGGGGGCTGCTGCCATGACGAACTCCTTTGCGCGGTCAGGAAGGGTGCGGGGGTGGTGCGGAGGGGGACAGCGGACGTCCCCCTCCGCACGTGTCTTCGGACCGGCAGGGCCTACCGGTGGTAGGTGGTCGGGGAGTTGTGGGTGGTGCCGGTGGCGGCGAACGCCGTCACGCGCTGCTGGAGCCGGCGGACCGCCTCCGCGGTCACGGGCGCGCTCGGCTTCGTCTGGGGCTTGGGTCGGTTCATGACGTGCCTCCATCACTTCGGTTTCGCGGCGGTGCGGATGCAGCCGCCGTGCCCCGCCGCCGCAAGCGGCGGGTGGTCAGGGTTCGGTGGCGAACAGGAGACTGCCGACGAGGGCGCTGCAGAGGATCACGTAGACGATCACGGCGATCCGCTGTCTCACTGCTTCACCACCACGTCCGGGTCCTGCGGCGCCCGGCCGGCGGCTGCGCTATTGCGCTGCCGCCGCACTTGGCGCTCGATCAGCAGGACACGGCAGACACGGGCAAGGGCCCGCATGTGAATCCAGGCCCCGAGCCGTCCCTCGCCCGGTCCGTGCGACAGGAGCCGCTCAGCATCCGTACAGGCTTGACTGACACCGCCCGTCTCACCGAGCAGGAGCCGGACGTAGCCGTGCAGCAGGGCCGTGGTCTCCCGTACTTCACCGCCCGGTATCCGGTAGGTGTTGGGCGTGAGGACACGAGTGCACAGGGCGCGCATGGTGTTCGCGCGTACCGGCTCCTGGGTGGCGGGCGTGGTCGTCATGCCGGGTGTCCCGCAGCCGCCTCCCGCATCCCGATCGCCCGGTCCATCTGCGCGTACAGGACCTCCAGCTGGGCAGGGTCGAGGACCAGGGTCGTGGTCTCGGTGGTGCCGTCGAGTCGGTGCAGCGCGATCGGCAGGGTGGCCTGCTGCTCGTCGTGGTCGTACGTGATGTCGCGCCGGACCGGAGTTGCGTGGGTGATCACGAGGGCTCTCCCGGGGCTGTCTGAGCGGGGCTGGAGTTCAGTCAACTCCGCTGCCAAAGCCCCGAACAGGGCATTCCACTAGGCACGTTGTAGGCACGAACCAGGCAGAATCCCGCTAGGCTTCCGGGCGCCCAACTCGACCAGCGGACGGCGGGATGATGGCGAACGAGACCCTGCGCGGACTCAGGCGCAAGCAGCGGTGGACGCAGGCACAGGCCGCCCAGCAGGTCTGCGCACAGGTCCTGGCGGCCACGGGCCGTGACCCCGAGCTCGACGCGAACTGGATCTCCCGGCTGGAGCGCGGAGCGATCACCTGGCCCTCGGGCGACTACCGGGCAGCGCTGTGCGTGGTGTTCCAGGTCGGTAGCGAGGCAGAGCTGGGTTTGCACCCGAAGGGAGATGCGGCAGGCGCATCTTCCGCCCAGGACGCGTCATCGGCGCCCGCCGACGACGCGAGCAGCCTCTACGCCGACACAGAGCTGTCGGCCCGGCTCTCCCGGCACGCTGCCGCGACCAACGTCAATGGCCTGGTACTGGAGCAGTTCGACGCCGACGTGGAACGGCTCGCCAGGGACTTCGTCAGCCGGCCCCTGACCCTGCTGGTCCCGGAGATCCGCGCCCTGCGCACGGACGTGTTCCGATTACTCGAGGGCCGCCAGCACCCAGGTCAGACGCGGCACCTGTACGTGCTCGCAGGATGGCTGTCCGGCCTCGCGGCACACGTGTCCCTCGACCTCGGCCACCAGCCCTCCGCCTCCACCCATGCGCGGACCGTGGTGCAGTGCGCAGAGATCGCGGAGCACCCGAGGCTACGGGCCTGGGCCCGCTCGTTCCAGTCTCTGGCCGCCTACTGGACGGGCGACTACCGGCGGGCCGCAGATCTGGCACGGGCTGGCTGCGAGGACGGCCGGGGACCGGGCTCCGGAACAATCACGGCACGGCTGCTGAGTCTGGAGGCCCGCGCCCTCGCAGCCGGCGGAGACGGCCGCAGCGCGTTGCGCTCCCTCGCACTGGCCCACGAGGCCCGCAGCAGCGCGGAACGAGACGAACTGCCTGGCGTCTTCGCCTTCCCCGAGGCCAAGCAATGGGCCTACACAGGCACCACGCTGCTGGCCGTCGGCGGCGACGAGCAAGTACAGCGGGCGATAGTGGCGTCCAACCGCGCGGTGGAGCTGTACCAGGCCGGGGCTGAAGGAGACCGGTCCTCCGGAGACCTGCACGCCGCGCATCTGGACCTGGCCACCGCATACCTGGCGAGCGGCGAAGTGGAAGGAGCCAGTATGGAACTCGCCGCGGTCCTCGGCGCGGATCAGTACACCGCGAGCATCACCATCAGGCTTCGCAAACTGGACACGCTCATCGACAGCGGGCCGTACCGTGACTCACGGCCGGTGGTCGATCTCCGGGAGCACATCCACGAGGTGACCGCCCGACCCGCTCTCGTCAGCACACCCACGGAGCCGCGATGACCACCCAGCCCACGAACGACCCTTCCGTGACCGACCGACACCTGCTCTCCACCCAGGCGTACGGCAGCAGCCAGCACCTCGCAGCCCGCCAGTCCCTCTACCAATGGCAGACCCCACGACACGACCTCCCCGGCATCATCGTGGGCGAGCTGGCTGGCATACGCGGAGCAGTCGCGGACGTGGGCTGCGGCAACGGGAAGTTCATACAGCGGGTACGCGCCGACCGGCCGGACCTGACCGTGCTCCCCATGGACATCTCTCCCGGCATCCTGACGGGTATCGAAGGAGCCGTGGCGGCAGACGTCCAGAGGCTCCCGATCGCCGACGGGGCACTGGGCGCTGTCCTGGCCATGCACATGCTGTACCACGTGGAGGACCAGGCACGCGCCGTCCAAGAGCTCGGCCGAGTCCTGAGCAATGGCGGCATCGCCATCGCATCCACGAACAGCCGGACCGACAAGCGCGAACTCGAAGACCTCTGGCGCCGAGCCGCCGGCGACGTCCTCGGCATCCCTGAGGGCCCCGCACGCGTACAGCTCTCCGCCCGCTTCACCCTGGAGGATGCCCCCACCATCCTGGGCGCCGTCTTCGAGGACGTACGGACGATCCCTCTTCCAGGAGTGATCGAAGTCGCCGATCCCGCACCCGTGGTCGCCCATCTGGCCTCCTACGAAGCATGGGCCGACCAGATGGGCGTACCGTTCAAGGAGACAATCGAGCGTGCACGAGAACGAGTGCAGGAGACCATCCACGCAGAGGGCGCATTCCACGTCACCTGCCTCGGCGGCATCCTCGTCTGCCGTTGACCAACACACGGCGCCGAGCACATTCACCCCATCCGAAGGCAGCCGGAGCAGAGGTCCGGGCGAAGGTCTTCCGCCCGATCTACTTGCGAGCGCAGGCGGCATGCACCGAGACCTTCGGGTGCCCCGTCTCCACCACATAGTGGCGGGACTGGTCGAGTACCCGGCAGGATGCCGACCATGACGACGAATGAGGGCCGCGTCTGCGGCTGCCGGTGCGGTGGCACCCCTACCGGCGGAAAGTTCTTGCCTGGCCACGATTCGAAGATCGTGCCGCAGCTTGAAGCGGACCACGGGAGCCTGATCGCCTTCTGGGCCTGGTACGAAAAGGCTATGACCGACACGCCGCCCAAGGCGCCGTGACGTGTGCCTGGTTCACGCCTCGTCTTCTCCGCATCCGAGGATCTCTGACGCGGCCTGAGGGCGAATGAGACCCCAGACGCTCGCCCTGGGCCGGGGGTCTCATCGATCGGTCTCGTCGACCAGTCGCTCGTTCAGTCCGCGGTCCGGAAGCCTTTCAGGCAGTGACGCCCTTGTTGCGGTTGGCGAAGGGCCGCGCTCCATGCAGTTCCATGAACTCCGCGATCAGCTCCGCCTCAGCCTCACAGGGATCCCGCTCGGATATCGGCAACCACGCGACGAGCAGAGCGTCCGAGTCCGCCAACTGCCAGATGTAGCGCCCGCCCCAGTGGCCGGCCATCCCGCCGGCACCATGGCGGCGATACTCGTCAAGCCGCTGCCGCAGTCCCCTCCGGCCGTCCTTGCCCGCTGACGCCTTGCCGATGTACAGGATGGTGGCACCGTCCACCCAGGCGCCACCAAGCTCGTCCGCCGTCACCGACGGATCTCTGCCTTTGAGGTGTCCGGCAGGGTTACGGGAGAGGAACGACGGGGGCGCCGTACTCGTGCGAAGTACCACGTAGATTCCGGGCTCTGAAGGAACTCCGCTGTCACCCAGCTCGCTGAGCAATACGAATCCACGGAAACCGCGTTCTGTCAGTGTCTTCCGGGTCAGTTTTGGTGTCGGACTCATGGCCGGCATCGTGCCATGCGGCTGTGACAACGGTCACTCGCCCTTCGCGGGCCCTGACCTTGAGCGAGGAGGGCTCTACAAGCGAGCTGCCGCAAAACCGATCAGGAGGATCGCGGTCACTACGATGCCGACCAGCCCGGCCCAGCCTCCCACCAGCGCGCACACCGCCACGACGATGAAGGCTCCGAGCATGAGTGCGGCGAACGCCCGTGCGGACAGGCCGCGGTCGTCGCTGTCGGCGGCTCGCTTCTTCTTCATCCAGTTCACCGGAGACACGGTAGCCAGTGTGGCCGGCTCGGCCTTCGTCCGGGCCCGGTTACCGGAGCACGGGGACGCAGGAGATCAGATGAGGTGGACGCCGGTCAGGGCCCCCGCCGAGCGAAGGAGTGCTCGGAGTCCGTGACCTCCTCGGATGTGGGCTTGGGGATGCCGGCACCGGCTTCCTGCCACCTGTCCCCGGATTCGTCCGCGCCCGCGTTCCTCAGTCCACAAGCGCACTACAGGAAGCGAAGGCGAGCATCACGACCAAGAGGAAGCCAGCGAAAAGACCAATGGCAGGCCAATCAGGGCCCCCAGCCGCAGGCCGCTGCACGCTCATGCCTGCCATGAGCCCGCACCTACGGCAGAAATGAGGACCAGGCCCCCACACACGGCCCTGGCTGCCGCAACGGTCACAGCGCACCGAGCGCCCCTGCTCTGTCATGGGCACGAAGGGTAGCGGGCGTCGTCGGCCACCGCAGGAGAGGTGCCGGGTTCCGATTGTCCGCCGCTCGCTTGAGCCCTGCCTCGGTGCCCAGCCCATGCGCCGAGAGCCCTGAAGCTGCGGTGGCTACGACTCTTGCCCTTCACGCTCAACGACCGATCTGCCAAAGTGCCATGACAGTCAGCACCAAGATGAACAACGCGATCTCCCTGCCCACTGTGTGTCATCGGCATAAGCGCAGCGGGACACCCGACGACCCGCGTGTATCCGTCGGAGCAGCTGGCAGGAGCCCGCCCCGCGCAGATCCAGCAGCACGCTCGCGGGAGGCGGTACGCGCCTGCATGCCGCATGAAGTCGACCGGGTGCCAGCACTCAGCCAACACGATCACGGTGCGGCCCGCGGCGTGATTACGGGCGGCAGCGTCGGCAGGGATTCAGTCCCGCCCGCCCAGCCTCGTACAGAGTGATCCGCCTTGGATCTCCGGACACGCACTTCCGGCGCCATGCCCCGGGTTCGTCGCGGTGGTAAGCGGTACCCCGCTTACCAGGGCCGCTGGGCGCCCGCCACCAGGGGGAGACGAGGACGGTCACATCAAGTTGTCCGAGTTCACGATCGGCGTGCGCGAGCTCGGCGCGTAGTTCGCGTCGGCGCGCGGCGATCCGCTCACGGGCTTGTTCCACGGTTTCCATGCAGTCCCGTCTCCTCTCGGCATGGACTGACGCCCCGCTCGCGAAAACACCACGCGGGCGAGGCGGCCGTCCACACGCGCCCATCTGACGCCGTAGCCACGGCGGAAGGCTGCTCCCTGGACCCCTCAACGAGCATCGGAGCAGGTTGTGACGACTGCCTCACGCCAGGCAGGAGCCGTGTTGACTACGTGGCCGTGCCACAACGTGCCAGTAGGGGCGGTAAACAGCGGTCAACACGGGGTTCGCCGGGACTAGCCGACACGACCTCTCGGTGGGCGTTCTCGCAGGTCAGACGCCGTACGCGACCCCAAGTGCCAGGTGATTCCCAAGCTTATAGCGCGGGTTCGATTCCCGTCATCCGCTCCACGACGAAGCCCCAGGTCAGCGACCTGGGGCTTCGTCGTTGTCTAGACCCATTCAGGAGTCCCGCACCACTTGCGCACCACCTTGGCGGCGACGAGGTCGCGGGCCTTCGGCTGTTCTCACGTCGTCGCAGGTGGAGACAAGAACCCGTACATGGCCCGGCCGTCCGCCCGGGCACTCTCGTCGGCCAGTTGACGCCAAGCTGCATGCTGCGGATCGCTCAAGGCCTTCGCGAACGCGAGCTTCTTACGGTCGCCCTTGTCGAGTTGGTCTCTGAGTTGCAGCGGATTGGCGGGCAACGAGAGCAAGAACGCCAGATCGCGATAGTGGCGCTCCGGCGAAGCGGTCTTGATGCTCACCGCTGCAGCCTTCGCCACGATCGCCCCCAACAGGCTGGGGCGTCGGATCCGGCCCGTCCTCGACCCCAGTCGCACTCTCACAGCCTCGGTTCTTTGCGCAGCCTGCCGGCCGCCCGGCACCTCCAGCGTGCGGCCGGGCGGCGTCGTTGTGAGGTCTGCACGGGGGCCGAGGTTGTCAGGCGCCAGCAGATCCACCACCAACCGCTGCGGCTCCACACCGCGCTGATAGCGGTGCAACAAGTTGCCCTGCGGCGACATGCCGGCGGGGGAGAATCCGAGCCGTTCGAGCGCCGCGACCAAACGACGCAAGCTCTGCTGGTCCGACTGCACGTCAGCCAGGACATCCAGGTCGGCGCTCGCCGCCGGTGGAGTCCGGCCGTGCTCCAGGCCGTGCAGGAGCACCATCTGCCCACCGATCAGCGACCAGGCATCCGGCACCTGCTCCGCAAGGTCGAACAGCACGCCCCACAACTCCACCAGCGGGCCGGTGAACAGGTCCGACTCCAGTCGTACATCGGGCAGATCAGCCGCCATGATCACACCCTCCGAGGCTGCGCGTAGCGAGTCAGCAGGGACTCGAGCAACCCAGCTGCGGCAGCGTCGGCTCGGCTCTCATGGAGGTCCAGCAAGTCGGCCGCCACCACTGAGGCGGGGACGTCATGGCCCTGCCCTGGGGCTTCAGACCTTGAGGTCAAGAACGGCCACATCTCCGACGGGGGGATTCGGACCGAGACATTGCCCCGCTCTTCATCACGGACCATGCCGAACGCGGCTTCCAGCTTTTCGACCCGGTCGGGGTGTACGTAGATCTCCGCAGGGCCGAGGGAGATGTAGTCCGCCCCTGCCTGTGCCGCAGCACTCGCTCCTCCCCGCACCACATCCTGAGCGGCGAGCAGAACTGGCAGTACGCCTGAATGAACGCGGTACGAGCGAACCTCGGCACGGGCGGCAAGGAGTTCCTGGACCAGAGCTGGAGACAGGTGCCCGTGGGCAAGGAGGTTCCGCAACCGCGTCCTCACCCGGGACTTCTCTGCATCGGACAGGCCCACCGGCTGATGGCCGTCCAGCACCGCCAGAACGCCCCATGCATTGCGGGCCGACAGCGGTCTCCGCGAACGGCGGCCCCGGTCTTTACGATCCCGGACGCTGTCCCCGGCAACCAGCCAACGGCCACCGACCCGCTGCCCCTGCAGCTTTCCGTCATGCAGCAACTGACGGACGCGGGAATCATCCACCCCGAGCAGGGCCGCAGCCTCTTTCACCGACAGCAGTTCCATGACCATCTCCTTGCGCCTCCCCTCACGAAATCAGGAGGGAACACGCAAGCAGTCTCCTACCCAGATTCCCTTGCGTCAAGCCTCACGCAGCCAGGAGGCAAGACGCAACTATCGAGGCAGGGGCGTGCCGCACGGCCCAGACCAACGGACGCGTGCCCCATCCGTGCCCTTCGGAGCGGCGAACAGCGGTCAATGCGGGTACGGGCGGGCCCTCGAGGCAGCTCTTTCGGCAGACTGTTTCCGCAGGTCAGATGCCATATGGGCGGCCTGCACGTCATAGATTCCCAAGCTTATAGCGCGGGTTCGATTCCCGTCATCCGCTCCATGACAAAAGCCCCAGGTCAACAACCTGGGGCTTTTGTGTTGCCTAGACCTCTCCACCTCTCCCGTGCCAGATCCGAGGCGGAAGCGGAGTCTTTGGCCTTGGTTCGGCCAGGACCGTACGCGGCGATGCGGGCGGACGACCTTCACCGCACGCCCGGCTCACGGGCGAGCGCGTCAACCTGTTCGGCAGTCGTTGCCGGACCGGTGGCTTCCCCTAAAGCGGCTGCATCGAACTATCCGTTGCCACTCCCACCGCCGAGCCTGCCGCTCGCACGTTGCATGAAGCTCTCGAACACAGCCTCCGCATCATTGAGCCTCATCAATGACGCAAAGTTGCGGGCCGCAGCATTGGACACCGCTTCGTCGTTGCCCCGGCCCCAGGCGTACATGTGGGGTCCGACCGCCTGGACAGCCTGCTTGGCGGCTTCCAGCACTGGGAGCGACGGGGCGTCTCCACCGTCCAGAAGCGAGATCCGACGATGCCGCAGCTCAAGATCGCGACACAGGGACTCCGAGCGATACACCATGTCCCGGTACTCATCGAAGCTCCTCACGGTCCAGAGCGAGGTCGCCACCCGCAGAATCTGCCCCTGGAGTTCTTCCCACACAATGCAGAAGCCCTCGTAAGCCTGGTACCGCTCCGAGAGGAGCGCTGTGGTGCTGGCCGTGATCCTTAGTTGCTGGATGTCTCGCGCCTGCACCACCGGTCCGTGCACGGTCGAGTTATCGAGCCCGTTGGCCACGTCAACCGTCGCGTGCTGAACGGACGGCTGTTCTCTGCGAGATGAGTCCACGCCGGGATGTTAAGGCCCAACACGAAATCACGCCTGTGTACTGCCCCAACCTCTTTCGGGAGGCATCCCAAAGCTGAGCGAACCCACACTGCCGACTTGGACCACGGGACCATGCTGCACGCCCCCACTGATCGTGTTGTGCACCTCCGCGACCTGTTGATCGCCTCGCCTTGGTGCAAGTTCATCGAGCACTGACTGAAGTTCAGAAGCAGCAGTCGGATTGGCCATCAAGGTACGTCGCAGCCGTGTGCGCCATTCCGCCTCGACGTCCAAGACCATCTGCTCGTCACCGGCCTCCAACGCCGCCGTGAGCTCTCCGCGCGAGGTCTCCAGCTCGCCTTCGATCACGACTCCTTCGCCACCGTCGCGACGCGCAAAGAACAAGGCGATCCGATCACGAGCCTGTGCCCACGAGTCAGTCGCCATCTGCTGAACGAATGCCGTTGCACCCGCGGCAGCGAGTGCCATCAACTCTGGTTCCATTCATCCCCCTTACTAGCAGTCGAGTCAGCCACCGCACCCATGGCCCTCGACGATCAAAGACCGACGGCTACCGTACGTCGCACGCCCCCAACATGTACGAGCGCCTCTGGCGACCGTGGCGCCTCCCCGCGCGGGTGGCGCCGCCCCGCGGCCGCCGCACCTCGAATCGCGAGAGCCGGCCTGGTAGCCGCACACGATCCGAGCCGGCATCACTCACGCGACCACCTCAGGGGACGAGTCAACGCTCATAGGTGGACAGCAACCCGATTCCCGCCAGACAGGCCGGAACAAGGGCGGACCAGACCCCGTCTTCGGTTCTGGCCCACAAAACTCCCGACGGAATCGCGATGAGGAGAACAGACCAGCAAAGACGCCGGAACCTCCTCCGCGAACGGACGAGCCGAGCAGTTGCAACCTCGCGCCGCCGCCTCTGCGCGTCCTCGGCCGCCCATTCGTCCTGCGTGCGCTCCCGAAGGCGCGCCAGGAACGCAGCATGGTCAGCGTCGTGCGCCGCGGCGGGTGGCGCAACGTTCAAGTTGAGGTCCCCGTGGACAGCGCCCGCCTGCACGACAGGGCCTTCAACGTGGCCGCTCAACTCGTTGCGCACATATGGCCGTTCACTCATTCGCCGAAGATACGCGATCAGCTCAGAAGATCACCATCGGACTGCGCCTGCCTTTGTCTGGTGGGGCCCACCAGGTGACTCAGTGGCCCGCTCGCCGGAGTGGGTCCGTCCACAGAAGTTGGGGGCCTTCCACGGTCATCAACTTCCAGGACCTAGAAGGTGTCTGTATTTCTCGGACTTCACCATGCCTGGCTCACGAGTCGACGAGTGCGTACGGCCTGCTGCCCGCGTCCCGGGCGAAAAGCCACGCGAACACGAGGAGCGGGGCGTAAATCACTGCAAGGAAGATGCTGCCCACGGCCACCGTCACACGATCCGATCGACTGTACCGGTGCTGGGTCCAGCTCAGCACCCAGAGGCCGAGAGCGCCAAGGAGTCCGACCAAGAACAGCGCCGGCCACACTTGGTCGCTCTGCACCGAGAGCGCGAAGGACAGCACTACAGTCGACGGACCACGCCACTCCATCGTCTGCCCAAGGTCCCACCCGAGCTGCCCCGGCCTTGGCAGTACCAGCAATCCCACCATCAGCAAGATCTGTGCCACACCACCGACCAGCCCGGCACGCTCGGCAATCCAGCTCGCAGGGAATTCCGTCCAGCCTGACGGGACCGCCAGCGCATCGCAGACGGTGGCCATCCCGTCGAGCGGTGTACCCCAGCGACGGGCTCCGACGATGGTCGCGAGTGCCGCGAGAGAGGCCAGCGTCCGATACAGCGTCGCCACGACCTTCAGCGAACGCACCTCCTTGATCACGTTGTTTACCGTGCTCGACGGACTCGACATGAACACATCCCTGACCGACCGCGCCTGCACGACGGGACCCTCGACGTGACCGCTCAGATCATTGACAACGGATCGATACTCGCCCATGCGCTGGAACCTACGTCCACGTTGAGAGCGCCGCCACCAAGACCTCAAAAGCGAATCTGGACGCATCACGCAGCACACCAAGCCGCGCCGGGCGGCCCCGCATCGGCCTGCTCACGGAAGCAACCTCGCAGTGCGGATCTGCGGCTCGGGCGGTGAGGCCGGCCGACAGCCACTTCGTCGATCGTCACCGCTCAGGCCGGTGCAGGCATCCCTGCAGATCCATCCAGCTCGTGGTCGCGGACGACGGCGTGCCGCCCATGCGTGCCCCGCTTGAGGAGGCCACCGGCTTCACGTGCCCCAGCCGTGCCCTTTGGAGCGGCGAACAGCGGTCAGAACCGGCACCCAGAGGCAGTCGCACCAAAGGCCGAAAGGGGTAGGAAACCGCAGGTCAGAAGCCATGCGGGGCATCCATACGCCATAGATTCCCAAGCTTATAGCGCGGGTTCGATTCCCGTCATCCGCTCTTCTACGAAGCCCCAGGTCAGCGACCTGGGGCTTCGTCGTTGTCTAGACCTGTTCAGGAGTCCCGCACCACTTGCGCACCACTTGACTCCTTCCCGGCCTGCTCGGCGGGCTTCTACCGGGCGGTTGCAAGGACGTTGACAGCGGTAGCGCTCTCCTGCCGTCCACCGACCGGTGGACGGCAGGTTCAACCGGCCGGGCGTGTCGGGCTGTGCACCCCGCCGACCAGGATCTCCGGTATGAGTCAACTCCCTGTGCAGATAGCCCGTTGGAGCGCCCAGCACACATGGCGTGCGATCGCCGGCTGGTTCGTGTTCGTCTTTCTGTGCCTCGGCGTCGGCATCGCGGTCGGCACCAACGAGGCCAGCGTCGAGGACTTCCGGGTCGGTGAGGCGGGGCGCGCCGAAGCGATGGCAGCCGAAGGGGGCCTGCAGCGCAGGCCCACCGAGCAGATCATCTTCTACGCCAAGTCCGGACCTCCGGACATGGCCGCAGCCGACTCCGCGGCACGGGACCTCACCGAGCGGATGCGGAAGCTGTCCGAGGTGGACAGCGTCGCGGCCCCGGTCCGCTCCGAGGACGGCAAGGTGCTCAGGGTCTCGGTGGTCCTGAAGGGCCCCGAGCTGGACGGCAAGAAGAACGTCGTCCCGCTCCTCGAACAAACGGCGAAGGTGCGCGACGAGTACCCCGACCTGGTCGTGGAGGAGACCGGCTCCCCCTCCATCAGCAAGGGCGTCAATGATCAGCGCGGGAAGGACCTCGCGCTCTCCGAGCGCATCACGCTGCCAGTCACGCTCATCACCCTGCTGCTCGTCTTCGGATCGGTGGTCATGGCCAGTGTGCCGCTGCTGCTCGCGCTCTCCTCGATCGCCGGCGCCCTGGGGCTGTCCATGATCGCGTCCCACGGCCTCCCCGACCCCGGTGTCGGGACCAACATGATCCTGCTCATCGGCCTGGCCGTGGGAGTCGACTACACGCTCTTCTACCTCAAGCGTGAACGCGAGGAACGGGCCCGTGCCGGTGGTCGTCTCGGCTCGGAAGCCCTGGTGGAGCTGGCGGCGGCGACCGCGGGCCGGTCCATCGTGGTCTCCGGCCTCGCCGTGATCGTCTCCACCGCCACCTTGTATCTGGCCGGGGACGTCATCTTTTCCTCGCTGGCGACGGGGACCATCCTGGTCGTGGCGGTCGCCGTGGTCAGCTCCCTGACCGTACTTCCCGCACTCCTCGCGACGATCGGGCGCCGGTCCGAGCACCGTTCGGCCCGCAAGGCCGCCCGCCGGGCGAGCCGCGGCAAACCGGTCCGTACGAAGCGGGCGGCGGCCGAAACGGGCCGGGTGTTCGGCGCCCTGCTGCGGCCCGCGCAGAAGCGTCCCGCCGTCACCCTGAGCGTATCGGTGCTCGTCATGCTCGCCCTGGCGGCGCCCGCGCTCGGCATGAAGCTCATCGACCCGGGCAAGGACACCTTCTCGCGCGACATCCCGGCCATGCAGGTCTACGACCGGCTGAACGCAGCCTTTCCGGAGCTTCTGGTCAAGCATGAGGTCGTCGCCCGCTCCACCCCGGACCGGGCCCCGGAGGTGAGGCAGGCTCTGGCGGATCTCGGCCGGCGAGCGCAGGCCGATCCTCTGTTCGCCAGGACCGCCGAGCCGGAGGTGCGTACGTCGGCCGACGGCCGGATCAGTGTGCTGGAGCTGGCCGTCCCGTATCCCGCGCCCTCCGCCGAAGCGACCGAGTCGCTCGGGCATCTCCGTAAGGACCATGTGCCCGCCACGGTCGGCATGCTGTCCGGCGTGGAGACGGGGGTGAGCGGTGACGTGGCCCGGGGCCGCGACTACGTGCATCACGAGAAGAGCAAGCTCCCGCTGGTCATCGGGCTCCTGCTGCTGGTCACCTTCGCGATGACCGTGTGGGCGTTCCGCTCGGTGGTCATCGGTCTGATCGGCGTCGTGCTCAATCTGCTGTCCGCCGGGGCCTCGCTCGGCCTGCTGGTCGTGTTCTTCCAGGGGACGTGGGCGGAGGACCTGCTGGCCTTCGACTCCCTCGGCGCGATCGCGTCCCGGGTGCCCCTGTTCCTCCTCGTGATTCTCTTCGGTCTGTCGATGGACTACCAGGTATTCGTGGTCAGCCGGATCCAAGAGGCCATGCACAACGGAATGTCAGCCCGCGAGGCAGTGTTGGACGGCATCACCCGGTCGGCCAAGGTGGTGACCAGCGCGGCGATCGTGATGGTGACGGTGTTCGGCGCCTTCGTCGCCCTGCACCTCACCGAGATGAAGCAGATGGGCTTCTGTCTGGCGGTGGCCGTACTGCTGGACGCCGTGGTCATCCGGCTCATGGTCCTGCCGTCTCTCCTGCTCCTTCTCGGCGAGCGGGCATGGTGGCCGCTCCGGCCGACCCGGTCGTCCCCTACGGCGCTGATCACCACCACGGCTCCCCGTCCATTCGAGAACGTAGTCTGACGATCATGCTTCAACGTCCGCAGCGCGGGGACCCGTTCTGGATATGGATGCTCCACTGGTGGGACGTCATGTCCTGGGTGATCATTGGCCTGCTGGCCGTGATCACCATCGTGGGGGACACCCCCCGCCCGACCGGTTACGGGTCGCTGGGGCTGCTGGCACTTCTCGGCATCTGTTACGGGCTCGTACGCAGACGCCCCGGCAATCCGGTGCTCGGCGCGTACGCCTATCTGGCCTTACTGGTCCCCGTCCTGGGCGGACTCGCCTACCTCCGCGACGGCTTCGGGGTGCTGTACACGCTGGCGCTCCCACAGTTCGTCATCTTCGCTAACAGTCTGCGGTCCTCGATCGTCTGCAGCGGGCTCGGTGCCGTGGCCATCACGGTCGGCGGCAGCCTGCGGGAGGGCCTGAACGCCGAGGTCCTCACCACCAACGCCATCTCTTCGTTCGCTGTCTACGCGGTGAGCGTCCTGATCGCCGTACTGACGCCCCGGGCCCTTGAACTGCGCGACGAACGCGCCCAGCTGCGCACTGAGTTGAAAAGCACCCAGCTCAGCCTGGCCGAGGCACACCGGCTCCAGGGCGCCGCAGAGGAGCGCGAGCGCCTCGCACGGGAGATCCACGACACCCTCGCCCAGGGCTTCGCCTCCATCATCGCGCTGGCGGAGGCGGCCCGCTCCGGCCTCGAAACCGATGCGGAGAGGAGCGCGCAGCAGTTGCAATCCATCGAGCAGACCGCCCGCGACAACCTCGCCGAGGCCCGCGTCCTCGTCGGCTCGGCCCCCCAGAGCGGCGTGGCTCCCGGCTCGGCGGCCAGAACCCTGCGGCGGACACTGGACCGGTTCACCGAGGACACCGGGGTCACCGTCACCGCAGACCTGCCGGACATCGAGTGCGACCAACCGACTCGGATCGCGCTGCTCCGCTGCACTCAGGAGTCCCTCGCCAACATCCGCAAGCACGCGGCAGCCTCCGCCGTGGACATCGTCCTGGCACGGCAGCCGTTCGGCATCGAGCTGGAAATCATCGACGACGGCCGGGGTTTCGTGGTCGAGGAGTCCCGAGGCTTCGGACTCAACGGCATGCGCAAACGCCTCGCCGAACTCGGCGGCGAACTCACCGTCACCAGCTCGGTTGGAGATGGCACCCGCATCCTCGCCATGATTCCCACGAACGGTCAGGTGTGACATGACTACATCGGCAGACGCGCTCCGCATCATCCTGGCCGACGACCACGCGGTGATGCGCGCCGGCCTGGTTGCGCTGCTGGCCTCCGAGCCCACCATCGACATCGTCGGCGAAGCAAGCGACGGCCGGGAGGCGGTCGAGCTGGTCGACCGGCTGCAGCCCGACCTGGCGCTGCTGGATCTGCGGATGCCGGTGCTCGACGGGGTGGGTGCCACCGCCGAGATCGTCGCGGGCCGTCCGGGGACTCGCGTGCTGATCCTGACCACCTACGACACCGACACCGAGATCGAGCATGCAGTAGAGGCGGGCGCGACCGGCTACCTCCTCAAGGACGCCACCCGCGAGCAGCTCGTCGAGGCCATCCACTCAGCGTCCCGGGGCGAGACCGTCCTGGCCCCACGCGTCGCGCAGCGTCTGGTGGCCAAGATGCGGCAGCCCTCGCCGGTGACGCTCACCGCGCGCGAGGTGGACGTGCTGAGTGCTGTCGCGGACGGCCTGTCCAATCCGGAGATCGGCAAGCGCTTGGTCATCTCCGAGGCCACGGTGAAGACACATCTGCTCCGGATCTTCGCCAAGCTGAACGTCAGCGACCGCACGCGCGCGGTCGTACTGGCCCTGCAGGGGGGTCTACTGGACCGGCGTTAGCCCGCCTGCGGCTCGACCTGAGCCGCTTGCGCAGTGGTTACGGCCGCAGGCGTCGGCTCCCGGCCGCATCCCTGCGGACCGTCACCGCCTGATGACCGGCTGATGACGGCGTCGAGGGGGGATCGTGACCACAAGCCGGTGCGCCGGGCGGCTAGCGCTGCTTGGCGCACAGGGCCGCGTCCACCGCCCCTTGGAGGTGGCGCAGGCTTTCGCCTTCGGCCGCCCAGGTCGTGGTGTAGACGGTCACGGTGCCGCGGCCTGCCGTGGCGCGGCCTCCGCCCACGGAGTTGCCGGGCAGGTCGCCGCCGTGGCCCCAGTAGGAACCGCCGCAGCTGAGGGGGATCGAGGCGATGCCGTAGCCGTAGCGGCTGCCCGCCGGGTAGACGTCGCGCCCACCAACTGCGGTGGTGTCGTGGGTCATCTGGCGCACCGCCCAGGCGGGCAGGAGGCGGCCGCCGAACAGCCCGTTCCAGAAGGCGTTGAGGTCCTTGGGCGTGGAGACGAGGCCACCGGATGCGCCGAACTCGTACCCGGGAAGCTCGGTCAGATCCACCCGGCCGGCCTCCGGGGCGGCCGGGTGGATGCCGTAGTTGCGGGCGTGCGGTCCGCGCAGGGACAGCTCTCCGGGCGTAGGCCAGTACGTGTCGTCCAGGTGCAGCGGGCGCAGGATCGTGCGCTCGATGTACGTGCGGAATCCGACCCCCGACGCCTTGTCGATCACCATGCCGAGCGCGAGGTAGTTGGTGTTGGAGTAGCCCCAGCCGGTGCCGGGCTCGAAGCCGGGCTTCTCCTTGAGCGCGAGGGCCAGATAGTCCTCGGGCGTACCGGGCCGGGTCCAGTCGACCAGCGTGGCGTACTCCGGCAGCCCACTGGTCTGCTTGAGCAACTGCCTGATCGTGATCGTGTGCTCGGAGAGCTGTGGCACGTATCGGCCGGCGCGGTCGTCCAGCCGTATCCGCCCGTCCGCCACCAGGCGCATCACCGCTGCCGCGGTGAACGCCTTGGTGTTGCTGGCCACCCGGATCCGCCCCCGCTCATCGACCATGGGCCGGCCCGACTCCAGGTCCGCGACACCGGCGGTACGCGTCGTCCTACCGTCGTACGCCAGGGCACCCGGGACCTCGTCGGCGTCGACGAGCAGATCCAACTGGTGCTGTACCGGGTCGAGCGGCCGAGCCGCCGCCGCGGGAACGAACGCCCCGATGGTCGTTGCGGCGAGCAGAACTGCGGTGGCGATGCGCTTGCGGTACATGTGTCTTCCCCCTGGTCGTGGCCCGGCCCGTAAGGGCCGTTCAGTGGCTTGACGACGACTCTGCCAGGACGCTGACACAAGATCATTGCGCCCAACCCCCGAACGGGCGGGCGGCCACCCCCCTTGACACATCGCGGCTTGCCAGGTCAGTTCATCCGCCGGCCTGACCGGCTGCCGCATACCCAACGGCCTGGACAAGGGCAGGCGTTCGGGACCGGTCATGCCGACCGTGGGGCACCAGCGTGAGAGGCATGCCCCTCAAGCACAGCTTATGGCGCGGGTTCGATTCCCGTCATCCGCTCTTCTGCGAAGCCCCACGTCAACGACCTGGGGCTTCGTCGTCATCTAGACCTATTGCCGTGCGGCCTGCCGGCCGCCCGGCACGTCCAGGGTGCGGCCGGGCGGCGTCGTGGTGAGATCCGCACGCGGCCCCCGCTGGGTCGGAGCTCGTCTCGGATTGCCCTGAGGTCGTCGAGGCAGTTGTGTGCCGTTCAGAAGGCGCTCAGCGCGTCGCGGGTGTTGGTGCGGTACAGGCCGACCTTCGGGTTGGCGACGCTGCCCGGCTTGGCCAGCTGGAGGCTGACGCCGTCCGCGTTCGGCATGTGCTCCTTGTCGGCCAGGACGTTGACCTCGTCGGCCACGGGGCCGTTGCCACCCGACGGGTTGAGGTTCACGGCCGCGTACGCGGTGGCGCCGGGGTGCACCGGGTACGCCGGGGCGCCGCCCAGTCCACCGGGGGCAGCGGCCTGGAGACCGAGCGCGCGGCCCTTGGCGCTGAAGCCGACGGTGGGGAAGTAGTCCAGACCGCAGGAGGTGGAACCGTTGTTGGTCACGGTGATGATGCGGACGGTGGCCGGAGCGCCCGCCGGGGAAGTGACCTTGACGGTCAGGTTTCGCGCCGAGCAGGGGTGGGTGTAGGCGTAGGAGTCACCGGTGGTGTTCCCCGTGTTCTTGGCGCCCGAACCGGCCTTCGCCGGGGTGGCGGTGGCCGTGCCGGTTCCGGTGGCCTTGCCGTCGGACGGGGCGGCGGAGGCGCCCTCCCCGGACGGCGTCACGGTCCCGGTCGAGACCGGCTTGTCCGCGCTCTTGGTCGCGGAGGGGTTCACCGTCGGCCCGCCGGCGCTGTCCGAGCCACCGCAGGCGGTCAGGGCCAGAGCGAGGCCGGCGGTGGCGGCGGCCAGGGCGGTGGTGCGGAGTCGGTAGGTACGCATGGGGAAATCTCCGTGTCGGTGCGGTCGTCAGACGGAGGCTTTCGCTTCCTGCCTGACGAGACGTTGGGTGGGGCTGCTGTTCCGGTCGCCTGCTGCCGCAGGCGGCCGAGGGTTGTCGGTGGGGCGGGTGGGGCGTGTGGGGCCCCCCTTACGACCGCCGAATCCGACCGTCGATCCGATCGGCGGACCGACGGGCTGATGACGCAACTGTGGGGGCGGCTTCGTCCCAGTGGCGTCCGGACCGGGATAGTAGGAACCCTGTAACGCTCCCGACCCCTCTCACCTGGGCGATCGGGTGAGCCTGGAACGGGCTTCCGGGATGAGGGGGAGGGTGGAATGGCCACGGAGACGGAGCGGTTCGCGGAGCTGATGCGCGGATTCAAGGAGCGCTCGGGGCGCAGCTACGGCACGCTCGCGAAGCGTCTGCACTCCAGCAACTCGACGCTGCACCGCTATTGCAGCGGCGCGGCGGTGCCCACGGAGTACGCCCCGGTGGAGCGGTTCGCCCGCGTCTGCGGTGCCTCGGCCGACGAACTGGTGGCGCTGCACCGGCAGTGGCTGCTGGCTCTGGTGGAGCGGCGGCGGGGGGTGGCGGAGGGGCAGACCTCGGGATCGGGTGCGGCGAACTCCGCGGCGCCGCGGGGCGGCGGCGCCGCGGCGGAGGTGCCACCCGCATCGGCGGTGGTGGTGGCTGGGGAGGCTTCGGAGGTCCGGCCGCAGGCGGAGACCGACCCCGCATCGGCCCCGGCGTCCGCGACCGGGTCCGCTCCGGCGCCTACCCCCGCTCCCGCTCCCGCGCTGGCACCGGCGCCGGCACCGGCACCGGCGGAGGACCCCGCCCCTGCACCGGCGGCGGAGGCACCCGCACACACACCCGCCGCCCTTGTCCAGCCGGGCCCCGGCCGGGCCTCCGTACCGGGGGCCCGGCGTCCTCGGCTGCTGCTCGCCGTTGCGGCCGCCGTGGCCACCGCCGCGGTGGCGGGGGCCGCCGCCGCCGTCTCCTCCATGGGAGATACGGGTCACGGGGACACGCGGCGCGGCGCCGCCCAGCAGTCCTCACGCGAGCGGGCGGCGGCGGGCCAGGCCTTGCCGTCCGGCGGGTCGTCGTCACCCGTGCCCGCAGCCGAATCCGCACCCCCGACCAGCCCCGGACCACCGTCGTCCCCCTCGGCAACGTCCGCGTCCCCCTCGGCAGCGTCCAGCTCGCAGGCCACCGCCAAGGAGGGGGCCTCCCCCACCGCCCCGTTCACGGTCAACGTCCTGCCCGACAACTGGGACAGCCCCTGCGACCAGTGGTTCGCCCTGGACAAGGAACCCGCCTCGGTCCCCCCGCCCCCCGCCGGGCAGGCGACCGAAGGGTGGGCCCGGGCCCTGCAAGCCGTCCCGGCGGGGCACCTGCGCATGCAGCTGACCGTCCAGGGCACCGAGGGCAAGGCCGCGGTCCTGCACGCGCTGTACGTCCATGTCGTGAGCGGCCGCAAGGCTCCCGGCTGGAACGCGTACACCATGGGCTCCGGCTGCGGCGGCGCGCTGGTGCCGGCGTCCTTCGCCGTGGACCTGGACGACGCCTCCCCGAGGGCCAGGCCCGTACCCGGCAAGGAGGGCGAGCGGCCGACGGCCTCGACCGACTTCCCGTACAAGGTCTCGGCCACCGACCCCCAGGTGCTGAACATCGACGCCGCCACACTCGGTCAGGACGTCAGCTGGTACCTGGAGCTGGCCTGGAGCAGTGGCGACCGCCAGGGCACCACCCGCATCGACGACCACGGCCGCCCGTTCCGCACGGTCGCCCTGAAGGCCGGCCACAGCTACTGGTACAACGAGAACAACAACGCCTGGCTGCCGGACACGGGATGAAAGACCCGTCGCACCCGGTCGATCGCCGTCCGTTGCCGGCCACGGCGGCGACCAGGTCACGGACCTTCGGACCTTCGGACGTCCTCGCGTCCTCGCGTCCTCACGTCATCGCGGGCGGCCACAGCCGGCGGCCGAAGGGCCCCACATGACGCGGTGGGACGCGTGAGTCCCTGGACGACGTCCGTACCGAGGAACAGCGGGCCCGCCACGGGGCCGCCGACCAGCAGTGGAAGGCGGAGCGATCGGGCCGACGCGTATGACCTGAGGCACGCGCGCCCGCCCGGACCGGCCCGGGCGGCTTGCTCACGCGGAGCGCGCTCGGCGCCCCAGCAAAAACGCTGTGGTCGGGGTGAATCAATATCTGTTGCCGCCGCCTAAGAATTTGACGGATCCCGCGGGGAGAGTTTCTACCGCAACACGGCGGCCGGAATTATTCAGCGCACACAAGCCGCTGCAGCGTGCTACTGTCGATCTCGGTTGCAGTTTTGGTACCCAAGAACTTCAAGCGCCTCCGCCGGAATTCATTCCACTGGAAGCGCTTTGTATTTCCCGGTCATTTACCGGTGGGGCATCATCGCGGCGACACGGTGTCCGCACAGTGTGGACGCTGGTGTATTGCCCCAAAGGAGATATGACATGGCTGCTGGTACCGTTAAGTGGTTCAACGCGGAAAAGGGTTTCGGCTTCATCGAGCAGGACGGTGGCGGCGCTGACGTGTTCGCCCACTACTCGAACATCGCCGCCCAGGGCTTCCGCGAGCTGAACGAGGGCCAGAAGGTCACCTTCGACATCGCGCAGGGCCAGAAGGGCCCGACGGCCGAGAACATCGTTCCCGCCTGACGCTGACACGCATTCTGCAGCTGGGGCCCGCATCCCTCGGGGTGCGGGCCCCAGCTGCACGCATTTCCCGCGGTGTGTTCACCCGCGGTATTGAGCATGGAGAGACTCGGACGACAGGCCCTCTCGGAGCCGCACCCGAGTCGATTTCTTTGGTTGTCGCGTCCATATGACGCCACCTTATTTCAGCGCCTGAGCCCGTACAGATTTCCTGTCCGCCAGATCCGCTTTCGCATCACATTCGGCCCGTTCTCGCAATTCCCTGCGCCGCTCTTACGCTGCGGGAATTCCTTGATACGCGCCGCATCAAGGAAGGTTCCGCATGAATCCCACACGTACGAACGACCGCTCCGCCCGCACCCGCAGCCGCACCGGCGGCCCCGCATTCGCCGCCGGCTCCGGTTCCGGCCGGGGCAGCCGCTTCGGCTCGTCGACCCCGAGCCGTTCCGGAGGTCCGAGCCGTTCCGAAGGTCCGAGCCGCTCGGGCGGATTCGGCCGTCGGCCCGCCGCGATCCAGGGCGAGTTCGCGCCGCCGAAGACGATCACCCCCGCACTGCCCGCCGTCGAGGCCTTCGCCGACCTCGCCATGCCGGCCCAGCTGCTCGCCACGCTCGGCCGTGAGGGCATGGTCACGCCGTTCCCGATCCAGGCGGCCACGCTGCCCAACACTCTCGCGGGCCGTGACGTGCTCGGCCGCGGCCGCACCGGCTCCGGCAAGACCCTGGCCTTCGGCCTGGCGCTGCTGGCCCGTACGGCCGGTCAGAGCGCCGAGTCGGGCCAGCCGCTCGCGCTGGTCCTCGTACCCACCCGTGAGCTCGCGCAGCAGGTCACGGCCGCGCTCACGCCCTACGCCCGGGCGGTCAAGCTGCGCCTGGCCACCGTGGTCGGCGGCATGCCCATCTACCGGCAGGCCCAGGCGCTGCGCGCCGGGGCCGAAGTGGTCGTCGCGACCCCGGGCCGGCTGAAGGACCTCATCGACCGGGGTGACTGCCGCCTGAACCAGGTCGCCATCACCGTCCTCGACGAGGCCGATCAGATGGCCGACATGGGCTTCATGCCCCAGGTCACCGCGCTGCTCGACCAGGTGCGTCCCGAGGGCCAGCGGATGCTCTTCTCCGCCACCCTCGACCGCAACGTCGACCTGCTCGTGCGCCGCTACCTGACCGACCCGGTCGTGCACTCCGTCGATCCCTCACAGGGCGCGGTGACCACGATGGAGCACCACGTCCTGCACGTCCAGGGCGCCGACAAGCAGCGGACGACCACGGAGATCGCCGCCCGCGAGGGTCGCGTGATCATGTTCCTGGACACCAAGCACGCCGTGGACCGCCTCACCCAGGACCTCCTCGACAACGGGGTCCGCGCCGCGGCCCTGCACGGCGGGAAGTCCCAGCCGCAGCGGACCCGTACGCTCGCCCAGTTCAAGACCGGACACGTCACCGTGCTGGTCGCGACGAACGTGGCGGCGCGCGGCATCCACGTCGACAACCTGGACCTGGTCGTCAACGTCGACCCGCCGACCGACCCCAAGGACTACCTGCACCGCGGCGGCCGTACCGCCCGCGCCGGCGAGTCCGGCAGCGTCGTCACCCTGGTCACCCCCAACCAGCGCCGCGAGATGGCACGCCTCATGCAGGCCGCGGGCATCACCCCGCAGACCACCCAGGTCCACTCGGGCGACGAGGCCCTGAACCGCATCACCGGCGCGCAGGCGCCCTCCGGCATCCCGGTCACCATCACCGCCCCGGTCTCCGAGCGGCCCAAGCGCAGCACGGCCTCCCGTGGCCGCCGCGGGCCCGCTTCAGCCGCCCGGCGCGCGAGCGCACGGCAGAACTCCTTCGACGCGGCGGCCTGAGCACCACGTGATCAGGACACTGACCCACCTCTGCAGGAGGCACCTTTTGACGCTGGTCCAGATGCAGCCCCGCCCGGCGCAGGCCGATGCTCATGCCGACGCTCATGCCGACCTCGTCCTGCGGACGGTGGACGGCGCCATGGAAGCGGCCGGTCCGCAGGTCTGTGACGACATGACCGTCGAAGTGGCCCTGGCCGTCATGGCCGGCTCCCGCACGGATCGTCTGCTCGTCTGTGACGAGGACGGCCTGTGTACGGGGCTGGTCACCCAGGCCCGGCTCGCCGACGTCCGCGAGAGCGCGGCGTACACGGACCGGCTCCGTTTGCGCGATGTCCTCGGCGAACGCGGGCCGTTCACCTCGCCCATGACCACGGTCACCGAGGCCGAGCACGCGATGCACTACCGCAGGCTCACCGCTCTGCCCGTCGTCGACGAGCAAGGCAGCGCTCTGGGCGTCCTCGCCCTCGCCCGCTGAACCACCAGCTCGCCGTGGTCGGACCGTTCCCCTCTTCACCCTGTGAGGCAACATGCGCTGTGTCATCGCCCGCTTCCCGTTCGACCTGACCAAGAGCGGTGTCCTGGAGTCGATGAAGGGCATCAAGCCCGAGGAGATCCTCGGGGAGTCCGTGATCATCGGCCGCCGGATCTACCCCGTCAAGCAGGTCGGCCAGGTCATCACCCGCCAGGACCGCCGCGACTTCAGCGTCGGCGAGGTCCTCCGGGCCATGACCCAGCTCGGCTTCACCTGCCGCGGCAGCCTTCCCCGACCCGCCGTGGCCCCGCGCATGCTCAGCCCCCTGCAGCGGGCCTCCGCGATGCTCGGCACCCCCGTGACCGCCTGACGGGTGCCCGGCGCCTGCCGCCATCCGACCAGTGAAGAGGGCCCGACCGGCACATGCCGCTCGGGCCCTTTCGCGTACCCGGAGGGAAGCGCAGACGGGTGAACCGCGGTACATCGCACTCGCCGCCGTCCCCGCCCACGGCCTGCCCTCGGCCTGAGCGGCCGTTGCGCCCTGACCCACGATTGTTCGATCCGACGGGACCCGATTACCTCACCGACATGCATTCAAAAATCTATCCTGGCCGGAGTAGACATTGGGCGGTGACGTGGTTATGGTTTCTCTCGTAGCACAGAGAGACCGCAGGGCCGGGCAGAGACGAACTGCCGGGCAGCAGTACGCAGTACCCGTAGGTGCAGTACGCAGGACGGTGCGGTGGTGGAGTTCCGAAGCCAGGGCTGGTGCAGGACGGCGACGGTACTGACGACTGGACCGGGTGGCCCGCAGTGATCAGGGGCCACCACGAGCGGTACCCAGCAGTGAAGTCAGTGAGCAGCACCTCGGTGAAGGCGTCGGCTGCGGGCGCGCGCACCGGGAGGTTCGGCAGTGGGGTTCCAAGCCAGAGCAGATGCAGGATGGGCGACGGGGCTGGCTGCCGGAACGTGGCGCCAGGTCGGGCCACGCGCGGTACAAGCAGCATGAGCAGTTCCAGCAGTTCCAGCAGTAGGCATTACCAGCATGACGCAGTACCCGTTGGACAAGTAGTTGATCACTGAGGGAAGAACGGAGGAGCTGAGCGCCATCAGGATCGCCCGGGCCGGCAGGTTGGAGCCCGGGTACCGCAGGACATCGATAGTGAGGTGGTCTCCGGTCAAGCAACCGCGATCCCCGCACCCCGCTCACGTATGAGTCGGGTCTGCGGACACAGAGGGCCGGCGCAGTATCAGGGCCGGCAGATGGTGTAGTAGTTCCTTCGGGGCCCTGGTGCCATAGGCACCAGGGCCCCTCCACGCGTTCCAGAAAGAGGTTCAATGACAGCAGGTGACTCGTTCGGCCGTCTCGACGACGACGACTACCCCGCCTACACCATGGGCAGGGCCGCAGCGATGCTCGGCACCACCCAAGGCTTCCTCCGCGCCCTGGGCGAGGCCCGCCTCATCACCCCGCTCCGCTCGGACGGCGGCCACCGGCGCTACTCCCGCTACCAGCTGCGCATCGCCGCCCGCGCCCGCGAGCTCGTCGACCAAGGCACCCCGATCGACGCCGCCTGCCGCATCATCATCCTCGAAGACCAACTCGAAGAAGCCCAACGCATCAACGCCGAATACCGCCGCGCCAACGAAACACCCACCCCACCGACCTCGGCCTGAGGGTGCGTACCGTGCCGGGCGGAGCGCGTGACCGTCATCGTGACCCCGAGCTCACCGCCTGGCCGACGAGCACACCCCGGAACGGGCCGCAGCGAGGATCCGGGCGAGCCGGCACCTGCCCGACGGCCCCGTGCACGACGTGATCCGATCCCCAAGCCCGTAGCGCGGGTTCGATTCCCGCCCTCCGCTCTTCCATGAAGCCCCGGGTCAACGACCTGGGGCTTCGTCGTTGCCTGGGACCGATCGAGGGACCGGGGCGCCCCTGCCCCCATCCGTGGCTCCCATGGGGAGTTGGGGTGGAGGGAGGGTGGACAGTCTGTGTCCCCAATTCCCTTCGGCACGAGGGGGGTTGCAGAGTCGGACGGCACTCGTCCTATGATCACAATCTGCCGACACGGGGGGCACCATGGCCGCGGATTCTGCTCAGGAGTGGGGGCGTGCACCTGCGGGCGGCGCGGACCAGCAGGTGCGTACGCAGGTGAACGGCATCCCGCCCGAGCCGTCCGGACCGGGCGGCGGGAAAGCGGACTTCGCTTCGACGCCGGCGGAGAAGAAGGCGGCGGCCGGCACCATCGAGAACGAGCTGGAGCCCAGCACGAAGAAGGCCGCGGAGCACGCGGATGACTCCACCAGCTCGGCGCACAAGGGCTTCGGCGGCTGGGAGACCGCCGCCGGGCTGAAGACGGTCGCGGACACGTGGGACCAGCAAGTGCGAGCCCTGATGGGCCGCCTGGCAGCGGAGAAGAACGCGCTGCGCGGAACTTCGGGCCTCTTCGTACGCAATGACACCGGCGTGGGTGACCAGCTTCTGTCCCAGTCCAAACTGAACAACCTGTAGGGCTGCGGTGCCGACCTACCACGAAGTCATGACCATGGACCTGGGCCTGCTGACGGCGGCCGCCTCCAAGTGGGAGGCGATGGCGGGCGAGTTGGGCAAGGTGGAGATCCGCTACGGCGACACCGTACAGAAGATCACCATGGGCCCCGGCTGGGCCGGCGTGAGCGCCGGCGCCGCCCGGACGAAGTTCGCGGCCACCCGGTACGAGTACTCCGCGGCCCAGAGCCAGGCCAAGGCGATCGCGAGCCTGCTGCGCGACGCCCACGAGAAGTTCACCGATCTCAGGCAGAAGCTGGAGAGCGCCCGCGACGACGCGATGGCCGCCGGCATGACCGTGTCCGAGCAGGGGCGCATCGGCTTCGACTACTCCAAGCTCACGCCCGCCGAGCGCAGCGCGTACCACCACGATCCCGACGGTCAGAGCATCATCCGCGCCTCCGTCGCGGCATGGCAGCAGCACATCGACGACCGCGTGAAGGCCGTCTCCGAGGCCGACCAGAGCGTCAGGACCGCCTTGAGCGCCGCCGTTGTCGACAGCAACAGGGACGCCTTCGGCGGGGGCGATGACGCCACCTTCAACGGGTTCAACGCCCACCCCGAGGGGGACCTGGCGAAGGCCGGGGCACCGAAGGCGGACGGGGCCGCGACGAAGACCGATGGATGGACCTCCGAGGGCAGCGCCTCGGCGAAGGGCCCCGGCGCCGAGTTCAAGGTGACCGGCCCCAAGTACGGCAAGGAGGGCTCGGTCAAGGCCGCCGCCGACCTCTTCCACGTCAACGCCGAAGGGTCGACGACCAACGGGGACTGGAAGCTCTCCGGGGTCGCCGACGCCTACGGGGGCGCCCGGGCCAGCGCGAACTTCGGTTTCACCGACGCGGGACTGGCCGCCAAGGCCGAGGCGTCCGCGGGACTCCGCGGGCTCGCCGAGGGGCGGGCCGAGTACGGCCCCTACGCCGGCGTCTACGGGCGGGCCGAGGGCTTCGCCGGCGCGGAGGCGAGCGCCGGCCTCAAGGCGGGCAAGGACGGAGTCGTCGTCAACGCGAAGGCGTTCGCCGGGGCGAAGGCCTCCGTCGCCGGGGGCGGCGAGGTCGCCGGCATCGGCTTCGGCGGCACGGCCGAGGGATGGGCCGGTCCCGGTGCGGAGGCCAAATGGGGCTTCGAGAAGAACGACGAAGGCGTGTACAAGCTCGGCGGCAAGGTGGGCCTCTCCCCCGTCCTGGGCGGCTCCGTGGGTCTCGAGTTCACGGTCGACCCGGACAAGGTGGCCAAGAGCGTCGGCGACGCGGCCGACGCGGTGGGCGACGTGGTCGGGGACGGAGTCGACGCGCTCGGTGATGCCGCCGGCTCGGTCAAGGACACCGTCGGCGGCTGGGTGTTCTGATGTACTTCCCCGCGTAAGGAGGGCCCACGATGCCCATGACACTGCCGATACCGATCGAGTTCCGCCTACCGGGAGGCTGGCTCCCGGCCGCGCCCCCGGACGGCGTCGACGTCCCCGGGGTGGCCTTCGCCGCGGTGCATCCACACCCGGACCACGGGTTCACCGCCAACATCACCGTCGCCGGCGAGGTCCCGCGGGATTCGGCGACCCTGGCGGAACTCGCCGACGAATCGGCGCAGCGCCTGCGCGAGGCCGCCCGGCCGGTCGTGGTGGCCCATCGCCGCGAGGTGGGGTCCGCGGACGCACCCGCCCTGACCCAGCGGCTGATCTTCTCGGCCGTCGTGGGCGACGTGCGACACGACCTCGTCCAGTCGCAGGTGTTCCTGACCTTCCCGGACGTCCGGGACCCGCACAGGCGGGCGATGATCCGGCTGGCACTGACCGCCACGGCCGCCCAGCACGACGAAGTCCTGCGGGACTTCCAGGAGTTCGTGCGCACGGTTCGCCCGGACACCGGGGACGGGGCATAGCGATGGGCCTCCTGGACCACTACTTCGGCACCCGGCGTCCCGACGAGGGTGTCGCACCGCGCACACCGCTGGAGGTCCGGTCAGCGCTACTGGCGCTCAACGGGCCGGGCGTCCCCTTCGCCGTACGCAACGGGACCCCGAAGGAGGGCGACCTGGTCGCCGAGTGCCGGCTCCCGCAGCTGCGCGTGCGGCTCTGGACCCGAATGCGGCTGGACGCGGCGAAGCACGAGGTACGGGCCGTCGACGAGCAGTGGGAGGTCTCGCTGAGCGAGCACGTCCTCGGGCAGCGCTCCCGCGGGCCGGCGAACGCGGTGTACCGGGTGTGGGGGAAGGAGACGGGGCCCGACGGGCGCGAGCACAGGGTCGAGACGCTCCGCTTCGAGACCCGCGAGATGAAGGACCCCCTGCGCCAGGCGGTCCTCGACGCCGGCTGGACCTGGCGCGGAGTGCTGTTCCGGCTCTGACCGGCCTTGGCCGGTCCTGCGGGGCGGATCGCGTGGCCGCCCGGCTCGGCGCCGCAGGCACTGCGCCGTGATCGACGCCATGGACAGGGACGGGCGTCACCCGTAAGGCACGCTCCGTAGCCGAAATGATGCAGATTGTCCATCTTCCTGTCAGCGTGATTCGCGAGGAATCCCCGTCCCCCGCATCGAGAGGAATCACGCCATGGGCGCTACACAGGGCAAGCACCAGGAGCCGGGCAAGGGCCGCGAGGCGCAGGAACACCATCGCTCCGGAGACCCCGCGCGCCCCCAGCCGGGCAAGGCCTCCCGCGAGCAGGGAGAGAAGCAGGGAGAGGAGCAGGCTCAGAAGCACGGCCGGAAGCAGGGCCAGAAGGAGAGCTCGCGCCGCCGCGAGGACGACCTGCTGCGCGAAGAGGACCTGCACGACGAGACGTTCTGAGCGGAGCACCGCGCGCCCACGCGCGCCCACGCTCGCCCACCCGCGCCCGCTCGCTCCCGCGCGCGTTCAGCCCCGTACGCGGGCGATGAGCAGGGCGACGTCGTCGTGGTCGCCGGGGTGCCGCAGTGCGCGGAGGAGCATGTCGCAGGTCTCCTCCAGGGAACGCGGCGGCGCCGCGAGGAGGGCAAGGAGAACGTTCAGGCGTTCGTCGATGGCCTGGTCGCGGGTTTCGACCAGGCCATCGGTGTAGAAGACCAGCTGGTCGCCGGGGTGCAGATCGAACAGGGTGGTGTGGAAGAGGAACTCCCCGACACCCAGAGGCACTCCGGTGGGCAGGTCCAGTAGTTCGGGCGGCCGGCCGCGACGCATCACCACGGGGGGCAGGTGTCCCGCGTTGGAGATGAGGCACCGGGTGTGGTGGGGGTCGTAGACGGCGTAGACGCAGGTCGTGATGGTCTGCCCCATGCGGTTCGTCAGGCGGTCCAGGTGGCGCAGTACCTGCGCGGGGTCGAGGTCGAGGTCGGCCAGTGTGCGGGTGGCGGTGCGGAGTTGGCCCATCGTCGCGGCGGCGCTGATGCCGCTGCCCATGACGTCGCCGACGACGAGGGCGGTCTTGTCCGCCGTCAGGGGGATGACGTCGAACCAGTCGCCGCCGACCTCGTCCGCCGCTTGGGCGGGTTGGTAGCGGTACGCGATCTCCAGGCCCGGCGGGTCCGGTGGCTCCTGGGGGAGCAGGCTGCGCTGGAGGGTGAGGGCGGTGTTGCGCGCCTGCTGGTACCAGCGTGCGTTGTCGATGCACACGGCGGCCCGCGCGGCCAGCTCGCCGGCCAGGACCTCGTCGTCGGCGGTGAACGGTTCCGGATTGCGCAGGCGCTTGAGGTCGAGGGCGCCGAGGACTTCGCCGCGGGCGATCAGCGGCACGGCCAGGTAGGAGTGGAGTCCCTCGGCGGCCAGCATGCCGACGGCTTCGGGACTGCGGGCGATGCGGATCAGGTCCTCGGCGTCCACGTGGGACAAGCGGACCGGACGGCCGGTGTTCACGCACCGGGTGACCAGCCGGTCGGCGTCGTAGCGGGCCACCTCACCCGGCTGATCGGCCGCGACCACCGCGTCCGTGGGGTACGCGGCGGCCACGGCCAAGGCCCTGAACACCGTGGCCCCTTCCTGTACGGCAACGGCCGCGCGGCTGTGCAGGATGCTGTCGAGCACGTCCACCGCCGCCACGTCGGCCAGTTCCGGGACGGAGACCTCGGCGAGTTCCCGGGCGGTCTGGTCGAGGTCGAGCGTGGTCCCGATGCGCAGCGAGGCATCGGCCACGAGCGCGAGGCGCTGCCGGGCCCGGGCGGCCTCGGCTTTGTCGCGATGGCGCTCACTGACGTCGACGACGGACGTCGCGACGCCGAGCACCTTCCCGTTGGAAGCCTCCAGCCGGTAGAAGGACACCGACCACACGTGCTCGTGGTCCGGGTCGGCCGGGGTGCTCCCCTTGGACTCGCGGTCGAGGATCGGGATTCCGTCGGCCAGGACCTCACGCATCGCGGACTCGATGGCCTCGGCGTCCAGGAAGGGCAATGCCTCGCTGACGTGCCGGCCGACGTGCTCTGCCGCTGGCAGGCCGTTGATGCGTTCCAGCGCCGGATTGACGGTCACGTACCGCAGCTCGGTGTCCACCACCGCCAGCCCGATCGGGGACTGCGAGATCAGCCGCGTGGACAGCGCCAGATCCCCCTCCACCCGCCGCAACGTCTCCTGGTCGGTGGCCAGGACCAGGGCGTAGACGGCCTTCCGGCCGTCCGCCAGCCGCATGTTCCGGAACTCCACCAGGCGCGTGCCGCCATCCTTGTGGCGCACGGGGAAGACGCCCGACCAGCCCGCCCCGCCGGTCCCGCCCTCCTCGCCCGCCATGACGCGCGCGAACAGGTCGACCACCAGCTCCAGGTGATCCTCGTGGACCAGGAGCGGGCCCGCGAACCGGCCGAGGGCCTCGTCCGCGGTGAATCCGAACAGTTCCTCGGCCTGCGGGCTCCACAGCACGATCCGGCCGTCCGCGTCGAGCACCGCGGCCGCGACCCTCAGGACGTCCAGCAGTCCCCCCGACTCGGGGCGATCACCGTCCGACGGCCGGCCGGGGTGCGCCGGGAAGGATTCGGTTGCGCCCATCCCGGGACTCCTTCCACCCGCTGCCCGCGTCCTTGGCGCCCTGGGGTCCGGGCGTCCTGGGGTCCGGGCGTCCTGGGCGTCCAGGCGTCGTCCTCGGCGTCCAGGCGTCCCTGGCCTCCAGGGCCGGCCTTCGTGCCCGCGCCTCGGTGCCCGCGACTCCCATCGTCCCTCCCCCACGGCCGACCCCGCACCTCTGCCCGAGCGGGGAGGCGGCCGGTCAGCGCGCTGACCGGCGTACGGGCAGCCCGGTCTCGGCGTCGCGCGTGCGCGAGCCCGCCGTCGTTCCTCGACGCCTCGGCCAGGCCCCGCCGCCCCCCGCCCCCCGCGCCCGGCGCCCGGCGCCCGCCGCCCGGCGGAAAATGCCTGGTCACGCCCGGCACAGTCCACCGGACGGGCGTACAGTTGAAGCACCGGGAGTATTTCGCGCACCTGCTTTCACGCGGGTGTCATTCCTGGCGATCGCCTAGAAGCCGGGCCGCCGACGTGCGGTCCGGGGGCAGGCCCGCATCATGATCACCACCCTCGACCGGACCGTGCCCCGCGATCTCACCGCGCAGCCCCCGGCCCGGTTGTCCCTCACCCCGAAGACCATGCTCGCCGGCCAACTGGACGGCGCCTGGTGGCCCCGCTCCCGCGACCTCGAAGCCGAGCTCCCACCGCTCGCCGCCGCCCTGGAGGAACCCTGGGGGCGCATCACCCGCGTCACCGTGAACCCCATCCGCTGGCCCGCCGTACCGCACACGGTGCCGGCGGACGGGCGCACGCTGCACGTGGCCTGGTTCACCGAGCAGGACCCCGACAAGCTGATCCTGCTCTCCTACACCGTCGGCCGCTGGGACCTCCTCGTCATCCCGCCCGGGACCGAGCCCGTCGCCGCGGCCCGGCTGATGGCGGCCGCCGCGATCCCCGGCAGCGTACTCACCGCCGGCGTGCTGATGGCCAACGAAGCCGCCATCGGGCGCGGCATCCGCGACACCCAGCGCCGGGAAGCCGGCTGGGAGAGCGAAGGCGGAGCCTGCATGTCCCCCGTCGGAAGTCCGCTCGACCGGCGCACCCTCACGCTGCCCGGGAACGGCTGGACGTGAGCTCCGTTGTGCCCCCGACCGGGCCCGACGGGCGAGGCGCCCCGCGCCCACCCGCCGCATCCTCCACCCACTAGCGAAGGGGACACGCCCCACGTGAAGTACATCGAGACCCAGATACTGCCTTCGCTCGCAAGCGCCGAGGTCCGGATCGTCGCACACACCCCCGAAGCCGCCCGCGCCGTCGCAGAAGCCCTCCGCGGCTGCTTCGCCGGTTCCGAACAGCGCAGTTACCCCGGTCGCAACGGCGGTACGCGCCTCCACCTCACGGTGGACACGGCGAGACCCGCCGGCGCGGCCCGCACCTGGCTGGCCGCCAGCCGGACCCCCGTCGGCACCGGCGCCCACTCCGACGAGCCCTGACAGCCCCCGCGGACCCCGGAGCCCACCCCCCACATACGAAAGGACGCGGTCATGGCCACACTGCGCGAACGCAAGACCTACCGCGACCAGGTGCTCCGGGTCCTGTACGAAGCCGTCGAAGGCAACCGCCTCCTCGGCATCACCGGAGCACAGCTACGGCGCGACCTCCACGTACCGGAACAGGACCTGGCCGCCGCCTGCACCTACCTGGCCGGCGAAGGCCTGATCACCGTCGACTGGGAGCCGGGCAACACCCCGGCGATGGTCACCCTGACCCACGAAGGAATCCGCCGCATGGAGACCGAGGAGGAGGACCAGGGCTGAATCCCCTCGCCTAGGTGAAGAGCGATCGACGCCTCAGTACCACCTCGCGGTGAAGCCGCTCAGGCCGGCTGGGAGGTGTGGGCGGTCGGGGGCCAGACGGGGTCGCCGCCCCAGGTGTCCTCGGCGGTCAGGGTGAGGACCAGTCGGCCGTCCACCACGGCTGCGGCCACGTCCTCGTCGTTGACGGAGGGCTCGGCGAAGTCGGCGGGTGCGATGCGGTCCAGCAGGAAGACGAAGTGGAGGGCGAACGGTGAGCCGTACGAGTGGGGGTCACCGTCGGCGTCGACCATGAAGTTGGCCCGCCAGGCGCCCGTGCACAGGGTCCACACGAGGTCACCGAGGAAGTCGGCTTCCAGCAGCGGGTCCGCGCCGTCGATCAGCACCGCGACGTCCTGGTTGCCGTGCCCGGGCCCGTGCCAGTCGCCGAGGCAGTCCACCATGGCGTCCCAGTTGTGCCCGAAGTAGCCGGGGAACCCCAGTTCGCGGGCGAACGCCCGGAACAGACAGCCCTTCTCGTGCAGTTCCTCGCCGTCCAGGCGCAGGACGATCCCGCCCCGGGTCCGCAGCTCGGCCTCGGCCGCGGCCACCCACGGGTCGGTGGAGGAGGTGAAGGTGACCCAGGGCGACCGGCGTTCGGTGAGGGTGGGAAGGAAGCTGCTCATGCGGCATGCTCGCACCCCGCCCGCCCCGGTCGCCCCTGGATTACGGCCGCCGGTGGGCGCCACCACTCGCATCACCGCCGCGCCTCCGCTCGCGGCGTCGCTCGCGCACCGCGGGGGCTTCGGGCTAGCTGCGCCGGATCACCAGGCCCGATTCGTAGGCGAGGATCACCAGTTGGGCGCGGTCGCGGGCGTGGAGTTTGGTCATGGCCCGGTTGACGTGGGTCTTCGCGGTCAGGGGTGTGATGACCATGCGGGCCGCGATCTCTTCGTTGGACAGGCCGTGCGCGACCAGGACGACCGCTTCGCGTTCGCGGGCGGTCAGGTCCTTCAAGGCCGTCCTCGTGTCGGTGGGGAGGGGTTGGGTGACGTACCGGTTGATCAGTTTGCGGGTGATCGAGGGGGCGAGGAGGGCATCACCGCGTGCGGCCACGCGTACGGCGTGCAGGAAGTCCTCCGGCAGGATGTCCTTGACGAGGAACCCGGCGGCGCCCGCGGACAGGGCGTCGAAGACGTACTCGTCCAGGCCGTAGTTGGTGAGGATGACGACGTGGACGCCGGCCAGTTCCGGGTCGGCCGCGATGCGCCGGGTCGTCTCGATGCCGTCGAGGACCGGCATCTGGATGTCGATGAGCGCGACGTCGGGCAGGTGCTGCCGGGCGAGCGCCAGGCCCTCCCGGCCGTCGGCGGCTTCGGCCACGACCTCGATGTCGTCTTCGAGGTCGAGGAACGCCCGGAATCCGCTGCGGATGAGCGGCTGGTCGTCGACCAGCAGGACACGGATCACAGAGCACCACCCTCCACGGGGAGTTCGGCCCGGACCGTGAAGCCGCCTCCGTCGCGCGGCGCCGCCCGGAGGTGGCCGCCGAGGGCGGTGACGCGTTCGCGCATCCCGAGCAGTCCGATGCCGGGCACGGGAATGGTGTCCGGCGTGGCCTTGCCGTCGTCGTCGACCCGCAGGGCGACGGCGTCGGGGCGGTAGTCGATGTGGACCGATGCCGTGGTGGCGTCCGCGTGGCGGGCGATGTTGGTGAGGGACTCCTGGACGATCCGGTAGAGCGTACGGCCCACCGCGGCGGGTACGTCGTGCTGCCGGCCTTGGCCCTGGATCGTCAGTGTCGCCCGCACGCCGGTCTTGCCGGCCCGTTCCACCAGGTCGGGGATGTGGTCGAGGCCGTGCGGTGGGGTGGTGTCGTCGTCGCGCAGGGCTTCCAGAGTGGCACGCAGCTCCCTGGAGGCCTCCCGGCCGGCTTCCCGGATGGCCAGCAGGGCCTCCGGGACGTCCTCTCCCCGCTTGCGGGCCACGTGGACCGCTGCTTCGGACTGCACCTTGATGACCGAGATCTGGTGGGTGAGGGAATCGTGCAGTTCCCGCGCGATGTGCAGCCGCTCCTCGTCTGCGCGGCGCCGCGCGGTCTCCTCCCGGGTGCGTTCGGCTTCGTCGGCCCGCTGCTCGGCCTGCCGGAGGGCTTCGCCGGCGGCGCCGGCGGCGATGAGCCAGGCGATCTGCAGGGCTCCCCGGGCCTGGGCGAACGCCTCGCCCGTGTCGTGCAGGCCCGAGGCGAGGGCAGCGACGGGGAGAGCGGCGAGCACGGCCACGCTCACCGCCACCGTGACGACGCGGTGTCCCGCCCGCATGGCCGCGTACACGGCGAAGAGGAACGCGACGGCGGCCACGTCGAAGCCCGCCGCCTGGTAGCCCACCGCGCACAGCCCGGTGACGGCGAGGACGGCGACCGGGGCCCGTCGGCCCGCGGCCAGCGCCAGGCCGCCGGCCACCAGCAGGGCGTAGCCGAGCAGGCCGGGGGCCGTGGCGGAGTGCTGCCCCTGCCCCTGCCCCGACAGACCGGTGACCAGCAGCGCAGCCGCCACGCCCAGGGCGATCAGCCAGTCCCTGACTCCGGCCCGTACGCGGAACCGTCCTTTGTCCATGCGCGCACCGTAACCCCGGGCCGCCGCGGGCGGATCACGCTCGCGGACGAGCGGGCGGCTACCACGCGCGCAGTAGCTCCGCGGGACCTGCCGCGAGCGCGGTAGCGCGAAGTGTCTGCGGCTGCGGGACGACCCGGCGGGGCCCGGCCGACATGCTCGAAGCACATCCCGTCGTGGGAAGAGAAGGAAGACGAGGAGCATCCTGATGTCCGCTCACCACCTGTTCGCCGCCGGTGTCACCGAATTCGGCCCGGGGAGGCTCGGAGCCACCACCGGCGGGCTGCTGGGGCTGGCCGCCGTGGTCGTCGCCGTGCTGGCGGTGACCCGGCCCGCCGGGCGCCTCGGCGTGGCCAACGGCTCGCTCGGGGCCACGGCCGCCGTGGTCGCGGGGCTGATCGCCACGGCCCTCGGCGGGCTGGTCGCGGCCACCGCCGACGGTGGACTCGGCACCGGCAACGGGCTCGGCGGGGCCTACGTGGCCCTGCTCCTCGGGTTGACCGGGTCCGCGTTGGGCGGTCGGGCACTGATCCGCACCCGCCGCGCCCGCCAGACCACTTGACCAGCGGTCCCCCGGCCGGTCGGCACGGACCCGCCGACTCAAGTGAACGCACGTACGAACGCGCCGGACGCCGGACTGCCGCCGAGTCGCCTAGTGCTGTGACCGGAAACCGGAAAGGCCGCCACCACATGCCCGTCGACCAGCGATCCTGGGAAGCCGCGGTCCGCCATCTCTTCGAAGACGCGAACCCCTACGACGCCACGGGCCCGCGCCGCCACGAGGACTGGGTCCTCGATGTCATCGCGCTGATGGAGGGGGTCCCCGACCCGCGGGGCTGGGCCGTTCTCGACGATGCGGCGGAAGGCCGGTACGAGCGGCCCCCCACGTACCACTTCCCGGCGCACACTCCGGAGTTCATCGCACGGCGTCTCCAGGAGATCGACCGGACCGGCGCCGAGAACCTGCTCCTGGCCCTCACGGACGACGGCTGCACCCTGTCCAGCCTCAAGCGCTTCACGGAGAGCGAGGAAGAACTGCGGGCCATGGCACGCACGATCCTCGCCCGGTACGGGGACACCGCGACGTTTCACACCAACGTCAACCGGCCCGGACGCGTCCCCGGCACCCTCGACTTCACGACGCAACACTGGGGGTACAGCCCGCTGAGCTTCTACTCCGAGGACTACGGCCTGATCGTCGTCTCGGACACCGAAGTGGGACTGTTCTGGAACTTCGCCGACTACTGATCCGGCTGCCGATCCCTACACGCGCAGCCCTGACCAGGCGATTTGAGAGAAGAACGCCCCCGTGTCCGTCCCGTATCGGACCGTGGTCCGATACGGGGCCGGGGAACGGGCCTCGTCGGACCTGAGGCCGACGGTGGGAAGCGGACCGTGCTCCGACGCGGTGGGGAGCCGGTGGGCGGGATCGTTCACGCCATGACGAACACGACGCGGAGCACACGGAGCACGCCCCCGGTCTGCGACACCACCGCCCCGGCCGGACAGCGGCTGCTGCCGGTGGACTGGTCCGGCTTCCCCGGGCGTTGGGCGGGCGGGGTCTCGCTCGTCGCCGGTCCGCTGCTGCTGGGCGCCGGGGTCCTGCTGAGACTGCCGTTCCACTTCTTCTACCCCGAGCAGCTCGCCGCCCGCGTCGAGCACCCGGTTCTGATCGCGGTCTCCTACGGTGCCTTCGCCGCCGGGACCGTCCTGCTGTGGCCCGCCGTTGCCGTACTCGCCTCCCGGATCGGCCGTCGCCGCCCCGGACTGGCCCTGTGGGGCGGGATCTTCGCCGTTCTCGGGCTCTTCGCCCGGACCTTCCACGCCGGGGTCGACCACCTCGCCTTCCAGCTCGCCGAACGGCAAGGAGCCGGGGCCGCAGCCTCGTTCGTCGGCGAGACGTACGGCGCGTTCCACGTCTTCAGCGCCCTCAACCTCGCCGTCATGGGCGGCTGGCTGCTCCTCGCCGTCGGCTCCTGGCGGGCGGGCGTACTGGGTCCGGTGCGCGCCCTCGCCCTCGCGGCGGCCTCCGCGCTGCCGCTCGGGGTGCTCAAGGGCACCACCCCGCTGTCGGTCGCGGCCGTCGCCGGGCTCTGCCTGGCCCTGGTCCCGCTGGGGGTCACCGTGCTCCGCGACGGCCCGGCTCCGCGCCGAGCCGTCGTACTGCGCTGGGCCGCGGCGATCGCCTTCACGGTCCTGGCCATGACCCTGATCGGCCGGGCCGGTTGACGATATGGCGATGTACGGTCGGGCCATGCGTCTCCCCCGGCGACCGCACGACAGCCATCTCCTCGCGCTCGACCTGGCCGCCGCGCTGCTGATCGCCGCGACGTACACCGGGTTCGCCCGGATGTCCGGGAGCGATGCCCAGCCCGCCTACACCGGACCGCCGTGGGCGGGCGTGCTCGTCGCCGCGCTGGTCGGCCTCCCGGTGGCGGCCCGCCGGCGGTGGCCCGTGGCGGCCGCCTTCACGGCCCTCGCCGGGCTCGCCGCCGCCACCCTCCTGGACATCACCCGCGAGCCGTACGCCGCCCTCGGCCTGATCCTCTACGCCGTCGCCCTCACGCGGAGCCCGCGGCGCTCGGTGCCCGTACTGGCCCTCGTACTCGCCGCTTCGGCGGCCGCGGTGCTCACCGGGGAGGCCCTGGTCACCCCGGCCGAGACCTGGAGCGGGGCGGCCGGGGTCGCGGCCATCGTCTGGCTGGTCCTCGGCGGCGGCTGGGCGGCGGGCTACGCCGTACGCGCCCGCCGGGCCCGGGAGGCGGACCTCGCCGACCGCCGCACCGAGCACGCCATCGCCGAGGAACGGCTGCGGATCGCACGGGAGTTGCACGACATCGTGTCGCACAGCCTCAGCCTGATCGCGGTGAAGGCGGGAGTCGCCGGGCACGTCGCCCCGCGGCGGCCCGAGGAGGCGGTGGACGCGCTGCGCGTCATCGAGCAGACCAGCCGGGCGGCGATGACCGAGATGCGCCGCACCCTGGGCTTGCTCCGCGCCGACGCGGCCGCCGCCCCGCTGGGCCCGGCACCCGGCCTCGACGCGCTCGACGGGCTGGCGGAACAGGCCCGACAGGCGGGCGTGGAGGTGGAGTTGAACGTGCGGATACCCGACGGCGGTCTGCCCGCGGGCATCGCCCTGGCCGTGCACCGGATCGTCCAGGAGTCCCTCACCAACGCGGTGAAGCACGCGGCCCCCGCACGCTGCCGGGTCGCGGTCGAGGCCGACCCGCGCGAGGTGCGGATCGACGTCACGGACGACGGCGTACGGGGCGCGGCCCGCGCACGGCCTGGGGGTCACGGCCTGGTCGGCATGCGGGAGCGGGCGATCATGTACGGCGGCACGTTCAGCGCGGGACCGCGCCCCGAGGGGGGCTTCGCGGTCTCCGCCCGACTGCCGCAGGACGGCACGAGGAGGACCGCATGACGGAAGCGGCGGACACGACGGAAGCGGCGGGGGTGACGGGGTGACGGAAGTGACCGGCACGACCCGCGTGCTCGTCGTCGACGACCAGGTGCTGCTGCGCGGCTCCTTCCGGATCCTCGTCGAGAACGAACCGGGCCTCACCGCCGTCGGAGAGGCCGGCAACGGCGCGGAAGCCGTCGAGCTCGCCCGCCTGCACCGTCCGGACGTGGTCCTGATGGACGTCCGGATGCCCGTCATGGACGGGATCGAGGCGACCCGGCGGATCTGCGGGTCCCCTGAGACCGCGGGCGTACGGGTGCTGATCCTGACCACGTTCGACCTCGACGAGTACGTCTACGCGGCCCTGCGGGCCGGTGCCGCGGGCTTCCTCCTCAAGGACGCCCCGCCCGCGGAGGTGCTGGCGGCCATCCGGGTCATCGCCGCCGGCGACAGCCTGCTGGCTCCGTCCGTGACCCGCCGCCTCATCGAGGAGTTCGCCCGCAGACCGGAACCGGAACCGGACCCGGACCCGGACCCGGACCCGACCCCCGTCCCGGGCCACGGGCCCGCCCCGCTGGCGGGGGTGACGGAACGGGAGCGCGAGGTCCTGGAGCTGATCGCGCGCGGCCTGTCGAACGACGAGATCACGGCACGCCTGCACCTGAGCATGGGCACGGTGAAGACCCACATCGGCCGCCTGCTGTCCAAGCTCTCCGCCCGCGACCGGGCCCAACTGGTCATCACCGCCTACGAATCGGGAGTCGTATCACCCTCCGACGGCGGGCTGGGCGGGGCCTGAATCCTGTCGAGCGTGTGCTGGGGGTAGCCCCACCCCGCGGTCGGGGGCCTACCGGCCTGTGGGCCACACCCCCGGATCCATACGCTCGTATACATGTTGAAGCGGACAGCACACGCAGTCATCGTCGGCGCCCTCGCGCTGAGCACCGCCGCGGCCGTCACGGTCCCCGCGCACGCGGCCACCACCTTCGGGGCCGACCACACCGACAGCCGCACCGACGGCCCCCATGGCGGGCCAATTGTCCGAACCGAAAAGGGAGTTGTGCGCGGTACGGCCACCGGCGCCGTGCGCACCTTCCAGGGCATCCCTTACGCGGCGCCCCCCATCGGGGCGCGCCGCTGGGCGCCCCCGGCCCCCGCCGTCCGGTGGGAGGGCGTGCGGGACGCCACCGAACCGGGGGCCGCCTGCCCCCAGACGGGGTTCCTCTCCCCCGTCGGTCCCGCGTCCGACCAGGAGGACTGCCTCTTCGTCAACGTGACCACCCCGCGGGCCCCTTCGGCCCGCCCCCGCCCCGTGATGCTGTACCTGCACGGAGGCGACCACACCGACGGCACCGGAGCCATGTACGGGGCCGAGCGGCTCGCCGCCTTGGGCGACGTGGTCGTCGTCACCGTCAACTACCGTCTCGCCGCCCTCGGTTACCTGGCCCACCCGGACCTGGAAGCGACCGGCGGCGAGTCCGGGAACTACGGTTTCCTGGACCAGCAGGCCGCCCTGCGCTGGGTGCAGCGCAACGCCCGCGCCTTCGGCGGGGACCCGGACCGGGTCACCCTGTTCGGCCAGTCCGCCGGCGGCTACAGCACGTGCGCCCACCTCGCCGCCCCCTCCTCCGCGGGCCTCTTCGACCGGGTCATCCTGCAGAGCTCACCCTGCACGGGGCCCGATGGCCGCCGCGACCGCACCGCGGCCCTGGCCGACGGTACGGACGCCGCCGAGGCGATCGAGGCCGCGCCCGGGGTGCCCGACTGGCGCACCGCCGCGCCCGAACACCTCGTCAACCCCTTCGGCACGGGCCCCGAGTACACGCCGGTCTACGGGGGCGGGCTGCTGCCCCGTACCCCCGGCGAGGCGTTCGCATCGGGGCGGTTCAACAAGGTTCCGGTGCTCCAGGGCATCAACCGGGACGAGGAGCGGGCGCGGGTCTACGGCCTCGAACTGGCCAAGAAGGAGCGCACGCACGATCCGGACGCCCGGTTCGACGAGGCCGACCGGCTGGACGTGCTGGAGGACACCTTCGGCGAGGAGCGGGCCGCCGTCGTCGCGGCGCAGTACCCCGTCTCCGCCTACGGAGGTTCCCCCGGCCTCGCCCTCGCGGCGGCCCTGACCGACCGGAACTGGGCCCGGCACTCCGTCGAGACCGGCCGGGCGTTGTCCCGCCACGTCCCCACGTACACCTACGAGTTCGCCGAGCGCACCACCCCGTGGTACTCCGACCCGCAGTTCCCGAAGCCCGGCTTCGAGCCGGGTGCCGGCCACACCTTCGAGCTGCCCTACCTCTTCGAGGTCGACGCCTACGAGAAGCTCACCCCGGAGCAGACGCGGCTCTCCGCCGACATGATCGCCATCTGGGCGGACTTCGCCCGCACCGGCAGGGCCGGCTGGAAGGCCACCACGCCCACGGCCCCGAACGCACAGTCCCTGGCCTCCGGCCCCGGCGGCATCCACCCCGTGGACTTCGCCAAGGACCACCGGTACGCGTTCTGGAAGTCTCTGGAGTCCAACCGGTGAGTCCCCGTGCGCCGGTGGGTCACCACTCGGCGATCAGCGGGGTCCGGGGTGCGTACTGCCGCCAGGCCTCGGCGAGGCGGACGAGGCGGGCGGGGGCGGCGATGCCGCGTACGGCTGCGATCTTGTCCTCGGTGACCTCGAACGCCACGGCGCCCATGACCTGGTCGCCGAGGACGAAGAGGACGGCGGGGGCGCCGTTGACGACCGCGTAGTGGAGGTCGAGCGCGCCGCCGGCGAGCCGCTGCTTCGCGGGCGTGGACGTGAAGCCGCCCCGCATGACGGTGGCGACGCGCCGCGGAGTGTCGTACCGCAGCAGCTTCTCCGCCAGGCCGGCGCCGTCGGAGAGCGCGATCACGTCGTCGGTGAGCAGGGCCACCAGCCGTTCGGTACGGCCCGAGGTGGCGGCGGTCAGGAACTCCTCCACGATCCTGCGGGCCGACGCGGGGTCGATCTCCTGGACGCCGCGGCGGCGGTCGGCGGTGACGCGGGCCCGGGCGCGGTGGAGGTGCTGCTGGCTCGCGGACTCGGAGATGTCGAGGATCCCGGCGATCTCGGCGTGACCGTACGAGAACGCCTCGCGCAGGATGTAGACGGCCCGCTCGACGGGTGACAGGCGTTCCATGACGGTCAGCACGGCCAGGGAAACCGATTCGCGCTGCTCGTAGGTCTCGGCCGGGCCGAGCATCGGGTCGCCGTCGAGGAGCAGTTCGGGGAACCAGGCCCCGGCGGTGCGTTCACGGCGCGCCTGCGCCGAGCGGAGCCGGTCGAGGCACAGGTTGGTGACGACCTTGGTCAGCCAGGCTTCGGGCACCTCGATCTGCTGCCGGTCGGCGGCCTGCCAGTGCAAGAACGCGTCCTGCACGGCGTCTTGGGCGTCGGCGGCGGAACCCAGCAGGCGGTAGGCCAGCGAGGCCAGCCGGTTCCGGCTGGCCTCGAACCGGCTGGTGTCGAAGCGATCGGCAGCACTGGTGTCCACGTTCCCACCCTAGGCGGCTAGGCCCCCGTCCCGGCTACGGGAACGTCCGAGGCGTACGGGACTGCGGGCGCGGCGGACGCGTCCGGTGCGGGGGCCAGGCGGCGTTGGCGCTTGGGCACGCCGAAGGTCGGGTGCGAGGTGCTCCACAGCGACATCTTGAGGATGCCGGCCTTGATCCGCGCGGCCTTCCGGCCGCCCACGTACTTCGGCTTGGCCCGGGCTTCGTGGTCGACGAACTGCAGGATCCCGTCCTGCCGCCCGAGGCTGATGTGGTTGCCCGGGTAGTCCAGCTTGACGTGGCCGGTCTTGCCGCCGGTGAGGGTGCCCACGATGGCCTTCATGGCCTGCATGCCGGTGAAGCCGGCCGAAGCACAGGACATCGGCAGCGGCTGCCCGTTGGCGCCGATGGTGTGGACGCTGTCCCCGGCCGCGTAGACCTCGGGGTGCGAGAGCGAGCGCATGGTGCCGTCGACGAGGATCCGGCCGCTCTCGGTGACCGCGAGCCCGGCGGCGGCCGCGATGGGGTGGACCGCGAACCCGGCCGTCCACACCGTCGCGCCGGAGGGCAGGGCGGTGCCGTCGGCGCACAGGACGCGGGTCGCTTCGACGGCTTGGACGGCGGTGTGTTCCAGGACGGTGATGCCGATCCGGTCGCAGGCCCGGCGCAGGTGGGCGCGCGCTCCGGCGGAGAGGGGGGCGGCCAGCTCGCCGCGGGCGATCAGCGTGACCGACAGGCCGGGCCGGGACTCGGCGATCTCGGTGGCGGTCTCGATGCCGGTCAGCCCGTCGCCGACGACCAGGACGTTCCCTCCCTCGGGCAGGCCGTCCAGGCGCTCGCGCAGGCGCAGCGCCGAGGGCCGGGCGGAGACGTCGAAGGCGTGGTCGGCGGCGCCGGGGACACCGCGGTCGTCACCGTGGCTGCCGAGCGCGTAGAGGAGGGTGTCGTAGCCGAGCTCGTCGGTGCCGGCGCCAGTGCCGGCGTCACCGCCGGTGTCGGCCACGGAGACGACCCGGCGCTCGGGGTCGAGAGCGGTGACCCGGGCCAGGCGCAGGCGGATCCCGGTGCCCGCGAAGACGTCGGCGAGCGTGCGGGTCTCGATGTCCTGGCCGGTCGCGACCTGGTGCAGCCGCAGCCGTTCGACGAAGTCCGGCTCGGCGTTGACCACGGTGATCTCGGCGTCCGCCGGGGACAGCCGACGGGCCAGGTTCCCGGCCACGTAGGCCCCGGCGTAGCCGGCACCGAGGACGAGGATGCGGTGCTTCATGTGGTGCTCCTGTCGGTTCGCTGGGCTCTCGGTGACTTGAGCGGGACAGCGGACCGATTCCTGACAGGAACCGCGTGTGGCGTGGGTCACATGGGGGGGCGGCGTCGTGGCCTTCGCCGGCTCCGCACCGACCCTGAGCGTCACGACCCTCGCCTGACCTCGACCGACAGCCCACATGGCACCACCACCGCGCGCATGGCGCCACTAAAGCCTCGCAGTGGCGCCATTCATGTGCCATGATGACACCACTGCGGCACAGTCAGCGGTCCGCACGTTCACGGAGTCGCCAACGGGATCACCAACGGAGGGGTTGGATCATGGAGACAGTGCAGAGCCGGAAGCAGGACGCAGCCGGCGCCTTCACCGCCTTCTCCCGCTTCGTGCTCTGCGGCGGAGGGGTGGGGGTCGCCTCCAGCTTCGCCGTCGCGGCCCTCGGCTCCTGGATTCCCTGGATCCTGGCCAACGCCCTGGTCAGCGTGGTCTCCACGCTCCTCGCCACCGAGCTGCACGCCCGCTTCACCTTCGGCGCGGGCGGCCGGGCCACCTGGCGCCAGCACGCGCAGTCGGCCGGATCCGCGGCGGCCGCGTACGCGGTGACCTGCGCGGCGATGCTCGTCCTGCGGCAGCTCGACGCGTCGCCCAGCGCCCTGCGCGAACAGGTCGTCTACCTGTCCGCCTCCGCACTCTCCGGCGCCGCGCGCTTCGCGGTGCTGCGCCTCGTCGTCTTCGCGCAGCACCGCTCGAAGACCGCGGCCGCCATCGGTACCACCCGCGCCGTACCCGTGCCCGCGGCCGTGGCCCGTACCGCCGCCCCAGCCGGGGCGGCGGACCTCTGCCGCGCGGCCTGACACCGTCCGCCGGGGACTCAGGGCGTCACGATCGGGAAGCCCAGGGTCGGCTTTGGCCACCTGATTTCTCCTAGGATGCCCCGACCTTTAGGGCGGGGAGGAACAGCTCCTTGGGTCGGAGGCGCGGAGCGCCGGAGTTCGGTTCGCATCTGTTCTGACCTGCTCTTTCGGCTGTTGTCAGTGGTGGGGGATAACTTGCTGGAATGACGAGGGCGCCGATGGTGGGGGATGCCGGGCATGCCCGGTGGACCTTCCGGCTGCGTGTGTCGTCCACGGCCCGCACGGCCCTGGCAGGCGAGTGGGACCGGTGCCGCTGGGTGTGGAACGAGTCCTGCGCGAAGTCGAAGCAGACGCACCTCGCGAACAAGTACCGGCCCGAAGGCACGGACAGGCGGACGTGTGGTCCGGCGCAGCTCGACAAGATGCTGACCGAGGCCCGGAAGGCGAACGCTTGGCTGCGGGAGGGCTCCTCGGTGCCGCAGCAGCAGTTGATCCGCGACTTCGGGAAGTCCCGTGCGAAGGCGCAGAAGGACATCAAGGAACGGCTGCCGATGCGGCAGCGCGCCGGGATGCCGAAGTACAAGAAGAAGCGGGAAGCGCGGCCGTCCCTGAACTACACCAAGCGCGGCTTCCGGATCAAAGACGGGAAGCTGCACCTGGCCGGCGGCATCGCCCTGACCGTGGTGTGGTCGAGGGAAATGCCTGGCGACCCGTCCAGCGTGCGCGTCTACCAGGACAGCACGGGAGCCTGGTATGCCTCCTTCGTGGTCCCTGTCGAGGTGCAGCCGCTCCCCGAAACCGGTGCCGTGATCGGTATCGACTGGGGCGTGCGCGAGACCGCGACCACCACATCCGACGCTCACGACCTTCCCCACGCCCAGCACGGGAAGAAGGCCGCCGCTGGCTTGGTCCGCTATCAGCGGATGATGGCCCGGCGCAAGCCGCCGAGGGGCAAGCCCGGCTCGAAGGGATACCAGCGGGCGAAGAAGCTGACGGCGAAGCTGCACAGGAAGGTGGCCCGGCAACGCCAGGACACCGGCCGCAAGTGGGCCAAGCGCGTGGTCCGCGACCATGACGCCCTGGCGGTGGAGGACTTCAAGCCGAAGTTCCTCGCCAAGTCCACCATGGCCCGCAAGGCTGCCGACGCGGCGATCTCCGCGACGAAGACGGCCCTGATCGAGATGGGCCGCAAGCACGGTCGGACCGTGTACCTGGTCCATCCCGCGCACACCACGATGGACTGTGCGCAGTGCGGAGCGAGAACCAAGCACGCACTCCCTCTCTCAGAACGAACCTACGCCTGCACCGTGTGCGGAGCCGTGTCCCCCAGGGACAAGAACTCCGCCCGCGTGATGCTGGTCCGGGCTGGTCTCAACCCGGCTAGTGCTGATCGCGGAAGACCAGACCAGGCGCTGCCTGGCCTGGCAGCGTGAGCTAGAAATCCCCGATCAGCCCTGGAGGGCGAGGAAACCCTCCCCCCAGGGAGGGGAGGATTCAAGTAGGAGAACAGGCGGCTGAGCTGAGCTGAGGAGGGCCGGGGATCCCGTGGTGGAGATGGTGTCCAGTACCCGGCCCGCCAGGACGGCCAGGGGTTCGGGCTTGGTGAGCGTCACTGTCAGACCCGCAGGGGTGCGGGGATCGGTGACGGTGCGGTGGGTGAGGGCGTCGTTGTGGAGGGTGAGGCGGTGGCGAGGACCAGGTCGATGGAGGCCCGGGGGCCGTCTCGGCGGCTCGGCAGATTTGAGCGGGTCGATGACGATGACTCCGCGGTCTCCCTCGACGAGGTTCATGTTCGAGAGTCGGAGTGGACTGTACGGGCCGTAGGGGCTGCGGGGATCGCCCGCGGCCGGCGCCTCAGCCCGGCTGCGCGAACTGTTCGGTGCCGACGACCCGGAGGAGGTTCAGCCGGTCGGCCGTGTCCGTGCCCGGCGGGGGCGTCAGGAGCAGCAGGCGCTGGTCGCCCTCCGGGGCGAGGAGCACCTGGCAGTCGAGGTCCACGGGACCGACGACGGGGTGGATCACCCGCATGCGGCTGTGCCGGCGGACGGCGACCTCGTGCAGCTCCCACAGGGCGGTGAACTCCTCGCTGGCTTCCTTCAGGCGCTCCACCAGACGGGTGGCGGCCGGGTCCGCGGAGCGCCTGGCGACGGCCGCCCGCAGGTCGGCCACGTGCAGGCGGCTGTACTGCTCGTGCTCCTCCGCCGGGTACGCGTCCCGCGCGGCCGGGTCGGCGAACCAGCGCCAGACGACGTTGCGGCCGTGCTCGGACACCGTGCACACCCCGCCCAGGAGGCTGCGGGCCATCTCGTTCTGGGCCAGTACGTCGCCCAGGTCGCTGAGGACCTGCGCCGGCGTTCCGGGCAACGCGTCCAGCAGGTGCAGCAGGCCCGCGCCGACCTGGTCACCGGCGACCCGCGCGGCGGGCGGGCGGTGCCCCGCGAGCAGGTGGAGGTGGTCGCGGGCGTCGTCGCCGAGGCGCAGGGCGCGGGCGAGGGCGGACAGGATCTGCGGCGAGGGCTGCGGGCCGCGGGCCTGCTCCAGCCGGATGTAGTAGTCGGCCGACATGCCCGCGAGCTGGGCCACCTCCTCGCGCCGCAGCCCGGGCGTACGCCGCCGGGGCCCGGCGGTGAGGCCCGCGTCCTGCGGGCGCACCCGCTCTCGCGAACGGCGGAGGAAATCGGCGAGCTCACTGCGGTCGATCGTCATGTTGATCATCCTGCCGGACGCTTCCCGCGCGGGACATGCGGTGATCACGTCGTGGACGGGGTCACCGCCCATCCAGCGGTGGCCGCCCGCAGTGGCCGGGGTCGCGTCCCATCCAGCGGTCGCCGCCCGCAGTGGCCGGGGTCGCGTCCTATCCAGGGATCGCCGGTCCCAGGTTCACGGGGTCTCTCCCGCCCCCTGCGCCCCGACGGCACTGTTGGTCGAGCCGGAGGGGAAACGCCCCCGGCAGCCACCACCGCCCCGAGGAGCAGCAGCCATGTCCACGACCCTCACCGCCACCGCCGACGCCGCCGCCATCGTGAGCGCCACCGTGCGCGTCGCCGACGCCGAGGTCTACTACGAGCGCACCGGCACGGGCCCCGCACTCGTCCTCGTGCACGGCACCGGCTCAAGCGGCTCCGCCGTCAACTGGGGTCAGACCCGGCCCCGTTTCACCGCCGACCACACGGTGATCACCCCCGACCTCTCCGGCACCGACCGCACCCGGGACGGCGGGGGCGCGCTGACCGTGGAGGGGCTGGCCGCGCAGGTCATCGCCGTCATCGAGGACGCGGGCACCGGGCCGGTGGACCTGCTCGGCTTCTCCATGGGCGCGCCGGTCTCCGCCGCCGTCGCCGCGCTGCGCCCCGACCTCGTGCGCCGGCTGATCCTGGTCTCCGGCTGGGCCCACACCGAGGGCGACGAGTACCTGCGCAACATCTTCACCCTGTGGCAGCAGCTCGGCGCCTTCGACCCGGCTGCGTTCGGCCGCGCCATCACCATGACCGGCTTCAGCCGGGGCTTCCTCAACGCGATCGGCCGCGAACAGGTCGAGCTCCTGATCCCGAACCTGCCCCCCACCCCCGGCACCCTGCGCCACGTCGACCTCGACACCCGCATCGACATCCGCGGCCTGCTGCCGCTCATCGAGGCGGAGACCCTCGTCATCGGCGCCACCCTGGACATCACCGTCCCGGTGGAGAACAGCCGCGCGCTGCACGCCGCGATCGCACACAGCTCGTACGCCGAGATCGAGGCCGGGCACGTCGCCTTCTTCGAGAAGGAGGACGAGTTCGTGGAGCTGGTCGACGGCTTCATCCGCGGGGGTCGGGCGTAGCGCAGCTCAGCCCTGTACGGCCAGCACGATCCGGAGCACGCAGGCCGCGAGCACGGCGCCGGACACGATGCTGGTGATGGCCGCCCCACGGGTGCCGCGGGGCAGCCGGTCCGGCAGGGTCACCGTCTGCGGGCGCTTGGGGTCGTAGATGACATCCATCCGGCCCCCGATCTGGACCGGCGGGAAGACGAACGGGCCCACGGTGTACTGGCGTGCGGGAGAGCCCACCGGGGTGTACTCGAGCAGGATCATCGAACCGTGCGCGACCTGGCCCACGTTGACGCAGACGGCAGAGTGCCGGATGCCCCGCTTCAGCAGCGGGCTCGCGTGGAGGTAGATCCCGAGCGAGACGCAGAACACCACCAGCGCGGCCAACGCGACCAGAAAGACCCAACCACTCACCGACAACGCCCCCGCCCGACGGAAAGACCAGATCATCTCCGACCGTCGGCAGGGCCACAAGGCCTTATGCCGGTGCCGCTCCGGTGAGGGTGTCGACCAGAGCCTGGGCGAGGACGGTCGCGGCGCCGATCCTGGTGTCCTCCCGCTCGTCGCCGGTGACCTTTCCGATCACCGCGTCACGGACGGACACCGAGATGTCGGGGCCCCCGTACAGCTCGGGGAAGGACAGGGCCATCAGGCAGACGCCCACGTTCGCCGAGAGGATCGACTGTCCGGCCAGCGCCGGGGTCGTCCGCAGTCGGCCGGCGTCGCGGCACCGCCCGACGGCCGTCAGGAGCAGGGCCTGCGCCTCCGCGATCGCCTGCGGCTTGGCCGTACCGGCCGGCGTGAACATCAGCCGGTAGAGGTGGGGATTGCCGAGGGCGAACGCGACGTGGCTGTCCCAGGCCGCCCGCAGGTCCGCCACCGGGTCGCCGGTCTGCGGATTGCGGCGCTTGTTGGCGAGGAACCGCTCGAAGCCGAGGTCGGCCACCGCGGTGAGCAGCCCCTCCTTGTCACCGAACTGGCGGTAGATCTCGGGCATGCCGACCTTGGCCCGGTCGCAGATGGCCCGGGTGGAGATCGCCGCCGCGTCCTTGTCCGCGAGCAGCTCCGCGGTGGCTTCCAGAATGCGTTCTCGGGCCGTTGACATGGCGTCGATGGTAGCAGCGCTAACATCATGCGTAAGCATCGCTTACGATCCGTGTTAGCGTTGCACACACCTGCTCGTGAGCGCCTGCCGAGAAGCACCGACGGAGACGTGATGGAGACCCATGGACACCGGCTGGACCTCGATTCCGCGGACGGATCGCCCCTGGAACCCCTCGCGCGACTGATCGTGATCGTGCTCTTCGACGGCGTCGACCTGCTCGACGTCACCGGGCCGCCGGAGGTGTTCTCCCTGGTCCCCCGGGAGACGGACGACGCGGCCGGCTACCGGGTCGTCCTGGCGGCCGGGACCCTCGATCCCGTCACCACCTCGGCCGGGGTGCGCATCCTGCCGGACCTGACCTTCGCCGAGGCCGCGACGCGGAGCATCGACACGCTCCTGGTGCCCGGCGCGGTCGAGCTGGACGCCGAGCGCCGCGTCCGCGCCCTCACCGACCCTGAGGTGGTCGACTGGGTGCGGACGCTCGCCGCGCGCACGCGCCGGGTCGCCTCCGTCTGCGTGGGGGCGCACCTGCTGGCCGCGGCCGGGCTGCTCGACGGCAAGCGGGCCACCACCCACTGGTCCACCGCGGAGCAGCTCGCGGCCGAGCACCCGGCGGTCGAGGTGGACGCCGACCCGGTCTTCATCCGGGAGGGCGAGGTGTGGACCGGCGCCGGGATCAGCGCCTGCCTGGACCTCTCGCTCGCCCTGGTGGCCGAGGACTTCGGCGAGGCCGTCGCCCTGCGCGTGGCCCGGCAGCTGGTGATGTACCTGAAGCGGCCGAGCGGGCAGAGCCAGTTCAGCGTCCCGCTGGAGCCGCCCTCCGCGACGCGGCGCGCCGAGGACCTGCGGCACTACATCCGGCGGCACCTGGGCGGCCGGCTGAGCCTGGCCGACATCGCGGAGTACGCGCACGTCAGCGAGCGGCAGTTGGCCCGGATCTTCAAGTCCGAGCTGGGCATGACCCCGGCCGCCTACATCGAGTCGGCCCGCGTGGAGCTGGCGCGGGGCCGGCTCGAAACCACCGATGCCACGCTCGAACGGATCGCCTCCGCCTGCGGGTTCGGCACGGCCGACACCCTCGTACGGGCCTTCCGCCGCACGCTCGACACCACGCCGACGGAGTACCGGCTCCGCTTCCGGACGGCCTGAGGCGCCCGCCTCCGCGCTACGCGGCTCCGCGCGCGGCCGGGTCGAGGGAGTCGACGTCCTCCATGAAGCTGAGCATCCGGGCGTTGACCAGCTCGGGGTGGTCGAGCTGCGGGCCGTGCCCGGTCGCGGAGACGATCTCGGCGCGGGCTCCGGGGATCACCCGCGGCACCCGCTCCAGCTGGCGCTTCGGGTGCACGAGCAGGCTCCGCTTGCCCATGATCAGGTAGAACGGCGTCCGGATCGTGCCCAGTTCCGCGTCCGACAGCGGCAGCGGGGCGGGGCGCTTGATCCGGAAGGCGCGGACGCCCGCCTGGATCCACCTCCGCAGTTCGGGGACGACCAGGACCGGCTGCTCCAGCCACTTGGCCAGCGTCGGGCGCAGCGCCTTGGGGGCGAAGGTGGCGAAGAGACTGGCGAAGATCCACACGAAGAAGCGCAGCCCCACCTTCTCCAGGCCGCCCGGGTCCAGGGCGGTGACCGAGGCGAGCCGGCCGGGGCGCAGGTGCACCTGGTTGATGACCAGCCAGCCGCCGTAGGAGGAGCCGACCAGGTGGACGTGGTCCAGGCCGAGCGCGTCGAGGGCCTCGTCCATCCACTGGGCCGCGCGCTCGGGCTGCCACATCGGTGCGCGGTGCATACTGCGGCCCGGGTCGCCGGGGGTGTCGAGGGCGTAGACGGGCCGGTCGGCGCTGAGGGCCACGGTGTTGGGGTACCACTGGGCCGAGCAGCCGCCCGAGCCGTGGATCAGGACGATGGGCGTACGGGACTCCGCCGCCGGGTCCGTGGGGCCGTACCGGTAGACGTGCGTGGTCCCGAAGCTGGTCTCCACGTCCGTCTCGGAGCGGGCGGGCGCCCCCTTCGCGTAGAGCGCGTCGCAGGCGGCGAAGTAGCGGTCGCGCAGCTCGTCGCTCACGTAGCGGCCGATGTCACGGCGGGGCTTGTTGTCGGGCACGGGGCACCTCCTGGAGGACCGGGGATCCGTTCTTCGTGATACGACCGTACCATGATGTTGATACGGCGGTACCATGAAAACGAGCCGCGGGCTCATCACCCACGGGCACCGACGGGCGGAGACACCAGAACATGCCGAAACGCGTGGACCACGAGGAACGGCGCACCCAGATCGCCGAGGCACTCATCCGCGTCGCCGGACGGCGCGGGCTGCACGCCGTCGGCATGCGCGACGTGGCGGCCGAGGCCGGAGTCTCCCTGCGCCTGGTCCAGTACTACTTCCAGACCAAGGAGAAGCTGCTCTTCTACGGGCTCCAGCACCTGACCGACCGCTTCACCACACGGGTCGGCGCCCGCCTGGCCGCCGCCGGCCCCGACCCCGGCCCGCGCGCGACGATCGAGGCCCTGCTGCTGGCCTCCCTGCCGACCGACGAGGAGAGCCGCACCTTCCACCTCCTCTACAGCTCCTACTCGATCCTGTCCGTGACCGACGAGGCCCTCGCCGCCCAGCCCTTCATCGACAACCCCGACGCCGCCGAGAACGCGGTGGCCGGGCTGATCGCCCAGGCCCAGGAAACCGGCCTGGCCGACCCGGACGTCGACGCGCGCACGGAGGCGATCAGCCTGCTCGCCATGGCGGCGACCATGGGCACCAGCATCCTGGTCGGCCAGCGGGGCCCCGAGTCGGCCGTCGCGGTGCTGCGCCACCACCTGGACCGGATCTTCAGGACGGGCACACGGAGTCCCGCAGGGGACGCTCCCCCGTCGTGAGGTACGCGGTGACCGTGCGGTCGGAGCAGGCGTTGCCGTTGCCCAGGTAGACCCCGTGGCCGCCGTGGTCGACGGTGAGCAGCCGGGCGCGCGAGCCGAGGGCTTCGCGCATCTTCAGGGAGGCGGTGTACGGGGTCGACGGGTCGCGGAGGTTCTGCACCATCAGGATGTTCGAGGGGCCCCGGTCGGTGATGCGGGTGGGGCGTTCGGCGGGGGCGTCGGGTGACGTTCGCCGGCATCCCGGCCGTCAGGGGGTGCGCGGCGCGGTCCGCGGCCACTGCCCGCTCGTACCCGGAGACGTTCTTGGGCCAGGCCACGACGTTGCAGATGACCCCCACCATCAGCGACGCGTCCGAGTCGGGGAGCACCGCGGCGAGCTCCTTGGGCAGCTCGGGGACCGCCCCGGGGTCCCGGGCCTCGCGGACGAGGCGGGCGAAGGCGGGGAACTGGGCGTCGCCGTAGAGGGCGGTCTGCAGGGCCTGGCGCAGCATCGTGCCCGTCAGCGGCAGGCCGGGTACGTTCGAGGGCTTCGGGGAGCGGTCCAGCTCCGCAGCGAGGGCCAGGAACAACGGGCGTACGTCGTCCGGGTGGTCGGCGAGCCGCAGCCCCTCCCCCGCCCGCGCCGGGTCCGCCGCCCAGGCCGCGAAGTCGGGGAAGCGGTCGTCGGCGCCCTGCGCCATGTTCGCGAGCCAGCCGCGCGCGACCCGCGTCGGGTCGGGGTCCCCGCTGCTGTCCAGCACCAGGCGGTCGGTGCGGTGCGGGAACTTCTGCGCGTACACCGCCGTCACGTAGGTCCCGTAGGAGACGGCCCACACCGAGAGCTTGCGCTCGCCGAGGGCCTCCCGGAAGCGGTCCATGTCGCGCGCCTGGTTGGCGGTGGTGAAACTGCGCAGCTCCGCGCCGCCGTTCGCGGCACAGGCCTCGGCCACCCGGCGGGAGCGGTCGACGTTCTCCGCGATCCCCCCGTCGGCGCCGGGCCAGGAGCGCAGGGTCGTCAGGCGCCGGTCGGCCGCGTCCAGGCCGCATTCGGCGGTGACGCTGCCGCCGACTCCGCGCGGGTCGAGCGCGACGAGGTCGTACGCGCCGTCCAGTTGCCCCGCCAGCGCGGCCCCCTTCTGCGAGAGCCGCTGCACGCCCGAGCCGCCCGGCCCGCCGGGGACCACGGCCAGCGTCCCGCGCCGGGCGGCGGGACGGGTGCTGGGCAGCCGGGACACGGCGAGGTCGACGTGCGGGCCGGCCGGGTCGGCGTAGTCGAGGGGGACGGACAGCTTCGCGCACTGCTGGCCGTCGAGGTGGCCCGTGTGGGTGCACGCCGTCCAGGCCAGGGTGGGCGCGGCGGCGCGGCCGGCGGCGGTGGCGGCCGCGGCGCCGGCGGTACCGGTCAGCGTGGCCGCCACGGCCGTGGCGGCCAGGGCGACGAGTGCGGTCTTGCTGCGGTAAGTGGTCATGAAACGAGGATGGTTGGGCATCCCCGGCCATCACATCCGGGAGCCGGGAAGGTCGTTCGGGGGGCTAGCCCCCCGGCGAGCCCCCCGTCAGACCACGACCACCGCCACTGCCGCCGCACCCATGAGCGCGGCGGCGGAGTGGATGGCCGCATGGCCGTAGTCACCCGACCAGAGGTGGCGGGCCAGACCGGCGACGGCGGTCAGGCCCGCGATGATGCCGATCTGCGCGAGCAGGGTGACGGTGGAGAAGGGGGTCAGCAGCAGGAGCACCGCGTTCAGCCAGAACGGGGCCGCGCCCGTCCAGCCCCGCCACTCCCGCACGTCTCGCCACTGCTGCCGGTTGGGCAGGTGCGGCAGGCGAAGCCAGTGCGGCAAGTGAAGCCAGTGCGGCGCCTCCCGGCGGCCTTTGGGTCTTCGATGGTCCCCGAGCTCTCGGGTCGCCGTCGCCACCGCGCCGTCACCAGCCTCTCATTCACTTGCACGCAAGACGTCAACTCGCAGGCTGTACAGCCTCCTTGGGTGTTGCGGCGGGGACAAGAGCCCGTTCGGCAAGAAATCCGAAAGCCAGGCCGAAAGTTCCCCACATCGCGGCCTGAATGGCGAGCGAGGCGAGCCGGAACTGCCAGACGAGCGCCGCCGGGAAGCCCGTCGGCACCTCGTTGATGCCGGGCAGGAACGCGTAGGCGACGGCGACGGCCACCACGAAGGCGAGCGAGGCTGCGATCGAGGCGTTCCAGTTGCCCAGGCGCGGCGCGAGGCGCCGGCCCAGGATCAGCGCGGCGGCCGCGAGCAGCAGGCCGAGCGCGAGCATCAGGACGTAGAGGGTGGTCCGCTGGACCGTGGTCTCGGGGTCTCCGACGGCCGGCGGGTTGGCGGGGTACTTGAAGAACGGCACCAGGGTGACGGTGACGAACAGACCGCCGGAGACCAGCAGCGCCGTGGCCCGGGGGCCGAAGCGGCCGATCCGGCCCAGGGCGTAGCAGTAGACGAGCGCGGCGATGCCGCCGAGCGCGATCCCGTAGAGCAGGGTTCCGGTGCCCAGCCCGGCCGTGGCCTGGAGGGCCCGGCTGACCGGAGCCGCCTCGGCGTCACCGTGATCGTGGGATCCGGCTTCCTCCAGGGCGATCGCCGCGTCGACCTGGGACTCGCCCAGGAAGTACGCGACGAGGAACGCGGCAACTCCGGCGAGCAGGCCGGCGAGCATGCCCCTGATGAGGAGCACGCGGGGGGAAATGGGGTTCATGAAGTTTTCGGTCCCTTGCGGATCGGTGGATCAGTGGCAGGGGAAGCCGAGGAGGTGGCGGCCGTCGTGCATCCACTCGTGCACGGTGTCGCCTTCGAAGATCGCGGTGGCGCCCTGCTCGGCGCCGACGAGGTAGAGCAGGACCAGCATCAGAACGCCCACGAACAGCGCCCAAGGGGCCAGGGTGGAGAGGGAGATGGGTGCGACGGCCAGCGGGGCGGCAGTCGTGGGCACGGCGGAGTCGGCCATGGCAGGAACCTCCAGAGGGAACACGCGTCCCGGTCAGTGGTGCTTGCGACGACGGTGGCGGGTCTGACTTTCCTCCCCCTCCGGGAGGATTCACAGTGGCGCGACCGTGCCGGATTCTCAACCGGACTTCCGTCATACCGTCGTCTTGTCGTCCGCCACCGTACCGCTCTTTATGGCGGCCTTACAGCGTCCTTGCAGGAGGGTTCCGTCTCACCGGCTCGTCGCACCGGCTCGTCTCACCGGCGCGTCTCACCGGCCGACGGCGTCAGCCGATGGCGTCGACCACCTCGCCCAGGCCGACGAACTTGAAGCCGGTCGCCTCGCGGTCGCCGTCGCCCGGGGTTTCCCGGCCGTCCTGGACGACGAGCAGGCCGCGGGGATAGCGCGTACCGAGGGGGGCGTTGAGGGCGGCGGCGCCGTCGCAGACCTCGGAGCCGTCAAGGGTGGCGGAGGCCGCGGTGATGCGGAAGGCGCCCTCGAACTCGTTGTGGTCCTCGCGCTCGCGGTCGTAGGCGACGAAGGTGTCGTCACCCTGGCTGGAGGCGAGCAGGTAGCCGTCGCCGTCGGCCTCGGTGACCAGGGTCAGGCCCTCGACGTCGGCCTTCAGGCGCTTGCCCCCGTAGCCGGGATCGGCGCCGGGCGCGCACTCCTCGGTCTCCTCGTCGTAGGTGCCGGGCACGCCGTACTCGCGCACCTTGTCGATCAGCTTCGGCGTGCCGCCGAGGCCCGCGTCGATGCGCCAGATCCCGACGTCCTCCTGCCCCGCGTACAGGGTGCCGTCCGCGGGGTCGACGACCATGCCCTCGATCTGCGGCAGTTCGCCCGGCTCGGCACAGGGCGTCCAGGAAGCGCCGTTCGGCAGGCGGAAGGAGGACGGCAGGTCCAGCGTGCGCACCTGGCGGTAGTCGACCGTGCCTGCGGGGGTGGCGACCAGCTCCAGCAGGGCGATCCGGGTGCGGTTGCGCTGACTGACCGCCGCGTAGGACCGGCCGCTCTTGCGGTCCGTCCAGGTGGCCAGGCCGTACGCGGTCTTCTGCTCGTTGATCTCGGCCTGGTCGGCGGAGAAGACCGGGCGCGCTCCCGGGTCGGTGACGTCGGTGAGCGGGCCGCCGGGCCGGTTCCGGTCGATCCGGTAGATCCGCAGCCGGTCGTTGCCCCGGTCGCTGACCACCGCGACATCGGCGCGCCCGCCGCCCAGGCGCAGGCCGCTGACCAGGTCGACGTTGTTGAAGCGGCCGGGTGCGTCGTCGGCGCCCGGTCCGGCCGGGGCGGGCAGCGACTGCACCTGCCGGGCCTCCAGGTCGTAGACCCGCAGGCCGCCCTGCTTGGCGGTCGCGATCACCAGGCTGCGGCCCGGGTCGGCGGCGTTGCGCCAGATCGCCGGGTCGTCCGCGTTGGCGTCGCCGCCGGCCTCGTCGTCGTACAGCGGCGCGGTCTCGGCCCTGGGCCGGACGGTGCCGATCGAGGAGGCCTGTGCGGGGAGCGCCACGGACCCGGCGAGTGCCGTGCAGAGCACGAGTGCGGAGGCGCGGGCGGCGAGACGTGTGGTCAATGTTCTTCCTTTATGAGGGTTTTGCCCTGAGAGGAAGACGCTCGCGGGGTTGATTGTCATGTCCGCACCCAACAGATGGCCGATGGTTGAACGCGGTGCGAAACCCCGGAAGAATCGGACGGTGCACCCCACCACCGTACGAGTCCGTCTCGTGATTCCGCCTCTGGACGAAGCGGGGCGCCTCCACCGCTTCCCGTCCGCAGATCCGTGCCCCGGGCACGAAGGGCTGCGCGGGCAGGACCACGGCGCCTGGGCCGGGCGGGCCATGGACGACGTGGCCGGGGAGGACCCCGAGGGGCTGCGGAGGTGGATGACCGACACCGCGTACGCGCCCCCGGGCGGCGGCGAGTCGGTCGAGACGCTGATCGCGCGGGTCGGCGCACACCTGGGCGCGCTGGCGCCGGGGACGCACCGGGCGGTGGCCGGGCAGGGCGTCGTACGGGCGGCCGTGGTGTGGGCCCTGGAGCTGCCGGCGGCGGCCTTCTGGCGGCTCGACGCACGCCCGGGGTCGGTGACGACGCTGACGGGGCGCTCCGGGCGCTGGAACCTGCTCGTGGGCGGGCCGGAGGATCCGCCGGGCAGTCCCTGACTCCCCGCCTCACTCACCGCCGCCTCCGCCGTCGCCGCCTCCGCCGCCTCCGCCGCCGTCGGAGTACGAGCCCGAGTGCGAGCCGGGATCGGAGTCGCCGTCCATGCGCGGCAGCCTGCGCCCCGACGTCGGGCCACGACGGCGTGGAACCGCCTGCGCGCGGCCGACCGGGCGGCCGACCGGGCGTCGGGCCGTGGCGTCCAGGACGCCGGCGGCCCCGCGCAGGACGTACTCCGGGATGCTCGCGTCGCGCCCGGCCGCCTCCAGGTGTCGTCTCCCGCTACGGGTCACGCGGCGGTCCGCGCCCTTCACCAGGCCCCATGCGGCCAGCCGACGGCCGATCTCGTAGCCCTCCAGGGAGCGGTGCAGGTCGGCGCGGACCGAGTCGACGCTCCTGGTGCGCCCGCAGAACGCGAGCACACGACGCTCGACCGCGTGCCCGGGCAACTCCCCGCCCACCGTACGCACCTGCGCCTTGTGCACCACGAGCAGGCCGCGCCTGTTCAGCGCGACCATCGCGCTGTCCGCCACCCGCCGCGCCCCACCCGCCAGGAACGCGATGTCGTACACGTCCAGGTCCCGCATCTCGTGCGAACCCCTTGCGAACTGCCGGAACACCCACCGCATACCGGGTCCACCCCCCGTTTCGGCCCGCCTCGTCTGTCAGCAGTGTCACCTGACGGTGCGGCGCCCAACCCCCGTCCTGCCGTCTCAGAGCAAGACTTGAGCTTCACGGCGCGGCGTCGGATCGGGGCGGGCCGGGCTGAGTCGGGCCGCGAACGCGCAGCGGCCCGGACCCCGCGACGCGGTCCGGGCCGAACTACCGTGGGTGGGGAGCGGGCGTCAGGCCACGATCCAGTCGCTCGTCGCGATCACCGGCTGCACGCCGTCGCGGTGCACGGTGCCCTCGATGAGGCCGTACATGCGGTCGGCCGCGAAGTAGACCTCGTTGTCGTTCTTGAGGCCGAAGGGCTCCAGGTCGACGAGGAAGTGGTGCTTGTTGGGGAGGTTGAGGCGCACCTCGTTGACCTTGGGGCAGTTGTCGAGCACGCGCTCGGCCATCTGGTTCAGGGTCTGCTGCAGGGAGTACGAGTAGGTCTCCGCGAAGGCTTCCAGCATGTTCTTGCGGACCTTCTTGTACGACTGGTCCCAGTCGTACTCGGCGTCGTCGGCGGCGAGCGCCGAGTGCGCCCAGCGCGCGGTGACCTTGGTCGCCAGGATGCGGTCGTACGCCTCCTGCAGCGTCGTGTACTTGTCCTTGATGAAGCCGTGGAACTCGGAGTTGGTCGAGTTCATCACGGTCAGGTCCTTCAGACCCGAGATCACCTGGAGACCGGTGGTCTCGCTGTACGTGATCTGCGCGGTGCGCACCTCGGTGCCCTTGAGGGCGAAGGAGTGCTGCTCCTTGCGCGTCGGGACCGGGATCCGCTCCCAGGCGTACTCCTCGACGCGGATCTGCGCCTCGCGGATCGGGGCCTGGGAGGAGACGAAGTGCTTGGCGAGCAGGATGCCGAAGGCCTCGGGGGAGGCGACGCCGTGCTCCTTGGAGAAGGCGTACACCGTGTTCTTGGTGGTGTCCGTGGGCAGGCAGTTGGCGTTGTCACCGGTGAGGTGGACGTCGCGGAACTCGCCGCGCAGCGCGACGGAGACGTTGAGGTCGCGGATCTCGTGCCAGGAACCGTCGCTGCCCTTGCGGGTGACCTTGACGATGCGGTTCTCGGCCTTGCCGTACTGGTTCTGGGCGAGGATGTGCTTGCTCATGCGCTGTCTTCCTTCGGGTACTCGGGAACACGGAGTCCGGTCGTCTGGATCCCGTACGCCCGGCGTCCGGCGGACGCGCAGCCCGCCCCCCGCCGTTCGGTCACGCCGATTCCCCGCGTGGACCGCCCCGGGACTGACGTGCATCCCGGTCCGTAGGTGCCTGTTGATTCCAGCACGTCCCCCTGCTGTTCGTAAGGGAGCGGATCCTCCGATAACAAGCACCCACGGCTTGGGCAACCGTACGATCTGCGCAGGTCAGACCGTGTGCGCGTCGGCCACCGACAGGGCCTCGTCGATGATCCGCAGCCCCTTGTCCACATCCTCGGCGGACACGTTGCAGGGCGGTGCGACGTGGATGCGGTTCCCGGCGAGCAGCGGCCACAGCCCGGCCTTCTTCAGGGCCGCCCCGAACTCGGCCATCGGCGCGTTGTCCGCGCCGGCGGCGTTGTACGGGACCAAGGGCTCGCGCGTCTCCTTGTTCCGTACGAGCTCCAGGGCCCAGAACGTGCCGAGCCCCCGGACCTCCCCGACGGACGGGTGGCGCTCCGCGAGGGCGGCGAGGCCCGGCCCGAGCAGCTCCGCGCCGGTGCGGGCGGACTGCTCCACGGTGCCCTCCTCCTCCATGACATTGATCGTCGCGACGGCGGCGGCGCAGGCCAGCACGTGCCCGGAGTACGTCAGCCCGCCCGGGTAGGGCCGGCGGGCGAAGGTCTCCGCGATGGCGGCCGAGATGGCGACCCCGCCGAGGGGGACGTATCCGCTGGTCACGCCCTTGGCGAAGCAGATCAGGTCGGGGGTGACGTCCCAGTGCTCGGAGGCGAACCACTTACCGGTGCGGCCGAAGCCGACCATGATCTCGTCGAGGATGAAGACGATGCCGAAGCGGTCGCAGAGCTCGCGCACGCCGGCCAGGTAGCCGTCGGGGTGCACGAGCACGCCGGGGGCTCCGCCGACGGTCTCCAGGATGATCGCGGCGATGGACTGCGGGCCCTCGAAGACGATGGTGTCTTCCAGGTGGCGCAGTGCGCGCTCGCACTCCTCGGCGGGGGTGGCCGCGTAGAAGGGCGAGCGGTAGGCGAAGGGGCCCCAGAAGTGCACGACGCCGGCGGTGGCGCTGTCGTTGCCGAAGCGGCGCGCGTCCCCGGTGAGGTTGATCGCGGTGGAGGTGGCCCCGTGGTACGAGCGGTACGCGGAGAGCACCTTGGCGCGGCCGGTGTGCACCCGGGCCATGCGGACGGCGTTCTCCACGGCCTCGGCGCCCGCGTTGGTGAAGAAGATCTTGTCGAGGTCGCCCGGGGTGCGCTCGGCGATCAGCCGGGCGGCCTCGGAGCGCACGTCGACGGCGAAGCCGGGCGCGACGGTGCAGAGCTTGCCGGCCTGCTCGGCGATGGCCGCGGCCACCTTCGGGTGCTGGTAGCCGATGTTCGTGTAGACGAGGGCACTGGAGAAGTCGAGGAAGCGGTTGCCGTCGTAGTCCCAGAAGTAGGAACCCTCGGCACCGGCCACGGCGAGCGGGTCGATGAGCTCTTGCGCCGACCAGGAGTGGAAGACGTGACTGCGGTCGTCGGCCTTCACGGTGGCCTTTGCGGAGGAGGCCTGTGTGGCGGCGTCGCGTGCGTCGGCTTCTGCGTTCATATTCCGAGGGTAGTTGTCCACGATGTGGAATCCGGTGGGGACGGCCGGCAGGGGGCCGGGGACGGGCTTGGGGCGGGTCGGCAGCGCGCCGGGGGCGTCAGACGACGTGCCGGCCGCCGTCGACGGTGAGCACGTCGCCGGTCGTGTAGGCGGCGTCGACCAGGTAGAGCGCGGCCTCGGCCACGTCCTCGGGGGTGCCCACGCGGCGCAGCGGGGTGTTCTCGGTGATCCACTCCCGCGAGCTCTCCCAGACCTGGTCCTCGCCCTCGTACCAGGGGGTGTCGATCAGGCCGGGCGCGATCGCGTTCACCCGGACGGCGGGTCCGAGCTGGGAGGCCAACAGCCGGGTCATGTGGTTGACCGCGGCCTTGCTGACGGCGTAGGGGACGGAGCTGCCCAGCGCGCGGGTCGCGGAGACCGAGGAGATGTTGACGATCGAGGCCGGGGAGCCGCTCGCGCCGGATTCCCGCAGGTGGGGGGTGGCGGCGGTGATCATCTGCCAGGTGCCGACGACGTTGACCTCGAATATCTCGCGCCAGGCGTCGGCGTCGGCCGCGTCCAGGTCGCCCAGGGGGATGAACCGGGTGACGCCCGCGTTGTTGACCAGGATGTCGAGCCGTCCGTACGTGTCGATCGCCGTCCGGACGATCCGCCGCGCGTCGGCGGCGTCCGCGACGTCGCCCCGTACGTAGACCGCGTCGGGCAGTTCGGCGGCGAGCGCCTTGCCCGCGTCCTCGCTGCGCGCCGAGTTCAGGACCACGCGGATTCCGGCCGCCGCCAGTCTGCGGGCGATGCCCGCGCCGATGCCGGAGGAGGAACCGGTGATCAGGGCGACACGGTTCTCGACTCGGTTCTCGACTCGGGTCTCGGACATGGGATTCCTCCTGGCAGGGGTTCGCGCTCCGCGTGCGGACGACCGGAGCATAACGCGAATACCACATCCTGGAAAAGAATTTCCGTTATATGGAATTCGATCTTCCACCCCTTAGGCGGGGATCGCCACATACCGGGCATATCACCCCACATCCACTTAGCCTGAGCCAACGACACGTCCACCCGCGTTAGGGACCCGTCAAGGCCGCGCCAACGGGCGTATGGGCCCCGTCAAGGAAGCCTGTGAGCAGCCGAAAAGGCGTTCCACTCAGAGGTGTCCGAAAAACGCCCGCCCTCGAACCCTCCGGGAGCTCACGATGGCCGATCTGGCCTTCGTCGTCACCACGATCGCGGTCTTCGCGCTGGTGGTCCTCGTCGCCAAGGGGGTGGCCAAGCTGTGAACGCCGAAAACGTCATCGGCCTGCTGGTCGCCGTCGCGCTGCTGGGTTACCTCGTCGTCGCCCTCGTCTTCCCGGAGAGGTTCTAGCGCCGATGAGTCCCGTCCTCGCCGGGGTGCTCCAGCTGCTCGCGCTCGTCGCGGCCCTGGCCCTCGCCTATCGCCCCCTGGGCGATCACATGGCCCGCGTCTACTCCTCGAAGAAGCACTACGCCCCCGAGAAGTGGATCTACAAGGCGGTCGGCGCCAATCCGAACGCCGAGATGCGCTGGCCGGCGTACCTGCGCTCGGTCCTCGCCTTCTCCGCGGTGAGCGTCCTCTTCCTCTACCTGCTCCAGCGCCTGCAGGGCCACCTGCCCGGCTCCCTCGGCTTCGTCTCCATCAAGCCGGACCAGGCCTTCAACACGGCCGCCTCCTTCGTGTCGAACACGAACTGGCAGTCGTACGCCGGTGAGCAGGCCATGGGCCCGCTCGTGCAGACCGGCGGCCTGGCCGTGCAGAACTTCCTCTCGGCCGCCGTGGGCATGGCCGTCGCGGTGGCCCTCGTACGGGGCTTCGCGCGCTCCCGCACCGGCGAGCTCGGCAACTTCTGGTCCGACCTGGTCCGCGGCACCGTGCGCATCCTGCTCCCGCTGGCGGCGATCGCCGCAGTCGTGCTGGTGGCCTGCGGGGTCATCCAGAACTTCTCCGGCATCCACGAGGTCGGGCAGTTCCTCGGAGCCAAGCAGCAGTGGAACGGCGGGGCGGTCGCCTCGCAGGAGGCCATCAAGGAGCTGGGCACCAACGGCGGCGGCTACTTCAACGCCAACTCCGCCCACCCCTTCGAGAACCCGACCCCCTTCTCGAACCTCTTCGAGATCTTCCTGATCCTGCTCATCCCCTTCGCGCTGACCCGCACCTTCGGCCGGATGATCGGCTCGGTCCGCCAGGGCTACGCGATCCTCGCCACGATGGTCACCATCTGGCTCGGCTTCACCGCCCTGATGATGTGGACGGAATTCGGCCACCACGGCCCGGCGCTCCAGGCCGCCGGCGGTGCGATGGAGGGCAAGGAGGCCCGCTTCGGGATCGGCGCGTCCGCGATCTTCTCGGTCGCCACGACGCTGACCTCGACCGGCGCCGTCAACTCCTTCCACTCCTCCTACACCGGCCTCGGCGGCGGGATCCAGCTGCTGGGCATGCAGCTCGGCGAGATCGCACCCGGCGGCGTCGGCTCCGGCCTCTACGGCATGCTGATCATGGCGATCATCGCGGTGTTCATCGCCGGCCTGATGGTCGGCCGCACCCCCGAGTACCTGGGCAAGAAGATCGGCACCCGCCAGATCAAGTTCGCGGCCTGCTACATCCTCATCACCCCCGCCGTGGTGCTCGGGTTCACGGCCCTGGCGATGGCCCTGCCCACCCCCGGGCACTCCATGTCCAACGGCGGCGCGCACGGCTTCTCCGAGGTCCTCTACGCCTACACCTCGGCCGGCAACAACAACGGCTCGGCCTTCGCGGGCCTGAACGCCAACACCCAGTGGTTCAACACCACCACCGGTCTGGCCATGCTGCTCGGCCGCTTCCTGCCGATGGTCTTCGTCCTGGCCCTGGCCGGCTCGCTCGCCGAGCAGCAGCCGGTCCCGGCCACCGCGGGCACCCTGCGCACCGAGAAGCCGCTGTTCACCTTCCTGCTCGTCGGCACGATCATCATCGTCACGGGCCTCACCTACTTCCCGGCCCTGGCGCTGGGCCCGCTCGCCGAAGGGCTCGCCTCATGAGCACCGTCACCTCCACCCGAGCCCCGCACGGGGACCTGCCCAGCGGTCACAAGCCCGAGAAGGCCAAGATCGGCGGCGGCATCTTCGACCCGAAGCAGCTGCTGAAGTCCTTCCCGGACGCGGTCCGCAAGCTCGACCCCCGGGTCATGGTCAAGTCCCCGGTCATGTTCGTGGTCCTGATCGGTTCCGTACTGACCACGGCGCTGGCGATCTCCGACCCGGGCAACCTCTTCGGCTGGGCGATCACCGTCTGGCTGTGGCTGACCACCCTCTTCGCCAACCTCGCCGAAGCGGTGGCCGAAGGCCGCGGCAAGGCCCAGGCCGACACCCTGCGCAAGGCCAAGACCGACACCGTCGCCCGCCGCCTGAACGGCGCCGTCGAGGAACAGGTCCCGGGCACGGATCTCCGTATCGGCGACCTGGTGGTCTGCGAGGCCGGCGACATCATCCCCGGCGACGGTGATGTCGTCGAAGGCGTCGCCTCGGTCGACGAGTCCGCCATCACCGGCGAATCGGCCCCGGTCATCCGCGAGTCGGGCGGCGACCGCTCCGCCGTCACCGGCGGCACCAAGGTGCTCTCCGACCGGATCGTCATCAAGATCACGACGAAGCCCGGCGAGACCTTCATCGACCGCATGATCAACCTGGTCGAGGGCGCCTCCCGGCAGAAGACTCCGAACGAGATCGCGCTCAACATCCTGCTCGCCTCGCTGACGATCGTCTTCCTGCTCGCCGTCGTCACCCTCCAGCCGTTCGCGATGTACGCGCACGCCAAGCAGTCGATGATCGTGCTGACCGCGCTGCTGGTCTGCCTCATCCCGACCACCATCGGCGCCCTGCTCTCCGCCATCGGCATCGCGGGCATGGACCGCCTGGTCCAGCGCAACGTCCTGGCCATGTCGGGGCGCGCGGTGGAAGCCGCCGGCGACGTCTCGACCCTGCTCCTCGACAAGACCGGCACCATCACCCTCGGCAATCGCCAGGCCTCCGAGTTCGTCCCCGTCACCGGCGCGATCGCCGCCGAGCTGGCCGATGCCGCCCAGCTCTCCTCGCTGGCCGACGAGACCCCCGAGGGCCGCTCCATCGTGGTCCTCGCGAAGGAGAAGTACGGCCTGCGCGAACGCCACCAGGGCGAGTTGGCCGGCGCCGAATGGATCCCCTTCACCGCGCAGACCCGCATGTCGGGCGTGGACGTCGACGGCCGCAAGGTCCGCAAGGGCGCGGCCGGTTCGATCATCGCCTGGGTCGGCGAACAGGGCGGTACGGTCGCCCCGGACGCGCGGGCCAAGGTGGACGAGATCTCCGGCGCCGGCGGCACCCCGCTGCTCGTCGCGCTGGAGGACGAGAAGGGCGCCCGGATCCTCGGCGTCATCCACCTCAAGGACGTGGTCAAGGAGGGCATGCGCGAACGCTTCGACGAGCTGCGGCGCATGGGCATCAAGACCATCATGATCACCGGTGACAACCCGCTGACCGCCAAGGCCATCGCCGAGGAGGCGGGCGTAGACGACTTCCTCGCCGAGGCCACCCCCGAGGACAAGATGGCCCTCATCAAGCGGGAGCAGGCGGGCGGCAAGCTCGTCGCCATGACGGGTGACGGTACGAACGACGCCCCGGCTCTGGCTCAGGCGGACGTCGGCGTCGCGATGAACACCGGCACCTCGGCCGCCAAGGAGGCCGGGAACATGGTGGACCTGGACTCCAACCCCACCAAGCTCATCGAAATCGTGGAGATCGGCAAGCAGTTGCTGATCACCCGGGGCGCGCTGACCACCTTCTCCATCGCCAACGACGTCGCCAAGTACTTCGCGATCATCCCGGCGATGTTCGCGGCGGTCTACCCGGGCCTGGACAAGCTCAACATCATGGGCCTGCACTCCCCCGACTCCGCGATCCTCTCCGCCGTCATCTTCAACGCGCTGGTGATCATCGCCCTGGTCCCGCTCGCCCTCAAGGGCGTCCGGTACCGGCCCACCAGCGCCGACAAGATGCTCCGCCGCAACCTCACGCTCTACGGACTCGGCGGCCTGGTCGCCCCGTTCATCGGCATCAAGCTCATCGACATGGTCGTCTCCCTCATCCCCGGCCTGCGCTGAAAATCAGGAAGTGCTGACCCCATGAACAACTCCGTAGGCAACACCGCCCGCCTCCTCGGCGCCGGGCTGCGCGCCCTCCTCGTCCTCACCGTGCTGTGCGGGGTCCTCTACCCGCTCGCCGTCACCGGCATCGCCCAGGCCGCCTTCGGCCACAAGGCCAACGGCTCCGAGGTCGAGGACGCGAGCGGCAAGGTCGTCGGCTCCTCCCTGATCGGCCAGTCGTACGGGGACGACCCGCGCTGGTTCCAGGGGCGCCCGGCGGCGGGACTCGCCAAGAACACCGTCAACCAGCAGTACGAGCTGCTGGTCTCCGGCGCCACCAACAAGGCGGCGGACAGCCCGGAGCTGCTGAGGGCGGTGCAGGAGGCCAGGTCCAGGGTCCTGCTCGACAACACCGTGCCGGGCTACGCCCCGCGGCTCTCCGACATCCCGGCGGACGCGGTGACCTCCTCCGGCTCCGGCCTGGACCCGGACATCTCCCCGGCCTACGCGGAGCTCCAGACGGCCCGCGTCGCCCAGCGCAACGGCCTCCCCGTGATGGAGGTCGCGAAGCTGGTGAAGGCCCACACCGAGGGCCGCACCCTCGGCTTCATGGGCGAACCGCGCGTCAACGTCCTGGAACTGAACACGGCCCTTCGGGACCTCAAGCCGTGATGGTGACCGGCTGGCTGTAGGAGTCGAGCGCGCCCGTCGCAGAGGTGACGAGGACGAGGTAGCGGCCCGGGGGGAGGGCGGGGACCGTCACCGTGACGCCGGTGCGGTGGGTGGCGACGCCGGTCACGAGGACGGCCCTCGTCCGGGACCGGCTGCCGTCCATCGTGACGAGCTCGACGTCCACCACGTCCCCGGCCGGGCCCACCACGTACCAGGCGACGGCCTGCCGGGTGCCGCGGGGCCAGACCGCGCCCGCCCCGGGGGTGTGCACCAGGAGGTTCTCCGACTCCAGGAGGACCGCGACTTCGGGGCGGTTCAGGCCCTTCCAGACGTACCTGGCGAGGGACTTCAAAGAGGGGGCGGTGATCGCCATGGGGGGGGCTCCTTCACTGGGTGCGCGGCCGGCTGCGGGTGGTGTCCGTGGTGAGTCCGGTCAGGGGGTCCAATCCCCCATTCAAGAGTCGCCGCCGGACCCCTCGGCCGCCTCGTCCTTTTGGCCGGTCCCGCCTCGTCCCTGCGGGGAGGCGGCCGCGGGGCGGCACCGAGGCAACCGCTGTGATCCACACCTCTCCCTTCGGGAGGATCTTGCGTGGGCCATACGTGATCCTGCAATGTCTCTCTTGAGCCGAAGGACATTCGGCTTCTCTGCGAGATGAGGGGGATCTCATGTACGAGAAGTTCGACGAACGGTTCAGGACCGGCCGGTGCATGAACGGGGACGACGCGCTGGAGGTCCTCCACACCGGCTGCCGCTGGGCCGAGGGCCCCGTCTACGTACCCGCGTGGCGGCAAGTGGTCTGGAGCGACATCCCCAACGACCGGATGCTGCGGTGGGACGAGGAGACCGGGGCCGTCTCCGTCTTCCGGCGGAACGCCGGGCACACCAACGGCAACACCCTCGACCGGCAGGGCCGGCTGGTCACCTGCGAGCAGGGCAATCGCCGGGTGACGCGGACCGAGCACGACGGCACGATCACGGTGCTGGCCGACCGCTGGCAGGGCAAGCGCCTCAACAGCCCGAACGACGCCGCGGTCAGGTCGGACGGCTCGATCTGGTTCTCCGACCCGGACTTCGGCATCACCAGCGACTACGAGGGGTACGTGGCCGAGAGCGAGATCGGCTCCAACAACGTCTACCGCATCGACCCCGGCACCGGTGAAGTCCGCCTGGTCGCCGACTGTTTCGAGGCCCCGAACGGTCTCGTCTTCTCCCCCGACGAGCAGCGGCTCTTCGTCTCCGACACCCGCGGCGGCGCCATCCGGGTCTTCGACGTGCGCGAAGACGGCACCCTCTGCGACGGCAAGGTGTTCGCGGACGCGGCGGCCCGTCCAGGGGCCCGCTTCGACAACCTCCGCTTCGACGACGCCGGCCGGCTCTGGGCGGCCGCCATGAGCGACGGGGTGCACTGCTACGACCCCGACGGCACCCTGATCGGGCGGCTCCGCGTCCCCGAGACGGTGTCCAACATCGCCTGGGGCGGGGCCAAGCGCAACCGCCTCTTCATCACGGCCGAGACCAGCCTCTACTCGGCGGTCATGGGCGTCACCGGCACCCACCCCACCGGACCGGGTCGCAGGCCCTGGCTCGACGGCTCCGGCCGCCCCTGAAATCCCGGTGCCGGGGGCCGGACCGCCCTGGCAGACTCCGCGCATGGACGACACCAGCGGCAGGGATGAGCCCCGCCACCGCGTACGCGAGATGACCGAGCCCGACATCGACGCCGTGGCCGCCGTGCGGGTGAGCGGCTGGCGCTACGCCTACGCCGGGCTGATGCCGCAGTCCTATCTGGACGGGCTCAGCGCCGCCGAGTACGCCGGGCAACGGCGTGCCGCCTTCGCCGATCCCGCCAATGCCGTGACCAACCTCGTGGCCGAGGGACCGGACGGCGCGGTCCTGGGGTGGGCCGCCTTCGGCCCCGCCCAGGGCACGGATCCCGAGGGCGCGGCGCCCGACGAAGGCGAGCTGTACGCCCTGTACGCGCGGCCCGACGTCATCGGCACCGGCGTCGGGCGGGCCCTGCTGACCGAGGTGCTGCGCCGGGCGGCCTACCCCGCGGTACGGCTCTGGGTGGTCGAGGGCAACGATCGGGCACGCCGGTTCTACGAGCGTGCCGGGTTCCGTCCCGACGGCGGAGTCCTCGTCGACGAGACGGACGGCTTCCCGGTGCACGAGGTCGGCTACCGCCGGACCGCTGCGGGCTGAGCGGCCCTCCACGTCCCGGCCTGCCTCGTCCCGTCCCGGCCCTGCCCCGTCCCGGCCCTGCCCGTCCCGTACCGGCCCGCCCCGTCCCGTACCGGCCCGCCCCGTCCCGTACCGGCCCGCCCCGTCGCGTTCACGGCAGCCTCTCCGCCAGCGCCCGGGCCATCGCCACGGTCGGGACCGCCTCCCGCGTCCGCCGGTACGGGGTCAGGTCGCGCAGCAGCCGGCCGAGTGCCTCGCGTACCGCACGCGACTGCACCGCCGGGGCGGCCGTGAGGAACGCCCGCCAGTGCTCGCAGGCCCGGGTGAGGTGTCCGAGGCGCAGCAGGGTTTCGGCGAGCGCGGCGTGCGTGAGCGCGGTGGCCCGGTGCTGGCCGGCCGTGCGGCCGCGCAGGGACCGCTCCAGGGCCTCGACCGCTGCCGGGAACTCCCCGAGGGCGAGGTGGGCCCGGGCCCGCGCGAAGTCGAGATCGGCCCGGGCGTACGAATCGAAGGGCCCGTCGGGCGGCTTCACCGCGTGCCACCCGTGCAAGCGGTCGGCGGCGGCCAGATCCGCTGCGGCGGCGGCCCGTTGACCGGCGTGGGCGTGCGCGGCCGCGCGCTGGACCAGGAGGAACGCCAGCGTGCCGGGTTCTCCGTCGGCGGGCGCGGTCTCCACCGCCGTCCGGGCGAGCCGTACCGCGTGCGCGGGCTGCCCGAGCCGGCCGGCGTGCGCGCTCATCGCGCGCAGGGTGATGGCGTACATCCGCCGGTCGTCGGCCTGCCGGGCCAGTCCGAGGGCGATGCCGTGGTACTCCTGCGCGAGCCCGTGGTAGCCGGAGTCGGCCGTCATCTCCGCGAGCAGATGCGCGAGTTGGGCGTACCCGCGCCACACCTCCGCCTCCCCGCGGCCGCGCCCCGACACCCCCCGGCCGCGTAGGCCGGCGGGCCCCGGGCCGTCCGTGTGGCGGGCCGCGAAGGCGCCGGCGTCCTGGGCCAGCCAGGCGGCCAGGGCCGCGCGGGTGTGGACGCCGCCGTGGGTGAGGTAGAGCCCCGAGAAGCTCACCGCGAGGGCCTTCAACTGCTCTGCGTGCGCCGCGAGATGCCGTCGGGCGGCGAGCTCCGCGATGCTGGTGGCGGTACCTGTGCCCGTGCCCGTGCCTCTGCCCGTTCCCGTGCCCGTACGCGGACCGGTGACGGCGCCCGCGCCGTCCGCGCCGCCCTCCGCCGGATCCGGGTCCCATACCGGGGCCGGCACCGGGACCGGCTGGTACGGGCTGCGCAGCAGCGGCGGCCTGCCGTGCGGGTCCGCGTCCGCCCTGGCCTGGAGCGCGAGTCGGAGCAGCCCCTCACCCCCGCCTCCGGCGGCCGCCCCGGGCCGTCCGCCGGGCCCCGCCGAGCCCGCGCCGAGGCCCGCCTCCGCCACGGTGACCAGCCGCCCGCACCGTTCCGTCAGCGCCGCCGCGATCAGCTCGGGCACGGGCCGGCGCGGCCGGGTGCCCGACAGCCAGTGGGCGACGGCGGTCCGGTCGTAGCGCAGGGCCAGTCCGTGCAGGGTCCCGAGCCCGTTGACGGCCCGCGCCAGCTCCGCCCCGCTCCACCCGGCCTCGGCCAGCAGGTCCCCCAGCCAGGCATTGGCCACCCGCCGCCCGCTCACGAGGACCACCCGCGGCGGGAGTCGGAATTCAACGCTTTCACCACTGCACCCCCCGCATTCCCTTCTCCCCGTCCGCTCCCTGGTGTTCGCTGGAGCCGTCCCCATCGGATTCCACGGACCGGAGAAACATGTCTGCCTCGGAAACGGCCACCCCCTCCGCACCCGCTCCGTACGCGTACCCGTTCCCCTACCGGATTTCCGGTGTCGGCGCGCAGATCGGCGAGATCATATCCGTCGAGAAATGGGCCGAACTCGCGCACATCCCGCACCGCAAGCGGGTCGGCAAGGAAATCAGCGGCACCGATATCGAGCGCATCCTCGGGGTCACCTCCAAGAGCTGGGACCGGGACCGTTTCGCCTCGCTCGACACCGTCGTCGACGTCGCCCGCGCGGCCCTGCGCTCCGCCCTCGCCGAGCCCGAGGACATCGACGCCGTCTTCGTGGCCACCTGCACCCCGTACGAGATCATGCTCGACCAGGACGCCTTCAACCTGCTGCGCCGCCTGCGCATCCCGGACAGCGTGCCCCCCTTCCAGCTCGGCGCCGGCTGCGGCGGGCTCTCCCGCGTGGCGGCGCACCTGGCCCGGACGGGGGCCCGGCGCGCGCTGGTGATCTCGTACAACGCCGCGAGCCCCATCGGGATGGACGAGAACGGCGTCATTTCCCAGTACAGCGGCGCGGACGGAGAGCATCCCTTCGCGCACACCCTGTGGTGTTCCGGGGCGCTGTTCTCCGATGCCGCGACCGCGCTCGTATTCGAGCGGGACGAAAGCTTCGAAGGCGGCCTCGGTTTCTATTCGCGCGATTCCCTCGATTTCGGGGGCGAGCCCGGATTCAGCGATCCGCTCATCCATTACCCCGGCGGCGGCGCCGCCCACCCGCCGGGCTTTGCCGGGTCCGCCGAACTCTCCGCATTCGGGCTCAACGGGCCGGAACTGGCCCGTTATTATTCGCGCGGCATGATGCTGAACCAGGAGACCCTGGACGCCCACCGCCCCGGTTTCGTGGACGAGGTCCGCCGGATCTACACGCACCAGGCCGGCCCGGCCCTGGTCGAGAACTACCACCAGCTCGCCGGCCTGGACACCCGGAAGGCCCCCGCGCACGCCCGCGAGCTCGGCAACCTCGTCACCTCCGCGACCCCGGTGCTCTTCTACACCGACGTGATCAACGGCCTGGTCGGCGCGGGCGACAGCGTCTGCTTCTCCGTCATCGGCGCCGGCCCCGAGCGCGGGGCCTTCCTCACCCGGGTCGCGATCCCGGGCGAGGTCACCGTCACCACACCGCTGCCGCCCGTCCCGGCCGCCGCCGGGACCGCCGGGGCCACCAGGGCCGCCGGCTCCCCCGGAGCCATCAGAACCACCGCCACCGCCACCGCGTAGACGCACGCGCCCACCTCCCTCGAAACGAGTCCGCCGTGCACATCGCCCTCGCCGGGGCCGCCAGCCCCACCGGCATCCGGCTCGCCGCCGAGCTGCTCGGCCGCGGCCACCACCTGACCCTGCTCACCGCCACCGACGTACGGCAGAGCAGGCTCCTGCTGGCCCGTCAGCTCGCGCTGATCGGGCTGTATCCCGAGTACGTGGACCTCCTCTCGGCCCGGCTCCACGCGCGCCGGGGCGCCGAGGTCCTGTCCGGCGCCGCACCCGCGTCCGCGGCTTCCGCAGCCCGGTCGGGCCGCTTCGACGCCGTCTGGTGCGTGGAGCAGCCCGCCGCCACCGCGGCCGCGCTGCTGCCGCTCGCCTCCGGAGGGGAGGGGCGTACGGCGTTCCACCTGGTCACCGTCGGAGACGCGGGTCCGGCCGGGCGTACGGTCGCCGCCGCGGCCGTACGGGACGGGTTCCCGGCCGGGGTGCACTGCCTGGCCCCGACCGTCAGCGACCTGGCCGACCATGCGGAGCTGCCCCGGCCCGCTTTCACCCGGCTCGCCGTCGCCGAGTCCGTCCGGCCGGCTCCGGCGGCGCCACCGTCGCCGGAGCCGGGGGCCCCGGCGACGGTCAGCCTGCTTCCGCTGGCCCCCGCCGCCCGCGCCCTGGCGGAGGCCGCCGGGGAACCGGGCTGGTCGGGGCTGCGCCGCATCGGCTGGGTGCACGCACACCCCACCGAGGGCACGGAGCTGACCCGTGCGGTCGGCCCCGAGCTGGCCCCGGGGCTGCTGCGGCGCCTGTCGGAGCTCCAGCCCGCGGCCGCCACGACCGAGCTGGACGGGCCGCCGCTCGGCGCCGGGTACCTCACCCGGGCTGCGGCGCCCGTCCTGCCTCCGGTCCGGCGGGCCGCCCGGCAGCCGGAGCGGGTGTGAACGCGGCGGAGCGGCCCTGATGGGAGCGGCGCGTGAGGGACGGCCTCGCGGACCCGGCCGGAAGGGTCGGCAGGTGCGGACGGGCCGGCAGGAGCGGACGGGTCGGCAGGAGCGGACGGGTCGGAGGGCAAGGGGCCCCCATGGCCAGGGCATATGCGTATGGGTCATTCATGATCCAAGGACAAGCCGCCCGGACCACCCCCGCAACTCAGGCCGAAGGTCCGGCACATCGGTCCGCTTGACAGGTTTTCGCATGTGGCAGAACGTGCCGCCGATCCGACACGCCCAAGGTCCGCCCTTGACGTTCTCACCCGTTCGGGCGCACACCCCCCACACCCGGTCCGGCCCCGGTCCACCGCCCGCCATCTGCGAAGACGTGTCCGAGGGAGGTCCGTACGGCGATGACCTGCCGTCAGTTGTCCGTGTTACGCGCCCCGCCGGGGGGCGTGGAGGGGTCCACTGCTCTCGGGACCGGCCGCCCGAGCCGGACCAGGAGGGATTCCCATGCCCCGCGCCAAGTGGGTGGTCGGCGTACTGACGGTGGCTCTGCTGTGCACCGGCCTAGGGGTGTTGCGCACCACCGAGGGCGGCAGGCCCGCCGCCCCGACCGCGGGCGACGCACTGCCCTCGCGGGTCCTGGGGCTGTCCGGCCCGCGCCGGCTGGCCCGGCAGCTGGAGCACTCAGGCGGACACACCACCGGCAAGGGCTCGCGGCGGCCCGGACGGTCGGGGGTCACGGCCCTGCCTGCCTCGCCGCCGCTGCGCCTGCTCATCCCGGCCCTCGGAACGGACGTACCGCTGACGGGCGGTACCCCGCCGGACGCCGGGAACGCCGGTCCGCAGGGGCCGTACGCGGCGGAGCTCCAGCCCGGCGCCGCCGACGCCAAGGCGCCCGCCCCCGAGAGCGCCGTGTGGGACTCCGCGGGCCCGGCCCCGGGCGCGGCCGGCACCGCCGTGGTCTCCGGAGACCTCCCCCGGATCGGCGAACTCCGGCGCGGGCAGACGATCGAGGTCGTGCGCGCCGACCGGCGTACGGCCGTGTTCACCGTGACCCGCGTCTCTCCCGGGGCCGCCGGGCGGGGAGGGCCGTCCGCACGGGCCCAACTCCGGCTGGTCAGCGGTGAAACGGCCGTCCTGGCCCGCCTCACCGGCCACCGCCGCACCCTGCGCTGACCTGCGGCCTTCCCCCGGAAGACCGACGCCCCCTGCGGCCACCTGACGGGCCGTGGGGGGTGTCTTCGTCCCCCGGTCGAGGGATGCTGCGGTTCCGGCGGAGAGTCCGCCCGCGTGTCGGGGCACACCCTCCGCATGAGCGGGACACAGCGTGCGCTGACGGCACCGGACAGGGCCCTGATGACGGCCCTGACGGTGCTCTGCGTCGTGCTGCTGTGCCTGTTCGGCGTCGGCGGAGCCGGTCCGTCCACCGCGACGGCCGAAGGCCCCCGCCCGGCGCCCACCGCCCCGGCCGAGCCCACCGAGGCACCGGCCGATCCGGCCGGCGATCCCGAAGTACGGGTGGCGGTACGGGTGCCCGCGCGCGGCGTCCCCGGCGTACGGGGCCTGCAGCGGCCGGTGTTTCACGTGAAACCTCCCCGGTCCGGCCCCATGGAGCCGGCCGCGGACCCGACGGGGGCGCTCGCACCCGCGGCATCCCTGCGGGCGGTACGGAGTGTGGTCCTGCGCTGCTGACGGGGCCGAGAGGCCGAGCAGCAGCACCGCGCGCCCGGCACGGCCGGTCCACCGGGCACACCCGGCTCCCCCGGCTCCCGATGGCCCTTGGCGCGCGTCCCCCCACACCCCGACACACCGTGAGGTTCCGCCATGCCCTTCGACCCGTACCTCGCCCTGAACGCCATGCTCCGCGCCGAGGCCGCCCGCTTCTCCCCGCCGGCCCCGCCCGCACGCCAGCCGGAACCCGAGTCCGCCAAGACCGCCCAGACCACCGCCGAGGCCCCGGCCGGAGACGACACGGCCGCGTAGGGCGTCGCGCAGGGGCATCAGGACATGAGGGGGCACCGGTTCCCGCGCCCTCGGCAACGGAGAGTGGTCACGTGAGGTTCGACCACGGGGCACGGAAACCGGCGCCTCATTGAGTCTCGGTCACCGACCCACTCACTCACCTCGGCCTTTTGTCCGTATGTGACCCGCCGAAAGTACCGCGCCGCCGAGTTGCCCACAGAGGCACACACCGGAGCCCCGGCCACCCGCCACGTGCGGGGGCCGGGGCTGCGGCGTACCGACACCGCGCCCTAGGCGGCGTTGCGCGTGTGGTACCGGTAGAAGGCGGCCGCGCCGACGCCCGCGCCGACGAGCAGGCCCAGGCCGGAGCTCTTCAGGATGGACTCGCCGGCCAGGCTGTAGAGGTAGCCGAAGGAGATGCCCGCGAAGATCCCGTACGCCGCCGCGTGCGGCTCCTGCGCCAGCCGCGGGCCGATCCGGGCCAGCGCCACCAGGCAGGCGGCGAAAATCGCGCCGCACAGGATCCCGTAGAAGACGTTGCCCGCGTCGACGGGCCCCATCTGACGTTTCATGAAGGCGGCGTAGACGCCGTAGACCAGTCCCATGAGCAGGGGTCGCGTGAGGGCGGACCTGCTCGCGTGGGCCGCCGTACGGGACGCCGGCTGCCGGTGCCCCCGGGGGGCGGTGGGTGCCGCATGTGCCATGACGGGCTCCTCTCTCCCATCATCCAGGGCACACCCGCAACCCGGGACCGGCAACCGGAGCAGGCGGCCTAGGCGGTCGGAGCCGCCCGGACCGCCACCGCGTCGATCTCGAAGAGCATGTCCGGCAGGGCCAGCGCGGCCACGCCGATCAGCGTCTGGGCGGGCAGTTCGGTGCCCCAGGCGGCGTGCAGGTGCTTGAGCAGCACCTGCAGCTTCTCCTGGTCGTGCCCGACGACGTACGTCCCGATGCGGACCACGTCGCCGAGGCCCAGACCCACGGCCTCCAGGGCCGTGCGGAGATTCGCGAAGGCCTGGCCGACCTGGGCGTCGAACGCGTCGGAGACGACGTGGCCCGTCGGGCCGGAGCCGTACTGGCCGGCTATGAAGACCTGCTCTCCGGGCGCGGAGACGACGTGGCTGTAGCCGTAGCCGGTGGGGTCGTGGAGTTCTGCCGGGTTGGTGATGCTGCGCGTCATTCCAAGCTCCTGGGTCAGTTGTCCAAGGGGTGGGGCGGCACGGAGCCGCGTCCGTACGCGCCTAGTGGGCGGCGGCGAGCCAGGCGCGCAGGCGTTCGGGGGCGTCGGGGGCCTGCCGTTCGGCCTGCTGCCGGATCTCGTCGAGGGTCTGGGCGGCCAGCGCGCGGCGCCAGGCCAGTTCGGCCCGGCCCATCGCGTGCGCGATGGCGCAGTCGGCCGCGGGCGGCTCCTCGCCGCCACCGGGGCCCTGCTGCCGGATCTCCGCGCACCGGAAGGCCTCGTCCGGCCCTTCCACGGCGGCGACCACGTCCATGAGCGAGATGGAGTCGAGCGGGCGCGCGAGGCGGAAGCCGCCCCGCGGGCCGGGCGTGGAGGTGACGATGCCCGCCCGGGCCAGGGCCTGGAGCTGCTTGTTGAGGTACGCGGCGGGCAGCTCGTGCCAGGCCGCCAGCCGGGCCGCCGGGACCGCCCTGCCGTCACCACTCCAGGCCAGGTTGAGGCAGCTGTGCAGGGCCCATTCGACGCCCTCGCTCATTTTCATAACCTGGATATTAGATGTCCAGAATAAGGTCCGCAAGGGAGACACGCCCGACCGCACCACCCGGCCGCAGCAACCCGGCTCGCGCCGCGCGCCCGGCCCCCTTTCCCTGGTGACGTGCGGACCTTCCTCTCGGCGGTACTCGTCGCGCTCGTGGCCCTGCTGGTGCCCGCGAGCGCCGTCGCGTACTGGGCCGATCACGAACTCGGCAGCGTCGACCGCTACACCGCGGCGATGTCCCCGCTCGCCTCGGATCCCGCCGTCCAGAACCTCGTCGTCACCCAGGCCGGCCGCGCCCTCTCCGGGCAGATCGACGCCGGCCCCTTCCAGGACGGGGTCGACACCCTGCTCGGCGAGGCCCTGCGCTCCTTCGTCGGCACCGCGGCCTACCAAACCGCCTGGGACGCCGCGAACCACGCCGCCCACGGCGCCTTCTTCCAGGCGCTCACCACCGGTGACGGCAACGCCGTGACCATCGACCTCGCCCCCGTGATCGCCCGGGTCAAGGGCGATCTCGTCGAGAACGGGGTGCCGTTCGCCGACCGCATCCCCGAGACCCACCTCTCGGTGAAGGTCATGGAGTACGACAACCTCGGCGCGCTCCGGAAGGGCTTCCGCATGCTGCAGATCGCCGGGGTCTGGCTCCCCGTGCTCACCCTGGTGCTGGCCGCGGCGGCCATCGCCGTCGCCGTCCGTCGCCGCCGGGCCGTCCTGGCCACCGGGCTGGGGCTGGCCGTCGGAGCCGTCCTGCTGTGGGCGGCCGTGGTCCTGTGCCGCCGCCTCACCCTGAACGACCTGCCGGCCGACATCGACCGGCCCGCCGCCGAAGCGGTGTACGACGCGCTCACCGCGTTCCTGCGGACCACCGCCTGGGTGGTGCTGGCCGTCGGGCTGGCCGCCGCGCTGGCCGCCTGGCTGACGGGCCGACTGCGCCGCACCCCATAAGCTCGGAACGGGCGGATTGGCACGCAAATCCGTAGAAGAATCCATAGAGCAGCGCAGAAGAACCGATTCACGAGCGGCGTCACGGAAGCGGGAATGAGCACCGAACGCACCGAAGGCATACCGTCCGGGCGGGCCGGGCGGACAGGACCGGCCGGGCCGGCGGCAGCCGGACGGTTCGGTCCGCTGGCCCCTCCCGCCTGGCTGCTGAAGGGGCTGCGGCCCAGCTCCGCACCGATCCCCTGGGCCGCCGCACTGCGCGCGGCCGTCGCCATGGCCCTGCCACTGGCCGTCGGCTTCGCCCTCGACGAGCCCGAGTACGGCGCGCTGGTCTCGATGGGCGCCCTGTCCGGGGTCATCGGCGACACCGCGGACGCCTACCGGATGCGGATCCTGAACATCGCCGTGCCCCAGCTCTTCGGGGCCGTGGGCGTCGCGCTGGGCACCTTGGTCTTCGGCCACGGCTGGGTTGCGGTCGGCGTCCTCACCCTGATCGCCCTGGTCTCCGGGATGATCTCCTCCATCGGCACGGTGGCCTCCGTCTCCGGGCTGCTGCTCCTCCTGAACGCCGTCGTCGGCGCCGGCCTGCCGATGCCCAGCCCCTGGTGGACGGCCCCCCTCCTGCTGAGCGCCGGCGGGCTGTTCGTCCTCCTGCTGACCCTGCTGGGCTGGCCGCTGCGCGGCCGGCAGCCGGAACGGGCCGCCGTCGCCGCCGCCTACCGGGCCCTGGCCGACAGCCTGGAGGCCGCGGGCGGACCGGGCCCCGCGTACGAGGCGCGCCGCCAGCAGGTCACCCAGTCCCTGAACCACGCCTACGACCTGGTGCTGGGCCGCCGGACCCGGGTACACGGCCACAGTCCCTCCCTCGTGCGGATGCTGGCCCAGCTGAACGTGCTGATCCCGCTCGTCGAGGCCGCGCCCGCCGCGCACCTGCGCCGCAGACCCCTCTCCCCCGCGATCCCGGCGGCCGTACGGGACCTGGCGACGGCCGTCGAGGAGGGCCGCACGGACATCCCCGTACTGGACCTGCCCGCGCCGGACGGCCAGTCCGAGCGGGCCATCGACGCGGCCCTGCGGCACGCCGCGACGATCGTGCCGCTGGCCGAGCCCGACATGCACAACGTCGACGACCGCCTCGGCCGGCCCGCCGCGCTGCGGGTCCGGGCCCGGCGGGTGGTGCGCGACATGATGTTCTCCGAGGCCTCCTGGCGGTACGGGCTGCGGCTCGCGCTGTGCATCGGGCTGGCGCAGTCCCTCGTATCGGTAGTGGAGATCGAGCGCTCCTACTGGGTCGCCCTCACGGTCACCTTCGTCCTCAAGCCCGACTTCGGCTCGGTGTTCTCCCGGGCCGTGCTGCGCGCGCTGGGCACCGCGGGCGGGCTCGTCGTGGCGGCCGCCGTGCTCTCGGAGGTTCCCCGGGGATGGTGGGACGTGCCCGTCATGGTGGTCCTGGCGGCCCTCATCCCCGTCTTCTCGGTCAAGGGCTACGCCTTCCAGACCGCGGCGATCACCCCGGTCATCCTGCTCCTCTCCGACCTGCTCAACCACCAGGGCTTCGACCTGGTCCGGCCGCGGCTGCTCGACAGCCTGATCGGCTGCGCCATCACCCTGATCGCCGGGTACATGCTCTGGCCCGAGAGCTGGCACACCCGGATCGGCGACCGGCTCGCCGACACGGTGGACGACGCCGCCCGGTACGTGGAGCGCGCCTTCGGCGCCCACCCCGACACCGAAGCCGGAGTCCGCGCGGCCCGCACCGCCCGGCTCCAAGCCCGCCGCCGCATCTACCGGGACCTGTCGGGCGTGCGCAACGAGTTCCAGCGGGCCCTGACCGAACCGCCGCCGACCGGGGAACGGGCCGCCGCGTGGTGGCCCCTGGTAGTGGCCGTGGAGCGGATCGTCGACGCGACGACGGCCGCCCGGGTCCGCGTCAACCACGGCGCGCACCCCCCGGGCCCCCAAGAGGTCAAGGCCATCGCCAAGGACCTCCGAGCCCTGGCCCAAGGCGTCCGCCGAGTCGACACCCCCACCCTGCTCCGCCCCACCCCACCCCCCGAGATCGACGAATCCTCCGTCCTCTCCCCGGTCCGCCAGGAACTAACAGCAGCAAGAGCCATCACGGACCCCACCCTCGGCTAAATCCACCCCGGCCGACCCAAATCCAGGCCCGCCGACCCAAATCCCGGCCCGCCGACCCATCCAGGCCCGGCGACCCAAATCCAACCCCGCCGGGCCAAATCCAGCCTCGCCGGCGTTTGAGGCGCGGGGTCTGGGGCGGAGCCCCAGGACACGGCGCCGCAGGTCACCAAGGGGCCGAGCCCAACCCCAGCCCCACCGGGCCAAACCCAACCCCGCCGGGCCACACCCAGCCCCGCCGGCGTTTGAGGCGCGGGGTCTGGGGCGGAGCCCCAGGACACGGCGCCGCAGGTCACCAAGGGGCCGAGCCCAAACCCAGCCCCGCCGGCGTTTGAGGCGCGGGGACCCGGGGGCGGAGCCCCAGGCAACGGCGCCGCACACACCCACCGGGCCGAGCCCAAATCCAGCCCCGCCGGCGTTTGAGGCGCGGGGGCCCGGGGGCGGAGCCCCAGGCAGCGGTGCCGCCCCGTCCCCCCAATGGCTCCGCCCCCGGGCCCACCCCGCCCCCACGAGGGAGCATCGGGATATGAGCCTCCGCCGGCGCAGCCGGGCGATCCTCCTCACGGCCGCCACGGCCACCCTGGCGGCCACGGCGGGCTGCGCCGACGTGGAGGGCCTCCAGGACGACGGAGACCTCGGCACCGCCCACGCCCCCCGCACCCTGTGGAAGAACATCCGCCCCGACCCCCCGGCCCCCGGCCAGCAGCCCGGCACGGCCACCGCCGTCCCCGGTCTCGCCAAGGTCCCCGAGCTGTCCATGCGGGGCGTGAACGCCGTGGACGTCGTACGGGCCGACATCACCGCCGCCACCGCCGCCGACGCCGGCACCGGCCGGCTCGTCGACCCCCGGGCGATCCAGCGCATCGCACTCTGCACACAGGCTGTGGACGGCGGCCCCGACTGCCCGGTCCGGCCCGCGGTGCTGGCCGATGTGACGGGCAACGGCAGGGAGGAGCTGATCACCGCCCTGGACATCGACGGCCGGCTCAGCGAGCTGCGCGTCTACACCGTCCAGGACGACGGGACGATCGCCCGCATCCTGTCGCGGCGCGCGGTCCTGGAGGGCGTGGAGGTGGCCGCCGAGCACCTGGCGGTCCGCGAGCCGACCTCGAACCCGAAGAAGGTCTCCATCTCCGACTACGTGTGGGACCCGGAGGCCGGGATCATGAACCTCGACCAGCTCACCCTCGACGAGTGCCCGAACCAGGGCAACACCTCCCCCTGCCCGGCCCCCCGCACGGGCACGGGCACCGGCTGAGGGGGGCCGGGACCCCGATGCTCCCGACGAGCAGCCTGCGCTGGAAGATCGCCATGACCACCACGGCGGTGTGCTGCGCCGTCGCGGCGGTGCTCGGCATCCTCGTGCACAACGTGGTCGCCCGCCAGCTCGTGGGCGAGGTCCGCAAGGACGTGGACCGGGAGCTGGACTACGCCCTGGCCCAGTACGAGTACGGCACCGCGCGCGGCGAAGGGAACAGCGCCCTCGACCCGCCCGGCCTCCCGGCCCCGCTGCGCGAGCTGGTCGCGCGCGGACTGACCGGCAGCATGACCGGCACCCAGGACGGCAAACCCGTCATGTGGGCGGCCGGCCCCGCCGACGGCAAGCCCCTCGCCGTCTGGGTCCCCTACGAGAGCACCCGCACCCAGCTCCGGGAGACCGACGTCGCCATCCTGGTCTCCGCCGTCCTCGCCGCCGGGGTGGTGGCCCTCGCCGGTCTCTTCCTCGCCAACCGCATCAGCCGCCGGCTCGCCACCACCGCCGCCGTGGCCCGCAGGATCAGCGCCGGGGACCTCGACGCACGCGTCGGGTTCCCCGCCGACGGGGAAGGGCCGCGCCCGCGCTCCCGCGACGAGGTGCGGGACGTGGCACAGGCCCTGGACTCGATGGCGGCCTCGCTCCAGGCCCGGCTGGAGGCGGAGAAGCGGTTCACGGCGGACGTCGCGCACGAACTGCGCACCCCGCTCACGGGATCCCTGGCCGCGGCCGCGCTGCTGCCCGAGGGCCGGCCCAAGGAGATGATCAACGACCGGCTGGGGGCCCTGCACCTGCTCACCGAGGACCTGCTGGAGATCTCCCGGCTGGACTCGGGCGTCGAACGGGCCGACCTGGCCCGGGTGGAGCTCGGCCGCGCGGTGGAGCGGGCGGCGGCGAGCACCGGGCTGCCCGTCGCGGTACGGATCGAGCGGGACGCGGTGGTGCTCACCGACCGGCGCCGGCTGGACCGGATCCTGGCCAACCTGCTGGTCAACGCCCACAAGCACGGGCAGCCACCGATCGAAGTGACCGTCACCGGCCCGCTGGTGACCGTACGGGACCACGGACCCGGCTATCCGCCCGAGCTGATCGAGCAGGGCCCGCGGCGCTTCCGTACCGGGGATCCGGGACGCGGACGGGGCCACGGGCTCGGCCTGACCATCGCCGCCGGGCAGGCGGAGGTGCTGGAGATCGATCTGCGCTTCTCCAACGCCCCCGACGGGGGCGCGGTGACCACGCTGCTGCTTCCGGTCGGGCGCCTGACGGAAGGCAGTTGAGGGGCGCCGGTCGATGTTTCACGTGAAACATCCACGAACATCGACAAGCATCGACCGGTGCCCCTCGGGTCAACTCACCTCGGCTCAGGCGTCAGACGTCAGGCGTCAGGCGTCAGGCGTCAGACATCAGACCCCGATGTTCCTGCCGTCCTTCCGCCAGACCGAGACGACCGACGGGCGGACGATCTTGCCGGGACCGTCGGGCCACACCGACTGCGGCTTCTCGACGGACGCGCCGTCGATCTCGCCCGGGTGCTGCACGGCGACCAGGACGCGCTTGTCCTGGATGATCGGGCCGCAGGTCTCGGCACCGCGCGGGACGGTCAGGAACTGCTTCAGCTCACCGCGGCGGTCACCGGCGGTCGCGACACCGAACAGGCCGTCGTGCGAGCCGAGCTGGTTGCCGTCCGTGGAGATCCACAGGTTGCCGTGCGGGTCGAACGCCACGTTGTCCGGGCAGGAGATCGGGCTGACCTTGTCCTTCGGGAAGCCCGCGAAGTAGGTCGCCGGGTCGTTCGGGTCACCGGCGACCAGGAAGAGGCGCCAGGCGAAGCCGTCGCCGGCCGCGTCGTCGAAGTTCTCGGCGAGCTCCAGGATCTGGCCGTGCTTGTTCAGGTTGCGCGGGTTGGCCTCGGTCGCGCCTTCCTTGCCCGGCTTGCCGCGGTCCGTGTTGTTCGTCAGCGCGATGTAGACGCGGCCGGTGCGCGGGGACGGCTCGACGTCCTCGGGGCGGTCCATCTTGGTCGCGCCGACCTTGTCACCGGCCAGGCGCGTGAAGACGGACACCTCTTCGGCGGTCATGCCCTCGACGTGCGAGACGTTCCCGGAGGGGGAGGAGGTGAGGAGCTTGATCCAGACACCGGAGCCGTCGAACTCGCCGTCGGTGGGGAGCTTGCCGGAGCCGTCGGTCTCGGCGGCCGGGGTGTCGCCGGTGAGCTTCGCGACGTAGAGGGTGCCCTCGTCGAGCAGCGTGAGGTTGTGCTCCTTCGCCGCGCGGGAGTCGCCCTTCTTCATACGCTTCGACGAGACGAACTTGTAGAAGTAGTCGAAGCGCTCGTCGTCGCCCATGTAGACGACCGGGCGGCCGTCCTCGGTCAGGCGGGGCTGCGCGGCCTCGTGCTTGAAGCGGCCGAGCGCGGTGCGCTTGCGCGGGACGGAGTTCACGTCGTACGGGTCCAGCTCGACGACCCAGCCGAAGCGGTGCGACTCGTTGGGCTCCTGCGCGACGTCGAAGCGCTTGTCGAACCGCTCCCACTTGCGCTCGGTGGCACCGGACGTCACGCCGTAGCGCTTCAGGCGGGCGGCCGCGGTCGGGTCGGTGACCTGGCCGGCGTTGCCGAAGTACTGGTTGAAGTTCTCCTCGCCGTGGAGGGTGGTGCCCCACGGGGTGGTGCCGCCGGCGCAGTTGTTGAGGGTGCCGAGCGCCTTGGTGCCGGTGGCGTCGACCGAGGTCTTCACCAGGTCGGAGCCGGCGGCCGGACCGGTCAGCTTGAACTCGCTGGTGGCGGTCAGGCGGCGGTTGAGGCGGTGGCGGTGGACGGCGGTCAGCTTGCCGCTGCGGTGGTCCTCCTGGACCACGACCACGGACAGGCCGTGCGCGGCCCAGGCGATCTCGACCTGCTCGCGGGTCGGGTTCGCCGAGTCGTACGCCTTGAACATGAGCTGCTCGTCCGTGTACTCGTGGTTGGCCACGAGCAGCTGCTGGCGCTCGTAGTCGCCGCCGAGCGGGAGCAGGCTCAGGAAGTCGTTGTTGTAGCCGAACTGACCGGCCTGGGCGGCGGCGGTCTGGTTGTCCGGGTTGAAGCCCGGGGCACCCTTGACGATCGGGTCGCCCCAGCGGATGACCACGTTCTGCTCGTGGCCCTCGGGGACGGTGACCTGGTCGGCGGTGTTCGGCGCGACCGGCTTGAAGCGCAGACCGCGGGCACCCTCGGCGTTGACCCCGGCGGCGCCGGCGCGCTGCGCCTCGACCGTCGGGTCCGCGGAGGCGGCGGAGCCGTTGCCGCTCAGCGTGATGGCCGTACCGGCGGCCGAGGCGACCGTGACGACGGCGGCGGAGCGGAGCATCGCGCGGCGGGAGTAGGCACGGGCTATGACGTCACCGGCGTACTCGTTGTCGCTGGTGTTCGGCACCTCGTGGAAGCAGGCGTCGCCGCAGCGGTAGCGGCAGGTGAGAGCGGAACGGCCGCCGCCATGAGAAGTGCCGATGAGCGGCAGGAGCTTGCGCACGAGTGTCCTCCGTAGATGCACGGTCCCCGACAACGTGTCGGAACAATCCGTCGGTGACGCTATGGGCGGGTTGCGCCGAAGCGGCGGCCGCTGGGTGAACGCCCGGTGAATCCGGCACGTCGGGGCGGCAGTTCGGGGGCGGAACGGGTGTGTTTGAGCACCGGGCGCCACGAAAGGTGCCCCTCCCGAAGTTCCAGCCAAGGGGCCGATAACCTTACGTGTCCACTCTGGGCAGGGATCTACCGCGCAGCTCGGACAAATGATGCACGCACTCATGCGAAAGGCCTGGCCCATGGGTATTCGGAGCTTGTTGCGCAAGGTGTTCGGACGGACCTCAGAATCGGTTCCGGAGACGACCGGCACCACTTCGGCGGCCCTCCCGAGCCAGACCGAACGCACCCCCCTGGACGCGGCGGCCGAGCTGGTCGCCGCCTCCTTCGACAACCCCACTGTTCCCCCGCAGTCCACCCCCCGGGACCTCGAACCGGGCACGGTGCTCACCGCCCCGGCCCCGGCCCCCAACCCGGACCCCACGGTCCCGGAGGCCCGCCGGTCCTCCACCGGGGGTTCGTCGGCAACCCCCGCGACTCCGTCCACCACGACGGCCCCGGCCGCAGCCGAAGCGGAGCCCGTAGCCGCCGAAGCGGAACCGGCCGCCGAGGAGGAGCCCCCGGCTGCCGCAGCCGAGGTTGCGACCGAGGCCGTGGCCGAAGCCGAGCCCGAGGCTGTGGCTGTGGCTGAAGCCGAGGCCGAAGCCGAGCCCGAGGCTGTGGCCGAGGCCAAGGCCGAAGCCGAGCCCGAGGCCGAACCGGCCGCCGAGGCAACGCCGGAGCCCGCCACCACCGAGCCGGAGCCCGTCGCGGCCGAGGCCGAGGCCACCGCCGAGGTGGCGGAGGCCGAAGCCGAGCCCCTCGACGCTCCGGCGGCCGAGGCCGAAGCCGCCACCCCCGAGGTCGAGGCCGAGCCGGTCGCCGCCGAGGCGGAGGCCGAACCGGCCCTGGCCGCGGCGCCCGAGGAGGAGCCCGCCGCCGAGGCGGACACCGAGCCGCAGGGCGACGTAGCCACCCCGGAAGCGGACACCGAGGCCGAGGCCGAGCCGCAGCCCGAGGCGGAGCCCGTCGCGGCCCAGGCCGAGGTCATCACCGAGGCGGAGCCCGAGGCCGCCGAGGCCGAGCCGGTCGCGGCCGAAGCCGAAGCCGAGCCCGTAGCGGCCGACGCCGAGGTCGACGCCGAGGTCGACGCCAAGGTCGACGCCGAGGACGAGCTCCTCACCGCCGATGCCGCCGCAGGCGGCCCCGCGCACAGCCTCGCCGCCCTCAAGCGGCAGGCGCCCCCGCTGGCGGCCGCGTACAAGGCCGCCGGACAGGCCCTGCGCACGAAGGGCAAGGCCGGCGCCCGCGCCACCGTGTTCCTCGTGCTCGACCGGTCGGGCTCGATGCGCCCGTTCTACAAGGACGGCAGCGTCCAGCACCTCGCCGACCACGCCCTCGCCCTCGCCGCGCACCTCGACGAAGAGGCCACCGTCCGTACGGTGTTCTTCTCCACCGAGCTGGACGGTACGGCCGACCTGTCCCTCGACGCCTACGACGAGGCCTGGGTCGAGACCCGCCACGCGGAGCTCGGCCGGATGGGCCGCACGAGCTACCACGTCGCCGTGGAGGCCGTCGTGGAGCGCTACCAGAAGGACGGCGGCGAGGGTCCGGCCCTGGTCGTCTTCCAGACGGACGGCGCGCCCGACAGCGTCCGCCCCGCCCGCCAGGCGATCGCCGACGCCGCCACCGCGGCCCCCGGCATCCACTGGCAGTTCGTCGCCTTCGGCGAGGACGACGCCAAGGCCTTCGACTTCCTGCGCAAGCTGTCCGCCGACTCCGACAACGCCGGCTTCTTCCACGCCGGCCCCGCCCCGGCCGAACTGACCTCGGCGGCCCTCCTCAAGGGCCTGCTGGAGAAGTTCTAGGAGCAACGGAAGAAGGGCCCGGGATCCGTACGGATCCCGGGCCCTTCTTCATGTGACGGCTTACTGGTGCGGCTTGACGGCCTTGTCGACCGGCTCGCTCGTCTTCGTCTCCACCGGCTTGCGCAGCGCGATGTTCAGCTCGCGCAGGCGGGACTCCTCCAGGATGGTGGGCGCGCCCATCATCAGGTCCTGCGCGTTGCCGTTGAGCGGGAAGGCGATGGTCTCGCGGATGTTCGGCTCGTCGGCGAGCAGCATCACGATGCGGTCCACGCCCGGGGCGATGCCGCCGTGCGGCGGGGCGCCGAGGCGGAAGGCGCGCAGCATGCCGGCGAACTCGCGCTCGACGGTCTCGGCCTCGTAACCGGCGATCTCGAAGGCCTTCAGCATGACCTCGGGCTCGTGGTTGCGGATGGCGCCGGAGGACAGCTCGATGCCGTTGCAGACGATGTCGTACTGCCAGGCCAGGATGTCGAGCGGGTCCTTCTCCTCCAGGTCCTTCATGCCGCCCTGCGGCATGGAGAACGGGTTGTGGGAGAAGTCGATCTTGCCGGTCTCCTCGTCCGCCTCGAACATCGGGAAGTCGACGATCCAGCAGAAGCGGAAGACGTCCTCCTCGAACTGTCCGGCGCGCTTGGAGGCCTCGACGCGGACGCCCGCCATGATCTTGGAGACCTCGTCGAACTCGCCCGCGCCGAAGAACACGGCGTGACCGGCGGCGAGGCCGAGGCGCTCGGTGAGGACCTTGACGTTCTCCTCGGTGAGGAACTTGGCGATCGGGCCGGTCAGGCCGCCGTCCTCGCCCACGCGGACCCAGGCCAGGCCCTTGGCGCCCAGCGAGATCGCGTACTCGCCGAGGCCGTCGAAGAACTTGCGGGGCTGGGCGGCGGTGTCCGGGACGGCCAGCGCGCGCACGTGCTTGCCGGCGAACGCCTTGAACTCCGAGCCCTCGAACACGTCGGTGATGTCGACGAGCTCCAGCTTGGAACGCAGGTCGGGCTTGTCGTTGCCGTACTTCATCATCGACTCGCGGAAGGGGATCCGCGGGAACGGCGAGGTGACCGGGCGGCCCTTGCCGAACTCGGTGAAGATCTCCGTCATCAGCCGCTCGATGGGCTGGAAGACGTCCTCCTGCTCGACGAAGGACATCTCGACGTCGAGCTGGTAGAACTCGCCCGGCGAACGGTCGGCGCGGGCGTCCTCGTCGCGGAAGCAGGGCGCGATCTGGAAGTACCGGTCGAAGCCGGAGATCATCAGCAGCTGCTTGAACTGCTGCGGCGCCTGCGGGAGCGCGTAGAACTTGCCCGGGTTCAGGCGGGACGGGACCACGAAGTCACGGGCGCCCTCGGGGGAGGTCGCGGTGAGGATCGGGGTCGCCATCTCGTTGAAGCCGAGGGCCACCATCTTGGAGCGGATGGAGGCGATGACGGCCGAGCGCAGCATGATGTTGCGGTGCATGCGCTCGCGGCGCAGGTCGAGGAAGCGGTACTCCAGACGGCGCTCCTCGTTCACCCCGTCGTCCGTGTTGATGGTGAAGGGCAGCGGGGCGGCGGCGCCGAGCACCTCGACCGCGGTGACCTCGACCTCGATGTCGCCGGTGGCGAGCTCGGGGTTGACGTTGTCCGCGCCGCGGGAGACGACCTTGCCGTCGATGCGGACGACGGTCTCCTTGGTGACGCTGCTGAGCGCCTCGTTCGCGGCGGTGCCGGGACGGGCGACGAGCTGCGTGATGCCGTAGTGGTCACGCAGATCGATGAAGAGGATGCCGCCCAGGTCTCGACGATTGTGCAGCCAGCCGCTCAGCCGGACGTCGGAGGCGACGTCGGAGGCACGAAGCTCGCCGCACGTGTGGGACCTGTACCGATGCATCAGTCATCCAGTTCTACGTGATACCAGGGTGGATTCAACCGTCCCAAGGTTACCGTCCGGGGCGCGAGCCCGTGCGGGCCCGTGCGGGGCCGCCCTCCGGGGGTGGTGAACAGGCACGTCAGGCGGATGACCTGTAAAGATGACCGGGTGCGCACAGAGGACGTCCTGGCCGCCATCGCGACCGGATTGTGGCGATGGGACAACGCGTCCGGGACGGTCACCCTCGACAGCGAGGCCGCCCGGCTGCTCGGGCTGCCCGCCGAGCCCGTCGCGCTGCCCGAGGTCGCCGTGCGCTCGCGCTTCCACCCGGTGGACTGGAACGAGATCAACGGCATCGTGAACCTCGCGGTCGCCGAGGGCACCCTCGCCGAGGCCCGGCTGCGGATCATGGACGAGGACGGGCGCGTGCTGCGCACCGTGCGCAGCCGCTCGAAGCCGCTGGAGAACCGCACCGCGGACGGCCGCCTCGACTACGAGCTGATCGGCACCATCCAGGAAATAGCCGAGGCCCAGCCCGGCACCACCGCCGTACACACCCCCATCACCGGCGACTGGCGCCGCTCGCGCGAGGCGTTCCTGCTCGACGCCGGGCGGGCGCTGGCCGAGGCCCGCTCCACCGCCGAGGTGCTGCGGGTGGCGGCCTCGCTGTCCATGCCCGGGTTCATCCCCGACGGCCTGGCCGTCTTCGGCGTGTCCGGCGACCGGCTGTCGATCATCGGGCACCACGGGCACGATCCCGGGGACGAGGGCCCCTTCGCGGACATGCCGCTGCACACCGACTACCCGGCCGCGGAGGTCGTCCGTACCGGGCGGGCGATCTACCTGCCGAGCCCCGACGACTACAAGCGGCGCTTCCCGGCCACCTGGCCGCTCGCCCAGCGCTTCGACCGGATCTCCTGGGCCTTCCTGCCGCTGATCGTCGCCGGACGGACCATGGGCGCCTGGATGGCCGCCTTCAAGCACCCGGTGTCCTTCTCCCCCGACGAGCGCTCCGTCCTGACGACGGTGGCCCGGATGCTCGCGCAGGCCCTCCAGCGCGCCGGTGTGGCCGAATCCGAGCGGGAGCTGACCACGGGCCTGCAGCGCTCGATGATGCCCCAGCTCGGCCCCGAGATCCCCGGGATGACCCTCGCCGCGCGCTACGTGCCGACCGGCGGCGGGCTCCAGGTCGGCGGCGACTGGTACGACATGATCCCGCTGCCGTCGGGACGGTTCGCGCTGGTCATCGGCGACGTCCAGGGCCACGACGTACGAGCGGCCGGGCTCATGGGCCAGCTCCGGATCGCGGTGCGCGCGTACGCCTCCGAGGGCCACCGGCCCGACGCGGTGCTCTCGCGCGCCTCCCGCTTCCTGGCGGGCCTGTGCTCGGAGCAGGACACGGGGCCGGGGACGGGCGCGGACACGAGCGGGTACTCCGATTTCCAGAGCCCGCGCTTCGCGACCTGCCTGTACGTGGAGTGCGATCCGCAGACCGGCCTGCTGGAGGTGGCCCGCGCCGGGCACCCCGACCCGGCGGTGCGGATGGCCGACGGCACGGTGCTGATGCGGCCCACGGCGGGCGGGCTGCCGCTCGGCATCGTGCCGGACACCGACTACCCGACGACGCGGTTCACCCTGGAACCCGGCGAGACGATGATGCTCTGCACCGACGGGCTCATCGAGACGGGCGGGCACGACCTCGACACGGGCTGGGCCCGGCTGCGGGCCATCCTGGAGTCGCAGACCCCCGACCCCCAGGACCCGGAGCCCCGCCACCTGGAGCGGCTGGCAGACCTGCTGGTCCAGGCGGTGCACGGCCCGTCCTCGCACCACACCACCGGCCCGCTGGCCGACCGGCGCGAGGACGACATCGCCGTCGTCCTGCTCTGCCGCGAGGGCGAGGGCTGCGGCTGCGAGACCCCGCTGCTGCACCCGTCGCGGCCGGCCCGGCGCACGATGACCACCGTCGCCCAGGCGGAGCCGGAGCGGGTCGCGGGGGTCCGCCAGCAGATCCGGGAGCTGCTGCACGACTGGGCGGACCCGGAGCAGGTCGACGCGGCGGTGCTGATGGTCTCCGAGATGCTGACGAACGTACTGGTCCACACGGACGGGGACGCGCTGCTGATCGCCGAGGCGGTGGGCGAGCTCGGCTCGCGCCGGCTGCGGGTGGAGGTGGCGGACGCCTCCGACGAGCTGCCGCACAAGCGGCACCCCGGGGAGATGGCGTCGAGCGGGCGGGGCGTCCTGCTGCTGGAGATGCTGGCGGACGACTGGGGCGTCGACCCGCGCGGCGAGGGCAAGTCCACCTGGTTCGTGCTCCTCGAACAGTCCAAGCCCGACGAGCCGTAGATCACACCCGCGTACAACCATCCCGCGGGGTCGGCGGTCCTTTCAGCGGTCGGTCCAGTGACCGACCGCTGAACGCGTCTCCGGGGGGACATATGAAGAAGCGCATCCTTGCCCTGCTCTGCACGGCGACAGCCGTGGGGGCCGTATTGGCCGGGCCCACGGCGGCCCACGCCGCGGACCCCTACAGGTTGCTGAAGGCAGAGATGGAGTACGAGAGGGTCGTCCTGGACTTCGGCGCCCCGGAGCAGCCCGATGGCCTCAAGGTGCACGTGCGCAAGAAGGGCACGACCGAGCGGGTCGCCACCGTCGCGAGCTTCAGCTCGAGGGACCGGTGCTCGTTCGAATGCGGCATCGGCGAAGTCACCTCGCGCTCCTTCCTGACCGACCCGCTGGTACTCCCCGAGCTCGGGGAGTACACCGTCGACGTGGAGTACGACGGCACCGAGGGCGAGACCGTCCTCCACCAGGACGAGGCTGCCGTCAACTACCGGCTCCGGCCGGTCTTCGAGGACCTGAAGATCTCGAACGGGGTCTCACTCACGCAGCCCAACACGGTGATCTCGGGCGACATCAAGATCCACGACCCCCGCGACAACTCGCAGAAGGCGATCGCGGGCGGCACGATCACACCCCGGTTCGGCGCCCTCACCACCCCGTTCAAAGCCGACGCACAGGGACACTTCCAGTACAAGGCCGCTTTCACGGGCGGCGAGGAAGTTCACACGTCCTGGGCAGAGCTCGAATACGGGTTCACCTACGCGAGCATCGACTTCACGACCACGCTGAACGGCGTCAAGGAACAGGATTACGTACGCGTCCCCGTCACCAGTACGCAGGCACGCATCGCCCTGGCCTCCTCGAAGGCGACCGGCGCCTACGCGACACGGGGCAAGGTCAGCGGCACGGTCACCTGGCAGGCCTCCGACGGCACGTGGAAGCCGGCGCCGGCCGGCACCTGGGTCTTTGGTGGCGCGTGGAGCAGCAGCAGCAACAGCAACACGACGGACAGCGCCGGCCGTTTCACCGTGTCTCCCACGTTCCTCAACGACGGCACCTGGCCAATCGAGACATCCTCGAACTGGCTGCACGCACCTGACCGGTACGTGACGGTCGACACCACGGCGGGGACCTACTTCAAGTACCCCTGGGCCTCGGTGGACCAGAACAAGACCGTGAACGTGAAGGCCGACTTCGAGCGCGTCCAGATCCCGGCCGGCATCACCTCCCTGAAGGTGGAGATCCAGCACTCGGCGGACGGCAAGACCGGCTGGACCACCCGCAAGAGCGTCAACGTCCCCACCAAGCCCGGCGCCAACCAGCCGGCCACCGTCGATGCGACGCTGCCCTACCCGGGTGCCGGCTACTTCCGGCTGCGGTACGCGGGCACGACGGCCATCCACGGCTGGACCACCCCGGCGATGAAGGTCGCCCGGACCATGACGGCCGTCCCGGAGTTCAACGCCGCACCCGAGCCGGTCAAGAAGGGCAAGCCGATCACCCTCACCGGCAAGCTCACCCACTCCGACCCGGCGTGGAAGCCCTTCGCCGGCCAGACCGTCCACTACTACTTCCGCCCGACCGGAAGCACCACCTGGAAGGTCATGGGCAACTCCAAGACCGCCGCCGACGGCACCTTCAATAAGGCCTTCACCGCCGACCGCACCGGCTCCTGGACCGCCCGCTACGAACAGACCGACGCGACCCACTTCTACGCCGCGAGCCGCGTCGACGAAGTCGTCGTCACCCCGTAGTACCCGGGCCCCGGCCGCACCTCCGGCGGGGCGCGGCCCGGGGCGCCTCCCCGGCCGTGTTTGTATGAGTTTGTGCCGACAACTCACCTGCTGCCCGAGCCCGTACGCCGCCTCGCCGCCTGGTGCGTCGTCGTCCTCCTCGCCACCGCCGTCCTCGCGCTCGTGGTGTGGCTGTGCACCGTGTTCCGGACGGTGGTCACGCCCGTGCTGCTCGCCGTGCTCGGCACGGCCCTGCTCGGGCCGATGCACCGGCGGCTGGTCCGGATGAAGGTCAACCGCTCGCTCGCCGCGGCCCTCACCTGCCTGACCGTGGCCGCCGTGGTCGGCGGGGCCGGCTACATCGTCGTCCTCGCGCTCATCGAGACCGGCGACCAGATCATCGACTCCCTGCGCAAGGCCGGCCAGGACCTCGCGAAGCACTTCGGGGCGCTCGGCACCTCCCTGGAGGACGTCGCCGAGAACTCCAAGGAGCTGCTCACCAAGTTCGGCGGAACGGCCGCCTCGGGCGTGGTCACCGGGCTCAGCGTGGTCGCGACGATGATCGCGACGGCCCTGCTGGCCATGGTGCTGATCTTCTTCTTCCTCCGCGACTCCGACCGGGCCGTGGGCACCCTGCGCTCGATGGTCCCGAGCCGCTCGGGCGACCTGATGGAGGCGATGGGGCGGCGCGCGTTCGAAGCCGTCGAGGGCTTCATGCGCGGCACCACCTTCGTGGCCCTGGTCGACGCCGTGCTGATCGGCGCGGGTCTGCTGATCCTCCGGGTCCCCGGCGCCGTGGGGCTGGCCGCCCTGGTGTTCGTGACCGCCTACATCCCCTACCTCGGCGCCTTCCTCTCCGGCGCCGTGGCGGTCCTCGTCGCCCTCGCCGACCGCGGCTGGGTCATCGGCCTGTGGGCGCTGGGCGTGGTGCTGGCGGTCCAGATGATCGAGGGGTACGTCCTCCAGCCGATGGTGCAGAGCCGCACCGTGCAGATGCACCCGGCGGTGGTCATGCTGGCGATCACGGCCGGGGCGAGCGTCGCCGGCATCCTCGGGATGCTGCTGGCCGTACCGCTGACCGCGGCCTTCTTCGGGGTGGTCTCGGAGCTGCGGTCCCGGTACGCGGCGCAGGCCTGAGCGCGCGGCGCGGCCGGGACCGGGACCGGGACCGACGGTGTGTCAGCCTCTGGAGCCGGTCGGCCTCCTCGCATCCAGGACGCGGGCCGTGACCGCCCGCCCCAGGCTCCGGTTCAGGTCGGCGAAGCCGATCAGGGCCGTGACGTCCGGGGAGGGGCCGAAGCCGACGCGCGGGGCCGCCGGAACCAGGCCGCGCTCTCCTTCTTCAGGCAGCAGGACAGGACGACGGCGGTGAAGACGAAGCTCGGCCCGGACGTCCCGTCTCCGGAGATCAGCCCGAACAGGGAGTTCGCGCCGATGAGTGCCGCGATGACGATGGCGGCGATGCGGACGCCGTTCCCGCCCTTGCGGAACTTGAGGCCGATCACCAGGCACACGACGCCCGTGAGCAGGGTGATCAGAGCGACGATCAGGAGGGCCCCGTCGGTGAGCCCCGCCTCGCCGGTCTCGTCAGCGACCGTCCCGGCGAAGGTGAGCACCAGGACGGAGAGCCCGATCACGAAGTTCAGGCCCGCCCCGGCGAACAGCGCGATCCGCGCGGATTTCACCGCACGCGGCATCTCCTGCGAGGCCGGGGCGTACGTACCGCCGGGCCCCACGGGGTACGGGCCGGCGGGGTGCGTCGGGGGGTGGGGAGGCTGTTCGGTGTTCAACTCGGGCTCTTCCGCTGGGCTGATCGGCTGTACGTGTATGGCTCGGATAAGCCAACAGCCCCCGGTCGGCGCCGTCGCCCGCCGAAGGTCCTGATGATCAGGCCGATCGTCCCGGCGCGGTTCCGGTGGCGTACGAGGAGATCAGGCGCGACAGGTGCCGGCCCGCCAGGAGGAGGGGGGTGCGGCTGCGGGTGACCTGGGAGGTCATCTCGGCGCCCTCCAGGGTGTTGATCACGGTGACCGCCAGCTCGCGGGCCTCCGCCTCCGGGTGGCCGCAGGCCAGGAGCTTCGCGGCGACGAGCTGCTGCCAGTTCGCGAAGGCCTGGGCGCAGGCCTCCTGGAGTTCCGGCAGGCGGCCGACCGATTCCAGCGCCGTGGTCGTCACGGGGCAGCCGTCGCGCCAGTCGGATGCCTCGAGCGCCTCGGCGAGCAGCTCGGCCACGGCCTCCACGGCACGCGCCGGGTCCGCGTGCGTGGACAGCCCGAAGCGGAGGGCCTCGGCGAACTCCTCGTCGCCGAAGTGGATCGCGGCGACCGCGAGCTCCAGCTTGCCTCCGGGGAAGAAGTGGTACAGCGAGCCGAGGGTGGCCTGCGCCTCGCGGACGAGCTGCTTGACCGGCGTGTTCTCGTACCCGCCGTGCTGGAGGAGGCGCGAGGCGGTGCGGACGAGCCGCTCCCGCGTCCCGAGCCCGTCCGCCACCGCTGCCGTCGCTGTCGTCGCCGTCGTCGCCGTCGTCGCCGCTGCCGTCTTCGCCTCTGCTGCTGCCGCCATGGAGAAAACCCTACCCCGAGAACTAGATAGAGCGTTCGTTCTAGTGCGTGCTACGTTCGTTCCGAGCGCTGGATAGAGCGTTCGTTCTAGAGAAGCAGGCATCGATCCGAGGCGAGGAGAGCTCTGCGATGAACCAGGTCACCCACCAGGACGCGAAGCACGGCGCGAAGCACGACACGAACCAGGTCACCGTCATCGGACTCGGCCCCATGGGCAGGGCCATGGCCGCCGCGTACCTGGACGCGGGGTACGAGGTCACCGTCTGGAACCGCAGCCCCGGCAAGGACACCGAGCTCGTGGCCCGCGGCGCGCGGCGGGCCGGCGACGCCGCCGAGGCGGTCGCCGCGAGCGGGCTGACCGTGCTCAGCCTCATCGACGTGGACGCCATGTACACGGCCCTGGCCGACGCCGACCTCGACGGCCGGGTCCTGGCCAACCTGTCCTCCGACGTGCCCGACAAGGCCCGGGCGGCCGCCCGCTGGGCGCAGGAGCGCGGGGCCTCGTACCTCACGGGCGGGGTCAACGTCCCGCCCACCGGCATCGGCCGGGAGGGCTCGTCCGTCTTCGTCAGCGGCCCGGAGGAGGTCTACGCGGAGCACCGCGCGGCGCTCGACGTGCTCGCCGCCACGGACTACCGGGGCGCCGACGCCGGGTACGCGCAGCTCTACTACCAGCTCAACATGATCATGTTCTGGACCGCGTACACCGGCTGGTACCAGGCCCTCGCCGTGGCCCGGGCCAACGGCCTGACGGCCGCGGACATCGTGCCGTACGCCGGCTACACCGCCGACACCATGCGCGGCTTCTACGAGGGCTCCGCCCCGCTGATCGACGCGGACGCGCACGAGGGCACGTACGCGCGCCTCGCCATGTGCGCGGCCAGCGTGGAGCACACCCTGCACACCGCGGCCGACTCCGGTGTGGACACCGGGATCCTGACCGCGCACGCCGACCTGTACCGCCGCGGCGTCGCCGCGGGCTTCGGCGCCGACAGCAGCTCGCGGCTGATCCAGCTGCTGGGGGCGGGCGCCTGAGACCGCCTAGCCCGCGGCCACCTCGAACTCGATGGTCTTGCTTCCGCTCTGACCCCAGTCGGTGGTGACGTCGGCCTGCAGCGTGTAGGTGCCGACTTCCCTGAGGCTGTCGTCAAAGTTGAAGAGGGTGATGCTCGGCGGCCGGCAACGGCCGCTGCTGTGGAGCTTGACCACCTCGCCGGCGCGCTTGAGCGTCCACTGCACGTAGCAGCTGGTGTCCAGGCGACCCGTCGCGTCGTAGACCTCGGTGTTGGCGCCGGGCGTGGACCGGGCCCGCCAGACGTTCGGCCCGATCTTGCCGCTCGACCCCATCAGGATGCGAACGGTCAAGGGGCCGGTGTGCTGCGGGGATTGCCGCGCGGCAGGCGCGGAGGGCGGGTTCACCGGCCGCGAGTTCTCGGGCTCGGAAGCGGGCCGCCGCGACGGCGTGGTGCCCTGGTCGGTCCCGGACCGCTCCGTCTCCTGCACGACAGGCGGCACGCGCGTGGCACTGCCGGCGTCGGGCGACACCGAGCCGTTCGGACGCGACGAGGGCTGCAACGAGGCCTGCGCCGGGGGCTGTCCGGACGCCGCGGGCGGCGGGGCGTCCGAGGCCAGCAGCTCCTTGACGGCGACCAGTCCGCCGAGAACGGTGAAGATGAAAACGACGATGACGATGAAAGGGTGATCAGCCAGATTCTTCTGTCCGCCGCTCAACGAGATTCCCTCCCCTAACCCCGCTCTTCGCTGCCGGGGTGACCTCGTGGGCTGCCGACCCTAGCGGCTCCCGGACCACCCCTGCGGGCGAATGCCGACGCCGGCCCGACCGCCGGCCCGACCGCCGGCCCCGCCCGGCGCGCCAACGGCGCGCGAACGACGTCCGGCCGGTCCGGGCTCGCGCCCGGCCGGCCGGTGACGTACTGCGAGACCGGGCCCCGGACGGGGCCCGCTGCCTCCTACTCGGCGTCCGCCTCGCCCGTGCCGCGGTGGCCGAGGCCGGTGCGCGCGGTGGTGGGGATGCGGCCCAGCCGGCCCGCCTGGAAGTCGTCGAACGCCTGCTGCAGCTCGTGCTTGCTGTTCATCACGAACGGCCCGTAGTGCGCCATCGGCTCCCGGATCGGCTGCCCGCCGAGCAGGACGATCTCCAGCGCGGGGGCATTGGAGTCCTGACCCTCGTCGGCCCGCAGGGTCAACGAGCCGCCCTCGCCGAAGACCGCGGTCTGCCCGGTGTGGATGGGCCGCCGGTCCTCGCCGACCGAGCCGCGCCCGGCCAGTACGTACGCCAGGGCGTTGAAGTCCTCGCGCCACGGGAGGGTGATCTGCGCGCCGGGTGCGACCGTCGCGTGGATCATCGTGATCGGGGTGTGGGTGATGCCGGGGCCCTGGTGACCGTCCAGCTCACCGGCGATCACGCGGAGCAGGGCGCCGCCGTCCGGGGTGGAGAGCAGCTGGACCTGGCCGCCGCCGATGTCCTGGTAGCGCGGGGGCATCATCTTGTCGGAGGCGGGGAGGTTCACCCACAGCTGCAGGCCGTGGAACAGCCCGCCGGACACCACGAGCGACTCCGGCGGCGCCTCGATGTGCAGCAGGCCGCTACCGGCTGTCATCCACTGCGTGTCGCCGCCGTTGATGACTCCGCCGCCGCCGTTGCTGTCCTGGTGGACGAAGGTTCCGTCGATCAGGTAGGTGACGGTCTCGAAGCCGCGGTGGGGGTGCCAAGGGGTCCCCTTCGGCTCGCCCGGTGCGTACTCCACCTCACCCATCTGGTCCATCATGATGAACGGGTCGAGGTACTGGTAGTTGATCCCGGCGAACGCACGGCGCACCGGGAATCCCTCACCCTCGAAGCCACCCGGGGCGGTCGTGACGGCCAGCACCTTGCGGGCGGTCGTCTCCTGGGCCGGCTCCCCGACGCGCGGGAGCGTCAACGGGTTCTCCACAGTCACTGCAGGCATGGTCGGAACCTCCTTCTGGCGTCGAGTTTAGTTGAAACCCGAACTTTCTGCCACCCGACAGAACAGCCGGCCCGCCCACGGCATTCCCGGGCCGCTCCACCCCGGCGGCCGGGCCCGGATCCGTCCCGACGGTGGGCCCGCAAAGTGACCTGGGTCACAAGTTGTCACAGGGGTGGATCACGCGGTGTCTTAAGGCCGAACCCCTGAAGCGGAGGAGAGACACCATGGCTGAGAACACTCGGAACACTGCTGTTGTCGTCATCGGTGGCGGATACGCCGGTGTCATGGCGGCCAACCGCCTGACGCAGCGCGCCGACGTGACGGTGACGCTCATCAACCCTCGTTCCACCTTCGTCCACCGGGTCCGCCTGCACCAGCTGGTGGGCGGGTCCGACGCGGCGGTCGTGGAGTACCGGGAGGTGCTGGCCGAGGGCGTCGGCCTGGTCGTCGACTCCGTGACCCTGATCGACGCGGCCGGGCGCAGCGTGCTGCTGGCCTCCGGCGACGCGATCCCTTACGACTACCTCGTCTACGCGGTCGGCAGCGGCAGCGCCGACCTGCTGGTGCCCGGAGCGGCCGAGTTCGCCCACCCGATCGCCACCTTCGAGGACGCGCAGCGGCTGCGCCCGGTCCTCGACGCCTCGCCCTCGACGGCCGCGGTGACGGTGGTCGGGGCCGGTCCGACCGGCATCGAGACCGCCGCCGAACTGGCCGAGCAGGGCCGGGCCGTGACCCTGGTCTGCGGCGGAGTGCTGGGCCCGTACCTCCACGCGCGCGGCCGGCGCTCGGTGGCCGGGCGGCTGGCGGCGCTCGGCGTGACCGTGGTCGAAGGCCCGGACACGAAGGTGACGGCGGTGACCCGCGATGCCGTACGCCTCGCCGACGGCCGCGAGCTGCCCAGCCGGGTCACCATCTGGACCGCCGGATTCAGCGTCCCGGACCTGGCCGCGCGCAGCGGGCTGAGCACCGACGCCCTGGGCCGCCTCCTCACTGACGAGACGCTGACCAGCGTGGACGACGTACGGATCCTGGCGGCGGGTGACTCGGCGGCTCCGTCGGGCCTGCCGCTGCGGATGAGCTGCCAGGCCGCGATGCCGCTGGGAGCGCGGGCCGCGGACACGGTCCTGGCCCGGCTCGGTGACGAGCAGCCCGAGACCCTCAGCCAGTCGTTCGGCGCCCAGTGCATCAGCCTGGGCCGCCGCGCCGGCATCTTCCAGTTCGGCAACCGGTCCGACATCGCGGTGGGGGTCCACATCGACGGCCGCCTGGGCGCGAAGATCAAGGAGACCGTCTGCAAGGTCATCGTCAAGCACCTGGCCGAGGAGGCGCACAAGCCCGGCGGGTACAGCCTGCACAAGGCTTCCGGAGACGCCCGGAGCCGGCGGCTGCTGCAGGCCCGGCCCGTCGACGCTCCGGCCGCCACCGAACGTGCCGCCTAGTGCCGTGACCGGAAAGGCTTGCCGGGGCGCGGCGTCGGGCCACGGCACTAGGGCCTCCGCGTGGGTACGACCCCTCACCGTGCGCGGAACGCCGGAGCGGGCCGGAGGAGGATCCCCCGGCCCGCTCCGCCCCCGTAGTGCTGTCACGTCACTCCGAAATGACCACCGAGTTGATCGGGTGCAGATCCACGGGCACGAACTCGTCGATGGGCATCGAGGTACAGGTGCCCCCGCCCTTCCAGCCGGTACACAGCTTGAACTTCCAGTTCTTGGTCTGGTTGTTCAAGACCCAGTGCCACCCCTCCTGGCCGCTGAGGTTGTAGCTTCCCGCCCGCGAGAAGTGGTGGGTCGGCGCGACTCCCGCCGCCGGCGAGTCCTGCGGCCAGATGCACGCCTCGCCGGAGAGGCACCCGTAGACGGTGCCTTCCGACGCCTGCGCCGGGCTCGCCGCCAGGACCCCCGTACCCAGCGCCATCACCCCCGTGGCCGCCACTGCCGCGAGCTTCGTGCGTAAGGACGTACGTGCCATCACAGTCCCCTTGTCAGTAGGAGCGGGATTCCCCCCGCAGCACTGATGTTCGGGAGTCCCGGCCGCTGCCGCGATCCTTTCGGGTACCGCCGAAACCTGCGCTCGGCGTCCCGGGACAACCACAGGCCCCGGACGGGCGTCCTCATGATCGTTACGTACGGACCGACGCCCACCGCATGACAGGAGCCCGATCAGTGACCACCCCGACGCACGAGGCCGACGGCGCGCAGCCCAGCGCGGAGGCGGCGGACACCGGGCACGGGAACCCGCGGGCCGCGCTCGCCGCGCTGGGCTGGTCCGCCGCCGTCACGGCCGCGGTCGTGGCCGTCGGGTACTCCTCCTACCGGTGGGCGGCCACCGGCCTCCCGCTGGAACCGCTCCCCGGCTCGCCCTGGCCCTACCTCGCCACCTGGGGCGCCCTCTGTCTGGCCTGCTGCCTGCTGCTGCGCTGGTCGACGGGGTTCCAGGGCGTGGACGGCGCCGCCCAGGCGGTCGGCGCCCTGGCCTTCGGGGGCGTCCGCACCTCCCTGGCCCACCGCCCCGACCTCGCCCTCCTGTGGACGTACGGCGCCCTCGCCCTCGCGCTGACCGCGGCGGCCGCGGTCTTCTGGCGGCTCCGCCACCGCTCCTGAAACACGGCGACGCCCGCCCCGGCCGCGTGCTGCGGCGGGACGGGCGTGGCGGGCGCAGGGCCGGGCGACTAGCAGGGGTCGATCTGGGCGACCGTCCCCCAGTTGATGCCGCCGCTCACCGCGTAGTAGGCGCCGTACGTGTGCACGCTCGACCCGTTGGTCAGGATGAACCGCGCACGCGTGCCCGACGTCTGGTTGTTGATCCACGAGCCGTTGGTCGACCACCAAGGGATGGCCCGCACGTCGCTGCACTGCCACATCTTGACGTAGGCCCCGGTGAAGTTCGGCCCCTCCCAGGCACAGAAGTAGGTGTACGGGCAGTCGGCCGCCGCCGACGCCTCGGCCGGCGATGCCGCCAGGACCCCCGTGCCCAGCGCCATCACCCCCGTGGCCGCCACTGCCGCGAGCTTCGTGCGTAAGGACGTACGTGCCATCACAGTCCCCTTGTCAGTAGGAGCGGGATTCCCCCCGCAGCACCGATGTTCGGGAGTCCCGGCCGCCGCCGCGATCCTTTCGGGCAGCGCCGAAACCTGCGCTCAGCCGCCGCTGTGGAGGAGGTCCACGCCCAGGGCCGTCGCCGAGTGCAGGACCGCCTTGCCGTCCCGTGCCGTGGTGATCAGGCCCGCCGCGCGCAGGGTGCGGGTGTGCTCCGAGACCGACGGGAGGCTGATGTCGAGGTCGCGGGCCAGCTCGGAGGTGGTCCGCTGCTGGATCAGCAGCTGGAGCACGGCCGCACGGGTCCGCCCCAGCAGCGCGTCCAGTGCGCCTTCCGCCCGGTCCGGGGAGACCAGCGGCAGGGGGGTCAGCGCCGGGTAGAGGAGTACGTACGTCCCGTCCGGGTGGTCGTCCAGCAGCGGCCGGCCCGTCCAGAACGGCGAGGGCATGAGGACGAGTCCCCGCCCGCCGAGCCGGACCTCGTAGTCCGGCGGCCGGCCCACCTCGAAGACCAGGCCCGACCAGTCGGCCGCCGGGTGCGTGCTCGCCAGGCAGGCCTTGATCCCGTGCGCGGCCAGCAGCCGGGTCCGCCAGGCCACGTCCGCCTGGAAGGACTGCCGGATGCGCGGCCAGTGCGGGGCTATCAGGACGTCGTACGCGGAGCGGATCGCGGAGTCGAGCTGGTCCCAGGCCTCCCGGTCCTGCCCCCACAGGGCGCGCAGCCAGGACGGGGACCCGGGCGCCCGTACGGCGGCGCGGGCCAGCCCCTGCGGCGTGAGGAAGGGGACCCGGTCCCGGATGACGGTGAGGCCCTCCTCCAGGCTGCGCGCGTACGGCTCCACGAAGTGCGGGTTGTCGCCGTCGGGGCGCAGGAGGTCGAACAGCGGCCGCACCCGGCCCGGCAGCTCCCGCGCGGCGAGGCTCCGCCAACGTCCGAAAACCGCCTGCTGGTCCGTACGCTGCGCGGCCACCAGCGCGAGGGCCAGCTCCACCAGGGGCAGGGGCTCGCTCGCGAAGGTGACGTTGAGCAGGTCCTCGGCCTCGAAGTGCACGCGCAGCATGTGAGCCCCCCGGCCGTGTGTGCCTGCCTAGCCGTACATGCGGCGCATGGCGAAGTCGACCATCTGCTCGACCGCCTTCGCGTCGAAGACCATCCGGTGGTCGCCCTCCATGTCGAGGACGAAGCCGTAGCCGGTGGGCAGCAGGTCGATCACCTCGGCGCCGGTGATCACGAAGTACTTGGACTCCTTGCCGGCGTACCGGCGCAGCTCCTTGAGCGTGGTGAACATCGGGATGACCGGCTGCTGGGTGTTGTGCAGCGCGAGGAATCCCGGGGTGTCGCCGCGCGGGCAGTAGACCTTCGAGGAGGCGAAGATCTGCTGGAAGTCCTCGGCGGACAGCGACCCGGTCGTGAAGGCGCGTACCGCGTCCGCGAGGGAGGGCGGCGAGGGCTCGGGGTACAGCGGCTGCTGAGGCTGCTGCTGCGCGTAGCCCTGCTGGGGCTGGGCGTAGCCGCCCTGCTGCCCCGCGCTCACGTTCTGGTCATAGCCGTACATGGCCCGAAGCCTACCGAGGGCGTGGCCCGCCGGGACGACGAGTTCCGGTCAGTGGGACTTCAGCCCCGTAACGAAGCCCGCCCAGGCGGTGGCTCCGATCATGAGGACGGGGCCGCCCTGCACCTTGGAGTCCCGGACGGGGACGAGTCCGGTGAGCCCGTCAGCGACCTCGACGCAGTTACCGCCGTCGCCGTTGCTGTAGCTGCTCTTGCGCCAGTTGGCCGTACGCAAGTCAGCGTTGGTGCTTGCCATTTCGGTAGTCCTCAGCCGCATCCTCGATCATCGCGAGGGACGCCTCCGGCGGCAGTGCGGCGGCCCTGAGCCGATCGTATGCCTTGCGGTAGTGCTTCACGAGGGCCGGATCGTCGACCGTCTGGCCGTGATACGGCCCCTCCGTGTACATCAGCGGCGGCTCGTCATCGAATTCCATGAACATGAGCGACAGCTCCATGAAGGGCCGGGTCGGCGCGTTCCACAGAAGGATCTGTGGAACGATGCGCCTTCGCCTCGCCAGGGCAGCGATCTGGTCCAGCTGCTCGGCCATCTCGGCTGGCGGGAGAAGCGGATTCCGCACCAGCGACTCGTGCAGGACAGCCCAGTACTCCGGCCTCTTCGGTTCGTCGAAGAGCTTGGACCGTCGCAAGCGCATGCTGATCTTCGCGTCCACTTCCTCCGGGAGGTCCAACGGATGGGTGGCGTGAATGACCGCGCGAGCGTACGCCTCGGTCTGGAGCAGCCCCGGAATGAGCGCGTTGCACCACTCCTCAATCGTCTGCGCCCGCAGCTCGGCTTCCGCTACCGGTGCGAAATACCCGGCGTGCGCACCCTGCTTCGCGTTACGAACGTCCTCGCAGCAGCGCGCGAAGAAGCCGTCCGTCCGCAGCACCTGATCAACATGCTGCGCCAGATCCACCGGCATGCGTCGCTGACCGCGCTCGATCTCGCTCAAGTAACTGGCCCCGTAGAAGCTGCCGTCGACGGTCTGCTGAAGCGTGAGCCCCGCCGCCTCCCGGCGCCAGCGCAACTCCTTGCCGTAGAACGCCGGGACGCTCGCCGAGCCGTCAATGTCCTTGCTCGTACCCACCGTCAGAGCCTGCTTTCCACACTTCGCGCTGTGGACGGAAATCCCTTCCCAAGCTACGCCGGACCACGCCAGCCTGTGAGCAGTTCGTCACTCCCCGCTGCGAAAGGCCGGCTCCGCCATGAGCGACCACCCCCACGACCACGAGGCGACCCAGGCCCTGGACAACCTCCGCTCCGCACTCGCGGGACACGGGATCGTCCTCCCCTCCCTCGACCTCCACCTCCTCTCCTACGCCGGGCGGTACGCGAGTCCACCCCTCATCGCCCTCGGCAACTGCAACCCGGCCACGGCCCAGCGCCTGGCCGAAGCACTGGCGGGCCGGTGAACAGCGACCTCACGCTCCGCCTCCTGGTCACCCCCGGCGCCATCCCCCTGGCCCGCCACGCAGTGCGGGAGCACCTGGGGAGCCACACCGCCGAGCTCTGCGTCAGCGAGCTCCTCACCAACGCCCTCGCCCACCTGGGCCACGGCACGCCCGTCACGCTGCGGATCACCGGAAGGGCAGCCCGTACGCGGGTCGAGCTCACCGACAGCCACCCGCACGCATGGCCCGTACGGCGGGAGGCCACGGGAGACGACGAATCCGGCCGCGGCCTGGCCCTGCTCGATGCGCTGGCGCTGCAGTGGGGGGTCGTCCAGGGGCCCGGGAGCAAGACCGTCTGGTGCGAGCTCGAACTTGACCCTGGTCACAGTCGCCACGGAAGGGTTGCCCTTATTACCGGCGGGTAGCATCATTACGTTACCGATTGGTATGCACGAGGAACCACTCTCACCGAGCCTTAACGGAGCCGTCGCCATGGGGCACTACAAGTCGAATCTCCGCGACATCGAGTTCAACCTCTTCGAGGTACTCGGCCGCGACAACGTGTACGGCACTGGCCCGTTCGGTGAGATGGACACCGAGACCGCCAAGACGATCCTCAGCGAGATCGCCAAGCTCTCCGAGAACGAGCTGGCCGCCTCCTTCGAGGACGCCGACCGCAACCCGCCGGTCTTCGACCCGGCGACGAACACCGCGCCCGTCCCGGCGTCCTTCAAGAAGAGCTACAAGGCCTTCATGGACTCCGAGTACTGGCGCCTGGGCCTGCCCGAGGAGATCGGCGGCACCACCTCGCCCCGCTCCCTGATCTGGGCCTTCGCCGAGACGATCCTGGGTGCGAACCCGGCCGTGTGGATGTACTCCTCCGGCCCGGCGTTCGCCGGCGTCCTCTTCGAAGAGGGCAACGAGGTCCAGAAGAAGATCGCCGCGCTCGCCGTCGAGAAGCGCTGGGGCTCCACCATGGTCCTCACCGAGCCGGACGCCGGCTCGGACGTCGGCGCCGGCCGCACCAAGGCCGTGCAGCAGGACGACGGCTCCTGGCACATCGAGGGCGTCAAGCGCTTCATCACGTCCGGCGAGCACGACATGGAGGAGAACATCCTCCACTACGTCCTCGCGCGCCCCGAGGGCCACGGCCCGGGCACCAAGGGCCTGTCCCTCTTCCTGGTCCCGAAGTTCCACTTCGACTGGGAGACCGGCGAGCTGGGCGAGCGCAACGGCGTCTACGCGACGAACGTCGAGCACAAGATGGGCCTCAAGGCCTCCAACACGTGCGAGATGACCTTCGGCGACCAGCACCCCGCCAAGGGCTGGCTGATCGGTGACAAGCACGACGGCATCCGCCAGATGTTCATGATCATCGAGTTCGCCCGGATGATGGTCGGCACGAAGGCCATCGCGACCCTGTCGACCGGCTACCTGAACGCGCTGGAGTACGCCAAGGAGCGCGTGCAGGGTCCGGACCTGGCCGAGTTCATGGACAAGGCGGCCCCCAAGGTCACCATCACGCACCACCCCGACGTGCGCCGCTCGCTCATGACGCAGAAGGCGTACGCCGAGGGCATGCGCGCCCTGGTGCTGTACACCGCCTCGATCCAGGACGAGATCCAGCTCAAGCAGGCCGCCGGTGAGGACACCGCGTCCCTGGTCGGGCTGAACGACCTGCTCCTGCCGATCGTGAAGGGCTACGGCTCCGAGAAGTCCTACGAGCAGCTCGCACAGTCGCTCCAGACCTTCGGCGGCTCGGGCTACCTGCAGGAATACCCGATCGAGCAGTACATCCGCGACGCCAAGATCGACACCCTCTACGAGGGCACCACGGCCATCCAGGGCCAGGACTTCTTCTTCCGGAAGATCGTCCGCGACCAGGGCGCGGCCCTGAACGTCCTCTCCGAGACGTTCAAGAAGTTCCTGGCCGAGGGCCCCGGCGGCGAGGACCTCGCCCCGGCCCGCGACGCGCTCGCCAAGGCGGCCGTCGACCTGGAGGCCATCGTCGGCCAGATGATCGTGGACCTCACCGCCACCGGCGAGGACGTCAAGAACATCTACAAGGTCGGCCAGAACACCACCCGCCTGCTGATGGCGTCCGGTGACGTGGTCGTCGGCTACCTGCTCCTCAAGGGCGCGGCCGTGGCCGCCGAGAAGCTGCCGACCGCCTCCGCCAAGGACGTGCCGTTCTACACCGGCAAGATCGCGGCGGCGAAGTTCTTCGCCTCCCAGATCCTGCCCGGCGTCTCGGTGGCCCGCGCGCTCGCCGAGTCCGTCGACAACACCCTGATGGAGCTCGACGAGGCCGCCTTCTAGGCCCGGTCCCCTCCTCCCCAGCTGTACGCGGTGTACGTACGCGCAGTCGGCCGGGTCCTCCGCACGGGGGCCCGGCCGTCGGCGTGCGCGCGGTCGGCATCGGACACCCGGCGCGCAGCCCCGTACCGCCTGTGGGCTGCGGGGTTCCCGGGATGTCGGTGGTTCGTGGGACGCTCGTGGGTATGAGTCCACAGGAGCAGCAGCGCGGCAGCAGGGGGTACTCGGTCCCGACCGGGCGGCCCTATGCCCTCAAAGAGCTGCAGTCCGCCGTGGGCAGCCTCGGAGACCACCTCAAGGAGCTCTACGAGGGCGCCCACCCCACCGAGTACGAATCGGTGGCCGACGCCCTCTACACCGCCTTCCAGACCGCCGCCGGGCTCGCGCCCGCCAAGAGCTACACCGGCTGTCCGGAACACCCCAACGGCGCGCTGGACCCCGAAGCGCCCGAGGGCTGGGGGCGCTGCCTGATCTGCAACGACCGGCGCCGCCTCGGACTGCGCGCCCAGGGCGCCCGCGCCGCGTCCGCCGCCACCCCGCCCGCCGGGGAGCAGCGCAGGCTCGGCTATCCCGTGCCCGAGCCCCCGTACACGCTCCAGGCGCTGCAGACCCGCCTGCGCACGGTCGAGGAGCGGCGCTTCCACCTGAGCCTGTCCTCGCCCCCCGACGACTTCGTCGCGATGGCCGACGACCTGCACCGCGCCTTCATCGTGGCCCGCGAACTGTCGCGGCCGCGCAACGCCTCGGGCTGCTCCGAGCACCCCGGCGCACCCATCGACCCCGACGCCCCTCCCGGTGAGGCCTGTATCTTCTGCGCCGGACGCAAGAGGCGCGCGCAGCGCTCCGCGCAGACCCCGGAAATGCTCCCGCGCATCCGCCGGGGCGAGCGCAGACAGTTGCAGCGCCGCTTCGACCGTCCGCCGGGCTGACAAGCACCGGGAGCCCGGGACACACCCCCCGCGGCCCTTCCTCCGGCTATCCGCCGCAGTCCGGCCATGACGAACACGACCGTCGTTAAGGTGAACTACATGAGCTCTCCCGCCGCCCGCTTCGACCGCGGCCACACCGACGACCTGATGACCTTCCTGGCGGCGAGTCCGTCCCAGTACCACGCCGTGGCCAACGCGGCCGAGCGGCTGGAGAAGGCCGGATTCAGGCAGTTGGCCGAGACCGACGCTTGGGACGCGAGCACGGGAGGCAAGTACGTACTGCGCGGCGGCGCGATCATCGCCTGGTACGTGCCCGAAGGCGCCGCCGCGCACACCCCGTTCCGGATCATCGGCGCGCACACCGACTCCCCCAACCTGCGGGTCAAGCCGCTGCCCGACACCGGCGCCCAGGGCTGGCGGCAGATCGCCGTGGAGATCTACGGCGGCACCCTGCTCAACACCTGGCTCGACCGCGACCTGGGCCTGGCCGGACGCCTCACGCTGCTGGACGGCACCGAACGGCTCGTCAACATCGACCGTGCGCTGATGCGCGTGCCCCAACTCGCCGTGCACCTGGACCGGTCGGTGAACACCGACGGGCTCAAGCTCGACAAGCAGCGGCACATGCAGCCGATCTGGGGCCTCGGCGACGTCCACGAAGGCGACTTGATCGCCTTCCTGGAGGACGAGGAGGGCCTGGAGCGCGGCTCCGTGGCCGGCTGGGACCTGATGGTCCATTCGATCGAGCCCCCGGCCTACCTGGGCCGCGACCGCGAGCTCCTCGCGGGCCCGCGCATGGACAACCTGCTCTCCGTCCACGCGGGCGTCGCGGCCCTCGCCGCGGCCTCCACCTCGGGCAAGCTCGACCACATCCCCGTCCTGGCCGCCTTCGACCACGAGGAGAACGGCTCACAGTCGGACACCGGCGCGGACGGACCCCTGCTGGGCAACGTGCTGGAACGTTCGGTCTTCTCGCGCGGCGGCTCCTACGAGGACCGCGCGCGGGCCTTCGCCGGCGCGATCTGCCTCTCCTCGGACACCGGCCACGCCGTGCACCCCAACTACGCGGAGCGGCACGACCCCTCGCACCACCCGCGCGCCAACGGCGGCCCGATCCTCAAGGTCAACGTCAACCAGCGCTACGCGACCGACGGCAGCGGCCGCGCGGTGTTCGTGAACGCCTGCGAGCGCGCCGGCGTCCCGTGGCAGACCTTCGTCTCCAACAACTCGATGCCGTGCGGCACGACGATCGGCCCGATCACCGCCGCCCGCCACGGCATCCAGACGGTCGACATCGGCGTGGCCATCCTGTCGATGCACAGCGCGCGCGAACTGTGCGGCGCGGACGACCCGTACCTCCTGGCCAACGTGATGCTGGCGTTCCTGGGGAACTGAGACCGCGTCATCACCGCGTCGTGACCGTGCCCGCCGGGGAAGATCCCCCGGCGGGCACGGTGCTGATGCAGGCTCAGGCGTCCATCCCGGCGAGCACCAGCGGCAGTCGGGTCGCGCCGCCGGGGGTGATGCTGACCGGGACCCCCCAGTCCTGCTGGTGGACGTGGCAGGCGGGGTACTCGTTCTCGGGGTCGTCGTCGCAGGACGCGGCCATCGCGGAGACGTGCAGGACGCCCCCGGTCAGCTCCGGGTTCAGCGCGAGCTCCCGGAACAGGTCGGTCCCGGCCCCCTCCCCCGCCGTCAGCAGCTCGGGCGGCGTCGAGGAGACCAGCAGGCGGGTCGAAGGCCCGTAACGGGTGTCGAGCTTCTGCCCGGACGGCGCCTGGAAGACGATGTCGAGCCGCAGCGTGCCGGGGGCCACCTCGGTGGCGGCCCGCTGCGTGCGGTGGGCGACCGCGTCGACCCGTACGGCCTCCTCGGGAAGGCGCAGGCGGGTCAGCCGGTGCCGGGCCGACTCCACGACCACGATGTCGTCCCCGACGAGCACGGCGTCGCTGGGCTCGCGCAGATCGGTCGCGAGGGTGGTGACCTGCCCGGTGGCGGGGTCGTAGCGCCGCAGCGCGTGGTTGTACGTGTCGCACACCGCGACCGACCCGTCGGGCAGCGCGGTGACGCCGAGCGGGTGCTGGAGCAGCGCCTGGCCGGCGTCGCCGTCCCGGTGCCCGAAGTCGAAGAGCCCGCTGCCGACGGCGGTACGGATGTCATGGCCGCCGCCCTCTCCCGCCTCGACGTACCTCAGCGAGCTCGTCTCGGAGTCGGCGATCCACAGCCGCTCCTCCGTGGCCGCGAGCCCGGACGGCTGCGCGAACCAGGCCTCGGCGGCCGGCCCGTCGTGCAGCCCCTCGTTGGTCGTCCCGGCGGCGACCTCCACGGTGCCGCTCTCCGGGTCCCAGGTCCACAGCTGGTGGACGCCCGCCATGGCGATCCACACCTTGCCCTGCCACCAGGCCACGTCCCACGGCGAGGACAGGTCGACTTCGAGGGCCGGCCCCGAGGTCGGCGTCCCCTGCCACCACTGCCGCCCGGTCCCGGCGACGGTCTCCACGGCCCCGGTCACGGGGTCGAAGCGCCGCAGCGCGTGATTGACGGTGTCGGCGACGACCACGGACCCGTCGGGCAGCAGCGCCAGCCCCTGGGGCTCGCTGAAGGCCTCCGGCCCGAAGCCCCGCTCCCCGCCGCCGACGCGCCGTACGACGCTCTCCCCGTCGGGAGCCAGCTCCACCAGCTGGTGCCGGGTCGTATCGGAGACGAGCAGGTTCCCGGAGGGCAGCACGAGCGCCTTCCCGGGGAACCGCAGGTCCCCCGCCACCGGCTCGGGCGCCACGTACGGCCCGTCCCCGCGCCGCAGCGTCCCCTTGGCCTCGTGCTCGGCCTCCAGCTCCTCCACGAGCTTCGCGATGGCGTGCGCGTGCCCCTCCCCGGCGTGCTGCGCGACGACGTACCCCTCGGGGTCGATCACCACGAGCGTGGGCCAGGCGCGGACCGCGTACTGCTTCCAGGTCGCGAGCTCGGGATCGTCGAGCACGGGGTGGTGCACCCCGTACCGCTCGACGGCGTCGACGACGGCGGAGTGCTCGGCCTCGTGCACGAACTTCGGCGAGTGCACCCCGACGATCACGACGGTGTCGCGGTGCTTCTCCTCCAGCTCGCGCAACTCGTCGAGGACGTGGAGGCAGTTCACACAGCAGAAGGTCCAAAAATCTACAACAACGCACTTACCTCGCAGGTCGGCGAGGGTCAGATCCTTCCCACCGGTGTTGAGCCAGCCCCCCTTGCCGATCAGCTCGGGGGCACGGACTCGGGCGCGACGGGGTGCGGGCGCGGGGGTGGGCGCCGGGGCAGCATCGTTCATGCTTCAAGCTTGCCATCCACCTGTGAACGCCGGATCACGCCCGTACGAAGCACCTGCTCAGGGCACCCGCACCGCCGGCGCCCCGGCCGGTGGTGCGGGTCATCCGCCGCAGGATTTGGCGATCTTCGCGTTCTCGTCGATGTCGATCGGGAAGGCGGAGGCGCCGCCGAGGTTCACGGTCCATCCGTGGGTCAGGGTTCCGGACGAGGGGTTGTCGGCGAGCCAGAAGGGGGGCGTGGTGACGGAGCAGGTGCCGGCGGTCGGGCCCTGGGCGGAGCGAAGGTGCCCGGTCACGAACTGTTTTCCGAGCGTCGCCGGTGCCGTGGAGTCGCCGGACTTGGCGGCCGTCACCAGTCCGCCGTAGAAGCCGGACACGGTCGGGTCGCCCCCCTTGCCTCCTGCGGAGTTCGTGGCGCAGGTCAGCTCGACCACCTTCCCCGTGGTCGCGTCAAAGGTGACGGAAGGGATCCGGTCGAGCGGTTCGGTCCCCCGGTACAGCAGGACCCCGCCCGACAGCAGCACGCCGTCGACCGCGGTGCCGCAGGTCACGCCGAGCGAGTCGGCGCCCCAGATCCGCCGATAGTTGGGCTCGTTGGAGAACAGTGCCGCCACCTCGGCCGGATCCACCTGGGAGCGGGTGGCCGGGTTCTGGTAGCGCAGGGCGGAGAGGAACAGGGTGTTCATGCTCCGTGACAGGTCGAACGGGGGCGGTTCGACGGGCACGGAGGGGGCGGGGGGCATGTCGGGACTCGGCGCGGTCGCCGCCGGTGCGGGCGTCGAGGTGCGGTCCCTGCCCTCCCGGACGACGAAGCCGGCCCCCAGGGCCACGATCACCGCGGCCGCCACCGCACCCGTCTGCAGGCGGCGCCGGCGCAGCCGCACCCGCCCGATGAGGCCGTCCACGTCGTAGCCGCGCGGCGGTTCCTGGCCCGCACGGTCGAGCATGGCAGCGGCCAGCTCCTCCTCCAGGTCGAAGTCCTTCATGCCGCCCCTTCCGAACCCGCGCGCAGTGCCTGTGTACCGACGGTCGACCGGAGCTTCGACAGGCCCCGGGCCACCTGGGACCGGACCGAGCCGGCCGAGATGTTCATCAAGCGGCCGATCTCCGCGTCGTCGAGGTCTTCGAAGTACCGCAGCACCAGTACGGTGCGCATGCCGACCGGCAGGCACTGCAGTTCGCGCATCAACTCGTCGCGGACCACGAGCCCTTTGTACGGATCGACGTGCCCGCCCCCGATGCCGTCGTCCAGGGGGACCTCCGCACGCCCGCGCAGCTTGCGCCAGCGGTCGTTCGCGAGGTTCACCAGGATCCGGCGCGCGTAGGCCTCCGGTGCGTCGGCGGAGCGGACCCTGCGCCAGTGCCGGCACACCTGCTCCAGCGTGGACTGCACGAGGTCGTCGGCCACGTGCCGCTCGCCGGTGATCAGCAGGGCGGTCCTGAACAGTGCCGGGGACCGTGCCTGCACGAAGGCCGTGAAGGCGGGAACGTCAGCGGTTCGCATGGCCACCCGGCCCGTGCCTCTTGCGCATCTGCACCTCTCCCGAAGCCCCTTTGGCTCCCCCGGCCTACCTGACGGAGCCCGCTCCCCGACTGCTGCACGCGAGCTCCAACCGTGACCCAAGCGTTATCTCCCGCGCTCCCTCCGGCGCCGAGCGCGCTCCCCGGCGCCCACCCCCTGCACGGCTCTGACCAGGTACGCGGGGCAGCGCAGGATGAGTAGGCGTACTCAGGTGGCGGGACCCGGCAGCTCCGAGACTGGCAACAGAACGAACGAAGCGGAACGGGACTGGACGGGGCGGGGAACGAAATGGTGCGGCGCTGGTCGAAGACTGAGATGTGGGTGCCCGGTGCGTACCTGGCGCTGGTGGTCGCGATGCTGGTGTACCTCGCGGTCGGCAGCCGGACGGGCGACGTCGGGATGTTCGGAGCCCTGCCCATCCTGGCTACGGCGCCGGTCAGCATGCTGCTGCTGTCGTCCTTCGGACCCGCGGCGGACGCCCTGGAAGCGGCCCCGCCCGTGGATCCCCACCCCTACACCGGCTCCGAGCCGCCCACGAAGCTGCCCACGGACTACCCCTGGTTCGCCTCGGACGCGGAGCCGCTCCCCGCGGACTACGTACCGGACACGTCCGTCGACTCGAAGCTCGACATGGGGGGCGAATTCGGCCTCTACGGCGCGGTCCTGGTCAGCGCCCTGATCAACGCCACGGCGATCTGGGCCCTGCTCCGCTACGCGGCACGGTCGTACGTCGCCAAGTGCGCGCCCGCCTAGCCGAAGAGGCCGCTCAGCCGAGGGAGGCGGCGTGTGAGCTCCGCGCCGTCGCCGAAGTCGAAGTCCCAGGCCGGGTCCAGGGGCGGGTACGTGATGGTGAAGGAGCCCGACGGGAGGGTCTGGCCCGTGGCGGACTCGTAGGCGGTCCAGGCTATGGACAGGGCCCTCTCGTCCTCCAGGTATTCGCCGCCGGCCGATGCCGCGCGGACCCGGGGATGGTCCGCCAGGGAGTCCGGGTCCGACAGGGCGGCCGTGAAGACCTCTTCGCCCTGGACGAGGAGCCAGCCTCGGAAGTAGTCGAAGCCGTCGTCCGAGCAGCCGCCGTTGATCAGGTAGGCCGCGGCCCAGAGCGGGGCCCGGTAGGACTCCGCCAAGAGGTCCCACAACACCTGCTGGGCCGCCGCCACTTCCGCCGCGGGGTGCTCGGCGAGCAGCGCCGCCGCGCGCTGCGCCACCCGGTCCGGCTCCGCCTGCGCGCGGGCCGTTTCGATCAGCTTCCAGAACGTCTGCTTGTCCATGGCCCGAGGCTCGCACCCGGGTCTGACATCAGGCTCCGAAGCTGTGGAGGGAGCGGACCAGCGCGGTGACGAAGGCGTCCTGGGTCTCGGTGGGGAGGAGGTCCAGGGAGAGGTACGGGTTGAGGTCCTCCAGCTCCACCAGGAGGAGGTCGCCCGAGGGGGCCCGGCAGGCGTCCACGCGCTGGATGCCGTGGGTGAGGGTGTTCCAGTCGATGAAGGTGCGGGCGAAGGAGAGGTCCGCGGGGGTGGGCTCGTACGGGACCAGCTCCCAGCGGCGGGCCGGGTCCGGGGCGTACAGGGCGTACTGGAAGGTGTCGTCGACGAAGTAGAAGGACACCTCGTACGCGAAGTCGATGCGCGGCTGGATCAGGAACTCCCCCGGGGCGCAGTCCGGGTGCGAGGTGAAGGTGAGGCCTATCGAGTCCGCTCCCTGCTTCGGCTTCACCGCGTAGGCGGGGGACGCGGGAAGGAGGGACAGGTGCGCCGGGTCGTCGATGGTGGGGATGACCGGGTGGCCGGAGGCGGTCAGGTCCACCAGGTATTGCTTGCCCGCCATGTCGCCGCGGCCCGTCAGGGGGTTGTAGACGCGGGTGCCGGCGGCGAGGGCGGCCGCGCGGAAGGAGTCGTAGGCCTCCTGGTGGTGGAGGACCGGGCCGCTGTTGCGGACGACGACCGTGTCGAAGGCCGGGAGGAGGGCCTCCGCGTCCAGGGGGTGGCACAGGGCCAGCGGGAAGTGCTCGCGCAGGCGTGCGGTGAGGAAGACGTCCTCGTCGCCGTAGCGGCGTCCGCGCGCCGGGTAGGCCAGGTCGGTCACGTAGAGGAGAGGCATGACCGGAACCTATCGCGGGCAGCGATGAGGGCGTGAAATACCTGGTACGGGACAAGATGCTGGCCATCGGGGACGACTACTGGATCGAGGACGAGGACGGCCGGCACGCCTTCCTCGTGGACGGGAAGGCCCTGCGGTTCCGGGACACCCTGGAGCTCAAGGATCCCGACGGGCGGATCCTCATCACACTGCGGGAGAAGCTCTTCGCCCTGCGCGACGCGATGACGCTGGAGCGCGACGAGCGGCGGCTCGCGGTGATCCGCAAGAAGCGGCTCTCGCTGCTGCGCAACCACTACCTGGTCACGCTCAACGAGGGCACCGAGCTCGATGTCAGCGGGCGGATCCTGGACCGGGAGTTCAAGGTCGAGTACGACGGGGAACTGCTCGCCCTGATCTCCCGGCAGTGGTACCGGATCCGCGAGACGTACGCCGTCGACGTGGTCCGCGAGGACGCCGACGCCTCGCTGCTCATCGCCGTCGCGGTGTGCGTGATCCGGATGGCGGAGAAGGAGCGGGAGGGCCCGGGCGAGGAGTAGCGCCCCGGCTCAGTCGCCGTCGCCCCGGCCGCAGTCGTCTCAGTCGCAGTCGCCCCGGCCGCAGTCCTGGAGCGGGCCGGCGCCGGGGATGTCCTCCAGGAACGCGCGCAGGGCGGCGCGCTCGGGTCCGGTGAGGCTCTCGTCGTAGGTGACCTTCAGCCGGGTCCCGGTATCGAGGCCGGTCTCGTAGATGCCGGTCACCCCGTACTCCCAGAGCTCCCCCTCGTGGAGGCCGTCCTGGGTGTACAGGCGGCCCTCGACGTCGACGGAGTACGCGTAGGAGGGCCGCAGCCAGGCGTTGTACGCCAGCGAGCCCGCGGCGGTCAGCGCCACCGCGGCCACCAGCACGGAGACGGCGGCGCACACCGAGGCGCACACCGTGCTGCGGCGCGGATCGGCCCAGGCGGCGAGCAGCAGGACGATCGCCGACGGAAGCACCGGGAGGAAGCCGAAGGTTGCCAGCAGGATCCCGATGAGGAACCCGAGGCCGCCGACGGTGATGCACAGGGTCCGGAAGGCATCGCGCTCCCGGACGAAGAGGGTCGAGGCGATGGCGACGAGCGGGAGGAGCAGGACCATGCCGAGCGGGGACGTCGCGCAGACGGCCGTCAGGGCGGCCATCAGGAGGGCGGCGAGGCCGGCCATCGAGCGCTGGAGCCAGTGGATCCGTTCCTCCGGCCCCGCGTGCTCCTCCAGGGCTTCCACCGGGCCCCACTCCTGCGGCCCCGACTCCTGCGGCCCCCACTGCTCGGGCCCCGACGGCTCCGTCCCCGCGCCCGCCGTCACGTCCGTCATGGCCCGCACCCCGTCCCCGTACTCGTACCCGCCCCCGCCCTCGTCTCCCGATGGCTCCGGGCGAGTAAAGCACGCAGGTCCGGCCGGGTCAGAGGCCGAGGCGGCGGTCCTTCAGGGCCGGGAACTGCTCGCGGGTCTCGGCGACCTTCTTCGGGTCGAGGTCCACCGTCAGGACCTCCTCCCCCGGGCCCGCCTCCGCGAGGACCTCGCCCCACGGGTCCACGACCAGGCTGTGGCCGGCCTGTTCCACGCCGCCGTTGGTGCCGGCCGTCCCGCACGCGAGGACGTACGACTGGTCCTCGACCGCGCGGGCCCGGTTCAGCAGCGTCCAGTGGCCCCGGCGGCGGGCCGGCCAGCCCGCGGAGACGACCAGCGTCGTCGCGCCGGCGTCGACCAGGCCGCGGAACAGCTCCGGGAAGCGCAGGTCGTAGCAGGTGGCGAGGCCGAGGGTCTGCTCCGGCAGGGCGACCGTGGTCAGGGACTCGCCCGCGGACATCAGGACGGCCTCGCCCTGGTCGAAGCCGAAGCGGTGGATCTTGCGGTACGTGGCGGCGAGCTCGCCCGCCGGGGAGAGGACGAGCGCGGTGTTGTAGAGCGAGCCGTCGCCCGCGCGCTCCACGAAGGAACCGGCGTGCAGCCAGACGCCGGCGTCGCGGGCGGCCGCGGCCATGGCCCCGTAGGTCGGTCCGTCCAGCGGCTCGGCTTCTGTCTCGAACTGCTCGTAGGCGAAGGCGCCCACGGTCCACAGCTCGGGCAGGACGACGAGGTCCGAGCCGGACTGTTCGCGCACGAGCTCAGCGGCACGGGAGCGGCGGGAAACCACCGACTCCCCCTCATTCACCGCGATTTGGATCAGGGAAGCGCGCACAGTACCACCGTCCTGGCTTTCAAGCCGTCAACTCGGGCCTACGATCGTCACACGAAAGCACTGCCGGGGTGCTCACCGGCAGCGTAGTTTTGAAGCCATTGCTCAAGCTTCCAGAACGCGCCAATGCGCCAAACGCGCCAACAGGCCAATGATCAGCACGCGAGGGGTCCCGTTGACCGTCCATCCGCATCCCAGCCTTCAGCCCTATGCCGACGCGTGGACCCACTCCATCGAGGCGATATCCGAGCTGGTCCTTCCGTTGACGGAAGGCGAGTGGAGCCGGGCGACGCCCTGCCCCAACTGGTCCGTGCGCGACGTCGTCTCCCACGTCATCGGCATCGAGTGCGAGCAGCTGGGCGATCCGCGGCCGATCCACACCCTGCCGCGGGACCTGCGGCACGTGGTCGACGAGTTCTCCCGGTACATGGAGGTGCAGGTCGACGTGCGGCGGCACCACACCGCGCCCGAGATGACCTCCGAGCTGGAGTACACGATCATCCGCCGCTCCCGGCAGCTGCGGAACGAGAAGCGGGAACCGGACACGATCATCCGCGGCCCGCTGGGCGAGCCGGCGACGCTGGAGGACTCGCTGCGGCTGCGCGCGTTCGACGTGTGGATCCACGAGCAGGACCTGCGGGCAGCCCTGGGCGCACCGGGCAACTGGGACTCGCCGGGCGCCTACGTGGCCAGGGACGTCCTGCTCTCCGGGCTGCCGAAGGTGGTCGCGAAGAAGGCGGGCGCGCCCGCGAACTCGGCCGTCGTCATCGACGTGCACGGGGCGCTGGAGTTCATGCGGACCGTACGGGTCGACGCGGAGGGCCGCGGCACCATCGACAAGGCCCCCTCGCTGGGGCCCGCGGTGACGCTGACCCTGGACTGGGAGACGTACGTACGCCTCGCGGCCGGCCGGGTGCGTCCGCACACCGTGGCCGACCGGGTGAAGGTGGAGGGCGACCCGGCACTGGCCGAGGCGATCCTGGCCAGCTTCTCCGTGACTCCTTGAGTTCGGAGAACACCCTTGGTGTGGTCGATGATGTCGTCCGCTGCCGTGCCGGCGGCGGACCGGTTCGATTGGTTCGCCGACGTGGTGGCGCAGGAGTTGGTGTCCACGTCGATCAAGAGTGAGCACGCCCAGGACTTCCGGGCGGAGGCCGCCGTGCTGGACCTGGGCTCCGTCCAGGTGAAGCAGCTCGGCTACGCCCCCCTGCACTCCCGGCGCACGGCGGCGCACGTGCGCAGCAGCGATCCCGAGCAGTACCAGCTGGGGCTGGTGACCCGTGGGACCACGTGGGTCGCGCAGAACCGGCACGACTCGGGGCCCTTCTCGGGGGACCTGGTGCTGTGGGACACCTCCCGCCCCTTCGAGTCGGGCGTCCTCGGCACCCAGCCGCTCCACGTCGTGATTCTCTCGCTGCCCCGCACGGCGCTCCCCCTGCGGTCGGACCGGGTGGAGCGGCTGCTCGCCGAGCGGATCCCCGCCGACCGGGGGATGGGGGCGATCCTCGCGCAGTACATGCGCTCCCTGGCCGCGCACGGGGAGGAGTGCGGGCCCGGCGAGCTGGAGCAGCTCGGGTCCATCGCCCTCGACCTGGCCGGGGCCTGCCTCGCCGGGCGGATCGGAGCCGAGGACGAACTGTCCGAGGAGAGCCAGACCCGGGCCCTGCTGGCACGGATCGACGCCTTCATCGGGCACAACCTCGGCGATCCGGAGCTGAGCCCGTCCGTGGTCGCCGCCCGGCACAGCCTCTCGCTGCGCCGGCTCCAGCTCCTCTTTCGGGAGCGCGGGGAGAGCGTCGCGGCCACGATCCGCCGGCGCCGCCTGGAGCGGTGCCACGCCGACCTCGCCGATGGCGCACAGCTCGCCGTCCCCGTCCACACCGTGGCCCTGCGCTGGGGGTTCACCAACGCCTCCGTGTTCAGCCGGCTGTTCCGCGACACGTACGGGGTCAGCCCCAGCGGGTTCCGCCACGCGGCGGCGCGGCAGGCCGCGGCGACCGGGGAGGATCCGGCGCGCGAGGAGTAGCGGGCCCCGGTCGCGGCCGGGGCCGCTGCGCGCATTGTCAACGACCCCTGCGCGCAGTGCACAACCGGCCGCGCGGGGCCCTCATAGGCTCGGCACGCGTTGGCCGGAACCCGGATCCGCGGAGCGGACGGACGGACGGGTGGGAGAGGACGGGGGTCTATCCCACTCGGGGCTCGTCCCGCTCGCGGTACGGGTGGCCTACGCGCACATCGGGCCGGCTCCGGACGTCATCGGGCCGGCTGCGGATCGGGGGGGCCGACGGGGGCGCCGGCCCCGGCCCCGGCGGCCGCCACGGCGGTGACGCCCGGGGCCGGGGCGGGCGGGGCGGCCGGTACGGGAACCTGGGCCTGGGCCTGGGCCTGGGCCGACGGGGCGGCCACGGCCGTCCCCGCCGCGACTCCCGCTCCTGTTCCCGCTCCCACCCGCTCGCGCTCGCGGGCCAGGGCGCGGCCGCGCAGGCGCAGGATCTGGGCGATGCCCAGGAGTTCCAGGACGAAGACCGACGAGAACGCGATGCGGTAGTTGTCCCCGGTGGCGTCGAGCAGCAGGCCCACCACCAGCAGGGTCGTCATCGAGGCGATGAAACCGCCCATGTTGGTGATTCCGGAGGCGGTGCCCTGACGTTCCGCCGGGTTGGCGGGCCGGGCGAAGTCGAAGCCGATCATCGACGCCGGCCCGCACGTGCCCAGCACCAGGCAGAGCGCGATCAGCAGCCACATCGGCGCGTGGTCCCCGGGGTAGGCCAGGACCGAGCCCCACAGGAGGGCCGTCAGGGCGACCGTGCCCAGGGCGAGCGGGATCCGGGAGGACTGCCTGCGGCCCACGACCTGGCCGTAGACCAAGCCGAGCGCCATGTTCGAGGCGACCACCAGGGTCAGCAGGCCGCCCGCGGTGGTCCGGGACAGCCCCTGGGCCTCGACGAGGAAGGGCATGCCCCACAGCAGCAGGAACACCATCGCCGGGAACTGCGTCGTGAAGTGCACCCACAGCCCGAGCTTGGTGCCCGGCTCCCGCCAGGAGTCGGCGATCTGGCGCCGTACGAATCCCCCCGCGCCGGAGGCTGCCGAGGGCGCGGGCTCGTGCCCTTCCGGGTGGTCGCGCAGGAACAGCACGAGCGGGACCAGGACCACCAGCCCCGCCACCGCACTGCCCGCGAACGCCGGCACCCAGCCGACCCCGTGCAGCACGGGAGCCAGCACCAGCGTGGAGATCAGGTTGCCCGCCATGCCGACCAGGCCGGCCAGCTGCGCCATCAGCGGGCCCCGGCGGGCCGGGAACCAGCGGGTGCCGAGCCGCAGCACGGAGATGAAGGTCATGGCGTCCCCGCAACCCAGCAGGGCGCGGGCCGCGAGGGCCATCCCGTAGGAGGGGGAGAGCGCGAAGCCGATCTGGCCGGCGGTGAAGAGCACGGCGCCGAGGGTGAGCACCTTCTTGGTGCCGAGCCGGTCCACCATCAGGCCGACGGGTATCTGCATGCCCGCGTAGACCAGGAGCTGGAGCAGGGAGAAGGTCGACAGCGCCGAGGCGTTCACGTGGAAGCGGTCGGCGGCCTCCAGCCCGGCGACTCCGAGGCTGGTGCGGAAGATGACCGCCACGAAGTAGACGGCGACGCCGATCGACCAGACGAGCACCGCCTTACGGCCGCCCGGCGGGTCCTTGAAGGCGGCAGGGGAGGCCATGGACTCGGAGCGCGCGGAGCTCATCGGGCGGACCCCCGCACCAGTTCGCCGACCCGGCTCACGTGGGCCCGTACCGCCGCGGCGGCCGTATCGGCGTCGCCCGCGCGCAGGGCGTCGAGGATCTCCCCGTGTTCGGCCAGCGTCCGCTCCACCCGCTCGGGGTGCGCGTGCAGCAGGGCCACGCCCATGCGGAGCTGGCGGTCGCGCAGTTGGTCGTAGAGGCGGCAGAGGATCTGGTTGCCGGCGCTGCGCACGATCTCCGCGTGGAAGGCCCGGTCGGCGGCCATCATCGCCGCGAGCTCGCCCGCGTCACCGAGCCGGCGCTGCTCCTCGACCAGTTCCGCGAGCCGTTCCAGCAGCCCGGCCGGGGCGGGCACGGCCTGGCGGACGGTGAACTCCTCGACCAGCAGCCGGGTTTCGATGACGTCGGCGATCTCCTGGGCGGAGACCGCGAGGACGAGGGCGCCCTTCTTCGGGTACAGCTTGAGCAGCCCCTCGGTCTCCAGCCGCAGCAGCGCCTCGCGGACCGGTGTGCGCGAGACCCCGACGGCGACCGCGAGCTCGCCCTCGGTCAGCAGCACCCCGCCCTCGTAGCGGCGGTCGAGCACGGCCTGCTTGACGTGTTGGTAGACGCGTTCGGCAGCGGTCACGGTGGTGGCGGCGGTATGAGCGGGTGGCATGCGCACAGCATAGATACAACAGAGGTGCAACCCGGGAGCCCGTCCACGATGTGGACCTTCACCCTGTGGACCGGCCTCGACCCTCACCGCACCATGACGTCCAGCACGAACTCGTCGTACGCGGCCTCGTCCGGATACGCCGGACGGACCTGCGCGAAGCGGATCCTGGCCCGGCCTGCCACCCGCCCCCGTACGAGGTACACCCGCTCCACCGTCGCCCCGGGCAGCGGCTCCGGGGGCTCCGGCGGATCCGGCGCCCCCGCGGCAGCGGCCGCAGTCTCCGGCGCCCCCTCCGCCACCGAGACCGCGTCCGCGTCCCCCGTCACCCGCCAGGTCCAGACGTAGCCGCGCGCACCGCGCCCGGTGAGCCGCAGCTCGTACTGCTCACCGGGCGCGAGCACCACCTCGCGCACCTCCACGCGGACTCCTCTCCTGTGGAGACGGACGGCCTACGCCGGGCCGATCACCGCCCCCTCGTGCCAGCCGGCGCCGTCGCGCCGGTAGTGCTGGAGCAGGCGGTCGGTGCGCAGGACGATCACCTCCAGGTTGAACCCGAAGCTGCCCTGGAGCATCCCGGTGACCGCCAGCACGTCGTGGCCGAAGACCGCGGAGCGCTGCCAGGCGCCGCCCCCGGCGTTGCCGCGCCACCAGTGCTCGATGCGCCCGCCCGCGCCCGTCACGCACAGCTCGTAGTTCCCGGCGGTGTCCTCGTCGGCCGCCCCGTGCTGCGCCTCGATCAGGCAGGGCGCGGAGGCGATGCCGGAGCCGAAGATCTCGCCGGGGCGCCAGACGAACCCGTTCGGGTCGTCGCGCCACCACAGCTGCATCCGGCCGTCGGTGCGGGTGGCGACCAGGTCGAGGTGGCGGGAGCGGGTCTGGACCAGGGCCGGGCCGAAGTGCGCGATGCCGGTGGCGAAGCGGCCGCCGTCGTTCCAGGTCCAGGGGGCGCCGTTGATCCGCCACCAGTGGTTGAGGCGGCCGTCGGCGGTGCGGACGACCACCTCGAAGTTGCCGGGCGTCCCGTAGTCGCTCTGGATGAAGGCCGGGGTCGAGCCGACCGCCGCGTCGCCGGGACCGAAGGCGCCGCCGTCGCGCCAGGCCGCGGCGAAGTGCTCGTAGTACCAGTGGCGGAGCCGGCCGCCGGTGGTCACGTGCAGCGACTCCATGTTCCGGTTGTACGTGGTCCCCGTGAAGGCGGGCTGGCCGGAGGCGTCGGAGCCGAAGCTCTGGGCACGGTTCCAGGCGAAGGGGGCCTCCCCCTCGCGCCACCAGTGGCTCAGGGAACCGCCGCCGGCTCCGGCGAGGGCCGCCAGTTCGAAGTTGCGGTGGGCGCGGCCGTTGCCGCTCTCGTAGACGTTGCCGGCGTGCAGGCGGCGCTTGCTCCAGGGGTCGATGTTGGTGTCCTGCAGCCCGCACTTCGCCCAGTCGTCGATCCGCGCCTCGCCGTACGCGATCCGGCCGTAGCCGCCCACGTGGTGGCCGGTCCCCCAGGAGTTCTTGAACAGCCAGCAGCCGGCCGCGTCGTCGTAGCCGGTGATCAGGACGCAGTGGCCGCCCGCCAGGCGGCCGCCGGTCTGGTGGTAGACGCCGGAGCCGAGGCCGAAGAAGTCCTCGTACACGTCGAAGCAGGCGGTCAGCGGGCCCACCGTGTCCAGCCAGACCTTCTGCTGCTCCACGTCGCCGAGCAGGACGTGGCCCCCGGTGATGCGGACGGTCCGGCCGGAGCGGTCCCAGCTCGGCGTGTACTCGGACCGCCAGGCCTCCCGGCGGTCGACGGGGGTACCGGGGGGCGGCGGCGAGTACGGCCAGCAACCCGGGTCCGCCAGCCCGCCGTTGGTCCGGATCCAGTCGAGGGCGGCCTCGGGGCTGCCCGTCTGCCCGCAGGTGGCCTTCATCCCGTCGTGCAGGTCCCCCTCGGACCGCTCGGCCCACACGTGGTGCTCGATGCGGGCCATCGACTCCACCAGACCGGCCGCCCCGAACGCCCAGCCGGCACTGCACGGGGCCTGGTCCTTCACCTTGGTGAGCCAGGGCCGGTCCCAGCGGCTGCGCCAGTCCACGGCGGAGGGGCGGGCGGCGGCGAGGGGGCGGCTTCCGGGGAGCAGCCCGTGCGCCGCCCTGCGCCGGGTGAGGTGCGGATTGCCGCTGACCCGGCCCACGAGGCTCCGCAGGTCCACCGGCGGCGCGGCCCCGGCGGGCGTCAGCTCCGCTGCCGCCGCCGTGCTCGCGCCCAGGCCCAGGGCGGGCCTCGGTACGGGATCCCCGTCGGCAAGGTGCTCGCTCACGGACCACCGCGCCCCGCGCGCCGCGAGCAGGGCCCGCAGTTCCCCCGCGGTCTGGACACGCCCCTCCGACTGCTCCGGCATTCCGGCCCCCCAACGCACCGTACGGATCCGAGCCCCGGGAGCGTCCACCTGCGCGGAGGGCGCGTCAAGGGGGTCCGTACGGTCGCGCGGCGGCACGCGGGGGCGCTGGCCGCTGGTGCCGTGACCGGGAGCCCGCTGCGGGGGCGGGTGTTCCCGGGGGCCGGAACGGTGTGATCCACATCGCATTCGGCCGTCCGGCCCGTTTGCGAGCACGATGATCGCGCAGACGGGACTGCTGGAACACCCCCGAGGAAAGGACCGGCCCATGGTGGCCCCCAATCCCCCGCAGGTGGCCGATCCCGAAGCGGTGAAGCGCCATCCCAGCCTCTTCCGTGCCATCAGGCAGCGCCGGAATCCCAGACTCCGCAGGACGGACATCACCGTCACGGACGAGGCGACGGTCAAGCGCGCCGTCAAGGCGGCCTCGCTCGGCAACGCCATGGAGTGGTTCGACTTCGGCATCTACTCCTACCTGGCCGTCACCCTCGGACACGTCTTCTTCCCGTCCGGGAACGAGACCACGCAGTTGCTGTCCTCGTTCGCCGCCTTCGCCGTGGCCTTCCTGGTACGGCCGCTGGGCGGGATGTTCTTCGGCCCGATGGGCGACCGTCTCGGCCGCAAGCGGATCCTGGCACTCACCATGATCATGATGGCGGTGGGCACGTTCGCGATCGGGCTCATCCCCTCGTACGACGCGATCGGCCTGTGGGCCCCCGCCCTGCTGATCCTCTTCCGCATGGTCCAGGGCTTCTCGACGGGCGGTGAGTACGGCGGCGCGTCCACCTTCATCGCCGAGTACGCGCCCGACAAGCGCCGCGGCTTCTTCGGCAGCTTCCTGGAGTTCGGCACCCTGGCCGGGTACGTCGGCGCGGCCGGCCTCGTCACCGCGCTGTACGCCGTGCTCGACGACGGCCAGATGGAGGCCTGGGGCTGGCGCGTCCCCTTCCTCGTCGCCGGGCCGCTGGGCCTGGTCGGTCTCTACCTGCGCATGCGCCTGGACGAGACCCCCGCCTTCCAGAAGCTGGAGGGCGGCAAGGCGCTCGCCACGGAGGCCACGGCCGGCGCGGCCGGCGCGGCCGCCACGGAAGCCGCGGAGACCACCACCAAGGGCGACCTCGCGAGGATCTTCCGCGACCACTGGCCGACGCTGGTCCTGTGCGTCTGCCTGGTCGGCGCCTACAACATCAACGTCTACCTGGTGCTGTCGTACCTGCCGACCTATCTGTCCGACGAGCTGGGCTACAGCGAGACGCACGGCCTGCTCGTCCTGCTCGGCATGATGGTCTTCCTGATGCTGGTGATCAGCCGGGTCGGCAAGCTCTCCGACCGCTTCGGCCGCAAGCCGGTGCTGATGACGGGCATGGCGGGGTTCTTCCTTCTCTCCCTGCCCGCGTTCCTCCTGATCCGCCAGGGCAGCGTCCTCGCGGTCGGGCTGGGCATGCTCGCGCTCGGGCTGTCGCTCGTCTGCCTGCTCGCGACGATGTCCGCCGCCCTGCCCGCCCTGTTCCCGACGCAGGTCCGGTACGGCTCCCTGTCGGTCGGCTACAACCTGTCGACCTCGCTCTTCGGCGGGACGACCCCGCTGGTGGTCACCGCACTGATCAGCTGGAGCGGCTCGAACCTGATGCCCGCCTACTACTCGATGGGGGCGGCGCTGGTCGGCATCGTCTCCGTGGCCTGCATGAAGGAGACCGCGCGCCAACCGCTCGACGGCTCCCCTCCCTCCGTCGAGACGCAGGAAGAGGCCGCGGAGCTGTGCGCGGCCCAGTCCCCGGACCCGAAGTTCTGAGCCGCCCGCGGCTCGGAAGGTGCCGGCGTCGGTCTTCGGCGCTGGTTCAGGTGGTGGTCACCCGGGCCGAGCGGGGCTGAGCGCGCAGGGCGGGGAGCCGGGCGCTGTCCTCCGCTTCGGCCAGGCCCTCGCCCAGGGCCAGCAGGGAGAGGAGCCGCACCGGCCGGCCGGCCGGCCGGCCGCGGCGGCGGCTTCCAGTTTGTGGTGGCCGTCGAGGAGGAAGTGGGTCAGGCCCCAGTGCGCGCAATAGTCGTCTCCGGAGTCGACGGCGGGCTGGCACACGTCCAGCGTGGAGACCGCCACGGCCGTGGGGACGGTTCCCCGCTCCATGAGCGCGACGTACTCCTCGACGCGAGCCCTCTCGTTCCACCTCGGAGGGACCATCGGCACGACGAACTCGTAGAGGTGGGCGTCCGCGTCGACGGCGGTCTCGAAGGTCCGGTAGTACGGAGTGTGCGGGTACTCCGGGAGACCCCAGAACGGATCGACCCCCCACGTCGTGAGCTGTTCGCCGCTGAAGTAGTCGCCTTCCTTGCCGGGGATGACCAGCCGGGGTTCCACGCTAAGGAGCAGCGGAAGGTACTCGCCCTCCGGCAGCAGCGCACCGAACGCCTCGATCACGCCGCCGTCGTCCGGATCGTCCAGTGCACCCGTGAGCCGCTCCTGCACGCTCTCCAGGGACAACGTCTGGTTCGCGCCCTCCAGCCTGCGGAACAGGAACTGGCACGTCCCGCAGAAGAAGCTCAGCTCGAAGGCGGGCTCGTCGTCGAGCATCAGCAAACGGCGCCCGGACCCGCCACCGAGCTTCTGCGTTTCCGTACCGAAGGTCAGCCGCGCCTCGGGGGCGGGGAGGCCGAGGCTGCGCGGGTTGCCCGTTTTGATCACCATGAAACGACCGTACGGGACGCTCCCGGTCGCCTCCACCGACTGATGCGCGCGTACCCGGCCGGGCGGGCTTCACAGCCGCTGTCCGGGCCCGATGACCGTGAGTCCCACCTGTTCGGCGATCCAATGCGCGTACGGCTCGTTCGTTTGGCGGCCGCCGAAGACGGCGCTGCGGACGTGGACGAGGACGGTGTGGTCGTCAGCGGGCTCGCGGAGGTGACGCGTGTGGGTGTTGAGGAGGAGGGTCACCTCGGAGTGCTTGTGCTCACCGTGAAAGCCGAGTTCGGGCGCGTCCGGCCAGCACAGCGTCTCCCAGTTGATCTCGCCCGTGTTCGGGCCGATCGCCGCGGTGAAGGCGTCCTCGATGCTCCCGACCGGCAGGTCGAGCAGCGAGCACTCCACCGGCAGCCGTCCGTCGTACGAGGCGGAGCCGGCCGGCAGACCGGGCCCTTGGACTCCGACGACCAGCGCGGGGTACTCCTGCAGCGGCACCCCGTCGAACTCGCCGTGCTCCTCCTGCCCCTGGAACCACCCCTCGGGCAGCTCCTTCGCCATCCGCCGCACCTCGGCGACGGAGAGGAGCTCGGCGTACACGGAGACCTCGGAGTGCTCGCAGCGGCCGAACTCCATGAGGCGGCGCGCGGTGCTCAGGGCGAGTGCCGGGTCGGGGGTACGGAACACGGGATAGGCGATGTCGTTGGACATGCCGTGACTGTGTCACCGTGCGGCTTCGCAGGTCATCGCATTTACGGCACACGCCGCTCGCCCGCGAGCGCCCCGGCGGGGCGCTGCCGCTTCTGGGGCGGGCAGCGCCGGGGCCGGGGGTGCGGCAGCCGCTACTGGACGGGGAGCGGGACCGGGAGCGGCGGGGCCGGGACCGGCAGCGGGGGGAGGCCCGGGAGGCCGAGGCCGGTGAGCAGGGCGACCAGGGCTGCGACCAGGTCGGTCACCACGTCCGTGGCCTTGGCCTTGGCGTCGGTGGAGCAGCCGCAGGGGCCGGCGGCCTTGGTGAGGCCGTCGACCGAGCCCTTGAGCTTGTCGATGGCGCCCGTGACCACGTCGAGCGGGCCTGCGGCGGGCTTGGCCTTGTGGGCGGAGACGGGGAGCGCCACGGGGACCGCGGGCGCCGCCACCGGGAGCTTCGGCGCCTCGACCGGGAGGGCCGGGGCCGCCACCGGGAGGGCCGGGGCCGCCACCGGGAGCTTCGGAGCCTCCACCGGGAGCTTCGGGGCGTCCACGGGCAGCTTCGGCGCCTCGACCGGGAGCTTCGGGGCCTCGATCGGCAGCTTCGGCGCCTCGACCGGGAGCTTCGGCGGGTCCACCGGGAGGGCCGGGGCGTCCACGGGCGGGAGCGGGACCGGGAGGGCCGGGGCGGCGGGCAGGCTCTTCTTCAGGTCCTCGAGCGCGGCGGCGATCTTCTCCTTGAAGGCGGCCAGGTCCGCCTCCGGGATCTTGCCGTCGGGGGACTTCAGGACGGCCGCCAGCAGATCGGTGATGGGTTTGAGCAGCCCGCCGACCCCGCCCAGGGACTGCACCTGCGCGAGCAGGGCCTCCGTACCGGGGATGGCCTTCCCGGCCGGCGCGGCCGCCACGAAAGCGGTGGCGGCCTGCGGCTTCGCGGACGACTCCGCCGCCGCCGACGCCAGACCGGGGGACGCGGTCAGCAGGCTCAGGCAGAGGGCGGCGGGGACGGTGTAACGCGTGATGCGGTGCAACGGATCTCTCCTGTCGAGGGCCCCGGCGCGGGACGTGCCGGGGCGTGCCGTGAAGTGGGACGTGACATGGGACGTGTCCCAGCCCACTCACCGACACCCCGTCAGCCCCCGCAACCCGAGCCCCCGCACCGCCCGTGCGGACACGCCGCGCAACCGGCCTACGTACGCCCTTGACCTGCGTCTACGCCGTCACCCTCGGGCGATGCCCCGTCAGGCGGGTCCCTCCCACCGGATCTCGCCGTCCTCGACCCGGTCCGTGGCGGCGAGCCCGACCCGCGCGGCGACGGCCGCGGACGCGGTGTGGTCGGGGTGAACGTGCGCGATGAGCCGGCGCACCCCGGCCTGCGCCCCGAGCCACTCGGCCATGGCCCGTGTCGCCTCGACCGCGATGCCGCGGCGCTGCCAGGGCGTGCCGATGACCCAGGCGATCTCGGCGACCTCCCCGGAGACGGTCGCCTGGACCGTGCCGGTCAGACAGTCCTCGGCGTCGAGCCGGACCACCCAGTTGCACCAGGTGACGGCGGGGTCCGGCGAACCGGCGACCAGTCGCGCGTAGCGCGTGCGCAGCTCCGGCGCGGTGAGGGGGGCTCCGCCGATGAACCCGTGCAGCTCCGGGTCGCCCAATACCGCGGCCATCTCATCCGCGTGCGCGACCTCCAGGGGCAGCAGGGTCAGCCGCCCGGTCCGGATGATCATCCCGCCTGCGTCGCGAACGCGGTCCACGCGGCACCACTCATCTCGATGACCGGCCCGTCGGTCTGCTTGCTGTCCCGCACGGCGACCGTGCCTGCGATGTTCGTGGCCACCTCGACGCAATCCGAGTCGTTGGTGATGTCGCTGTAGCTCGACTTCACGAAATTGAACTGCTTCATGCCTGGAAACCTTTACAGATGGCGTCGATCAGGTTCACGGAATCGTGAGGTGCGAGGCTCAGCCTTGAGAGTCGGTCGAACGCCCGGCGGAAGCGCTCGTTGGCTTCGGCTCCCTCGGCCCACACCGTAGCCGCGACACTTTCCGTGTAGCCCACGTCCAAGGCCCCCTGCTCGGCGAACGACAGGATGTTGAAGGCTCCCCCGACACCATGTGCCGCTCCCACACGGAACGGGAGCACTTGGATGTGGATGTTGGGCAGATGCGCCTTCTCCACCAAGTGGGCGAGCTGTCCGGCCATGACCGCCCGACCACCGATCTCCTGACGTAGAGCCGCCTCCCAAACGATGGCGTGAAACTCCAAGGGTCGTTCGCCCCAGAGCCGGTTCTGCCGACGGGTACGCGTGGTCACCATGACTTCGATCTCGTCGGGATGCGTCCAGGAATCGGAGCTGACGCCCAGCGCGCGAATGTAGTCCGAGGTCTGGAGGAGCCCCGGGACCAAGGCGAGCTGCCAGGTCCTGATGCGAGTGGCGACGTCCTCCATCGCCACGTACTCGGCGAAGCCTCCGACGGTCGGAACCTGCTGCCACCACCCCTTGGCCTTGCGCCGCTCCCGATCAAGCTTGGCCAGCGCCAGCAACCCCGCGACGGCCGACTCGTCCGTCTCCCCGTAGAGCTTGCACAGGGCGACGATGTCCGGGTCCCGGAACGGAACCCAGCCTCGCTCCATCTTGGCGACCTTGGCCGCCGTGGCACTCAGCACCTGCGCCGCTTGCGGCTGCGTCAGGCCCGCGGCGTCCCGCAGGCGCAGCAGTTCCCCGCCCAGCCGACGGGCCAGCACCGTGGATACCCGGTTGTCCGTGGGCACTTGCTCCACCTCCTCGTACCCGGGGCAGTCTTCCGCGCCCGGACCGAACCGCACAACTACTCCTTGGGGATAGATATCTCCGGAAGAGGTTGCACCCGACTGCGCGGTCACTCTACGGTCAGTAACGAACTACTCACCGCACAGAGTCAGTTGGCGGAAGCGCACCGGGCTGTCCACAAGACGGCACCGGCATGCCACCGCCCGTACCGGAGGTGCACGGCCATGAACGGACTCACGCGTCACGACGTACGGAACTACCCGCCCCGCCAGGACTCCGTACCCACCGCCCGCCGGCACACCGCATGGCTCGCCGTGGCGTGGGGGCGGCCCGAGCTCGCGGCGGACGCGGCGCTGCTGACCAGCGAGCTGACCACCAACGCGCTGCTGCACGGCTCCGTGTGGGACCGGTACTTCCGGGTCGAGATCAGCCTCACCGGAGCAGTGCTCCGCATCGAGGTCACCGATCCGAAAGGCGAGCGCCGCCCCGAACCGCGAGCGGCGGTCGGCGACCACGACCAGTTCGGGCGGGGGCTGCACATCGTCAAGGCCCTCGCGGCGCACTGGGGGTGCACGGACCGGATCGTCGGCAAGACGGTGTGGGCGGAGCTGAGCTGACCCAGGGCGGAGGGCAGGAGTCCCCCCGTTAGGGTGATCCACATGGATGGGTGGACGGCGCCGAGCTCCATCGAGCGCGAGCTGTACGAGGCCAAGGCGCGCGGGGACTGGGCGGGATACATGGACGCCCTCGCCCGCAGCGAGCTGTTCCTGCCGCAATCCCGGGCCCAGGTCGACGCCGAGCCCGCGACGGCCCGCTTCCACCCCACCCCGGACCGGCGCTGCCTCGTCGTCCACACCCGCGGCATGCTGCCCGTCCCCGACCCGCACACCGTGTACCTGCCCAGGTCACTCGCCTGGTTCGCGAACGCCTGGGACTCCGCCGACCCGCCCCACCTCGCCGTGAACCCCGGCTCCCCCACCGAGGCCTACCTCACGACCACCCCCGCCGACCTCGCCCGCTGGCGCGCCCACTGGGACGCCGCGGCCCCGGTCTGGGGCCTCGCCCCCGGAGCCGTGCACTCCCTGCACGTCGGCGGCCCGCTGCACGGGCCGGTCGCGCACGGGCTCGCCGTCGGAGCCCATCTCGCCGTCACCAACGGTGAGTTCTGGAACGCCCTCGCCTACCACGGCGGCGGCTACGCCCGGGAACGCGAACGCCTCCGCCGGGACTGGGAGATCACCGATTCCGCGGGCTGGCACCAGGTCCTGCGCGGCCTGCTCTCCGCCGGAATGGTCAGCCCCGTCTGGGAGTTCGCGCTGCGCGTGCGCCGCCTCCTCGCCTCCGACTTCGCCGGCCCCGTCGACGCGGAGCACTGGCGGCACGCCGCGGCCACCGCCCTGCGCCGCAGCGCCGAGCGCGCGGCCGAACCGCAGCTCACCCCCGAGGGGGTCACCCCCGCCGCGCCCCGGCCCACCGCCGAGGTGGAGGGCGAGGTCGCGGGCGTACAGCGGCTGATCGGCCGGATCGCCCGCTACGAGCAGCGCTTCCGCGCCGACGGGCTGCTCCCCGAGGACGGCTGGGTCCGCTCCGTCGAGGGCTGGGACCACGGCCGGGCCTCCCAGCTGGCCCGCTGGGGCCTCGGCGCCCGCTACGGCACCCTCGCCGAGGCCGAACGCGGCGTACTGGCCGCCGGGGCCGCGGCGCGCGGGGCCTACCGCTCGTGGGAGGAGTTCTCCGCGGGGTACGCGCTGGCGCGGTGCCTGCACTTCGACGAGGAGGAGTTCGGCGAGTGGTACGCGGGCTCCCTGGCCACCCACCTCACCCTGACCACCGACCCGGCGAGCCCCTGGCGCAACATCCCCTGGCGGGCACCCGAAGGAGCCGCATGACGCAGCAGGAAACCCTCACGACGGAGCGCATGGACGGCCCGGCCGCGCTGCGGGCGGCGGACGCGTTCAGGCTGGTCTACGCCGAAGCGTTCGCGGAGCCTCCGCACAACGAGACCGAGGAGGAAGTCGCCGACGCCTTCCTCCACTTCCCCGCACAGACCCGCAGGCCCGCCTTCCGCGCGGCCTTGGCCCGTACCCCTGACGGCGAGCCGGCCGGCGTGGCCTACGGCTGGACGCTCCAGCCCGACGCTGTGTGGTGGGACGAACTCACCAAGCCCGCGTCCGCCGCCATGCGGCGCGAGGACGGCCGCCGCACCTTCGGGCTCATCGAGCTCGCCGTGCGCGGGCCGTGGCGCGGACAGGGTGTCGCGCGGCGGCTGCACACGGCGCTGCTCGACGGCATCACGGCCGAGCGGGTGCTGCTGAAGGTCCACCAGGAGGCCGGGACGGCCTCGGCCGCCTACCGGTCGTGGGGGTACCGCAAGATCGGCGAGGCCCGGCCCCCGGGCGCGGACGCGGGCGCGGACACGGACCTCCGTGACGTGATGCTGCTCGACCTGCGGCGCTGAGGGCGACCGCCCCCCACGGTCAGGCTCCCCTGGCGGCCTGACCGTGGCGCTCACCGCGGCGCTCGCCGCGGCTCCGCGGGAGCCGGGCGAGGGTAACCGCTCGGAGCAGCCATTCCACCGGGCCGTACCGGTACCTGGCCATCAGGTGCTTGCTGAGGACGAGTTGGGCCCCGTACAGGACGAGCGCGCCGAGTTCGACGACGGCCGCGCCGAGGCGGTCGTACAGGGCGAGGCCGTAGGCGGTGAAGACGAGGGCCATGACGAGGGACTGGCTCAGGTAGTTCGTCAGGGCCATCCGGCCGGCGGGAGCCAGGAGTACCGCCGCGCGACCGCCCCGGACCGTCTTCATGAAGAGGAGCATCCCGCAGACGTACGCGGCGGTGAGCGCGGGGGCCGTGACCATCCCCACGACCGAACCGAGCAAGCTCCACCGGGGACCGAGCACGCCGCCGGCGGCCAGGGCCATGAAGATGCTGCCGGGCAGGCCCAGGGCGAGGCCGAGCAAGCAGATGCGGCGCATCCGGGCCGCGTACCGTCCCGTGTCGGCGAGGAGACGGCGCTTGCCGCAGTACAGGCCGGTCAGGAAGGCGGCCAGGACGAAGCCGCCCATCAGCAGCACGCCCAGGAACGCGTCGGGCAGCTGGCCGATGTTGGCCCGCACGACGGACGCCGGGTCGCCGCGGTACTCGGCAACCAGCGCCGCGAACTCCGGCGGAAGTGCGCCCAGTTCGGTCGCCTCGGCGTCCGACATGAACAAGGAGCCCAGGCCCAGGAAGAGCAGGAAGCCGCTCGCGCAGCCGTACACGACCCGGGCCGCGCGCAGGGCCGCCCCGGGCGAGCAGTTCCGTGCGGCGATCAGGACCAGGCCGAGCAGCGCGTAGGTCATGAGGATGTCGCCGGTGTACAGCAGTACGGCGTGCAGGAAGCCCAGGACGAACAGGCCCAGCGAGCGGCGCAGCATCCGGGGGACGGCGCTCGCGCCGTCGCGTGCGGCGGAGTCCTGCTGGAGGGTGAAGCTGTAGCCGAAGAGGAACGAGAACATCAGGTAGAACTTGCCGACCACCAGGGCCTGCACGACGCCCTCGACGGTCCGGTCGAGCATCGCCGCGTCCGGGTCGACGGTGCCGCCCGGGGCGTACGGGCTCGCCATCATCAGCGCGTTGACCAGCAGGATCCCCAGGAGCGCGAAGCCGCGCAGGGCGTCGACCTCCGGTATCCGCGTGGGCCGGTCGGTTCGTTCGTGCGCAGCAGCCGTTGCGGGCACCGCTTCCCCCCAGGTGGTCGTGCGTGTGTCGCGCCCCTACCGCGGATGCCCGCCGGTGGCCGCGGCCGGGGCGGTTCGGTCGTCCGGCCGGGGCTTGGAGCGCTTTCCTTCCGTGACGACCGTAGCCCGGCGGCGGGTCAGGGCCACGCCCAGGAGGACGACGGCCATGCCTGCGATCACGCGCGGGCCGGGCTCCTCGCCGAGCACGAGCGCGCCCAGCAGGACCGAGACCACGGGCAGGAGGTAGCCGACGGTCGCGGCGTTGGTCGCGCCCTCGTCGGCGATGATCCGGTAGGTGAGGTAGAAGGTGACGCCGGTGGCGAAGACGCCGAGGACCACGACGGCCGGCAGCGGCGCCGCCTGGAGCCTCACCGCGGTCAGACCGCCGAAGGGCAGGGCCAGCGTCGTGAGCCCGGTGGCCGCGAGGAGTTGGGTGGTGGCGAGCGAGAGGGTGGGCACGCCCTTGCCGACGAGGTGGCGGCCCATGTAGGTGAAGGCGAAGGCGTAGCTCGCTGCGGCGCCCAGGATGGCGAGCGCTCCCCAGCCCACCTGCCCCGACCGCTGCCACGGGGCGAAGATCAGCGCGGTCCCGGCGAGCCCGACCAGCAGACCGGCCACCCTGATCGCGCGGGGGCGGCGCTCGGCACGGGTGACGAGCCCGATCAGCAGCGACCACAGCGGGGTCGTCGCGTTCAGCACGCCCGCGAGCCCCGAGTCGACGCTCTGCTGGCCCACGCTGAAGAGGGCGAACGGAAGCGCGTTGCAGAAGAAGGCCGCCACCAGGACGTGGCCCCACACCACCCGGCCTGTGGGCAGCCGTTGGCGCGCGAACCGGCACGCCACCCCGAGGACGAGCGCGCCGAGCGCGCACCGGGCCAGGGTGACCTGGACCGGGGTCAGCCCCTCCAGGGCCAGGTCGATCCACAGGAACGTCGAGCCCCACAGGAGGGCGAGCACGCCGACGCGTCCGGCACTGATCACGGTTCTGCTCCTCGGGTGGCGGGTGGCGGGCCGCGGGATGGGGTCGCGGCTCCGTCCTCCCACGGTGTGGCACCCGATACGACAGGACAAGCAAATGGTTCTGCATCAACCGTTAACGTGTACTACATGCTCGATGTGCGAAGGATGCAGGTCCTGAGGGCGGTCGTCACCAGCGGATCGGTGACGGCCGCGGCGGCCCACCTGGGGTACACGCCCTCCGCGGTCAGCCAGCAGGTGGCGGCCCTGGAGCGGCAGGCCGGCATCCCCCTGCTCGAACGCGTCGGGCGGGGCGTCCGGCCGACGGCGGCGGGCCGGCTGCTCGCCGACCACGCCGCCGTCATCAGCCGCAACGTCGCCGAGGCGGAGACCGCCCTGGCCGACCTCAGGGCCGGCCGCACCGGGCGGCTCGCCGTCCGCTACTTCGCCACGGCGGGCGCGGCCCTGGTGGCCCCCGCCCTCGCCGGACTGCGCCGCGAACACCCGGACGTGCGGGTCGACTTGCGGATGACCGACCCCGAGGACCCGCTGCTGGAGGTGGAGCAGGGCCGCGCGGACCTCGCCCTGGTCATCGCGCCCCGGACGCGGCCGCGCGAGGACGTGGAGCTGATCCACCTGCTCGACGACGCGTACGACGCGGTGCTCCCGGCCGGGCACCGGCTCGCGTCCGAGGAGACGATCGCCCTCGTGGAGCTCTCGGACGAGCAGTGGGTCGGCAGCGAGCCGGCCGGCCCCTGCCTGGAGCCGGTCCTCGAAGCCTGCGCGGCGGCGGGCTTCAGCCCCGACTTCGTGGTGCAGAGCGAGGACTACCCGACGGCGCAGGGGTTCGTCGCGGCCGGGCTCGGCATCGGCCTGATGCCGCGCATGGGGCTGGGCCTCGGCCCGGGTCCCGGGGCCGGGGCCGGGGCGGGAACGGGCGCCGTGGCCCGCCATCCGGGGGTCGTCGTACGCCCGGTCCGCGATCCGCGCCCGACCAGGGCCGTCTACGCCGCGGTCCGCAAGGTCTCCATGGGCCGGCCGGCCGTACGCGCCCTGCTCGAAGCGCTCCGGCAGGGCTCGGCGCCCGCACAGGACCCCTCGGCCTGAGCCTCCCGGCCTCAGGCGGCCGAACCGACCCGCGCCGAGGCCGACTTGCCCTTCGACTCCGCGTCCGCGAGCGCCTGCGCGTACGAGGCCTCCGCGAGGGGGATGAGCCCGGCCATCGCCGGGACGGACGCGGCCAGGGTCAGCTCGGGGACGATGAAGTCGACCTCGGCGCCGAACATCTCGGTCAGGACCCCGTCCAGGTAGTTCTGCACGAACTCCATGCCCTCGCGCGGGGTGCCCGGCGCGTACGAGCCGCCGCGGCTGGCGACGACGGTGACCGGCAGGCCCTTGAGGGGGGAGTCCGGACCCGCGTTGCGGCCCATCACGATGACCTGGTCCAGCCACGCCTTGAGGGTGGAGGGGATCGAGAAGTTGTACATCGGGGCGCCGATCAGCACGGCGTCCGCCCGCTCCAGCTCGGCGACCAGCTCCAGCCGCTCGGCGAAGGACGCGGCCTGCTCGGGGCTGTGGGCGGAGGGGTCGGTGAAGGCGGCGGACCAGGCGAGGCCGTCGAGGTGCGGGACGGGGTCGGCCGCCAGGTCGCGGTAGACGACCGTGCCGTCGGGGTGCTGCTCCTCCCAGGCCTTGCGGAAGGCGGCGGTCACCGCGCGCGAGGCGGAACCTGCGGCGGCGGACTTCAGGGACGAGTCGAGGTGCAGAAGGGTGGCCATGGGAACCTCCGAGGAGAGCGCTTTTCCGTACGTCACTAGTAATAACACAGTCGCTTACTTTTTCTCACCCCCTAAGTCGCGGGTAGTACCCTGGAGCCATGGCGGACAAGGGGAAACACCAGGACGCGGGCGCCTGCAGCCGGGTGAGCGAGGGCATCACCCAGGTCTTCGGGCTGCTCGGAAAGCGCTGGACCGGCGTGATCGTGGCCTCGCTGATGGACGGCCCGGTGCACTTCGCCGACCTGCGCAGGTCCATCTCCGGCATCAGCGAGCGCATGCTCTCCGACCGCCTGGTCGAGCTCGGAGCGGCCGGCCTCGTCCTGCGCGAGGTGGACGAGGGACCGCCCCTGCGGGTCGCCTACCGGCTGACGGAGCGGGGCTCCGCGCTGAAGCCCGCGCTCACGGAGCTGGGCCAGTGGGCCGAGAAGTGCCTGATCAAGGACGGGGACGCCGGCTGACCTGCCGTAGTCGCCCCGCGTCCGCGCCAAAGTCGCTTGGGGCGTGCGGGCACGACCATTAGCGTGCCCACATGACCCTTGTACTGAACGACACCGTGCGAAAGCTCCTCGACGCCCCCCACCCCGCGGTGCTCGCCACCCTCAACCCGGACGGCAGCCCGCAGAGTTCGGTGGTGTGGCTGACCCGCGACGGTGACGACGTCCTGATCTCCACCGAGCGCGGCCGCCGCAAGGAACGCAACATCGTGGGGGACCCCCGCGTCGGCCTCACCGTCTTCGACCTGGCCAACTCCTCGCTCTACGCGGAGATCCGCGGCACCGCCACCGTCACCGAGGACATCGGCCGGGCCGTCGCCGTCCGCGTCGCCGAGGAGTACGAGGGCCCGGGCGCGGGCGAGGAGTACGCGAACCTCCCGGCCGAGAACGTCCGGGTCGTCATACGCCTCAGCCCCGCCAAGGTGCTCGGCAGCGCGGCGCGCTGAAGCCCTGCGGAAGGCCTTTTACGGGAGCCCCGGCCGCACCGCCGCCCAGGCGTCCACCGCCACCGCCAGGGGGTCGGACGCCGCGAGGTACGGCCGAGCCGGCTCCGTGCAGCGCATCAGGTTCTTGATGCGGCGCAGCCGCAGGATGGCGGGGCGCGGCAAGTCCCGCCAGCCGGGAGCCTGCTCGGCCGCCTGCGCCGGGGTCAGCTCGAAGAGCGCCAGCACGTCCCGGCACAGGGCGGCGGGGTCACGATCCGGATCGCCGTCCCCGCCGGGACCGAAGCGCTGGATCAAGTAGCTCCGTACGTACGGCCGTTCCTCGGGACGGCCCAGCCGGTCGAGCGCGGCGAGCGCGACGCGGCCCCAGCGCAGCCGCACCCCGTCGGGCAGCTCCTCGTCCTGCATCCGGAACGTGGCCAGGGACCGCAGCTGCTCCGAATCCGGCTCCTCCAGCAGCGGGGGCCCGGTGGCCAGCCACGCCTCCAGCTCCCCCAGCGCGTGCCCGGTCGGCGGTACGCACGTCAGTACCTGCCCCCGCGCGAGCAGAGCGACCACGGGCCCCGTGAGGTGCACCTTCGCCACGTGCCCCGCGTCGAAGGAGCCGACCGTGCGCCCGTACCGCTCGATCTCCCGCAGCCTGGTCCGCAGTTCGCCGGTCGCGTACACCTGCCCGGCCCGCGCCACCCCGCCGATGCACCGCACCACGCACACCCCGCCCGCGGCATCGGCCGCCTCGACGGCACACACCTGCAACTCCGCGAAGGACACCCGGCCCCACCCCTCTCCCGGCGGGGAGGCTACCCCCGGGAGCCCCGGCGCGCGGTCACTTCCGGGTTCACGGCGGGGCCCGACGGGCCGATCCGGCCGGTCATACCGAAGCCTCGCCGGCCCAGACCTCGGGCTTGACCAGCACAGGGTCCGCCACGGAGCGCGCGCCGGCCGCGTAGGCGAGCCAGCGCAGGTCCTCCCAGGAGAAGAAGGGCTCACCCCAGGTGTCCGCCCAGAGCCGCACCGCGCCCTCCTCCGCGGGCGAGCGCGTCATGTCCCACCAGGCCCAGCCCCGGACTTCCGTGTCGGGATCGAAGCGCCAGAGCCAGTCCTGCAGGCGCCAGGGCGTGTCACCGGTCCGCTCGGTGTACCGGCCGCGGCCCTCCGCCGCGAAGGGCTCCGGGGAGGCGCCGCCCCGGCAGGCGCCGGAGAACCACGCGGGAATCGTGTCGACGGGCACGTCGCCGTCGTCGTCGAAGGCCCCCGAGACGGCGATCTCCAGCACGGCGTCCAGGAGGCCGCGCAGCCTGCTCGCGTACTGCGCCGGGTCCCCGTCCACGCCGATCTCGAAATGGGCCAGGACCGGGGGCGCGCAATCTTGCTCCGGCCGGCGGGATGCCCGGGACCTCTCCGCGGCAAGGTCCGCAATTTCGTGCAGCATGTCACCATCTTCGCCAATGAGCCCGGACGTTGCCGTTCTCGTCGATGTGCACCCTCTGGGGGATGGATCCCCTCCGGCGCCGGACGGCGTCCTGAAGAAACGCGCTGTCGGGGACCCCGCCGGTTCCCTCAGGCCCCCGGGGCCGCCTCCATGACCAGGCGGATTTCCGTGACCTCGTAGCCGGCTCGGGTGAAGGCGGCGGCCATCGGGGCGTTCACGGTGTCCGTGGTGGCGGTGATGCGGTCGGCTCCCTCGGAGGCGTGGAAGCGGGTGATCTCGGCGAGGATCTCGTCGATCAGGCCCTGGCCGCGCTGCTCCGGGACCACGCCGAGGTAGCCGACGTTGCGGTGGTACGGGGTCGCGGAGGGGATCGCCATGCCGGCGAGCGTGCCGTCGGGCAGGTGGGCCAGGCGCCACCAGGAGCGCTCGCCCGGGCAGTCGGTGTAGAACTCGATGTCGTCGCGCGCCAGTTCCTCGGCGTCGATCGTGCGGAGCTCGTTCTGCGTGTGCAGGTCCAGGCTGCCCTGCGAGAGGCGGACGAAGGCGCCCTGGAACTCCTCGTCGGTGCCTTCGCGGAAGACGAGGCGGCCGGTGGGCTCGGCGGTCCCGGCGGCCGGGGTCCACTCGAAGCGGAGTCGCTCGATCTCGCGGACCAGACCGGAGGAGGCGGCCGCCTTCTGGCGCCAGGCGACCGCGTCGGCCAGGCCGTCGGGGGAGGTGCGCCAGTCGCGCGGCAGCGAGACGTTGTAGTCGGGGAGCTTGCCGAAGGCCTCGTGCCCGGCGGCGAGCAGCCCGGCGGCGACGGCGGCCGGGTCGGCCACGGAGCTCCGTACCTGGAGGCAGTCGAGCGCGATCGGCCGCTCGCTGTCGGCGCGACCCCACCACAGGGCGCGGGCCAGGATCTCGCCGTTCTCGTCCTCGGCGAACCAGGTCCACTCGGGGCGCATCTGGCCCGCGGCGAACTCTTCGCGGATCTTCTCGGGGGTGAGGGCGGGAACGGGGCCGTCGGCCGGGTAGGCCAGGGCGCGGTCCAGGTCGGTGGGGTCTGCTGTGGCAGCGCGGAAGTGCATGGCCCGATCATCACACCGGGCGGAGACGGTCTTCAAAGAGTTTCTGCACGTCAGAGGCAGTTTGGTACGGAATTCCGGCCCCCGGGTGGAATACCCGGGGGCCGGTCCGCCGGGCCGTCAGGACCAGGTGATCAGACGGCGCGGGTGCTCCAGGACGGCGGCGATGTCCGCGAGGAAGCGGGAGCCGAGTTCGCCGTCGATGAGGCGGTGGTCGAAGGACAGCGCCAGGGTGGTGACGTGGCGGGCCTTGACCTTGCCCTTGTGGACCCACGGCTGGAGCTTGATCGCGCCGACCGCGAGGATCGCGGACTCGCCGGGGTTCAGGATGGGCGTACCGGTGTCGACGCCGAAGACGCCGACGTTGGTGATGGTGATGGTGCCCTGCTGCATGTCGGCCGGGGAGGTCTTGCCCTCGCGGGCCGTGGCGACCAGCCCGGACAGGGCCTGCGACAGCTCGCCGAGCGTCTTGGCGTGGGCGTCCTTGATGTTCGGGACGATCAGCCCGCGGGGCGTGGCCGCCGCGATGCCCAGGTTGACGTAGTGCTTGAGCACGATCTCCTGGGCCGCCTCGTCCCAGGACGCGTTCACGTCCGGGTTGCGGCGGATCGCCACGAGGACGGCCTTGGCGATCAGGAGCAGCGGGTTGATCCGGAGCCCAGCGAGGTCCGGGTCCTCCTTGAGCTCCTGCACCAGCTTCATCGTGCGGGTCACGTCGAAGGTGATGAACTCGGTGACGTGGGGCGCGGTGAAGGCGGAGCCGACCATGGCCTGGGCGGTGACCTTGCGGACGCCCTTGACCGGGATACGGGTCTCGCGGGCGGAGCCGGACACCTCGGCCGGAGCCTGTACGGGGGCCGCCTGAGCCGCCACCACCGGCGCCGCCGGGGCGACCGGAACCGCCGGGGCCACCGTCTGCGGGGCAATGGCCGCAGCGGCCGCGGCGTGCACGTCCTCGCGGGTCACGACCCCGCCGTCGCCGGTGGGGGTCACCGCCGCCAGGTCGATGCCGAGGTCCTTGGCGAGCTTGCGCACCGGCGGCTTCGCCAGTGCCTTGCCCGCGCCGCCCTGGGCGGGGACCACCACGGGGGCGGCCGGAGCGGCCGGAGCCACAGGAGCCGCCGCCTGGGCCACGCCCGTGCCGTTCTGCGCGGCGACCGCGGGCTGCGGCGCAGCCTTGCGCGGGCGGCGCTTCGTAGAGGCGGTGGAGACTCCGTAGCCGACCAGAACGGGCTGGCGGGCCGCGGGGGCCTCGGGCTCCGCCTCGGCGGCGACCGGAGCGGCGACCGGAGCGGCCACAGCGGGTGCCGCTGCTGCCGCCTCTGCCGGAGCCTCGTCGCCGGAGCCGGTCTGCACCGAGATGATGACCTGGCCGACGTCGACGGTGACGCCCTCCTCGAAGAGGAGCGCGTGCACGACCCCGTCGAAGGGGATCGGCAGCTCGACGGCCGCCTTCGCCGTCTCCACCTCGCAGACGACCTGGCCGTCGGTGACGGTGTCACCCGGCTGGACGTACCACTTGAGGATCTCGGCCTCGGTGAGGCCCTCGCCCACATCGGGCATCTTGAATTCGCGGATCGTCATCGCAGGGCTCTCCTCAGTACGCCAGCGAGCGGTCGACTGCGTCGAGCACCCTGTCCAGGCCCGGCAGGTACTCGTCCTCCAGGCGGGCCGGCGGGTACGGGGCGTGGTAGCCGCCCACGCGCAGCACGGGCGCCTCCAGGTGGTAGAAGCACCGCTCCGTGATGCGAGCGGCGATCTCCGAACCCACACCGAGGAACACCGGCGCCTCGTGGACCACCACGAGCCGGCGGGTCTTCTCCACCGACGCCTGGATCCCGTCGAAGTCGACCGGGGACATCGAGCGCAGGTCGAGGACCTCCACCGACTTGCCCTCCTCGGCGGCCGCCGCGGCGGCCTCCAGGCAGACCTTCACCATGGGCCCGTAGGCCGCGAGGGTGATGTCGGTGCCCGCACGGGCCACCCGCGAGGCGTGCAGCGCGTCGGGGATGGCCTCGACGTCGACCTCGCCCTTGTCCCAGTAGCGGCGCTTCGGCTCGAAGAAGATCACCGGGTCGTCGCTGAGGATGGCCTGCTGGAGCATCCAGTAGGCATCGCTGGCGTTGGACGGCGAGACCACCTTCAGGCCCGGGACGTGCGCGAACAGCGTCTCCGGGGACTCCGAGTGGTGCTCGACCGCGCCGATGCCGCCCGCGTAGGGGATGCGGATGACGACCGGCATCTTGATCTTGCCGAGCGAGCGCGCGTGCATCTTGGCGAGCTGCGTGACGATCTGGTCGTACGCGGGGAAGACGAAGCCGTCGAACTGGATCTCCACGACCGGCCGGTACCCGCGCAGGGCCAGGCCGATCGCGGTGCCGACGATGCCCGACTCGGCGAGCGGGGTGTCGATGACCCGCTCCTCGCCGAAGTCCTTCTGGAGTCCGTCGGTGATGCGGAAGACGCCGCCGAGCTTGCCGACGTCCTCACCCATGATCAGGACCTTCGGGTCCTCTTCCAGGGCCTTGCGCAGGGAGTCGTTGAGCGCCTTGGCGATGGTGAGCTTCTGTACGGCCATGACGGTCACTCCCCGCCTTCGAAGGACGCGAGGTAGGCGGCGAACTGCGCGCGCTCCTCGTCGACGAGCGCGTGCCCGTCCGCGTAGACGTTCTCGAAGATCGCCATCGTGTCGGGGTCGGGCATGGAGCGGACGACCTCGCGCACCCGCTTGCCGAGTGCCTCGCTCTCCACCTCCAGCTCCGCGAAGTACGCCTCGTCGGCGCCTCCGGTGGCCAGCAGGTGGGCCTTCAGGCGCAGGATCGGGTCCTTGGCCTCCCAGGCCGCCGTCTCCTCGTCGCGCCGGTACTTCGTCGGGTCGTCGGAGGTGGTGTGCGCACCCATCCGGTACGTGAAGGCCTCCACCAGGGTGGGTCCCTCGCCCCGGCGGGCCCGCTCCAGCGCCCAGCGGGTCACCGCGAGGCAGGCCAGTACGTCGTTGCCGTCCACCCGGACGCCCGGGAAGCCGAAGCCCTGGGCGCGCTGGTAGAGCGGCACGCGCATCTGGCGCTCGGTGGGCTCGGAGATGGCCCACTGGTTGTTCTGGCAGAAGAACACCACGGGCGAGTTGTAGACCGCCGAGAAGGTGAAGGCCTCCGCCACGTCGCCCTGGCTGGACGCGCCGTCGCCGAAGTAGGCGATGACGGCCGAGTCGGCGCCGTCCTTGGCCACGCCCATCGCGTACCCGGTCGCGTGCAGCGTCTGGGAGCCGATGACGATCGTGTACAGGTGGAAGTTGTTGGTGGTCGGGTCCCAGCCACCGTGGTTCACACCGCGGAACATGCCGAGCAGGTTGGTCGGGTCGACCCCCCGGCACCAGGCGACACCGTGCTCGCGGTACGTCGGGAAGACGTAGTCGTCGTCGCGCAGGGCCCGGCCGGAGCCGATCTGGGCGGCCTCCTGGCCGAGCAGCGAGGCCCACAGGCCCAGCTCGCCCTGACGCTGGAGGGCGGTCGCCTCCCCGTCGAAACGGCGGGTCATGACCATGTCGCGGTACAGACCGCGCAGGTCATCGGTGGTGATGTCGGCGACGAAGGGCGCGAACTCCGCGACGTCGGGATTCTCCGCGACGTCGACGCGCACCCCCTCGGGCGTCAGCAGCTGTACGAGCTGGGGCTCGGCGTCATGCGTCTTCGCGGTGGCAGCGGCGGGCTTGGCGGCGCTTGCCGCGCCGGCCGGCCGCTTGGTGCCGCTGCGGCGCGGCTTGCGCGCGGCAGTGCTCTCCACGGTCACGATTGCTCCTCCGTCGGTCCGGCACCCGGGTTCTCCGGGGACCAGTGCGGCTCACCTGATCTCTGCCCGCGCACGGGGTGGGTGCGCTTCGGGTCTGGGATTCAGGCGTGACAGGTGCCCCGGCGAGTGCCCTGCGCAATGCACGTTACCCAGTGCGTCGCATATCTGCGAAACCCCGTTTGACCTGCGATTTTGCTTGGATTTCCAAGTAAATCGGCGGAACCGGGAACAACCACTGGTCACAGCCTTGCAGGGGGCCGGAACAACGGCACGTTATCCCGGCCGTCCCCGGCAGGGAAGGGGTGAGTGTGTGAAACTGAGTTCGTGCGCGAAAACGGAAAAATCAAGGTATTCCTCCTGGACGACCACGAAGTGGTACGTCGGGGAGTTCACGAGCTGTTGTCGATGGAATCGGACATCGAGGTGGTGGGTGAGGCCGGTACGGCCGCCGACGCGCTGGTCCGGATCCCCGCCACCCGCCCCGACGTGGCCGTTCTCGACGTCCGGCTGCCCGACGGCAGCGGCGTGGAGGTGTGCCGCGAGGTGCGCTCCCAGAACGAGGACATCAAGTGCCTGATGCTCACCTCCTTCGCGGACGACGAAGCGCTGTTCGACGCGATCATGGCCGGTGCCTCGGGCTACGTGCTCAAGGCGATCCGCGGGAACGAGCTCCTCAACGCGGTGCGTGACGTGGCGGCCGGCAAGTCCCTGCTGGACCCCGTCGCCACGGCCCGGGTGCTGGAGCGGCTGCGCGACGGCAAGAACGGCAAGGGCGACGACCGCCTGTCGAACCTCACCGAGCAGGAACGCAAGATCCTCGACCTGATCGGCGAGGGCCTGACGAACCGCGTCATCGGCGAGCGGCTGCACCTGGCCGAGAAGACCATCAAGAACTACGTCTCCAGCCTGCTGTCCAAGCTCGGCATGGAGCGCCGGTCCCAGGCCGCCGCGTACGTGGCCCGCCTGCAGGCCGAGAAGGGGCGCTAGCCTCCGCAGGCCTCCCTGCAATCGCTCCCCGCATTCGCTACACAGCGTTACGCCCCGTGGTCGCACGTTTCCACGGGGCGCGCTGTTTAATTCGGGACCAACGTCCCCGATGTGCGGGGCGGGATCCTCTTTTCCGGCAGGGTGTCGGTACCGGACAGTGGATGACATGTCCCCAGAGGAACTTCACGCCATCGAACTGCTGCGCCGCGTGCCGTACGGCCGAGCCGCCACCAGCATGCGCGCGCTGCCCTTCCTCGCGATCGCGCGCCACATCGTGGTGAACGGCAAGGTCGTCCTGAGAATGCATTCCGGTTTCGGCTACCACCAGGCCTGCAACGGCAGCGTGGTCTCGTACGGGGCCGACAACTTCAATTCCGGTGAGGCCGAGCTGTGGTCGGTGCAGTTCACCGGTACGGCGAACCTCGTCGAACCCACCACGGCCGAACTGGAACTGTTCGGACCCGCTCCGCACTTCGTGGACGGCGCGGTCTTCGACCCCGTCTACATGCGCATCGAGCCGCACCTGGTCACCGTCCACACCTTCGCGGGCACCATGGACCGGCAGTACCAGCACGCGCTCTGAGCGACCCACCGGGACTTTGGTCCCGAAGCGGAACGGCCCGGCGGCCATGTCGATGACATGGCCGCCGGGCCGTTCTCGTACCTCGGGACGACTACTCTGCGTCGGCCGGGTTGCCGTCGCCATCGGGCTTCGACGGCGTCGGCGACGGCGACGTCGGCTTCGACGGGCTCGGCGTGGGCGTCGGGGTCGGCGTGGGCGTCGGCGTGGGGGTCGGCGTCGGCGTGGGCGTCGACGACGGGGAGTACGACGGCGAGTACGAGTAGCTCGGCGTGGAGGACCTGCTGCGGCTCGGGCCCGGCGTGTACGAGCTCTCCGGCGCCGACTTGGACGTCGAGGTGTCCGGCTCCGGGGTGTCCTGCGTCGTACCCGCCGGGGAGGACACGGAGTTCGACGACGGGGTCCCGCCGTTGCCGGGGTCCTTCTTGCCGCCGAGGTTGTCGACGGCGTACGCCACGCCACCCGCGACCGCGAGGATGGCGAGGACCGCGAACAGCCACATCTTCCACTTGCCGCCGCCGGGGCGGTCGTCGTACCCGCCGTTCCCGTTGTACCCGCCCGGCCCGTTGTACCCGCCGTTCCCGCCGTGGCCGTTGCCGCCCCCGCCGGGGTAGGCGGAGCCGTCGTCCGGGTTCAGCGGCGGCACCATCGGCTGCTGGAACTGCGAGGTGTTGGAGTGCGAGCCGTACTGCGGCTGCCCCTGGCCGGGCGTGGCCATCGCCGTGGTCTGCGCCGGGCCGCGGCCGTGCGGCAGCGCCATGGTGACCGGGCCGGTGTTCCAGGTGCCGCTGTTGGGCCCCTGGTCGTGCAGCATCTGCAGGGCGTACTGGACCAGCCCGCGCATCTCCTCGGCACTCTGGAACCGGTCGTCCGGGTCCTTGGCGAGGGAGCGCATGACGAGCCCGTCGAGCTCCTGCGGGATGTGGGCGCCCTCCGGCAGCTGCGACGGCGGGATCGGCGCGTCCTGCACGTGCTGGTAGACCACCGACAGCGGAGTCTCCCCGGTGAACGGGGGACGCAGCGAGAGGAGTTCGTAGAGCAGGCAGCCCGTCGCGTACAGGTCGGAGCGGTGGTCCACGGCCTTGCCGAGGGCCTGTTCGGGCGAGAGGTACTGCGGCGTGCCCATGACCATGCCGGTCTGGGTCATCGTCGACTGCGCGCCGTGCAGGGCGCGCGCGATGCCGAAGTCCATCACCTTGACCGCGCCGGTGTCCGTGATGATCACGTTGGCGGGCTTGATGTCACGGTGCACGATGCCGTGCTGGTGCGAGTACGCGAGCGCTTCGAGCACGCCGGAGGTGATGATCAGCGCCTGGTCGGGGCCCGGGGCCTCGGCGCTGATCAGCAGGTCGCGGATGGTGCGGCCCTCGACCAGTTCCATGACGATGTAGGGGACGACGTTCGGGCCGACCCGGTCCTCGCCCGAGTCGTACACGGCGACCACGGCATGGTGGTTCAGGCCGGCGACCGACTGCGCCTCGCGCGTGAAGCGGGCCTTGGACACCGGGTCCTCGGCCAGGTCCGGGCGCAGCAGCTTGACGGCGACGGTCCGGCCCAGCCGGACGTCCTCGGCCGCGAAGACCTCGGCCATGCCGCCCCGGCCCAGACGGTGGGTCAGCCGGTAACGGCCGTCACCCACCAGGCCGCCCGCGCCCCAGTGCTCAGGACCCTCTGCCATCCCGGCGCCGCTTCCCTCGGGTTCGGGTGCCATCAGTCCTCACCGTCGTCTGTCTCGGCCGCCGCTCAGCGGTAGTCCTCATCGTGTGCTCCGACGAACGCTACAGCCTCGCAACCGGTCATTGTTCGGGTGACGACGCCCGCGGTCGACGACGCGTACCGCCTGTGGACCCCTTGTGGCCTTGTGGTCACGGAACGGGAACCCGGCTTGACGTGTGCTTGCCCTCCGGCAGACTGAGGCCGACATGCGCTCAGCCAGAGGCGTAGGGACACACCCGAGGGGAAGCAACAGTCATGAGCCAGGACGGCACTCAGGGCCAGTACGCGGGCGGCTCTCTGGCCGGTGGCCGTTACCAGCTAAGGGACTTGCTGGGCGAGGGAGGCATGGCCTCCGTTTACCTCGCCTACGACACCGCGCTCGACCGCCAGGTCGCCATCAAGACCCTGCACAGCGAGCTCGGGCGCGAGCAGTCCTTCCGCGAACGCTTCCGCCGCGAGGCCCAGGCTGTAGCGAAACTGTCGCACACCAACATCGTCTCGGTATTCGACACCGGTGAGGGCGTCGTCTCCTTCGCGGACCCCTCGATCGCCGACGGCGGTGTCATGCCGTACATCGTCATGGAGTACGTCGAGGGGCAGCCGCTCGGCTCCGTCCTGGACGGCGACATCAGGCAGTACGGGGCCATGCCGGCCGACAAGGCGCTGAAGGTGACGGCCGACGTGCTGGCCGCTCTGGAGAGCAGCCACGAGATGGGGCTGGTCCACCGCGACATCAAGCCGGGCAACGTCATGATGACGCGGCGCGGAGTGGTCAAGGTGATGGACTTCGGCATCGCGCGGGCCATGCAGTCGGGGGTCACCTCGATGACGCAGACCGGCATGGTCGTCGGCACCCCGCAGTACCTCTCCCCCGAGCAGGCGCTCGGGCGGGCCGTGGACGCCCGCTCCGACCTGTACTCGGTGGGCATCATGCTCTTCGAGCTGCTGACCGGGCGGGTCCCCTTCATCGCCGACTCCGCGCTGGGCATGGCGTACGCCCACGTACAGGAGGAGCCCGTCGCGCCCTCCTCCATCAACCGCTCGGTCACCCCGGCGATGGACGCGCTGGTGGCGCGGGCCCTGAGGAAGAACCCGAACGAGCGTTTCCCCACCGCCGCCGCCATGCTCGACGAGGTCGCGCGGGTGGCGGGCGCCGGGCACACCGGAGCCCCGGCCATCGTCCCGGGCGCGCACCCGACGAACAGCGGCGCCGGGCTCGGCTCGGCCGTGTTCCCGCCGGTGGACTCCGCCCTGCAGGCACCGCCGCCGTCGGTGCAGCAGCCGTACCAGGCGCCGCACACCCCGGTGCCGTCCGCGTACGCGCCGACGCCGCAGCCGATGGCGCACCCCGGGCCGCAGTCCGGGGCGTACGGGTACCCGCAGCAGCAGCCGCTGCACCAGCAGGCGCAGACCCCGGCGCCGTACGGGGTCCCGACCCCGCCGCCGTACACGATGTCGCCGCAGGGCGGGCATGGCGGGCAGAGCGGCCACGGGCCGGCCGCCGGTTCCGGGAAGAAGAAGAACATCCCCGTCCTGGTGGGGTCCGTCGTGCTGGCGCTGGCGGCCATCGGCGGGCTGATCGCCGCGCTGGACCTGGGCGGAGACGACAAGGACAAGGCCGGGCCGACGGACCCGGGCTCCTCGACTTCGGCGTCCGCCCCGGCGAAGGCCGGGCACAAGGGTCCGGACCCTTCGCGGACGATCGATGAGAAGAGGTGCAAGGAGGCGACGAAGGACCAGGACCCGGCCAAGGTGATGGCACCGGACTTCCGGACCATCGACCAGGTCTCGGTGAAGGCGTGCATCCGGGCCGCCGGCTGGAAGTACGACCCCAAGCCCAAGGACGAGGCGATCTACGGCGAGGGGACCGTCGTCCAGCAGCAGCCCGAACCCAACATCGCGTTCGACCCGACGAAGACCACCATCACCCTGTGGATCTCGACGGGCGACCCGGAGTAGGCGACCCGTAGTAGGCGGCCCGCAGTAGGCGCGGCGTAGAAGCCCGGCATCCCGAACGGCCTGTACGGGATGCCGGTTTTGTCCGGTTATGTAAATCTGAGTCCGTGACCTACGCCCGCGCGCTGCGCTGGACCGCCGGGGCAGCGTTGGCGACCGCCACGCTGCTGATGACGGCGCCCGGACACGCCGCGGCCTCCGGGTCCGCCCCGGGCCTCTCCCCCGGGCTGCCCTTCGCCTCCGCTTACGTCTTCGCCGCCGCTCCGGCTGCCGCGACCACTCCCGCCGCCGCTACCGATGCCGCTACCGATGCCGCCACCGACGCCGACTCTGCGGACCGGGTCTTCGAGGACCTCGCCGGAAGTTCCGCCGGGTCCGGGCGGGAACGGCCCGGGCGGCCGGTGGGCGAGCCCGCCAATCCCGAGACCGTGCTCGCCGCGCGCCCCGTCCCGGCGCACCCGCGCACCGAGCGGCTCCCGGCGGTCCCCGCGGCCCCCTCCGCACCCCCCGTGATCGGCGCGCTCGGCACCGAGCCGAACGAGCGGGCCGCCGATCTGGCCGCGCACATACTGCCGCTCGGAACGGGGTTCGCCCTGATGGGGCTGGGTCTCGGATTCATGGGAATGCGGCTGCGCCGGGGCATGTAGCCCCGGTCCCGCCATCGGTCCTGACCCCGCCCCGCCCCGGGTCCCGGCCCCGCCCCGACGCCGGTCCCGACCCCGGGTCCCCCTTGCGATGTAGGCCCCAGGATGGTTGCGGAGGGATACATACTCGGTATACATACTGAGTATGTCGATCCGCCACGGCCTTCTCGCCCTGCTGGAACGGGGCCCCCGGTACGGCTCCCAACTGCGCACCGAATTCGAGTCCCGCACCGGTTCCACCTGGCCTCTCAACGTCGGGCAGGTGTACACCACGCTCGCCCGGCTGGAGCGCGACGGCCTCGTCGCCCCCGGCGGCGAGGACACCGCCGGGCACACCCTGTACGCCATCACCGAGACCGGGCGCCACGAACTGCGCGAGTGGTACGAGCGTCCCGTCGACCGGGCCAACCCGCCCCGGGACGAGCTCGCCATCAAGCTCGCCATGGCCGTGGGCGCGCCCGGCGTGGACATCCGCGCCGTCATCCAGGCCCAGCGGCACGCCACCGTCCAGGCCATGCAGGACTACACCCGGCTCAAGGCCCAGGCGCTCGCCGCCATCGAGAGCGGGCGCGGCAACGAGCGCGACGACATCGCCTGGCTGCTGGTCCTGGAACAGCTGATCTTCCAGACCGAGGCCGAGGCCCGCTGGCTCGACCACTGCGAGTCCCGGCTCGTACGGCTGTCCGCGCGCGGGGAGCGCGCACCGGCCGAAGCCGAACCGCCCGAGGGCACCACCGTCCCGACCACACCCACACCCACGACCACCGACCGGTCTCTTTCCCGCACCGCCCGTACGCGGCGGGTCTGAACCACCGCTCAACGTCCCAGGGGGGAACCCTTCATGCCCGACCAGCCCGTATTGCAGCTGGACCAGCTCGTCCGCATCCACGGCAGCGGCGCCACCGAGGTGCACGCCCTGCGCGGGATCGACCTCTCCGTGTACCCCGGCGAACTCGTCGCCGTCATGGGCCCCTCCGGGTCCGGCAAGTCCACGCTGCTGACCCTCGCCGGCGGACTCGACACCCCGAGCAGCGGCAAGGTGATCGTCGAGGGCACCGACATCACCACCGCGAGCCGCAAGCAGCTGGCCGCCCTGCGCCGCCGCAGCATCGGGTACGTCTTCCAGGACTACAACCTGATCCCGGCGCTCACCGCCGCCGAGAACGTCTCCCTGCCCCTCGAACTCGACGGCGTCTCCGCCCGCAAGGCCCGCGTCAGCGCGCTCGCGGCCCTGGAGGAGATGAACCTCGGCCAGCTCGCCGACCGCTTCCCCGACGAGATGTCCGGCGGCCAGCAGCAGCGCGTGGCCATCGCCCGCGCCCTGGTCGGCGACCGCCGCCTCGTCCTCGCCGACGAGCCGACCGGCGCCCTGGACTCCGAGACCGGGGAATCCGTACTCGCCCTGCTGCGCTCGCGCTGCGACGCCGGCGCGGCCGGAATCCTGGTCACCCACGAGCCGCGCTTCGCCGCATGGGCCGACCGCGTGGTGTTCCTGCGCGACGGCAGCGTCGTCGACGAGACCCTGCGCAGCCGGGCCGACTCCCTCCTCTCCGGGCAGGCGGCCGCTCAGTGATCTCCTGGTACCACTCCTGGATCGCGGCGATCCGGATAGCCCGCCGCGACGCCTGGCGCTCCAAGGGCCGCAGCGCCCTCGTGCTGGCCATGATCGCCCTGCCGATCGTCGGCGTGAGCGCCGTCGACCTCACCATCCGCAGCTCGGAGCTCTCCACCGAGCAGCGCGTCGGACGGATGCTCGGCGCCGCCGACGCCCTGGTGACCGCCACTCACATGGGCACGGCCCTCTACCAGAGCCCCGACGGCGAGAACTACGCCCCGGTCGGCGGCTACGACAAGTACGAACCGAGCGCCAGCGGCCGCGACGAGGGCATGGCCGCCCCGCAACTCCCGGCCGGATCGCAGTCCGTCAAGGACAGCACCACCTACGCCAAGGTCCGCACCCGCCACGGGATCCTGGACGCCGAGCTCCGCGAGGTGGACCCGGCGAGCCCGCTGGTCAAGGGCCTGTGGACGCTGGAGCGCGGCCGGCTGCCGAAGGCCGCCGGCGAGATCCTCGCCACCGGCGCCTTCCTGGAGGAGTCCGGGTACTTCCTCGGCTCCAGCGTGACCCCGCGCGAGTCGACCACCACGTACAAGATCGTCGGCGTCTACGAGCTGCCCTCCGGCCTGAACACCCCGCAGCTCCTGGCCCAGCCCGGCACCCTGCTGGCCCCGCTCGACCGGGACCGCAAGGCCGCCGGCGGCACGGGGCTGGAGCCCCAGGACTCGTACCTGGTGAAGGTCGGCGGCGAAGGTTTCACGTGGAACATGGTCAAGGAGGCCAACGCCAAGCAGCACCTCCTCGTCAAGTCCCGCGTCGTGCTGCTGAACCCGCCGGCCGACTCCGAAGTGCCGCTCTACACGGAGCAGAACAGGGACGCGTGGCGGTACGAGGCCGGCCTCGGAACCACCGAACTCGCCATCGTCTCCACCGTCGTGGGCCTCGCCATGCTGGAGATCTGCCTGCTGGCCGGACCGGCCTTCGCGGTCGGCGCCCGGCGTTCGCGCCGCCAGCTCGGCCTGGTCGGCGCCAACGGCGGTGACCGGCGGCACATCCGGGCCATCGTGCTCTCCGGCGGCCTCGTCATCGGCGCCGCGGCGGCCGTCACCGGCACCGCCCTCGGCATCGCCCTCACCATCGGGCTCCGCCCGGTGCTGGAAGGCGTGATCGGCGAACGGTTCGGCAGCTTCGACGTCCGCCCGCTGGAACTGCTCGGCATCGGCCTCCTCGCCGTCCTGACCGGTCTCCTGGCCGCCATCGTGCCGGCCGTCAACGCCTCCCGGCAGACCGTGCTGGCCTCCCTCACGGGCCGCCGCGGCGTGCGCCGGGCCAACCGGGTGCTGCCCGTCATCGGGCTGATCGCCATCGCCGGCGGGGCCGCCATCGCCCTGTTCGGCTCCGTCGCCAAGATGGGCGAGACCGTCGTCGCGGGCGGCAGCGCCATCGCCGAGCTCGGCGTCGTCGCCCTCACCCCCACCCTGGTCGGCCTCTTCGGCCGGGCCGGCCGGTGGCTGCCGCTGTCGCCCCGGCTCGCCCTGCGCGACGCCGTCCGCAACCGGGGGCGTACGGCACCGGCCGTGGCCGCCGTACTGGCCGCCGTCGCCGGCACCGTGGCCGTGGCCACGTACCAGCACAGCCGGGAGATCCAGGCGCGGCACGACTACGTCGCCAGCCTGCCCTTCGGCACCGGGGTGATCGAGACCAACGAGTACACCGCGTTCCGGGACGTACCCGCGATGCGCGAGACGCTGTCGAAGGAACTCCCGGTGGCCGTACGGGCCGACGTGGAGCGGCCCGTCGTCGGCAAGCCGGGCTGCTCCCCGTACGGAGAGAGCGCGGAGTGCGGGCGGACCCAGATCGTCATCCCGAAGGTGCAGCGCTGCCCCCTCTACTCGACCGAGGAGGGACCGAGTGCGTTCCCCCTGGCCGAGCGGAAGAAGCTGGCCGCGGACTGGCGCTGCCAGGAGGACCGCAACGGCACCCAGTACTCCCTGGTCGTCGCCGACGAGAAGCTGATGGCCGTCATGGCCGTCGACGACCCGGGCGCGGCGGCCGCGCTCAAGGCGGGCAAGGCCGTCTCCTTCAAGAAGCAGAACGTGCTCGGGGACAAGGTCACCGTCCGGCTGGTCATGGGCCGGGACGAGCCCGCCCCGGGCTCCGCACCCGATGAGCCGCCGCCCGGCACGGACAAGGTCTTCGCCGCGTACCAGGTACCCGCATCGGTGAAGGGCTACGGCCTGGAACTGGTGCTGCCGCCCTCGGCCGCGAAGAGCGCCGGGATCACCTCCGTCCCCTTCGGCTCGTACTTCACCCTCGACGGGGACGCGAGCTCCGAGCAGCGCCAGCGCCTCGACGGGGCCCTCGACAAGCTGGGCCTGGACACCAACGTACGGATCGAGAAGGGCTACGAGGGCGACGACAGCCTGGCCATGCTCGTCCTGACCATCTTCGCGGGCCTGGTCACCATCGGCGCGGCCGGCATCGCCACCGGCCTGGCCCAGGCGGACGCCGAGGGCGACCTGAAGACCCTGGCGGCGGTCGGCGCACCGCCGCGCGTGCGGCGCACGCTCAGCGGCTTCCAGTGCGGGGTGGTCGCCCTGATGGGCGTGGTCCTCGGCTCGGCAGCCGGCATCCTGCCGGCGGTCGGGCTCCGGCTCACCGAACGGCGGGCCGCGGCCGACATGATCCGGGAGGGCATCGAGAGCGGCTACTCGGCGGCCTCCGAGGCCGTGCCGTACATCCCGATCTCGGTGCCGTGGACCACGCTGGGCGGGCTGCTGATCGTCGTCCCGCTGGGCGCGGCGCTGCTGGCGGCCCTGGTCACCCGTTCGAGCGGAGCACTGGCCCGCCGAGAGGTCTGACGGGTCCGGCGCCGCTCGATCTCTCTCTTGGTGCCCCCGCACAGGGTGGATCACGCCCGTGCGGGGGCACACCGTGTGAATACGAAGGTGTGCGAGAGAATGACGGCATGGAGATGCCGAGGAGTGAACGGTCGCAGGACAGCCCCCCGCCCGGCCTGATCGTTGGGCAGGACGGGATGCCGGTCGGCGGCGCCGATGACGAGTCGCGCGAGGTCCCGGTGACGGAGATGGTCGAACAGCCCGCCAAGGTCATGCGGATCGGCAGCATGATCAAGCAACTCCTGGAAGAGGTACGCGCCGCACCTCTGGACGAGGCCAGCCGGGTCCGTCTGAAGGACATTCACGCAGCGTCGGTGAAGGAGCTGGAAGACGGTCTGGCTCCCGAGCTGGTCGAGGAACTGGAGCGGCTCTCCCTTCCCTTCACGGAAGAGGCCATCCCCTCCGAAGCGGAACTGCGCATTGCCCAAGCCCAGTTGGTCGGATGGCTGGAAGGCCTGTTCCACGGCATCCAGACGGCCCTGTTCGCGCAGCAGATGGCGGCGCGGGCCCAGCTGGAACAGATGCGCCGCGCCCTCCCGCCGGGCTCCTCCCACGAGGACGACGAGGACGGCCCCCACGGCGCCATCCGCTCGGGCCCGTACCTCTAAAACCCACCCCGCCCCACCCCTCCGGGGCCGCCCAAGGCGGCCCCGGACCCATGTCCACGCTCCCAGCCCGCCCGGCACGCCTTCCAGCCCCGCCAACGCTTGAGACGCGGGGTCCGGGGCGGAGCCCCAGGCGGGTCCGGGCGCAGCCCGATACCCCTTCCCAGCCCGTCCGGCGTGCCTTCCAGCCCCGCCGGCGTTTGAGGCGCGGGGTCTGGGGCGGAGCCCCAGGGGGTCCGGGCACAGCCCGGTACCCCGATTCCAGCCCGTCCGGCGTTTGAGGACCGGGTCAGGGCAGAGCCCTGGGAACGGTGGAAGGGCGGGTAGGGGTCTTCGCCCCGCGCAGCGGCAAGGGTCGCTGCGCGGACTGCTGCCCCGCGCAGCGGCAAGGGTTGCTGCGGCGGCTGCGCCCCGCGCACCGGCACACCCCACGGCCGCCACCCCGGCACCGGGTAAGAACCCGGTAAACGCCGCAGCCCATCCGGCCCCAACCCCCCGCATACTCGGGGAATGACCTACGACGCCATCGTCCTGGCCGGCGGCGCCGCAAGCCGACTGGACGGAGCCGACAAACCCGGCCTCCGAGTCGGCGGCCGCCGCCTCCTCGACCGCGTCCTGGACGCCTGCGCGGACGCCCGCACCACCGTCGTCGTAGCCGCCCGCAGGCAAACGCCCAGGCCGGTGCAGTGGGCCCGGGAGGACCCCCCGGGCGGCGGCCCCCTCGCCGCACTGGACGCCGGGCTGCGGCACACCACCGCCCCGCTGGTCCTCGTACTCTCCGCCGATCTGCCGTTCCTGGACCGGGACACGGTGCACTCCCTGCTGCGAGCCCTCGACGCGCCCGAGCACCGCACCCGCGACGGTGCCCTGCTCCGGGACCCGGACGGCCGCGATCAGCCCCTGGTCGCCGCGTACCGCGCCGAGCCCCTGCGCAGGGAAATCGCCCTACTGGCCACCGAGCACGGCTCGGTGAACAATCTCCCCCTGCGCGCCCTCACCGCAGAACTCGACCTCGCCCCGGTCACCGCGGCAGCCCCACTCGCCTCCTTCGACTGCGACACCTGGGACGATCTCGCCGCCGCCCGCGCCCGAATCAGAGAGCATGGAACCGTGCTGGAGCAATGGATCACCGCCGTCAAGAACGAGCTGGGCATCGACGTCGCCGTCGACACCAAGACCCTGCTCGACCTCGCCCGTGACGCCGCGCACGGCGTCGCCCGGCCCGCCGCCCCGCTGACGACCTTCCTCGTCGGCTACGCGGCGGCCCACGCCGAAGCCACGGGCGCCGACCCCGCGCAGGCCGTGGCCGAGGCCTCCCGCAAGGCCGCCGAACTGGCCCTGCGCTGGGCCGCGGAAGGCGAGGCCGCCGGCCCGGAAGCGACCGGCCCCGCAGCCACCGGTCCCGAGGCGACCGGCCCGGAAGCGACCGGTTCCGGATGACCGCCGACCCCGACACCGACGCCGACCGCGCCCTCGACCAGGCCCTCGCGCTGGTCAGCCGCGCCCCCCGCTCCGGCGCCGCAGGCACCGCAGGCGCAGACCCCGCCACCGACACCACCGCCGGCGGCCACCGCGCCGCGCCCTGGCACCGGGCCCGGGAGACCGCGACCCGCGCCGGTTCGGCCGTCCGCGGCCGCACCCACCGGGTCCCCCTGCCGGCCGCCCTCGGCGAGGTGCTGGCCGCGCCCCTCGACGCCCTGGGCGACCTGCCGTCCTTCGACACCTCCGCGATGGACGGCTGGGCCGTCGCCGGGCCCGGCCCGTGGACCATCCGCCCCGGCGAGAGCGCACTGGCCGGGAGCGAGCGCCCCGCGCCCCTCGCGGACGGCGAGGCCGTACGGATCGCCACCGGCGCGCGGATCCCCGCGGACACCACCGCCGTGATCCGCAGCGAGCACTCCCGCGAGGCGGGCACCCTGCTGTACGCCGAACGGCCCGTCGCCACCGGCCAGGACATCCGCCCGCGCGGCCAGGAATGCCGCTCCGGCGACCTGTTGCTGCCCGCCGGGTCCCTGGTGACCCCGGCCGTCCTCGGCCTCGCCGCGGCCGCCGGGTACGACGAGCTCACCACCCGCCCCCGGCCCCGCGTGGAGATCCTGGTCCTCGGCGACGAGCTGCTCACCGAGGGGCCCCCGCACGACGGCCTCATCCGCGACGCCCTGAGCCCCATGCTCGGCCCCTGGCTGACCCGGCTCGGCGCCGAGGTCATCGCCGTCCGGCGGCTCGGCGACGACCCGGCGGGCGCCGAAGCACTGCTGGCGGCCGTCACCGGCTCGGAGGCCGACGTGGTCATCACCACCGGCGGCACCGCCTCCGGCCCCGTCGACCACGTCCACCCGGTGCTCGCCAAGGCCGGCGCCGAACTGCTCGTCGACGGGGTGGCCGTACGCCCCGGGCACCCGATGCTGCTGGCCCGCCTCGGCGACGGCCCCGACAGCCGCCACCTGGTGGGCCTGCCCGGCAACCCGCTGGCCGCCGTATCCGGGCTGCTCACCCTCGCCGAACCGCTGCTGCGCGCCCTCGCCGGACGGCGTCCGCGCCCCCGGTACGTGGTGCCCGTGGAGGGCGACGTACCGGGCCACCCGCACGACACCAGGCTCGTACCGGTCCTGCTGACCGAGGACCATGCCGTACCGCTGCGCTACAACGGGCCTGCGATGCTGCGCGGCGTGGCCGCCGCGGACGCGCTGGCCGTCGTACCCCCGAACGGGGCGCGATCCGGACAGGAGTTGGAGATCCTCGATCTCCCGTGGGCCTCAGGGGGATGTTTCACGTGAAACTTCACGGATCCGACGCGATGGCACGCGGCGCCGACGAGAAACTCGTCTCGCGCCGCATCAAACTGCCCAAGCGCATCGTCGAGAAGCCGCTCCGCCAGGTCTCCCGGCGCCTGCTGATGGCGCTGTTCGTGATGTCCCTGACGGTCCTGATCGTGTGGATCGACCGCGACGGCTATCACGACAACGCCAACAACAAGGTCGACTTCCTCGACTGCGTCTACTACGCGACCGTCACCCTGTCGACGACCGGCTACGGCGACATCGTCCCGTACAGCGACAGCGCGCGGCTGGTCAACGTCCTGCTGATCACCCCGCTGCGGGTGCTGTTCCTGATCATCCTGGTCGGCACCACCCTGGAAGTCCTCACCGAACGGACCAGGGAAGAGTGGCGGCTCAGCCGCTGGAGGAAGAACTTGCGTGAGCACACGGTCGTCGTCGGCTTCGGCACGAAGGGCCGTTCCGCCCTCCAGACCCTGCTGGCCACCGGCCTCAGCAAGGAACAGGTCGTCATCGTCGACCCCAGCGCCAAGGTGATCGACATCGCCAACGCGGAGGGGTTCACGGGCGTCGTCGGCGATGCCACGCGCTCCGAAGTCCTGCTGCGGGCCGAGATCCAGAAGGCCCGTCAGATCGTCATCGCGACCCAGCGCGACGATACGGCCGTGCTGGTCACCCTGACCGCCCGCCAGCTCAACCGCGGCGCGAAGATCGTGGCGGCCGTCCGGGAAGAGGAGAACGCACCGCTGCTGCGCCAGTCCGGCGCGGACGCGGTCATCACGAGCGCGAGCGCGGCGGGCCGCCTGCTCGGGCTCTCGGTGCTCAGCCCGAGCGCGGGCACGGTGATGGAAGACCTCATCCAGCAGGGCAGCGGGCTCGATCTGATCGAGCGTCCGGTGAACCGCAAGGAGGTCGGCAAATCGGTCCGGGACACCGACGACCTGGTCGTCAGCGTCCTGCGCGGCCACCGCCTGCTCGCGTACGACGACCCGCACGCGAGCCCCCTCCAGCTGACGGACCGTGTGATCTCCATCGTCCGGGCGGTCCCGCCGAGTTCGCCTCCGGTGGTCCTGGGCTCGGTGGAGTAACCCTCCACCCGGCGGGCCCTACCGGTAGCCTCCGGGCCATGTATGCGATCACCATCGAACAGCCCGGCGGCCCCGAGGCCCTGGTGTGGGCCGAAGCACCCGACCCGGTGGCCGGCGACGGCGAGGTCATCGTCGAGGTCGCGGCGAGCGCCGTGAACCGCGCGGACGTCCTGCAGCGGCAGGGTTTCTACAACCCTCCGCCCGGCGCCTCGCCCCATCCCGGCCTGGAATGCTCCGGGCGGATCTCCGCGATCGGGCCCGGGGTGTCCGGCTGGTCGGTCGGCGACGAGGTGTGCGCGCTGCTCGCCGGCGGCGGGTACGCGCAGCGGGTGGCCGTCCCGGCGGGCCAGCTGCTGCCGGTACCGGCGGGCGTGGACCTGGTGACGGCGGCGGCCCTGCCGGAGGTCGTCTCCACCGTCTGGTCGAACGTGTTCATGGTGGCCGGCCTGCGCCCGGGCGAAACCCTGCTGGTGCACGGAGGATCGAGCGGCATCGGGACGATGGCGATCCAGCTCGCGAAGGCCGTGGGCGCGCGGGTCGCGGTCACGGCGGGCGGCAAGGAGAAGCTGGCGCGCTGCGCCGAGCTGGGCGCCGACATCCTGATCGACTACCGCGAGCAGGACTTCGTGGAGGAGATCCGGGCAGCCACGGGCGGCGCCGGGGCGGACGTGATCCTGGACATCATGGGCGCGAAGTACCTGACCCGGAACGTGGACGCCCTCGCGGTGAACGGCCGCCTCGCGATCATCGGGCTCCAGGGCGGAGTCAAGGCGGAGCTCAACCTGGCCGCCCTGCTGGCGAAGCGTGCGGCGATCACCGCCACCACGCTCCGCGCGCGCCCCCTGGACGAAAAGGCGGCGATCGTCGCGGCCGTACGGGAACACGTATGGCCCCTGGTCGCGACGGGCCGCATCCACCCGGTGGTGCACGGCACCTTCCCCATGCGGGAGGCAGCCGAGGCCCACCGCGTCCTGGAGTCGAGCACGCACGTAGGCAAACTCCTGCTGACCACGTGAGCCGACCGGGTCAGCGGGCGCCGCTGCGCGGGACGGGGTCCCCTACCCGCCCTTCGCCCGTTCCCCGGGGCTGCGAAAATCCAGCCCCTCCGGCGTTTGAGGAGCGGGGGTCCGGGGGCCGGCCCCCGGAAACGGCGCCGCACGCGGCAAAGGGTCCGGGCAGAGCCCGGGGAACGGTGGAAGGGTGGGTAGGGGACTCCGCCCGCGCAGCGGCGCCCCCGACACCCACCCCCGCGGAGCTACAGGCTGCGCAGCAGCACCGACGGCGACTCGACGCAGTCGGCGACGTACCGCAGGAACCCACCCGCGGTCCCGCCGTCACACACCCGGTGATCGAAGGTCAGCGACAGCTGAACGACCTGGCGGACCGCCAACTCCCCCTGGTGCACCCACGGCTTCGGAATGATCCGCCCCACACCGAGCATCGCCGCCTCAGGATGGTTGATGATCGGCGTGGACCCGTCGACCCCGAACACCCCGTAGTTGTTCAGGGTGAAGGTGCCACCGGTGAGATCCGCCGGGGCCAGCTTCCCCGCCCGGGCCAGCTCCGTGAGCCGGGCGAACTCGGCCGACAGCGACTCCGCACTGCGCGCCTGCGCGTCCCGGACCACCGGAACCATCAGCCCCCGCTCGGTCTGCGCCGCGAAGCCCAGGTTCACGGCCGGCAGCCGGACGATCTCGTTCGCCGCGAGGTCCACCGTGGAGTTGAGCTCCGGGTGGCGGGCCAGCGCCGCCGTGCAGATGCGGGCGAGCAGCGCGAGCACCGAGATCTTGGGCCCGCCCGCGGCGTTCATCGCCGCCCGGGCCGCCATCAGCTCGGTGGCGTCCGCGTCGACCCAGCAGGTGGCGTCCGGGATCTCGCGCCGGCTGCGCGACAGCTTGTCCGCGACCGCGCCGCGCACCCCCTTGAGGGGGATCCGCGTGGCACCCTCCGACACGGCGGAGGCGACGACGGGGGCCGCAGCCACCGGTGCCTGCTCCGGTGCGCGCAGCGCCGTCTCGACGTCCGCGCGCAGGATCAGCCCCTCGGGACCCGAGCCGCGCAGACCGCGCAGGTCGACCCCGTGGTCCCGGGCCAGCTTGCGCACCAGCGGCGAGATGACCGGCACGGGCCCGGCGACGACGGCCGGTGCGGTGGCCGCCGGTGCCGCGACGGCGGGTGCCGCGACGGCACCCGCGCCCACCGGGGCCACGGCCGAAGCCCGCCACCCGGGAGCGGCCCCCGGCGCGGCGGAGCCGGGTCGCACCCGCCTCCGACGCGCCGGACGTGATTCGTCGGAGCCGTAACCGATCAAGGGCCGGGGCGCGCTCGCGGAGTCCGGGGTCCCCTCGGGGCCGAGGGCATCGGACGGCACGCTCACCGCGCCCACCGCCACCGTGATCAGCGGGGCGCCGACGGGCAGTTCGGTCCCCTCCTCGCCGAAGCGGGCGGTGACGACGCCCCCGTACGGGCAGGGCACCTCCACCATCGCCTTGGCCGTCTCGACCTCGACGACGGGCTGGTCGATGGCGACGACGTCGCCGACGGCCACCAGCCAGCGGACGATCTCCGCCTCGGTGAGCCCCTCGCCCAGGTCCGGCAGCTTGAACTCCATGACCTGCGGCATCAGTTCTCCCACTGCAGACGGGCCACGGTGTCCAGGATCCGGTCCACGCCGGGCAGGTGGTACTTCTCCAGCATGGGCGGCGGATACGGGATGTCGAAGCCGGTGACGCGCAGCACGGGCGCCTCCAGGTGGTGGAAGCACCGCTCCGTGATCCGGGCGGCGATCTCCGCGCCCGGTCCGCCGAAGCCGCCGGACTCGTGGACCACCACCGCACGCCCGGTCCGGCGTACGGAGGCCACGACGGTCTCCTCGTCGAAGGGGACCAGCGAGCGCAGGTCCACGACCTCCAGGTCCCAGCCCTCCTCGCGGGCCGCCTCGGCCGCCTCCATGCACACCGGCAGGGAGGGCCCGTAGGTGATCAGGGTCGCGCTGGTGCCGGTCCGCCGGACGAGCGCCTCGCCGATCCCGGGGACCGCCGCGGGCGCCTCGGGCGACCAGTCGGACTTGGACCAGTACAGCCGCTTCGGCTCCAGGAAGATCACCGGGTCGTCGCTGGCTATCGAGGCGCGCAGCAGTCCGTACGCGTCCTCGACGGTCGCCGGGGTCACGACGGTGAGGCCGGGGGTGGCCACGTAGTACGCCTCGGAGGAGTCGCAGTGGTGCTCCACGCCGCCGATCCCGCCGCCGTACGGCACCCGGATCGTGATCGGGAGCGGCATCGCGCCCCGCGTGCGGTTGCGCATCTTCGCCACGTGCGAGATCAGCTGCTCGAAGGCCGGGTACGCGAACGCGTCGAACTGCATCTCCACGACCGGCCGCAGCCCGTACATGGCCATGCCGACGGCCGCGCCGAGTATGCCGGCCTCGGCCAGCGGGGTGTCCGTACAGCGGTCCTCGCCGAACTCCTTCGCGAGGCCGTCCGTGATGCGGAAGACCCCGCCGAGCGCGCCGACGTCCTCGCCCATGACGTGGACGGTCGGGTCCTCGGCCATCGCGTCGCGCATCGCCCGGTTCAGGGCCTGCGCCATGGTCGCCGGCTTGGTGGTCGCCGGCTTCACCGCCACGGTGGTCATGATCCGTCCCCCTCTTCCTGCTCGGCCGCGTCCAGCTCGGCACGGAGCATGGCCGCCTGTTCGCGCAGCCGGCCGGTCTGCTGCGCGTAGACGTTTTCGAAGAGGTCCATCGGGTCGATCACCGGCTCCGCGTTCATCCCGTCCCTCAGCGCCGCCGCCATCGCCTCGGCCGCGTCCTTGGCGGCCTTGATGCCCGCCTCGTCCAGCAGGCCGCGCGCGGTCAGCTCGCGCTCCAGCAGATCGATGGGGTCGTGCGCCTTCCAGGCCTCGACCTCGGCGTCGCCCCGGTAGCGGGTGGCGTCGTCGGCGTTGGTGTGGGCCTCGATGCGGTACGTGACGGCCTCGATCATGGTCGGTCCGCCGCCGGACCGGGCCCGCCGGACCGCCTCGGACAGCACCTCGTGCATGGCGGCGATGTCGTTGCCGTCGACGAGGCGGCCGGGCATCCCGTACCCCACGGCCTTGTGGGCCAGGGTCGGGGCGGCGGTCTGCTTGGCGAGCGGCACCGATATCGCGAAGCCGTTGTTCTGCACGAGGAAGACGACCGGCGCCTGCCAGACGGCGGCGAAGTTCATGGCCTCGTGGAAATCGCCCTCGCTGGTGCCGCCGTCGCCGACCATGGCGAGGGCGACCACGTCGTCACCGCGCAGCCGGGCGGCGTGCGCCAGGCCGACCGCGTGCGGCAGCTGGGTGGCGAGGGGCGTCGAGAGGGGCGCTATCCGGTGCTCGCGCGGGTCGTACCCGGTGTGCCAGTCGCCGCGCAGCAGCGTCAGGGCCTGTACGGGATCCAGTCCGCGCGCCACGGCCGCGAGGGTGTCACGGTAGCTCGGGAAGAGCCAGTCCTGCTCCTCCAGGACCATGGCTGCGGCGATCTCGCACGCCTCCTGGCCGACGGTGGAGGGATATACGGCCAGACGGCCCTGCCGGGTGAGGGCGGTGGCCTGGGCGTTGTAGCGGCGGCCGCGCACCAGCTCGGCGTAGCACCGGCGCATCAGCTCGGGGTCGAGCCGGTCGGCGGCCGGGGTGCCCAGCACCCGGTACGGCTCGGGGTCCGGGAGCAGCGGGGCGGCATCCGTACGGGGCCTCCAGGCGGGCGGCGGGGTGGAGCGGTGGGACGCACCGGCACCGGGCAGCTCTTGGACCGTCATGGCGGCGTACACCTCCTCGTGGGAAGCGGGCAGGGAGGCCTCGGGTGTGAGGCCCCTCACCTACCGATTGTTCGGTTGTCCGGGCAATTTGGCTACAGGCGGCGCCAGGCTGTGGACAAAGTGGCGTCGACGCCCTGGTATGGGTGCAGGACGTCCAGGAGAGGCAGGCATCGGGCGATGACGGATGAACAAATGGCCGGAGCGGGTTCCGGGGCGGCGACCCCTGCGGGGGGCGCACTCGGGGGCGCGCCCGTACCGCCGGTAGCCCCAGGACCGGCGACGGCACCGCCCCGCCCCCTCGACCCGATCGACCGGTCGATCGTCCGGCTGCTCCAGGCGGACGGCCGGGCCTCGATACGCTCCGTCGCCGAGCAGGTCCACGTGTCCCGGGCCAATGCCTACGCCCGGATCAACCGGCTCATCGACGACGGGGTGATCCGCGGCTTCACCGCCCGCGTCAACCACGAACGCGCAGGCCAGGGCGCCTCCGCCTACATCACTCTCAAAATCGTCCAGAACTCCTGGCGCACGGTCCGCGAACAGCTCCGCGAACTCCCCGGCGCCGCCCACATCGCCCTGGTCAGCGGTGATTTCGACGTCCTGCTCCTGGTCCACACCCCGGACAACCGCACCCTGCGCGAGCTGGTCCTGACCCGCCTCCAGTCCATCCCGGAGGTCCTCTCCACGCGCACCCTGCTGGTCTTCGAGGAAACGGACCTCCTGTCCCGCGACCAGACCGCCGGCCCGACGATCAGCGAGGACTAGCCGCATGGCCCGGACCACCCCCGGCCCGCACCCGGATCTCCTCGCGGCGAAGGAGCTCGTCTACGACCCCTGCGGGTTCATCTGCTCACCGCCGGTCCCCGAAGCCGAGAGCGCCGAGTACGCCGCCCACGCCTTCACCCTCGACGGGCTCGCCGTCCGGTTCCGCGCAGCCAGGACGACCCCCACCAAGGCCGGCCAGTTCGTCACGCTGTGGCAGCGGTCCCCGGGCGGGCCCATCCGGCCCTTCGACACGGCCGACCCGGTCGACCTCTTCGTCGTCGCCGCCCGCGACGGCGACCGCACCGGCCAGTTCGTCTTCTCCATGGACGCGCTGCACCGCAACGGTGTCGTATCGGCAGACGGGTCCGGCGGGAAAAGGGCGTTCCGCGTCTACCCGCCCTGGGTGGCCGCCCCCAACCGGCAGGCCTCCGCCGCCCAGGCGTGGCAGCTCGACCACTTCCTGCCCCTGCCCTTGGCCGGGCCCGGGGCCCTGGCCCGCGCCCGCGAGCTCTACCGCCCCCGGGCCGCCCGCGGGGCGTAGCGGTTCACCGCTGGGTGCGCAGGCCGTCCAGGGCCATGCTGACCACCGCGTCCGCGAGCTGGTCGGGGGTGGTGCCCGGGTGCGGGCGGTACCACTCGACCAGCGAGTTGACCATGCCGAAGAGGAGGCGGGTGGCGAGGCGGATGTCCACGTCCGCGCGCAGGTCGCCCTCGGCGGCGGCGGCCTTCAGCAGCTCCGCGACCTGGTGGTCGAACTCGCGGCGGCGCTCCAGGGCCCAGCGCTCGGTGCGGGTGTTGCCCCGGACCCGCAGCAGCAGGGTGACGTAGGGGAGCTCCCGGGCGAGGACCTCGACCGTGCGGCGCGTGACGTACTCGACGCGTTCGACCGCGCGGCCCCGTATCGCCCCCGGCTCCGCCAGGACCGCGAAGAGCTCGTCCAGGGCCCGGCTGACGGCGCGGTGGAGCAGCTCCTCCTTGCCGGCGACGTGGTGGTAGATCGAGGACTTCGAGATGCCGGCGGCCTTGGAGAGGTGCTCCATCGAGGTGCCGTCGTAGCCGCGCTCGTTGAAGACCTGGACGGCGACGGACAGGAGCGTCTCGGGCGTGTACGTGTCCCGCTTGGCCGTGGTCATTCCGACTCCCCCGCCTCGTCGTCGGCGCCCTCTGCGTCCTCTGCGTCCTCGTCGGCCCCCGCCGCGTAGCCCAGCTTGTACAGCGCCAGCGACGGCGCGTACCGGCCGCCGGGGCAGCGCTCGTCGAGGTGGTGCAGCAGGTCGTACGCCCAGTCGCGGCCGAGCTTGTCGTGCCATTCGGCGGGGCCCGCCGGGTAGTTGACCCCGAGCCGCATCGCCGTGTCGATGTCCTCGGCGCCCGCCACCCCGCGCGCGACGGCGTCGGCGGTGAGGTCGATCAGCATCGCGACCGTCCGGGCGACGATCATGCCCGGGACGTCGCCGATGACGGAGACCTTCTTGCCGAGCTTCTGGAACAGCCCGACGGCCTCGGCGACCGTCCGCTCGCTGGTGTCCTCGCTGACGGAGAGCGCGATCCGGGTGGCGCCGCGGTAGTCGAAGGCGAGGTCGAAGTAGACGACGTCGGCGAACTCGATCGCCGTCTTGCCGTCGGCGAGCACGAGCTGCCCCTCGCCGGGGAGCTGGATGTACGGGCCCCCGTGCTCGACGGCCGTGACCGCGATCCCGGCCTCCTCCAGGAGGTCGAGGAGGCCCGCCGCCGGTCCGAGGTCACCGACGACGGTCACCTTCGCGGGCGCCTCCTCGGGGCCCGCGGTGTGCGGGGCCGCGACCTTCGCGTCGGGGCCGTACGGGTACCAGCCGTGGCCCGACTTGCGGCCCAGGCGGCCCGACTGGACCAGCCGGCGCTGCGCGAGGGAGGGGGTGAACTTGGGGCTACGGAAGAAGGACTCCCACACCGAGCGGGTGACGGCCTCGTTGACGTCCTGGCCGATCAGGTCGGTCAGCGCGAAGGGACCCATCTTGAAGCCGCCGCTCTCGCGGAGCACGGCGTCGATGGTCGCCGGGTCGGCGCCCTGCTCCTCGTACACCGCGAAGGCCTCGGCGTAGAAGGGCCGGGCGATCCGGTTGACGATGAAGCCCGGGGTGTCGGCGCAGCGCACCGGCGTCTTCCCCCAGCCCAGGACGGTGGCGTACGCGCGGTTCGCGGCGGCGGGGTCCGTCGCGAACCCGGAGACCACCTCGACCAGCGGGAGCAGCGGAGCCGGATTGAAGAAGTGAAGGCCCAGGAAGCGGCCGGGGTGCGCGAGTCCGGCGGCGAGCTCGGTGACCGAGAGGGAGGAGGTGTTGGTGGCCAGCAGCGCCTCCGGCGAAACCACCTCTTCGAGGGCCGCGAACAGGGCCCGCTTGACGGTGACGTCCTCGACGACCGCCTCCACCACGAGCGCCGCGCCGGCCAGCTCCGCCAGCCCGGCCGCCGATGCGATCCGGCCGATCGCGTCCTCGGCCTCGGCGCGGTCCAGCCGCCCCTTGGCGGCCATCCGCTCGACGCGGTCCTGGACGAATCCGACCGCGTCCGCGGCGAGCGGGGCGTTGATGTCGTAGATCAGCACGCGGTGACCTGCGAGAAGGGCGACTTGGGCGATGCCCTGCCCCATGGTGCCGGCGCCGACGACCGCCACTGTGCGGGACCGCTCGATTGCTGTCATGCCCAGATCCTCCCGCACCGACTTGTCCACAGGTCTGCCGGGCCCTCTTGTCCCGACCGATCGTTCGGTTACTCTAACTCCAGTCTGCTCTTGTTCATCCCTTCTTGCCTGCCCCGATCGCCTGATCCCGCCCGGCTCAAAGAGGAGTTGGTCCCTGATGGCCGCCGAGCTCACCGTCCCCCAGCTGTCCGCCAAGCACCGGCCCACCCTGGACCAGGCGCTGGCCACGATCCGCAGCCGCGCCTACTGGTCCCCGCACCCCGAGCACCCCAAGGCGTACGGGGAGACCGCGCCGGCCGACGGCCTCGCCGCCTTCGAGGCGCTGCGCGGCACCCGGCTCGACCTCGGGCAGCCCGGCACCGACGGCTGGACGGGCGCGGAGACCTCCCCCTACGGCGTGGAGCTCGGCGTCGAGTACCCGCACGTGGACCCGGAGGTGCTGCTGCCCGCGATGCGGGCCGGCATGGGCGCCTGGCGCGATGCCGGGCCCGAGGCGCGCGCCCTGGTCTGCATCGAGATCCTGGCCCGGATCTCGGCGCGGACGCACGAGTTCGCGCACGCCGTCATGCACACCAGCGGCCAGGCCTTCATGATGGCGTTCCAGGCGGGCGGCCCGCACGCACAGGACCGCGGCCTGGAGGCGGTGGCCTACGCGTACGAGGAGCAGACCCGCGTCCCCGGGCAGGCCGACTGGTCGAAGCCGCAGGGCAAGAAGGACCCGCTGGAGCTGGGCAAGACCTTCACGGCCGTGCCGCGCGGCATCTCCCTGATGATCGGCTGCAACACCTTCCCCACCTGGAACGGCTACCCGGGCATCTTCGCCTCCCTGGCCACAGGCAACCCGGTGCTGGTCAAGCCGCACCCGCGCGCCGTCCTCCCGCTGGCGCTGACCGTCCAGGTCGCCCGCGAGGTCCTCGCCGACGCCGGCTTCGACCCGAACCTGGTCGCGCTGGCCGTGGAGCGTCCGGGCGAGGGCATCGCCAAGGAACTCGCCGTCCGCCCCGAGATCAAGGTCATCGACTACACCGGGTCCACCGAGTTCGGTGACTGGCTGGAGACCAACGCCCGTCAGGCGCAGGTCTACACGGAGAAGGCCGGCGTCAACACCGTCGTCCTGGACTCCACCGACAACTACAAGGGGATGCTGTCCAACCTGGCGTTCTCCCTGTCCCTCTACAGCGGCCAGATGTGCACCACCCCGCAGAACCTGCTGATCCCGCGCGACGGCATCGAGACCGACGCCGGGCACAAGTCCTACGACGAGGTCGTCTCCGACCTCGCGGGCGCGGTCGGCGGCCTGCTCGGCGACGACGCGCGGGCCAACGCCCTGCTCGGCGCACTGGTCAACCCGGACGTGAAGGCCCGCCTGGAGGCCGCGGCCGGGCTCGGCGAGGTCGCGCTGGCCTCGCGCGAGGTGGCGAACCCGGAGTTCCCGGGCGCGGTCGTGCGCACCCCGGTGATGGTGAAGCTGGACTCGTCCAAGCCGGACGACTCCGCCCCCTACCTCTCCGAGTGCTTCGGCCCGGTCTCCTTCGCGGTGGCGGTCGACTCCACGGCGGACGCCCTCGAACTGCTGCGGCGCACCGTCCGCGAGAAGGGCGCCATGACGGTCGGGGCGTACACCACGTCCGCGGACACCGAGCGGGCCATCGAGGAGGTCTGCCTGGAGGAGTCGGCGCAGCTCTCGCTGAACCTGACGGGCGGGGTCTATGTGAACCAGACCGCGGCCTTCTCCGACTTCCACGGCTCCGGCGGCAACCCGGCGGCGAACGCCGCGCTGTGCGACGGCGCGTTCGTGTCGAACCGCTTCCGCGTGGTGGAGGTCCGCCGCCAGGGCTAGGCCTTCTCCTTCGGCCCACCCCAGTGGAAGAGGGTCATGGCCACGCTGGTGGCCAGGTTGTAGCTGGAGACCTGCGGGCGCATCGGCAGGGACACCAGGTGATCGGCGCGGGCGCGCAGCTCGGGCGAGATGCCGTGGCGTTCGGAGCCGAAGGCGAGCAGGCCCTCGTCCGGGAGGGTGAGGGCGCGGATGTCCTCGCCCTCCGGGTCGAGGGCGTACAGCGGGCCGGGCGGCAGCGTGCCGAGCTCCACCCGGTCCACGGTGGTGGCGTAGTGCAGGCCCGCGCCGGCCCGGACCACGTTGGGGTGCCAGGGATCCAGATCCCCCCGGGTGACCACGCCGGTGGCGCCGAAGCCGGCGGCGAGCCGGACGACGGCGCCTACGTTGCCCAGGTTGCGCGGGTTGTCGAGGAGCACGATCGGGGCCGTCCTGGGCCGTGCGTCGAGCCGGGCCCGTCCCTCGGCCCGCCCGGGCCGCACCGCGAGGGCCGCCACCCCGGTGGGGTGCACCCGCGCCACCAGCCCCTTGAGCGGCGCCCGCCGCACCAGCCGGGCGACGTCCGCCTCCACGTCCTGCGCCAACTCGCGCGCGAGCCCCCGTACGGCGTCCGGATCCTCGGCGACGACCAGCCGAACGTCCGCCCCGAACCGCAGGGCGTGCTTCAGCGCATGAAACCCGTCGAGAAGAACAAGATCTTCCCGCTCGACACCCTCCCGCCACTCCCGCTCGGTGTCCTCGATGCCGCCGGGGCCCCCATGCTGCTCACTCATACCGCCGACCCTACGGCTCCGGTCCCGCCGACCAAATCCAGCCCGTCCGGCGCTTGAGGACCGGGGTCCGGGGCGGAGCCCGGCACCCCCTCCAACCCATCCGGCGCTTGAGGACCGGGACCCGGAGCGGAGCCCGGCACCCCCTCCAACCCGTCCGGCGCTTGAGGACCGGGACCCGGGGCGCAGCCCGGCACCCCCTCCAGCCCGTCCGGCGCTTGAGGACCGGGGTCCGGGCAGCGCCCGGGGAACGGGCGAAGGGCGGGTAGGGGACTTCGCCCCGCAGGGCAGCCGGGCCTCAGCGCGGAACGGGACTGGGGAGCGCCGGCTCCGGCTCCGCGGAGGGATCCGGATCCGGCCCCGGCTCCGGAACGGACCGCCAGACACCCACCCGCCGCGCAGCGACCCACGCACCGAGCCACACCAGAAACCCGGTCGGCAAGAACACCGCGTCAGCGGCGATCATCGCCAACGAGAAGAACGGCAGCCCCAGCAACACCGCGATCCCCGCATGCTCCAGCATCATCAACGCCAGCAGCACGTTCTTGATCCGCCGGTTGAACAGCGTGAACGGAAAGGCCACCTGGACCGCGACCGTCCCGTAGGACAGCAGCATGACCAGCGTCCCGCTGCTCGCGAGGAAGGCCGAGACCCCGGGCCACGGGGTGAAGTAGTCCAGGTTCAGCGGGTAGTACAGCGCCGTGCCGTCCTGCCACCGCGAGCCCTGGATCTTGTACCACCCGGCCGTCGCGTAGATCAGGCAGACCTCCACCATGATCACCAGCATCCCGGCGTTGTGCAGCAGGTTGGCCAGGACGTCGAGGACCGCCCGCCCCTCCCCCTCCGGCTCGTAGCGGTCGACCATCCACCACAGCGCGGCGAGCACCCACAGGGCCGTGAAGACCACCAGCCAGCCGGTGCTCAGCCGCCCGGTCGCGGCCCCGTACGCGAACACCGCGCCGAGCACCCCCCACAGCACCGGCCCCGCCCGCCCGGCCGAGGCCGCGCCGAGGCGCCGTGCGCGGCGGGCGTCCAGCGACCACACCTGGGCGCAGCGGGTCAGCACGAGGTAGATCGCCATCAGGTGGATGACGTTGTCCCCGCCGTCGCCCATGAAGACGCTGCGGTTCTGCAGGGACAGCACGCCGACCGCGAAGACCACGGAGGTCGCCCGGGTGCGCCAGCCCAGCATCAGCAGGGCGGACGCCAGCACGGCCACGGCGTAGACGATCTCGAACCAGAGCGCCGAGTCCGACCACATCAGCACCGTGAAGGCACGGTTCGAGTCGATCAGCTGCCGCGCCAGCTCCCAGCTCCACGGCCCGTCCGGCCCGTACAGCTCCTGGCGGTGCGGGAACTCGCGCAGCAGGAAGAACAGCCAGGTGCCGGCGAAGCCGATGCGGACCACGGCGCTCTGGTACGGACCCAGCGCCTGCCCGCTGACCCGGGCGACCGCCCGGCCGGCGGAGGCTTTGAGCCCCCGCACACCGGGCCCCTTCACACCGGGCTCCCGCACACCGGGCTCCCGCACACCGGCCCCACTCACACCGTCCACCACGGCAGCTCCCGGTAGTACGTCTGGGTGTCGGCCTTCTCGTCGGACCACTCGGGCGCCGCGACCTCCGTCGTCGCCCCGCGCAGCTGGATCCGCACGATCCGTCCCTCGGCCAGGTGCCCGCCCTTGCCCACCGACGTATCGGCCGGCGTGCGCGGGTCCAGCCGGTCCAGGGCGATCCGGCGCAGGTACTGCTCGGAGAGTTCGCCGCGCTCGCCGGTGGACTTGTTGTCCTCGTCGTGGGAGTTGGTGAAGAAGTCCCAGGCCCGGCGGAGCTCGTTCTGCTCGGTGTGGCTCGGCAGCAGGCTGTGGCGGATGGCCGCGCCGTCCTCGGCGGAGAGCCCGCGCCAGTTGCCCGTCACCAGCAGGCCCTCGTCCGTCCGCACCTGCGCGCGGACCTCCACGGCGATGTTCTGCTGGAGCGGGTTGGGGGCGAAGAGCTTCCAGTTCTGTTCGAACTCGGGGTAGACCCAGCCGTCGATCACGCCCGCGTGCCGCTTGCTGACCGTGTTTGACGGGGCCACGTGCAGGAAGACGAGGGCCAGGTGCGAGCAGGCGGCCACCGCCACCGCGCCGAGCGCGAGGGCCGTGACGACCCGGTACGGCTTGGACAGGCCGGCGATTCCGGGCGCCCTGGGAGGGTGTGGAGCCTCACCTTCCGGGGGCTCGTGCTCGTTCGAATCCATCCCGCCCCGATCATCCGGTGTCCACAGGGTTGACCACAGAGGTTGACACCCTACGGGCCCTCGTCCCACCATTGAAGAGTACGAACCGAACGATCGGTCGGTCGGGCGGCACGAGGCGGGAAAAGACCTCTGACAGGGGGCCGTGATGGTGGCAGTGACCCCGGCAGCGACATCGGGGACCGGGGGGCGGGACGCCGGGCAGGACGCGGGGATCGGCGTGACCGCCGACCTCGGCGCGCAGCTCGCGGCGGCATTCGACGCGGCCGTGGCGGCCGACGAGCGGGTGGAGCCGCGCGACTGGATGCCCGACGAATACCGCGCCACCCTGGTCCGCCAGATGGCCCAGCACGCCCACTCCGAGATCATCGGCATGCAGCCCGAGGCGAACTGGATCACCCGCGCGCCCTCCCTGCGCCGCAAGGCGATCCTGATGGCGAAGGTCCAGGACGAGGCCGGGCACGGCCTGTACCTGTACAGCGCCGCCGAGACGCTGGGCACCAGCCGCGACGAGCTCCTCGACAAGCTCCACGCCGGGAAGCAGAAGTACTCCTCGATCTTCAACTACCCCACGCTGACCTGGGCCGACGTCGGCGCGATCGGCTGGCTCGTGGACGGCGCGGCGATCACCAACCAGGTGCCGATCTGCCGCTGCTCCTACGGGCCGTACGCGCGGGCCATGGTCCGGATCTGCAAGGAGGAGTCCTTCCACCAGCGCCAGGGGTACGAGCTGCTCCTCGCCCTCTCCCGGGGCACCGAGGCCCAGCACGCGATGGCGCAGGACGCCGTCGACCGCTGGTGGTGGCCCTCGCTGATGATGTTCGGCCCGCCCGACGCCGAGTCGGGGCACTCCGCGCAGTCGATGGCATGGCGGATCAAGCGCCACTCCAACGACGAGCTGCGCCAGCGCTTCGTGGACATCGCCGTGCCGCAGGCCGAGTCGCTGGGTCTGACCCTGCCCGACCCGGACCTGAAGTGGAACGAGGAGCGCGGGCACCACGACTTCGGAGCCATCGACTGGACGGAGTTCTGGGAGGTGCTCAAGGGCAACGGCCCGTGCAACGAAGACCGGATCGGACAGCGCCGCGCGGCGCACGAGGAAGGCGCCTGGGTGCGCGACGCGGCCGCGGCGTATGCGGAGAAGCAGGCGGCGGCCACAGCCGCCGCGGCGACCATCGGAAGCGAGGCTCGGGTATGACGCAGAACTGGCCCCTGTGGGAGGTGTTCGTCCGCTCGCGGCGCGGCCTCTCGCACACGCACGCGGGCAGCCTGCACGCCCCCGACGCGGAGATGGCCCTGCGCAACGCCCGCGATCTCTACACCCGGCGCGGCGAGGGCATCTCCATCTGGGTGGTGCCCTCCACGGAGATCACCGCCTCCTCCCCGGACGAGCGGGACCCGTTCTTCGCCCCGTCCGCCGACAAGCCCTACCGGCACCCCACCTTCTACGAGATCCCCGAGGGGGTGCAGCACCTGTGACGAGCACCGAGACGAGCAACGCATCAGGGACGGCCACGGTGGCGGCGGCCCTGGCCCTCGGCGACGACGCGCTGATCCTTTCGCACCGCCTCGCCGAGTGGGCGGGCCACGCGCCCGTCCTGGAGGAGGAGGTCGCGCTCGCCAACATCGCCCTCGACCTGCTCGGCCAGGCTCGTGTCCTGCTGTCGACGGCCGGAGACGAGGACGAGCTGGCCTACCTCCGTGAGGAGCGGTCCTTCCGCAACCTCCAGCTGGTCGAGCAGCCGAACGGCGACTTCGCCCACACCATCGCGCGCCAGCTCTACTTCTCGCTCTACCAGCACGAGCTCTACGGGGAACTCGCGCTCGGCGACGGCCCGTTCGCGCCGCTCGCCGCCAAGGCGGTCAAGGAGACCGCCTACCACCGCGACCACGCCGAGCAGTGGACGCTGCGGCTCGGCGACGGCACCGAGGAGAGCCGGCGCCGCATGCGGGCCGGCCTGGACGGGCTGTGGAAGTACACCGGGGAGATGTTCCGGCCGGTGGACGGGCTCGACGGGGTCGGCGGGATCGACTGGGCCGCGCTGGAAGGCCGCTGGCTGGCCGCGCTGGGCGGCGTACTGGAGCGGGCCGGACTGGAGCTGCCCGAGGGACCGCGGCACGGCGCCTGGGCCGCGGGAGCCGGCCGGCAGGGACTGCACACCGAGTCGTTCGGCCGCCTGCTCGCGGAGATGCAGCACCTGCACCGCAGCCACCCGGGGGCATCGTGGTGACCGGCACCAGTGCCGGCGCGGGCACCGGCACCGACAGGACCCGGCTGGAGGTGGAGCTGGCCGCGCTGGCCGGCTCCGTCCCCGACCCCGAACTGCCCGTGATCACCCTCTCCGAGCTCGGCGTGATGCGCGGGGTGCGGATGCACGAGGACGGCCACGTGGAGGTCACCCTGACCCCCACCTACACCGGCTGCCCGGCCATCGAGGCCATGTCCGCCGACATCGAGCGGATCCTGACCGACCACGGCATACCCGAGGTCCGGGTCCGCACCGTGCTGGCCCCCGCCTGGTCCACCGACGACATCAGCGCCGAAGGCCGCCGCAAGCTGGCCGAGTTCGGCATCGCCCCGCCGCGGCCGCACGCCGCCGGCGGACCGGTTCCGCTCACCCTGTCCGTCCGCTGCCCCAACTGCGGATCGACCGACACCGAGCTGCTCAGCCGGTTCTCCTCCACCGCATGCAAGGCGCTGCGCCGCTGCACCGCCTGCCGCGAACCGTTCGACCACTTCAAGGAGCTGTAGATGGCCGTGTCACCGCCGTCGCCCACGCCGGTGTCGCCTGCCGGCCCGGCGGCCGACGCGTCGGCGCGCCCCGTACGCCACGGCGCGTTCCACGCCTTGACGGTGACGGCGGTCGACCGGCTCACCGATGACTCCGTGGCCCTGACCCTGGCCGTCCCGCCGGAGCTGCGCGCCGAGTACCGGCACGCCCCCGGTCAGCACCTCACCCTGCGCCGCGGCGGTTCCGGTGCGGCGGCCGGCACGGCAGTGCCGTCGGAGGTTCGGCGCACCTACTCGATCTGCTCCCCCGCCCCGGCCGCGGACGGGCCCGGGCCCGCCGTGCTGCGGGTCGGGGTGCGGCTGGTGGAGGGCGGGGAGTTCTCCTCCTACGCCCACAAGGAGATCGCCGCCGGGGACGTCCTGGACGTGATGGTCCCGGCCGGCCGGTTCGTCCTGGACCCCGCGGCGGCGCCGCCCGCCGCGCACTACGCCGCGATCGTCGGCGGCAGCGGCATCACCCCGGTGCTCTCGATCGCCGCCACCCTCCTCGCCGCCCGCGCCGACGCCCGGTTCTGCCTGGTGCGCAGCGACCGCAGCGCGGCCTCGACGATGTTCCTGGAGGAGGTCGCCGACCTCAAGGACCGCTATCCCGACCGGTTCCAGCTCGTCACCGTGCTGTCCCGGGAGGAGCAGGAGGCCGGGCTGCCCTCGGGCCGGCTCGGCGAGGAGCGGCTGACGGAGCTGCTCCCCGCGCTGCTGCCGGTCGCGGAGGTGACGGGCTGGTTCCTGTGCGGGCCGTACGGCCTGGTGACGGGAGCGGAGAAGGCGCTGGGCTCGCTGGGCGTGCTGCGCACCCGGGTCCACGAGGAGGTCTTCCACGTCGAGGACACCGCCCCGCCCGCGCGCACCGTTTCGGCGGACGCCACCCGCGGCCGGGTCACCGCGCGGCTCGACGGCCGCTCGGGCACCTGGCCGGTGCGCGACGGCGAATCCCTGCTCGACGCGGTGCTCCGGGCCCGCGCGGACGCCCCGTACGCCTGCAAGGGCGGGGTGTGCGGCACCTGCCGGGCGTTCGTCGTCTCGGGCGAGGTGCGGATGGACCGCAACTTCGCGCTGGAGGAGCAGGAGACGGAGGCCGGGTTCGTGCTGGCCTGCCAGTCACACCCGGTGTCGGAGGACGTGGAGATCGACTTCGACCGCTGAGCCCGCCGCTGCCGTCCGCCTGCTGTGCCTTTTCAGGCTGTGCTTTTTCAGGCTGTGCTTTTTCAGGCTGTGCTTCTTCAGGCTGTGCTTCTTCAGGAACGTGTTCTATCTTGACGCACCGTCAGGCAGAGCACGATTCGGGTACGCGGGAGGACAGGCAGTGGACTTCACCTTCACCGAGGAGCAGCAGGCCGCCGTCGAGGCGGCCAAGGCCGTGTTCGCGGACGTGGCCCCCGACGGCGTGCCCAGCCCCGCACTCACACCGAGGGCGGTGGCCGATGAGTTCGACCGCGAACTGTGGGCCAAGCTCGCCGACTCCGACCTGCTGAGCCTGGTCCTGACCGAGGAGCACGGCGGCTCCGGACTCGACGCCATCGCCCTGTGCCTGGTCCTGCGCGAGGCCGCGAAAGTACTGGCCCGGGTGCCCCTGCTGGAGCACTGCGCCACCGCCATGGCCGTCCAGGCCCACGGCAGCCCCGAGCTGGCCGCCGCCCTGCTGCCCGGCGCCGGGCGCGGCAGCGTCGTCCTCACCGTCGCCGCGCACGGCCGCAGCGGCCACGACCCGGCCGAACTGGCCGTCACCGCACGGCAGGAACGGCAGGGCGCAGGCACCTGGCTCCTGGAGGGCCTCCAGACGGCCGTCGCCTGGGCGCACAGCGCCGACTGGATCGCCGTACCGGCCCACACCGGGGAGGGCGAGGCGCTCCTCGCGTTCGTCCCCCGGGGCGCCGAGGGCCTGTCCCTCGCGGAGCAGTACTCCACCAGCGGGGAGCGGCTCGCCGAGCTCACCCTCGACGGCGTACGGGTCCCGGCCACGCACCTGATCGATGCTCCCGGCGCCTGGGACCACCTGCGCCAGCTCCTGGCCACCGGGACCTGTGCGCTCGCGCTCGGCCTCGGCGAGAACGTGCTCACCATGACCAGCCAGTACACGAGCAAGCGCGAGCAGTTCGGCTTCCCGGTGGCCAGCTTCCAGGCCGTCGCCGTCCAGGCCGCCGACCGCTACATCGACCTGCGCGCCATGGAGGTCACCCTCTGGCAGGCCGCCTGGCGGCTCGACGCCTCCACGGGCGGAGCGGGCGGACCGCTGCCGAGCGCCGGCGATGTGGCCGTGGCCAAGATCTGGGCCTCCGAGGGCGTACGCCGCGTCGTGCAGACCGCACAGCACCTGCACGGCGGCTTCGGCGCCGACACCGACTACCCGCTGCACCGCTACCACGCCTGGGCCAAGCAGCTGGAGCTCCAGCTCGGCCCGGCCGCGGCCCACGAGGAGGCGCTGGGCGACCTGCTGGCCGCCCACCCCCTCGCCTAGGCCGTCACCGGGCCGGCATCAGACGACGAAGCCCGGGACGCCCGCGTCGGTGACGACCGGGCGGCCCGCGGCCTCCCAGTCCTGCATGCCGCCGGCCACGTTCACGGCGTCGATGTCCTGGCCCCGCAGGTACTGGGCCACCTGGGCGGAGCGTCCGCCGACCCGGCACATCACGTAGACCGGGCGCTCGTCCTCGATCTTCTCGGTCAGCTCACCGATGCGCGCCACGAACTCGCTCATCGGGATGTGCAGCGCGCCCTCGGCATGACCGGCCGCCCATTCGTCGTTCTCGCGAACGTCGAGGACAAAGGCTTCGGAGGGCAGGGCGGAGGCGGCCACCGAGGGAAGCGGTCCGGAGTTCATGTCTGTCGCCTTCTCTCGTCACGGATAGCTGAGCCAACCTATCCGACCGGGCCGGCCGGCCCTGCCGCCGCGGGGTTACTCGGCGGCGAGCGCCGCCAGCTCCGCCTCACGCTTCTCGACGTCGCCGAGCAGCTGCTCGGCAATCTCCTCCAGCAGCCGGTCCGGGTCCTCCGGCGCCATCCGCAGCATGGACCCGATCGCGCTCTCCTCAAGCTCCCGGGCCACCACCGACAGCAGCTCCTTGCGGCGCGAGAGCCACTCCAGGCGCTCGTACAGCTCCTCGCTCTCGCTCAGCCGCTGCTCGGCCGGCGCCGGGCCCTCCGCCCATTCCTGCGCCAGCTCGCGCAGCGCCTGCTCCTCGCCGCGCCCGTAAGCCGCGTTGACCCGCACGATGAACGCATCGCGCCGCTCACGCTCGGCCTCGTCCTGGGCGAGGTCGGGGTGCGCCTGACGGACCAGCTCGCGGTAGAGGCGGCGCACCTCCTCCGAGGGGCGCACCCGCTCCGGCGGCCGCACCGCGCGGTCCGTGAGCATCGCGGAGGCGTCGGCGGACATCCCGTCCGAGTCCATCCAGTCGTGGAACAGCTCGTCCACCCCGGGCATCGGCATCACCAGCGAGCGGGCATCGCGCGCACGGCGCAGGTCCTCCGGGTCCCCGGTCCTCGCCGCCTTCGCCTCGGCGATCAGGGCGTCCAGCTCGTCGAGCCGCGAGTACATCGGTCCGAGCTTCTGGTGGTGCAGGCGGGAGAAGTTCTCCACCTCCACCCGGAAGGTCTCCACCGCGATCTCGAACTCGATCAGTGCCTGTTCGGCGGCCCGCACGGCGCGCTCCAGGCGCGCCTCGGGCCGCTCGTCGGCAGCGGGGCCGGGGCCTTCGCCGGAGCCGGGCTCGGACGCTTCGGGAACTGTCTGCTCGCTCACCCGGCCAGCCTAAGGCCCCGGGGCCCGGGTGTTTCACGTGAAACATCGACCGGTTTCACGTGAAACATCCCGGCTACGGACTCGGTTCCCGGGCCCCGCCCGCTCAGACCACGGGCCACTCAGACCCCGCCCGCTCAGACCCCGGACTGCTCAGACCCCGGACTCCGCCGCGATCCGCCCCGACCGCACCGCCGCCACCAGCACCGCGTGGTCGGCCTCGCTCCGGTCGGCGTAGGCCACGGCGAAGTCGGCGATGGCCTCGTCCAGCTCGTCGCTCTTGCCGCAGTACCCGGAGAGCAGCCGCGGATCCGCGCTGTGCGCGTGCGCACGCGCCAGCAGGGCTCCGGTCATCCGCCCGTAGTCGTCGAACTGGTCGGCGGACAGCGCCGCCGGGTCCACGCTGCCCTTGCGGTTGCGGAACTGGCGGACCTGGAAGGGCCGCCCCTCCACCGTCGTCCAGCCCAGCAGGATGTCGGAGACCACCTGCATCCGCTTCTGCCCGGCCACCACCCGGCGGCCCTCGTGCTCCTCCGGCGGGGAGACGAAGCCGAGCCCGGGCAGGTGCGGCAGCAGCGCGGAGGGACGGGCCTCCTTCACCTGGAGGACCAGCGCCTCACCCCGGTGGTCGAGCAGCAGCACCACGTACGAGCGGGTACCGACGCTGCCCGTGCCCACCACCCGGAAGGCCACGTCGTGGATCGCGTACCGGGCCAGCAGCGGCAGCCGGTCGCCCTGCAGGGTCTCCAGGTACGGGCCCAGCGCGGCCGCCACGGCCGCCGCTTCCCCGTCGCCGACCCGGCGCAGCACGGGCAGCGCGTCCACGAAGGCCCGGCCCCCGTCGGGCGTGGGCTCGGTGGACTTGGCGGCGAACCGGGCGGAGGTGTTGTTGCGGGCCTTCTCCGAGACCCGTTCCAGGGTGCCCAGCAGGTCACGGGCATCGGTGTGCGAGACCAGTTCCTCGTCCGCGATGGCGTTCCACGCGTCGAGGGCCGGCAGTTTGGACAGCAGCCGCATCGTGCGCCGGTAGGCGCCCGCCGCGTCCTGCGCGGCCGCCCGGCAGGTGGCCTCGTCCGCGCCGGCCACCCGGCCCGCCAGCACCAGCGAGGTGGCCAGCCGCTTGAGGTCCCACTCCCACGGGCCGAAGACGGTCTCGTCGAAGTCGTTGAGGTCGATGACCAGCCGGCCGCGCGCGTCCCCGTACAGGCCGAAGTTGGCCGCGTGGGCGTCCCCGCAGATCTGCGCGCCGATCCCGGTGACGGGACCGCCGGAGAGGTCGTGGGCCATCAGCCCGGCCGCCCCGCGCAGGAAGGTGAAGGGGTTCGCGGCCATCCGGCCGACCCGTATCGGCGTGAGCTCGGCGACCCGGCCGACGTTGGACTCCTCCACCGCCCGCACCGCGTCCGGCCGGTCGGCCGGGGCCTCGAACCGCGCGTGCGCCGCCCGGGGCACCAGCGTGCGCAGCGCCTTGCCCGCCTCCCGGGGATTGCCGGCGGGCGAGCCCGCGGAGCGGCGCGGAGCGAACCCCTCGACCACCGGGATCCGTACCTTCGACTCCGGTCCCACGCCATGCTGCTGCGCTACCGCCGTCATGCGCCCCGCCCCCTGATCGCCATCGGATTTCGGCCCGACCGTACCTACAGCCCGGCGTCCCTGGCCAGCAGGGCCGCCTGCACCCGGTTCTCGCATTCCAGTTTCGCCAGGATCCGGCTCACATACGTCTTCACCGTGGCCTCGCTCATGTGCAGCCGCCGCCCCGCGTCGGCGTTCGACAGCCCCTCCCCCAGCAGCGCCAGCACTCCCCGCTCGCGCTCGCTCAGTTCGGCCACCCGGCGCCGCGCCTGCTCGTCCCGGCCGGCCGTCCGGCCGGACGCGAGCTGGTCCACCACGTGCCGGGTCGCGGCCGGAGACAGGTACGCGTCCCCCGCCGCGGCCGCCCGTACGGCGCCGATGAGTTCGCCGGGCGCCGAGTCCTTCAGCAGGAACCCCGCGCCGCCGCCGCTCAGGGCCCGCAGCACGTTCTCCTTCTCCCCGAAGGTGGTCAGGATCAGCGCCCGCACCTCGGGCGCCGCCCGCCCGAGCTCGGCCAGCGCCGTCAGCCCGTCCATCACCGGCATCTGGATGTCCAGCAGCACCACGTCCGGGCCGTGCGCCCGGGCCAGTTCCACCGCCTCCCGGCCGTTCGCCGCCTCGGCGACGACCTCGATGTCCGCCGCCGAGGTCAGGATCATCCTGATCCCGGCCCGGATCAGCGGTTCGTCGTCAGCGATCACCACGCGGATCACCTTGGCTGTCACCCCTGCTCCTACTGCTTGGCCTGGTACGCCTGCTTGTCGACGAGCTTGCCGTCCTTGAAGCAGAACCGGAAAACGCTGTCGCTGCCCAGGTCGGTGTCGTCGTCCGCCAGGAAGACCAGGCAGGCCGAGCCCTGCGGACGCGGCGGCCCCTTCCGGTCGAGCCCCTCGGTCAGGATGCTGTCCCCACTGGGCAGCTGAGAACGTACCGCTTCCTCCGGATCGCCCACGTGGACGGCGTCGTACTCGGCCTTGCCGAGCATCGCATCGCCCACCGAGCCCACCAGCAGCGCCACCGCGGCGCCGATCACGATCAGCAGCACCACCACGGCCGCGACCGCGATCCCGCAGCCCAGTGTCACGCCCCCGGCCCGGCCGCCCCCGCTCAGCAGCTTCCGGTCGATCGCGTCCCAGTCGACCGGCGCGGCGTTCGGGCCCAGGGTCCTGGCCTGCACCTGCTGGCCGAAGTCATCGGCGACCTCGCCCGCCCCCAGCTCCTCGGCCCCGGCCGGCTCGGTCCCGTACGGGAGCACCCCGGCCACCCGGAACCCGCCGCCCTCCACGGCCGCCGCGTAGACCATGCCGCCGACCAGCCGCGCCCGTTCGCGCAGCCCGGTCAGCCCCTGCCCGCCGGACACCACCTCACCGGCGCCCGGACCGGCCGCCGGGCCGTTGGCGATCTCCACCACCAAGGAGTCGTCCTCGTACCGCAGTTCCACCGTGATGGGCGCGCCCGGCGCGTGCTTGTAGGCGTTGGTCAGCGCCTCCTGCGCGATCCGGTACGCCGCGTGGTCGCACGCCGCGACCAGCGGCCTGGGCTGCCCCGCGGTGGTGAGCCGTACGTCCGTCCCCGCGCTCCGCGCCGACTCCACGATCCCGGCGATGCCCGCCACCCCGCGTGCGGCGGGCTGCGCCTCCTCGACCGGCAGCGGAGCCTCCACCCCGTCCCGCAGGATGCCGACGACCTCGCGCAGCTCGTGCATGGCGGAGACGGAGGCCTGGCGCAGGACGCCCACCGCCTCGCGCTGCCGGTCGGTCAGGACCGGATCGACCTCCAGCGCACCGGTGTGCACCGAGATCAGCGCGAGCTGGTGGCCGAGGCTGTCGTGCATGTCCTGGGCGATGCGCTGGCGTTCGCGCAGCCGGGCCTGCCCGGCGACCATCGCCCGCTCGCGCAGCAGCTGGGCGTTGCGCTCCTGGAGGGCGCGCAGCAGCGTATGGCGCTGGGACCAGTAGCGGCTGGCCAGACCGGGCATGACCACCATGGCCAGGAACATCAGCGCGCTGAAGACGACGACCAGCACCGCGCGGCCCTGCGACCACTCCTTGACCACATTGAGGGCGATGGCCAGGGCGAAGGCCGCGGTGAAGGCACCGAGCGCCCGTCCGACGCCGACGATGCGCCGCCCCGCCGACCAGCCGAGCGGGATCGCCACCAGGAAGGCCCCCGGCAGGTAGACGCCCACCGCCGAGCCGGCCACCAGCGTGAGCACCGGAAGCCGGCGCCGCAGCAGGGTCAGCACCACCACGGACACGGCACTGGCCAGCATCCGGGCCGCGGAGCCCTTGTCGAGCTCTTCGACCCCCACCCCGAGCAGCACCAGCACCCCGGCCAGGGCGAGATCCCCCGCCAGCATCCGACGGGTCCAGGGCTCGGGCCCCTTCACCCAGTCCCATCCCGCACGCGCCCTCGCCGTTACGTCCACCCGGCAGACCCTAGACACCACCCCGCCGCCGGGCTGCCCTCTTTAGTCGCGCCCCCCGCAACGAAAGTCTCCCGGCTCAGTACGGACGGACCCCCGGGCGCCCGGCCCTGGACGCTCCGCCGGGCCGGGCCGCGGTCATCGCCCGGCGTCGGCGGCACGGGGGGCGGCGGTGCGGTCTGAGTCCTCAGCAGCGGCCTCATCGGCGTGGCCCGTGCGGCCGACCTGCCCGGCGCCCCGCGACGCGGGGACCGTACGCTCCCCGGCCGCGGGCTCCCGGAAGCCGTGGCGGGACCACCAGCGGGCCAGCGGGGCCGGTGCCCACCAGGCCCACTTGCCCATCAGCGCCATGGTGGCCGGCACCAGCAGGCCCCGTACGACCGTCGCGTCGACGACCACCGCGATGACCAGGCCGACCCCGATCATCTTCATGAACAGGATGGACGAGGTCATGAACCCGCCGACCACCACGACGAACAGCAGCGCGGCACTGGTGATGATCTTCGCGGTGCGCTGGAGCCCGAGGGCCATCGACTCGATCGGATCGCCGCCGGCCTCCCACTCCTCGCGCACCCGGGAGAGCAGGAACACCTCGTAGTCCATGGCCAGGCCGAAGGCGATCGCCACGATGAGCACGGGGAAGTTGGCGTCCACCGCCCCGATGGGTTCGAAGCCGAGCAGCCCGGAGAGATGGCCGTCCTGGAAGATCCACTTGATGGCGCCGAAGGTGGCCAGGAGCGACAGCAGGTTCAGGAGCACGGACTTCAGCGGAAGCAGCAGCGAGCCGAAGGCCAGGAAGAGGACCAGGAAGGACACGACCGCGACGAACAGGGCCATCCACGGAAGACGTCCGCCGATCATGTCGACGATGTCCACGCGGGAGGCCGGCATTCCGGTGACCAGCGCCTTCGCTCCCTCCGGTGCGGCGGTGCCCCGGACCCCGTGCACCAGGTCCACGGCCGGCCCGGACATCGCGTCGGGCGCGTACCGCACGGTCACCCGCGCGTCGTTGCCCACGAAGGCGGTGGGCACAGCCGACCGCACGCCCGCGACCCCCTCCAGCCGGTCCGCGTACGCCTCTACGGCGCTCCGGTCGGCCGGGCCGTCGAAGCGGACGACCGCGGTCATGATCCGGCCGGGGTTGGTCTCGAACTCGGCGGCCAGGGCCTGGCTGACGACCTTCGCGTCCCCGCTCGACGGCAGCACCCACTCCCCCGGCCGGGCCCAGTTGACGCCGAGCAGCGGCGCACCGAGGCCGACCAGGACGGCGACGATCGCCAGCGAGGACAGCAGGGGCCTGCGCATGACCGCCCGGGCGGTGCGGTACCAGCGCCCCTGCGTCAGCGGCTTCGCAGCGCCGCCCCGGCCGCCCGGCAGCGGGATCCGCCACTTGTCGATGCGGTGTCCCGTGTAGCGCAGCAGCGCGGGCAGCAGCGTCAGCGAGCCGATCACCGCGAAGGCGACCACGGAGACGGCCGCGTAGCCCATGGAGGACAGGAACCGCGACGGGAAGAGGGCCAGACCCGCGAAGGAGATCGCCACGGCGAGCCCGGAGAAGGCGACCGTGCGCCCGGCCGTGGCCGTCGCGCGCCGGACCGCGGTGTCCACGTCCGCACCGGCATGCAGTTCCTCACGGAAGCGGTTGACCAGGAACAGCGCGTAGTCGATGGCCAGGCCGAGGCCCAGGATCGTGATGACGTTGATGACGGTGCCGGAGATCTCGGTGAACAGCGTCAGCACGCGCAGCACCACGAAGGAGCCGAGTGCCACGAAGGTGCCGACGGCCAGCGGCAGCAGCGCGGCGACCGCACTGCGGAAGATCAGCACCAGCAGGACCAGCAGGACCGGGACCGAGAGCATCTCGGCCCGGGCGATGTCCGCGCCGGTCAGGGCGTTGACCTGCTCCGTCATCGCGGCCACGCCGCCGAAGCGGGCGGTCACCCCCTCGGCCTCGAACTCCTCCTTGATCCTCGTCAGCGCCTCGACCTGTTGCCGGTCGTCGTCGGCGGCGAACTGCACCGTGGCGTACGTCCGGGTGCGGTCCCGCGATACGTAGGCGTCCGCGCCCCCGGCGCCGGGCTCCCATAAGGAGCTCAGGCGGGTGATTCCCGCACGCGGCACGCCGTCGAGCGCCGCCCGGACGGCGCCGCCGAACTCCTCGACGGTCCGACCCGCTTCCTTCGACTCGTAGAGCACGATCAGGTCGTTGGACTCGCGCCCCAGCGGGCCGGCGAGAACCTTGTCGGCCTCGACCGACTCACTGGCCGGGTCGTCGAATCCGGCGCCGCCCGTGAACGAGCCGAAGACGCCGGTGCCCCACACGCCGGCGAACAGCGTGAAGACGACCGCGGCGATCACGACCCACTTACGACGCCGCGCGGTGAATGCTCCGATGGAGGCAAACAATTTCTCTCCCTGGCTCGTATCGCTTTTGCTCAGGCTGCCGAGTTGTTTCGGCCTTCGACCCCGCGCGGTTTCGGTTCACGAATCTTCCGAAACCGGCGATTTCTCGAAATGCACGTTCGGATCGCTCGCCCTACGTCTTTCGCCACGCTCCCGGAAGGCACCCTCCCGGCCGCACTCCGCACGGGAGCACTCCGCACGGGAGCACCGAGCCGCCAGGCGGTACGCCGCTGCGCGAGCGAAGCGGCCGGCCTCCCTTCCCCGTTGTCCACAGCAACAGTAACCTAAGCTATCGATAGATTCACTATCACCTATCACCAGCCTAGGCGGCCACCCATGACCGACGTGATGCTGTTCCTCAGGGAGTTCGCCCGGACCCGTCGGGACACGGGAGCCATCGCTCCCAGCAGTCCCTTACTGGCCCGGGCCCTCACCCGCTACGTGATCCCCGGCCCCGGCAGGCCGCGCGCGGTGCTCGAAGTCGGCCCCGGCACGGGCGCCGTGACCCGCCACATCCAGCCGGCGCTGGGCCCCCTCGACACCCTCGACCTGATCGAGCCCAACCTCCGGTTCGCCGGTCTGCTGAGGCACTCCTACCGGGACGACTCGCGCATAGGCCTGCTGTCGGGACTGGTCCAGGACCACCAACTGGGCTCGTACGACACGATCGTGTGCGGCCTGCCCTTCGCGAACTTCGAGGCCCGCGTCGTGGAGGAGATCCTCGGGCAGCTGCTCGGCGCGCTGAACCCGGGCGGCACCCTGTCGTTCTTCGCCTACGCCGGCATCCCGCCGCTGCGCCGGGCGCTCACCTCCGGCGTGACCCGCGAACGCACGCTGGGCACCCAGGCCGTGCTGGAACGCACGCTGCGGCGCCACCGGTTCCGCACCGAGACGGTGCTGTGGAACGTACCGCCCGCCCACGTCCACCACCTGGTCCCGACGGCCCCTGCGCTCGCCTACAGCGGCTGACCCTCCGCCCGGGCGGACACGCGCTTGGACGCGTCCTCCTGCGCGATCCGGCGCAGGGCCGACATGGCCGCGTCTCCGAGGAGGGTGCCGAGGACGACGCCCTCCACCTTGCCGTCCGTACCGGGCACCCCGGCGAGGACGGCCAGCTCGGCGTCGGCCAGGCGTCCGGCTGCGGCCGCGTACTCGTCGAGCAGGGCCAGCAGATCGCCCCGGCCCAGGTCGCGGTAGGTCACGACGATCTGGACCAGCGCCTTCCAGCCGGGGTTCGTGGGCTTGACCTCCCAGCCGCAGCGCCGCACCAGCTCCTCGACGGCGCGTTCGGCACGCGCCCAGTCGTCCTCGGGGCCCGGCTCGGGCACGGCGCGGGTGACCGCGGACTGGGCGACGCCGAGCATGCCGTGGACCGTGCGGTGGGGCGAGTCGACCTCGCCGAGCACCTCGCGGACGGCCGCGATCGACAGGCCGCCGACCTCCAGCATCGCCCGGATCAGCCGGAGCCGGTGCGCGTGCGCCTCGGAGTAGCTCACCTGGTTCGGACTCGTCCGCTCGCCGGACGGCAACAGCCCTTCACGGGTGTAGTACTTGACCGTCGCTACCGAAACTCCGGTACTCCGCGCCAGCTCTCCGATACGCATTCCGTCAGGGTACTGCGTTCCCCCTCCGTGCTAACCCGCGACCACGACCCCGGCCACAACCCGGCCGGAGTCCGCGGCCCCGCGAATTGCCCAGCTTTTATCGGTACTGAAATCGGTCCCGGCCGAAGGAATCACGTACGTCCGCGGAAGCCGCTCCGGAGCTCCCCTCCGAGCCCGGCGATCCCGCTCTCGAACCCACCCGCGGCCCGGCCGCCCGAGACCCTCGTCACGCCCCGCGCCCACCCCGCCCGCATCCCCCGCGCCCGCCCCCATCCCCGGGGCACAACGAAAGAGCCCCCGCTCCGGATCTCTCCGGAGCGGGGGCTCTCTCAACTGTGCGCGAGGGGGGATTTGAACCCCCACGTCCCGAAGGACACTGGCACCTGAAGCCAGCGCGTCTGCCGTTCCGCCACTCGCGCAAGTGGCTACCAGCGGTTCTTCCCTTGCGGGCCGTTCCCCTGGCGACATCGGAACATTAGCACGTCGGATGGGGTGGATTCACATCGCTTTTCGTGCTCTCCCCACTCCCGCCGACGACCGCCCCTCCCGTACTCGGCCGCCGGTGCGGGACACTGTCCTCGGGGCGCCCCTACGATCGCTTGTGAGGACCAACACTCATGCGCACGTGACCGATGGGGAACCACCCGAATCCGCCATGCGTGGATACGATCAGTAAGCAGTACAGGGCGACAACGACGGAGGAGGTGCCCCATGGGAGTCCTGAAGCGGTTCGAGCAGCGACTCGAAGGTCTGGTGAACGGCACCTTCGCCAAGGTGTTCAAGTCCGAGGTCCAGCCGGTGGAGATCGCGGGCGCCCTCCAGCGCGAGTGCGACAACAACGCCACCATCTGGAACCGCGAGCGGACCGTCGTCCCCAACGACTTCATCGTGGAGCTGAGCACCGGCGACTACGAGCGCCTGAGCCCCTACTCGGGCCAGCTCGGCGACGAGCTCGCGGGCCTCGTCCGCGACTACGCCAAGCAGCAGCGCTACAGCTTCATGGGCCCCATCAAGGTCCAGCTGGAGAAGGCCGACGACCTGGACACCGGGCTCTACCGGGTCCGCAGCCGCACGCTCGCCTCCAGCACCTCCCAGTCCCCCGGCCAGCAGGGTCCGGGCCAGGGACAGGGCCACCAGGCCCCCCCGGCCCAGCCCGGCGGCTACGGATACCCGCCGGCCTCGGCGCCGCCCATGCCCGCCGGACCGCCCCCGGGCGGTCCCGGTGCACGCAGGCCGGGGCCCGGCGGACCCGGCGGACCGGCTCCCGTACCCACCGGCGGCGCCGTCCGGCGCCACTGGATCGAGATCAACGGCACCCGCCACCAGATCTCGCGCCCTACGCTCGTACTCGGCCGAAGCACCGAAGCCGACGTGCGGATCGACGACCCCGGCGTATCGCGCCGGCACTGTGAGATCCGGACCGGAACGCCCTCGACGATCCAGGATCTCGGGTCCACCAACGGCATCGTGGTGGACGGGCAGCACACCACCCGCGCTACGCTCCGCGACGGTTCGCGGATCGTCGTGGGATCCACCACCATCATTTACCGGCAAGCCGAAGGGTAAGCGGGGGCAATGTCAGAGCTGACCCTGACGGTCATGCGGTTGGGTTTCCTGGCCGTTCTGTGGCTGTTCGTCATCGTGGCCGTCCAGGTCATCCGCAGCGATCTCTTCGGTACGAGAGTCACGCAGCGCGGTTCCCGACGCGGCGGGAGCGCTTCCGGCGCCCCGGCGCAGCAGCAGGGCCGCCAGCCGGCGGCCCCGCCACAGCAGCGCCAGCGCCGCGGTGCGCCCACCAAACTCGTCGTCTCCGAGGGCACCCTCACGGGCACCACGGTGGCCCTCGCGGGCCAGACGATCACCTTGGGCCGCGCCCACGACTCCACGATCGTGCTGGACGACGACTACGCCTCCAGCAGGCATGCCAGGATCTACCCCGACCGTGACGGCCAGTGGATCGTCGAGGATCTCGGGTCCACCAACGGCACGTATCTCGACCGGACCCGGCTGACCACCCCGACGCCCATTCCGCCGGGCGCCCCGATCCGCATCGGCAAGACCGTCATCGAGCTGCGGAAGTAGTACGAGAATGAGCGAGCGGAGCGAGCGAGCCGCAGCGGTCCGTCCCACCGGGGACACGGACCCGAGCGCGCTCCAGGCCGGAGGGTGGGCAGTGTGGCTCGAGACCGGTTGTACCCCGAGGCAGCATCGTCGTCGACAGGGCAGGTGCGCATGAGTCTGTCCCTGCGGTTCGCCGCCGGATCGCACAAGGGCATGATCCGCGAGGGCAACGAGGACTCCGGCTACGCCGGTCCCCGTCTCCTCGCGATCGCCGACGGCATGGGCGGCCAGGCCGCCGGCGAAGTCGCCAGCTCCGAGGTGATCTCCGCCCTCGTGCAGCTCGACGACGACGTCCCGGGCTCCGACATGCTCACCGCGCTGAGCACCGCCGTGCAGCGCGCCAACGACCAGTTGCGCGTCATGGTCGAGGAGGACCCCCAGCTGGAGGGCATGGGCACCACGCTCACCGCCCTGCTGTGGACGGGCCAGCGCCTCGGCCTGGTCCACGTCGGCGACTCCCGCGCCTACCTGCTCCGCGACGGCGTCCTCACGCAGATCACCCAGGACCACACCTGGGTGCAGCGCCTCGTCGACGAGGGCCGGATCACCGAAGAGGAAGCCACCACCCACCCGCAGCGCTCCCTGCTGATGAGAGCCCTGGGCAGCGGCGACATCGTCGAACCCGACCTCTCCATCCGCGAGGTCCGGGTCGGCGACCGCTACCTGATCTGCTCCGACGGGCTCTCCGGCGTGGTCTCCCACCAGACCCTGGAAGAGACCCTCGCCGACTACCACGGCCCCCGCGAGACCGTGGCCTCCCTGATCCAGCTCGCGCTGCGCGGCGGCGGCCCCGACAACATCACCTGCATCGTGGCCGACGTCCTCGACACCGACAGCGGCGACACCCTGGCCGCGCAGGTCAACGACACCCCGGTCGTCGTCGGCGCGGTCGCCGAGAACCAGCACCACCAGCTCTTCGACGGCGGCAACGCCATGCAGACGCCGGCCGGCCGCGCCTCCGGGCTAGGCCGCCAGAGCCCCCCGCCCCCCGGCGCCTTCGGGCCGCCCGGCAGCGGCGAGGCCGCGGGTTACGGCGGTTACGGCGCCCAGGGACAGGGCGGCGGAGCCGACGCGTACGGCAGCTTCGGCGAGCCCGACCCCTACGACGGGGACTCCGGGTACGAGGACACGTACAACCACCCGCGCAGGCGCCGCGGCAAAGGGCGCAAGTGGACCACGCGCACGCTGACGCTGCTCGTGGTCCTCGGTGTCATCGGCGGCGGCCTCTACGCGGGCTACCGCTGGACGCAGACGCAGTTCTACGTCGGGGTCAAGGACGAGCACGTCGCGCTCTTCCGCGGGATCAGCCAGAAGCTGGGGCCGCTGGAGCTCTCCAAGGTGGAGACCGACCGCCCCGACATCGAACTGAAGTACCTGCCGACCTTCAAGCGCAAGCAGGTCGTGGACACGATCAGCGAGGGCAGCCTCGACACCGCCCGTACGAAGATCGACGAGCTCGGCACCCAGACCTCCGCGTGCAAGAAGGACGAGGAGCGGCGTGCCGCCGAGGCCCAGGGCAACCAAACGCCCGGCCCGGTCCTGACTGCCGCCGAGCAGCAGGTCGTCAACCTGTGCGAGAAGCAGTAGACATACGCGGGCACAGGGGGCCCGCCACACCATGAGCGTTGTCACCAACACGACCACCATCGGCGCCATCGAGCTGCCGAGCCGGCGGAACACCGAGCTCCTGCTGCTCGTGTTCGCCGTGGTCATCCCGATCTTCGCCTACGCCAACGCGGGCCTGGCGCTCGACGGAGAGCTGCCCCCCGGCATGTTCACCTACGGGCTCGGCCTCGGCATCCTGGCGGGCATCGCCCACTTCGTCGTACGGCGCTACGCCAAGTACGCCGACCCGCTGCTGCTGCCGATCGCCACGCTCCTCAACGGGCTGGGCCTCGTCCTGATCTGGCGACTGGACCAGTCCGGACGCCTGCAGAACCAAGCGAAGCGCGCCTACGGCGTCTTCACCGAGTCCGCGCCCCGGCAGATGATGTACACGGCGCTCGCCATCGCGATGTTCGCCGGCGTACTGCTGGTCCTCAAGGACCACCGCGTGCTCCAGCGGTTCACGTACATCTCCATGGCCGCCTCGCTGGTGCTGCTGATCCTGCCCGTGATCCCGGGCCTGGGAGCCGACGTCTTCGGCGCCAAGATCTGGATCAGCGTCGGCGGCTTCTCCATCCAGCCCGGCGAGTTCGCCAAGATCGTCATCGCCGTCTTCTTCGCCGGCTACCTGATGGTCAAGCGCGACGCCCTGGCACTGGCCAGCCGCCGCTTCATGGGCCTCTACCTGCCGCGCGGCCGCGACCTCGGACCGATCCTGATGATCTGGGCGATGAGCCTGCTGGTCCTGATCTTCGAGAACGACCTCGGCACCTCGCTGCTCTTCTTCGGCATGTTCGTGATCATGCTGTACGTGGCCACCGAGCGGACCAGCTGGATCGTGATCGGCCTGCTCATGAGCGTGGGCGGCGCCACCGTGGTCGGCGCCACCGCCAGCCACGTCCAGGCCCGCGTCAACGCCTGGCTCGACCCCTTCAGCTGCTACCTGACCTCCGACGCCTGCCAGCAGGTCGGCCAGTCGATCATGACCTTCGGCTCCGGCGGGGTCCTCGGCACCGGCTGGGGACAGGGCAACTCCGACCTCATCGGATTCGCCGCCAACTCCGACTTCATCTTCTCCACCGTCGGCGAGGAGCTCGGGCTCACCGGGGTCATGGCCTTCCTCCTGCTCTACGGCCTGATCATCGAGCGGGGCGTGCGCACCGCGCTCGCCGCCCGCGACCCCTTCGGCAAGCTCTTCGCGGTCGGCCTCTCCGGCGCCTTCGCGCTCCAGGTCTTCGTGGTCGCCGGCGGAGTCATGGGCCTCATCCCCCTGACCGGCATGACCATGCCCTTCCTCGCGTCCGGCGGCTCCTCCGTCCTCGCGAACTGGATCCTCATCGCCATCCTCATCCGGATCAGCGACACCGCACGCCGCCCTGCCCCGGCCCCGGCACCGTCCCCCGACTCCGAGATGACCCAGGTGGTCCGCCCGTCATGAACAAGCCCCTGCGCCGCATCGCGATCTTCTGCGGGCTGCTCGTCCTGGCACTGCTCGTGCGGACCAACTGGCTGCAGTACGTCAAGGCCGAGGATCTGAGCACCCGCAAGGAGAACCGCCGGGTCCAGATCGCCCAGTACGCCACCGAGCGCGGCAACATCATCGTCGAGGGCAAGCCGATCACCGGCTCCGCCGTCACCGACGGCAGCGACTACAAGTTCAAGCGGACCTACCTCGACGGTCCCCTGTGGGCTCCGGTGACCGGCTACGCCTCGCAGGCCTTCGGTTCCACGCAGCTGGAGTCCCTCGAGGACGGCATCCTCACCGGCAACGACGACCGGCTGTTCTTCGACCGCACCATCGGCATGTTCACCGGCGAGAAGAAGCAGGGCGGCAACGTCGTCACCACGCTGAACGCCGCCGCGCAGAAGGCCGCGTTCACGACCCTCGGCTCCAAGAAGGGCGCCGTCGCGGCGATCGACCCGCGCACCGGCGCGATCCTCGCCCTGGTCAGCACCCCCTCGTACGACCCCACGTCCTTCGCGGGCAACTCCAAGGCCGACGAGAAGGCCTGGGTCGAGCTCAAAGACAGCGAGGACAAGAAGCTGGTCAACCGCGCCCTGCGCGAGACCTACCCGCCCGGCTCCACCTTCAAGGTGGTCACCGCCGCCGCGGCCCTCGAGCACAAGATCGTCACGGACATCAACGCGCCGACCGACACCGAGGACCCGTACATCCTGCCGGGCACCACGACGCCGATGGTCAACCACGCCGCGAACTGCGGCAAGGCCACCCTCAACTACGCCCTGCAGGTCTCCTGCAACTCCGTCTTCGCCAACATGGGCGACAAGGTGGGGGCGGACAACATGGTGAAGACCGCCGAGAAGTTCGGCTTCAACAACGACAAGATCGACACCCCGGTCCGCGCCTTCGCCAGCGTCTACGACAAGAACATGAAGAGGGACGGCAACGCCCAGAGCTCCATCGGCCAGTTCAACACCGCGGCCACCCCGCTGCAGATGGCCATGGTCACCGCCGCCATCGCCAACAACGGCAAGCTGATGAAGCCGTACATGGTCAGGCAGCTGGAATCGCCCGGCCTCGACATCGTCGAGAAGCACGAGCCGGAGGAAATGAGCCGTCCCCTCTCCGTCGAGAACGCGAAGAAGGTCCGGGACATGATGGTCAACGTCGTCGACGCCGGCACCGGCGGCAAGGCCCGGATCAAGGGCACCGTCGTCGGCGGCAAGACCGGCACCGCCCAGCACGGCGAGGGCAACAAGAAGCGCCCGTACGCCTGGTTCATCTCCTACGCCGAGAACCCCGACGGCAGCTCGCCGGTCGCCGTCGCCGTCGTCATCGAGGACAGCGAAGCGGAGCGCGAGGACATCAGCGGCGGCGGCCTCGCCGCCCCGGTCGCCAAGGCCGTCATGGAAGCCGTGCTCAAGAGCAACAAGGGGTAACGGGCGGGGCCGAAGGCCACGCGAGAGCCGCAAGGGGCACACAGACGTGATCCGGGTCACTGTTCCCGCCCGGATCCGAGCGTACGGTACCGGTCCGGTATCAGCCTGTGGTCACGAACCGATCACCGACGATCGGCCGGTAGCCTTTGCGCGAACAGCACACCGCCGGACCACACACGGGTGCGGTCGGGACTGACGGAGAGGGCTGCACGTTATGGAAGAGCCGCGTCGCCTCGGCGGCCGGTACGAGCTGAGCCACGTGCTCGGCCGTGGTGGCATGGCCGAGGTCTACCTCGCCCACGACACCCGGCTCGGCCGTACCGTCGCCGTCAAGACCCTGCGCGCCGATCTCGCCCGCGACCCGTCCTTCCAGGCCAGGTTCCGCCGCGAGGCCCAGTCGGCCGCATCGCTCAACCACCCGGCGATCGTCGCCGTGTACGACACCGGCGAGGACTACGTCGACAACATCTCCATCCCGTACATCGTGATGGAGTACGTCGACGGCTCGACCCTGCGCGAGCTCCTGCACTCCGGCCGCAAGCTGCTGCCCGAGCGGACGCTGGAGATGTGCATCGGCATCCTCCAGGCGCTGGAGTACTCGCACCGCGCCGGCATCGTGCACCGTGACATCAAGCCCGCCAACGTCATGCTCACCCGCACCGGCCAGGTCAAGGTCATGGACTTCGGCATCGCCCGTGCCATGGGCGACTCCGGCATGACCATGACGCAGACCGCCGCCGTCATCGGCACCGCCCAGTACCTCTCCCCGGAGCAGGCCAGGGGCGAGCAGGTCGACGCGCGCTCCGACCTCTACTCGGCCGGCTGCCTGCTGTACGAGCTCCTCGCCGTCCGGCCGCCCTTCATCGGCGACTCCCCGGTCGCGGTCGCCTACCAGCACGTACGGGAAGAGCCCCAGCCCCCGTCGAACTTCGACTCCGAGATCACGCCCGAGATGGACGCGATCGTGCTGAAGGCGCTGGTCAAGGACGCCGACTACCGCTACCAGTCCGCCGACGAGATGCGCGCCGACATCGAGGCCTGCCTCGACGGCCAGCCCGTCGCGGCCACCGCCTCCATGGGCGCCGCCGGCTACGGCTACCCCGACCAGGGCCACGGCTACGGACACCAGGGCTACGACCAGCCCACCACGGCCCTGCGCACCGCCGACCCGAACCAGACCTCCATGCTCCCGCCGATGTCCCCGGGCGACGGCGGCTACGGGGCCACCGGGTACGCGGGCCAGGGCGGCTACGACCAGGGCGGCCGCGGCCGGCGTCCGCAGAAGAAGAGCAAGGCCTCCACGATCCTGCTGGTCACCGCCGGCATCCTCGTCCTGGTCGGCGCGATCCTGATCGGGCAATCCCTCTTCAAGACCACCGCCGACAACCGGCCCACGGTCCCCAAGCTCATCGGCGAGACCCTGGAGGCCGCCAAGGCCAACGGGGACAACGTCGGTCTCGTCGTCCAGCAGGACGGTGAGATGCCCTGCGACGCCGCCCCCAAGGGCAGCGTCTGCGAGCAGTCCCCGGCCGAGGGCCTCAAGGTCGACAAGAACTCCGTCGTCAAGGTGAAGGTCTCCACCGGACCGTCCAAGGTCGCCGTCCCGAACGTCATGCACCTGGCGATCGCCGACGCGGAGAAGGCGCTCCAGGACAAGGGCTTCCAGATCGAGAAGAAGACGGTCGAGTCCGAGCGGCCCGCCGGCACCGTCATCGAGCAGAACCCGAAGAGCGGCGAGGCCGACAAGGGCTCGACCGTCACCGTGACGGTGGCCAAGGAAATCTCCAAGGTGACCGTCCCGGACCTGTCCGGCAAGACCCAGGCCGACGCTTCGAAGGCCCTGGAGGCCCTCAACCTCAAGCTCGGCAGCGTCACCGAGGTGGACGCGGCCCCGGGCACGGCCCCCAAGACGGTCGTCAGCCAGGACCCCGGCCCCAACGGCCAGGTCACGGTCGGCTCGTCGGTCAACATCTCGGTCGCCAAGCCGGTCCAGCAGCTCACGGTCCCGAACCTGTTCGGCAAGACCATCAACGCGGCCAGGGCCGAACTCGCCTTGAGGGGCCTGGTCTTCGGATCCGTCCTGTCGGGCTCCTCGGACGGCAAGGCGAAGATCCTTAGCACGGACCCGGCCGTCGGCAGCCCGGTGACCCCCGGCATGGTGATCAACGTGAACACGGTGCCCGACGGCCAGCAGAACGGCGGCAACGACGGCGGCGGAGGCTTCATCGGAGGCCTCGGCGGCTGACCGCGCGGCAACGAGCACCAAAGGGTCCGGCCCCTCTCCATGAGAGGGGCCGGACCCTTTTCCGTACGCGTCTTCACGGGCAAACGAATCGGTGCTGCCGGTGGCCCTCCGAGCGGCCACCACGCGGCCTCCACGCAGCCCCACGCGGCCACCTGCGCCTTTCGGAGCGAGCCCCTGGCCCATCGCCACTCGGATGGGCGTCACGGCCGTCCACAGGGGGCTCCTGGCGGCCTGGGGCCCATCCCCGGCGGTCACGACCGGCAGCGTCACGACCGGCAGCGCAACGACCGTCAGCGCAGCTCCGCCGGAAGGCTCCGCTTCGCGTCCACCTTCTCCGTGCGGACCAGCTCGCCCCACACGATGTAGCGGTACTTCGAGGTGTACACGGGCGTGCAGGTCGTCAGGGTGATGTAGCGGCCCGGTGCCGTGCGGCCCGATTCCTTGGGGACCGGGCTGATCGAGTCCACGTTGTACTTCGAGGTCTGGCTCAGCTCGGCGAAGACCTTGTACACGTACCAGGTGTCACGGGTCTCGAAGACGACCGCGTCGCCGTTCTTCAGCTTGTCGATGTTGTGGAACTTGGCCCCGTGCCCGTCGCGGTGGGCCGCCAGCGCGAAGTTGCCCGCCGGGTCCCACGGCAGCGCCGACTTGACCGGCTCCGTGTAGTAACCGGCGACGCCGTCGTTCAGGACCTCCGAGTCGGTGCCCCGTTTCACCAGCACCTCGCCGTTCTTCATCGCCGGCACGTGCAGGAAGCCGATCCCGCCCTGGACGTCCAGCGCGCCCGGCGCCGCGGCCGAGGCCTGCGAGGGCGCCGCCCGGTCCCACTGCTCGCGCACCGCGTCCCCGCGCGCGGAGGCGTCCCGGTCCGCCAGGACGTTCGTCCACCACAGCGAGTACGCCACGAACAGCCCGAGCACCAGGCCCGCCGTGATCAGGACCTCGCCCAGCAGGCTCAGGAACCCCGCGAGGGCGCTGCGGTTCGGGGGCGGTGCGGCACGTGACACTGCGGATCCTCTACGGGCTGGTCAGCTCGGGCGGAGCACCCTGGCTGCGGGGGCGTTCAGCGGTCATCCTGCCCCATACGATCAGCCGGTAGGTGCTGGTGAACTCCGGGGTGCAGGTGGTCAGCGTGATGTACCGGCCCGCGGAAGTGAACCCCGATCCGGCGGGCACCGGCTTGATCACCGCCACGTTCGAGGGCGGGGTCTGCGCGAGCTGTGCGCTCATCTCGTACGTGTAGTACGCGTCCCGCGTCTCCACCACGATCTTGTCGCCCGGCACCAGCCGGTTGATGTAGCGGAACGGTTCTCCGTGCGTGTTCCGGTGGCCCGCCAGCGCGAAGTTGCCCTGGCGGTCGGCCGGCATCCCGGTCGCGAGCGGCGCCTCGGAGTAGTGGCCGACCATCCCCTTGTCGAGGACCTTCGCCTTGTTCGTGCCCTCCGCGACCGGCACCTTCACGTCCAGCTTCGGGATGTACAGGATCGCGAAGCCCTGGCCCGGTTCGAACGCCGTCGCCACGGGCGGGGCGGCCGCCCCGCCCGGATCGCGGTCCCAGTTCTGGAGCAGGGAGCCCGCCGCGTCATCGGCCGTCCGGTCCGCCAGGAAGTTCGTGTACCAGAGCTGGTAGCCGACGAAGAGCAGCATCACCAGGCCCAGCGTGATGAACAGCTCCCCGGCGAGCCTGCTGACGACCACCACCGGCCCGCCCGAGGCCGGCCGCCTGCGCCGCCGGCCGCGGCCCCGGCCACGCGTGCGCGTACGCTTCGCGGCCTCCTGCGCTGCCCTGCGTCGCGCTGCCCGGCCCTCGGTGGGCGCGGACGGCGCGAGCGCCGTCACGCGACGGCCTTGCCCACCACCGGGGCGAGCCCCACCGAGCGCTCCACCGCGCCCGCGTCACCGCAGCGCACCAGCCAGTTCGCGAGCATCCGGTGGCCCCACTCGGTCAGCACGGACTCGGGGTGGAACTGCACGCCCTCGACGTCGTGCTCGCGGTGACGCAGACCCATGATGATCCCGTCCTCGGTCCGCGCCGTGACCTCCAGCGTGTCCGGGAGGGTCGGCGGCTCGGCCGCGAGGGAGTGGTAGCGGGTCGCGGTGAAGGGCGAGGGCAGCCCCTCGAAGACGCCGAGGCCCTCGTGGACCACCGGCGAGGTCTTGCCGTGCAGCAGTTCCGGAGCCCGGCCGACGACGCCTCCGTAGGCGACGGCCATCGACTGCATGCCCAGGCAGACGCCGAAGACCGGTACTCCCGTGTCCGCGCAGTGGCGGACCATGTCCACGCAGACGCCGGCTTCTTCCGGCGTGCCCGGGCCCGGGGACAGCAGGACGCCGTCGAAGCCGTCCTGGGCGTGGGCGAGCTCGACCTCGTCGTTGCGCAGCACCTCGCACTCGGCGCCGAGCTGATAGAGGTACTGGACCAGGTTGAAGACAAAGCTGTCGTAATTGTCGACAACCAGAATGCGCGCGCTCACGGAGTCGCTCCCGATCCCTCGTCCACCGTCACATCGTTGAACGGAAGCAGCGGCTCGGCCCACGGGAAGACGTACTGGAACAGCACGAACACCACCGCGAGCACCAGCACGAGGGAGATCATCACGCGTACCCACGCGTTACCCGGCAAATGCCGCCAGATCCAGCCGTACATGCCGCCTGTGTCCTTTTCGTCCACGATCGTTCAACGCACCGCGGGGGCGGTACGTCCACAGCCTAAAGCCACCCGCCCGGCGCGGAGGGTCACCTTGCCAAACCCTCCGGTACGCCCTGTGCGAGGGTCCGCATACCGGTCAGTTCGGCCCAGACCACGAGCCGGTGGCTGTGGCCCCATTCCGGGTCGCAGGTGGTCAGCGTCAGGTACTTGCCCGGCCCGGTGAAGGGCGAGCGGGCGGGCACCGGATCGACGACGCCGACCTCGGTGGGCAGGGTGCGCAGCGCGTCGGCCCGGACGGTGTACGTGTACCAGCCGGTGGCGTCCTTGAGGATCACCGGGTCTCCGGGGCGCAGCTTGGGGATGTCCTTGAAGGGGTCCCCGTACGTGCGCCGGTGGCCGGCCACCGCGAAGTTCCCGTTGCCGCCGAGCCGTGCCGTGCCGGCGTAGTGGCCCAGGCCCTTCTTCAGCAGCTCGGTGCCCGTGCCCTCCAGGACCGGCTTGTTCCAGTCGCGGCCGAAGCGCGGTACGTACATCTCGGCGAAGGCCCGGCCCGGCGGGTACGCGGCGGGTTCCGGGGCGGCGGCCGGAGCCGCCGACTCGGCGGCCGCGGGCGCCGCGGACCAGCGGTCGCGCATGCGGGCCATCTCCCCGTCCATGGCCTGGTCGGCCTTGACCCCGGTCCACAGCAGGACGTAGACGACGAAGAGCACGATGAGCGAGCCCGCGGTCAGGCACACCTCGCTGAACGTCCGTACCAGCAGGCGCGGCACGTCGACGTTGCGGTCACGGGGTGGCGGGCTCCAGCGGCTTCGCATAGTGGAGGTCCACTGTGCCGGAGTAGCCCGGCAGTGTCAGCGCCTTGTGCTCGTCCACTTTCCAGCCGAGCCCGTACGCGTTCACGTACAGCTGGTAGTTCTGCAGCGCCGGGGAGGCCGCGAGGGCCTTCTTCAGCGCGCCGGGGTCGCCGACCGCCGACACCTTGTACGGGGGCGAGTACACCCGGCCCTGGAGGATCAGGGTGTTGCCCACGCAGCGCACGGCGCTGGTGGAGATCAGGCGCTGGTCCATGACCTGGATGCCCTGGGCGCCGCCCTGCCAGAGGGCGTTGACGACGGCCTGGAGGTCCTGCTGGTGGATCACCAGGTCGTTGGGCTGCGGCTCGGGCACGTTGGGGATGCGGGCCGTGGCGTTCGGGGGCGCGTCGTTCAGGGTGACGGTCACGGCCTTGCCGCTGATCGCCTCGGTGCCGGAGGCCGCGCGCAGGGCGGCCAGCTTGGCGTTCTCGGCCTCGGTGCTCCCGTTGTCGCGCTCGGCGAGGGCGTCGACCTGGCCGCGGGCGGTGGCGGTGCTCTTCTCCAGCTCCAGATTGTTCTGGCTGCGCTCCTGGATCAGGTCGGACAGCTTGAGGAGCGAGGCATCCGTCCGGATGTTCGTACCCTTGGAGGTGTTGAAGCTGGTGACGAAGATCAAGCCGGCCAGGGCGAAAACGGCGGCCGTGAGCAGCCGGACCGGTCTGGCACGGCGACGGGGACCCGCGGAGGAGTCGTCGGAATTGCTCAACGTACCCTTCTCCTTCAACGCCACAGGTCCACTACGCTAACGGACGCCCGGGGCAGGCAAGGTCCCCAGCCCATCGACAGGAGAGCCCCTCGTGCCGAAGTCACGTATCCGCAAGAAGGACGACTACACGCCGCCCCCCACGCGGACGCCGCAGTCGATCAAGCTGACGAACCGCAACTGGGTCGCCCCGGTCATGCTGGCGTTCTTCTTGGTCGGTCTGGCATGGATCGTCGTTTTCTATCTGTCCGAGACCCAGCTTCCGATCGAAGCTCTCGGAAATTGGAACATTGTGGTCGGATTCGGCTTCATTGCGGCAGGATTCGGCGTCTCCACGCAGTGGAAGTAGCCCGGCTCCGCAAGCTCTCCCCATGAGTTATCCACAGCGTCATCCACACCTGAGGAAAAGACAGAAGATCTGTGGATAACTCTGTGGAGAGTTGACGCCGGTGTGATCAGGTGAGTGCGGAAAGTTCGACCGTCCGGATCACGATCAGGGCCGTGGCCAGCAGGAACACCGCCACACAGGTGCCCCACTGGACGAATTTGCGATTCCGCGCGCCCATGTCCTTGGTGGGCCACAACAGGCCCAGCGCGACCAGCACACCGGTGACCAATCCACCGATATGGCCCTGCCACGACGCGTTCGCCCCCGGCAGGAAGGTCAGTACGAGCATCAAAACCGCCACGGCGACCAGTGGACGCACTTCGTCCCGCATCCGACGAGCCAGCACGATGGCGGCGCCGAGCAGGCCGAAGACGGCCCCGGAAGCTCCGAGCGTCGGGGTGTTCATGGGGGTCAGCAGATAGATCAACGCGCTGGCGCCCAGCGCCGACAACAGGTACACGGCGAGGTAGCGGGCGCGGCCGAGGGCCGGCTCCAGAATTCCGCCGATGAACCACAGGCCGATCATGTTGCCGAAAATGTGCCACCACTCGACGTGCAGGAACGCTGAAGTCAGTAGCCGGTAGTACTCACCCGTGGACACGCCTTCCGCCGGCCCGCCCGCCAGTTCGCGGTACCAGCCGATCAGCTCCAGTTGAATCGCCAGCCCGGGGAAGACAACGGCGGCGAGCCATACCGCCACGTTGATCCCGATCAGGATCTTGGTGACCAGGTACGGATCCGCGGCGACCACCCCGCCCGCGATCGTCCGCGGAGCGTTGGCCGCGCGCCCGTGGCCCGTTCCCGAGCCCCCGCGGACGCACTCGGGGCACTGGAAGCCGACCGAGGCGTCGATCATGCACTCGGGGCAGATCGGCCGCTCACAGCGCGTACAGCTGATCCCGGTCTCGCGGTCCGGGTGCCGGTAGCAGCCCGGAAGACGGTCGGTGTCCATCGGTCCCCTCGGTCGGCGGCGAGGCGGCGGTTTGCCCGCGCCCGTCCGGTACGTATCGAGGACGGACGGGCGGGGTCGAAAGGTTCCCCTGCGGTCAGCGCTTCTCGATGACGACGGACTGGATGATCACGTCGTCGAGGGGGCGCTCGGTGCGCGGGTTGGTGGCACCTGCGGCGATGGTGTCGACGATCTTCTGGCTGGCCTTGTCGCCGATCTCCCCGAAAATGGTGTGCTTGCGCGTGAGCCAGGCGGTGGGGGCCACGGTGATGAAGAACTGCGAGCCGTTGGTGCCCGGGCCGGCGTTCGCCATCGCGAGCAGGTAGGGCTTGGTGAAGGCCAGGTCGGGGTGGAACTCGTCGGCGAACTGGTAGCCGGGGCCGCCGGTGCCGTTGCCCAGCGGGTCGCCGCCCTGGATCATGAACCCGCTGATGACACGGTGGAAGACGGTGCCGTCGTAGAGCGGGTCCGTGGTCTTCTGTCCGTCCGTGGGACGCGTCCACTCGCGCTCACCGGTGGCGAGTTCGACGAAGTTCCGCACGGTCTTCGGAGCGAAGTTCGGCAGAAGCTCGATCTCGATGTCGCCGTGGTTGGTCTTCAGGGTGGCGTAGAGCTTCTCGGCCACGGATCTGCCTTCCTCATCGTCGTCACTGTCGGTTTCAGATCCTCCCACGGAGGGCTGCACCGGGCGGAAATCGTCCACCCGTATGCCCTGTCGCGCATGCCGGTCGACGGTATGGGAGGCATGATCCGACAAAGGGTGGAAAGGTGAACTGTGTCCGCCACCGAGGAGGAGGATCCCGTGACCCGCAAGGAAAGCGTGCGCCTGGCAGCATCAAGTGCCAGGGATACGGCGCGGCACGCAGCGGAAGTGGTGGCGCCGTACGCGGAATCCGCCAGGCACGCTGCGGTGCATTACGCCCACGAAGCAAATGAACGGCTCGCACCGAAGGTGTCGTACGCGGCCGGCGAGGCTGCCAAACAGGCCCGCCAGACGTACGACTGCCACGTACAGCCCCGGATCAAGTCGGCGCGCTCCCACGTACCGCCGAATGTGGACCGGGCCGCGACCAAGGCCGTGAAGCAGACCCGCCTGGCAGCCCGGAGCGCGGTGGACTACACGCAGCCGCGGCTGGAGAGTGCCTTCGCTGCGGCCCAGCCGGTGGCCGAGGAGGCCGCTTCCCGGTCGACGGCGGCGCTGGCGGCCCTGCGCGGCCAGGTGTCGGCCAAGGAGGTCCAGAAGCTCGTACGTCGCCACGAGCGGCGTGCGCGCTGCGGCCGCCTGTTCAAAGGCGCGGCCGTGGTCGGCGTCCTGGCCGGCGGAGCCTACGCCGCGTGGCGCTGGTGGGACCAGCAGTCGAACCCGGACTGGCTCGTCGAGCCGCCGGCCGCCACCGAGCTGCCGGCGCGGGAGCAGGAGGCTCAGGCCTCCTTCGACGAGGAGCTGGCGGCGAAGGAGCGCGACGGCGGGACGGAGTTCGTGTCCGGCCTGGAAGAGGAGGCGCAGGCCGCCCAGGAGCGGATCGACGCGGAGGACGCGAAGCGCAAGCACCGCTGAGGAACGTGGAACGAGAGAGTGGGGCCCGGATCCTTTCCAGGATCCGGGCCCCACTCTCGTTCGCTTTCCCCGCTCAGCTGGGGAGGGTGAGCTTCATCCCCGGGTGGATCATGTCGGGGTTCGAGCCGATGACGCCCTTGTTCATGGCGTAGAGCTCGCGCCAGCGGCCCTCGTTGCCGAGCTCGCGGCGGGCGATCGCGGAGAGCGAGTCGCCCGAGCGGACGGTGTACGTGCGCTGCGCCTTGGGCGCCGGCTTCGGCATGGGCGCCGCGGGCACCGCCTTGTGTGCGGCGGAGGTCGGCGTGGGCGTGTGCGCTGCGGGCCGTGCGACGGGGGGCGCCGGTGCCGCCTTGGGCGGCATCGGTGCGGCCTTGGGCGGCGCCGCTGCCGCCATGCGTTCGGCGGCCGCCTTGGTCGCCGCTGCCGAGTCGGTGTACTTGGTCCCGGTGTCGCCGGGCATCGAGGACGGCGGCGCCGGGGCGGCCGCGGCCTGCTGTTGCACCTGCTCAGCCGCCTTTTGGGCGGCCTTCTCGGCTTGTTCCTTCTTCTTGTCGGACCTCATGAAGTCGAACAGTCCCATGTGCGTACGCCTCCGGCATGGTGGTGCCCCCCTGGGCTGAGTGCCTTGTTCCACTCTCTGCCAGAAGGCCCGGGTCGGCCCTGTGACTGGGCCATCCGGGGGATGCCGGTCTGCTACTGGCGGGCCCTGCGAGCCGGCCTCGGGCTCTCCGACGGGGTCTCCAGATCACCCTTGACCAGCAGGTTCAGTACGCGCAGCACGGCCTCGCGGTCCGCGTCGGCGAGGGAGCCGAGGGCGTCGGCGTGCACCTGGTCGACGATCCGGCTGCTCTCCTGCGCCAGGGCGGCGCCCTGCTCGGTGACGACGATGACGCGGGCCCGGCGGTCGGTGCTGGACTGCCGCCGCTCGGCGAGGCCGGCCTTCTCCAGGGCGTCGACGGTGACGACCATCGTCGTCTTGTCCATGCCCCCGATCTCGGCGAGCTGGATCTGGGTCCGCTCCTCGCCCAGGGCGTGCACGAGCACGCAGTGCATCCGTGCCGTGAGCCCGATCCGGTCGAGGGCCACCGCCATCCGGGTGCGCAGGACGTGGCTGGTGTGGTCCAGGAGGAAGGAGAGGTCCGGCTCGTTCTGTGCGGGCGCCATGGCTGTCATGTCCACCAGTCTAGCAATTCAGTCCCCAACAGATCGTCTGCAACAGAACTATCTGATACGGTCTTACCAAGTCAGCCCGCCGCTCACCGACTGGGGACACAGATGCCTGCCACCTCCGCTCCCACCGCTCCTCCCACCACGCCGGCCACGCCCGTCGGGTCCGCTTCCGACCCGGCTGCCGCACCGCGCGGGCTGCGCTCCCGGTGGACCGCCCTCGGGGTGCTGTCCACCGGCGTCCTGATGACCGTCCTCGACGGCAGCATCGTCACCGTCGCGATGCCGGCCATCCAGAAGGACCTGGGCTTCTCCCCCGCCGGACTCAGCTGGGTCGTCAACGCCTACCTGATCGCCTTCGGCAGCCTGCTGCTCCTCGCCGGCCGGCTCGGCGACCTCATCGGCCGCAAGCGGATGTTCCTGGCCGGGACCGGCGTCTTCACCGGAGCCTCCCTGCTCGCCGGGTTCGCCGGATCGCCCGAGGTACTGATCGCCGCCCGGTTCCTGCAGGGCCTCGGCAGCGCCATGGCCGCGGCCGTCAGCCTGGGCATCCTGATCACGCTGTTCACCGAACCGCGCGAGCGGGCCAAGGCCATCGCCGTCTTCTCCTTCACCGGCGCGGCCGGAGCCTCCCTGGGGCAGGTGCTCGGCGGGGTCCTGACCGATGCCCTCGACTGGCACTGGATCTTCTTCATCAACCTGCCCATAGGACTGGCCGCCCTCGCGCTGGCCCTGCCCGCGCTCCCCGCCGACGGCGCTCATGCCCGGCCGGGTCTGCGCGCCGGAGCCGACGTCATCGGCGCCCTCCTGGTCACCGCGGGCCTGATGCTCGGCATCTTCACCGTCGTCGAGGTGGAACGCTACGGCTGGCTCTCCGCACACACCCTCGGCCTCGGCACGCTCTCGGTCGCCCTGCTCGCCGGCTTCACCGCACGCCAGGCCAGGACCCGCACCCCGCTGGTTCCGCTGCGGATCTTCCGCTCGCGGACCGTGGTCGGCGCGAACCTGGTCCAGATGCTGATGGTGGCCGCACTGTTCTCCTTCCAGGTCCTGGTCGCCCTGTACCTCCAGAACGTGCTCGGCTACGGAGCCGCCGAGACCGGCCTGGCGATGCTCCCTGCGGCCGTGGTCATCGGCGGGGTCTCCCTCTTCGCCTCGGCCCCGCTCAACGCCCGCTTCGGCGAACGCCGCGTCCTGCCGGCCGGACTGGCCCTGCTCGTCGCCGCCCTCGGCCTGCTGACCCGGCTCCCGGTCCGCGCCGACTACGTCACCGACCTGCTCCCCGTGATGCTGCTGGCCGCCGGCTTCGGCCTGGCCCTGCCCGCCCTCACCGCGCTCGGCATGTCCGGCGCCGACGAGCAGGACGCGGGCCTCGCCTCGGGCCTGTTCAACACCACCCAGCAGATCGGCATGGCGCTCGGCGTCGCCGTCCTGTCCACCCTGGCGGCCGGCCGCACGGACGCCCTGCTCTCCACCGGCGTCGACCGCGCCGCGGCGCTGACCTCCGGCTACCACCTGGCCTTCGGGATCGGAGCGGGACTGATGCTCACGGCTCTCGTGGTGGCCGCGACCCTGCTGCGGACCGGCCGGAGCCGGTGACTCCCGCCCGATGTTTCACGTGAAACATTCGGACACGACTGTGGGCCGCTCCACCGGAGCGGCCCACAGCCGTTCCATCAAGCCCTACTTCACGAAGAGGCTGTTCAGGGTGCCGTAGTCGAGCGCCCCTTCCAGAGCCCCGTACGTCCCCTGCTCCAGCACCTCCACCGCCGCGGTGCGGGCCGCCGCGTACGCCGCCTGTGCCACACCGGTTCCGACGCTGACCCGGCGCACCCCGGCCTTCGCCAGCTCGGCGACGGACGGACCGCCCGGCCCTGCCATGGCGTTGACCGGCAGCGGGCCCCGCGCGATCTCGCTCAGGGCGTCCAGGTCCAGCAGCCCCGGCACGAAGATGCCGTCGGCCCCGGCGGCGGCGTACGCCTCCACCCGCGCCAGTACGTCGGCGAGACGGCCGGACTCCTCGCCGATCCCGAACAGGAAGACGTCGGTACGGGCGTTGATCACCAGCTCCGGCAGCCCGGCCTCGGTGGCCGCCGCGCGGGCGGCGCGGATCCGGTCGGCCTGCTCCGAGGCGGTGTGGAGCGTACCGTCGGCCGCCTTCGAGTCCTCCAGGTTGATTCCGACGGCGCCCACCGCCACCACCTCGCGCACGGTGGCCGCGACGTCCTCGTAACCGCCCTCGACGTCCACGGTGACCGGGACGTCCACGGCCGCCACGATCCGCGCGGCCGCCGCCAGCATCTCCGCCTTCGTCGCGTGCTGACCGTCCCCGCGCCCGATCGACCAGGCCACGCCACCGCTGGTGGTCGCGATGGCCGCGGCCCCGGCCGACTCGATCACCGCCGCACTGCCCGCGTCCCAGGCGTTGGGGAGAACGATCAGCGACGCACCCAACTCCCTCAACCGCAGGGCCTTCTCGGTGGTCTTCGCTTCCACGCTCATCCGTACTCTCCTCAACTTCGGCCATGCTGAACGATCGTCATACCGCCCGACTGGGCAGAGATTAACGCGACGGGGCCCCCGGCCCGGCGTCCGCGCCGGGCCGGGGGCCCCGTCTCACCTCTGTCGAGCGCCGGTTACAGCGCGCGCCAGTCCAGGGTCGTGCGGGCCAGTCGCGCCACGTCGGCCAGCAGGGCAAGCCTGGCCGCGCGGACCGCCGGGTCGGGGTCCATCACCAGAACGTCGTCGAAGAAGGCGTTGATCGCGACGACCAGCGGGGCGGAGACCTCGATCAGCGCGGCGAGGTCGTCCTCACGGCCGGTCAGGGACTCGCGGACGGCCTGCGCGCTCTCGGCGAGGCGCAGCTCGGCGGGAGCGGTCAGCGGGGAACGGTCCACCGCGTCGGCGCCCTCCGCGGCGTCCGCGGGGAGGATGCGCACCACGCGCTGGAGTGCGGCGGTGAGCCCGTCGAAGGCCTCGGTGCCGACGTGGCGCTCCAGCGTGGCCAGGGTGCGGTCGCCGTGGGCGGGGCGATCGGCCCACACCAGGACGGCCTGGACCAGGCGGTGCTCGTGCCCGGCGTCGGTGAGCTGCTGCTCGTAGCGACGGGTGATCAGCTCGGCGGCCTCCGTGAGCCGCTCGGCGGGCACCTCGACGCCCTGGGCGGCGAAGCGGTCGGCCGCCGCGCGCAGCGCCTCGTGCACGCGGACGCCGGCCAGCGCGGGCGTGCTCCGCAGCACGTTGAGCAGACCGATGGCGGCCCTACGGACACCGAACGGGTCGGAGCTTCCGGTCGGCGCAGCGCCGATCACGAACATGCCCGTCACCAGGTCGAACCGGTCGGCGAGCGACAGTACGGCGCCCGCGTCGCTCGCGGGCAGCGCACCGCCGGCGGAACGCGGAAGCTCCATCTCGGCCAGGGCTCGCGCGACCTGCGCGGACTCTCCGGCGTGGCGGGCGTACTCCTCGGCCATCACTCCGGCCAGGCCGGAGAACTCGACGACCATCTGGGAAGCCAGGTCGAACTTGGCCAGCGACCCGGCGCGGCGCACCGTGGCGAGCGCCTCCTCGTCGAGCCCCGCGTTCGCGGCCAGGCCGAGCGCGAGGGCGGCGATGCGGTCGGCGCGGTCGGCGACCGTGCCGAGCCGGTCCTCGAAGGTCAGCTTGTCCAGCCGGCCGCGGAGCTCCTGGGGGGAGACCTTCAGGTCGGCGCGGAAGAAGAAGGCGGCGTCCTCGTAACGGGCCCGCAGCACCGCCTCGTTGCCCGAACGCACCACGTCGTCGTCGCACGTGCCGTTGGCGAAGGTGATGAAGTGGGGCATGAGGCGCCCGTCCGCGTCCAGCACCGGCAGGTAGCGCTGGTGCTTGCGCATCACGGTGGTCAGGACGCTCGCGGGCAGGTCGAGGTAGCTCTCGTCGAAGGATCCCCGCACCGGGTGCGGGAACTCCACGATGTCGGTGATCTCGTCGATCAGTCCGGACTCACCGGCGACGTCGATGGAGCCGCCGACCTCGGCCGCCGACTCGTGGGCTCCGCGCACCACCACGTCGCGCCGGGTCTCGCGGTCCAGCAGGATGCCGTGCATCTTGAGGAAGTGGGCGTAGCCCTCGGCGGACGCCACCTGGACGACCGGGTCGGGGGCGGTGCGGTGGACCCGGGTGCTGGTGCCCGAGGCGAGCGCGGAGACGGCGACCGGCAGGGGGGTGCTGCCGAGCAGGGCGAGCAGCCAGCGCACGGGGCGGGAGAAGGACAGGGTCGGGTCGTTCCACCGCATGTTGCGGCTGGCGCGCAGCCCGGACACGACCTCGGCCAGCAGTTCGCTGAGCACCTCGACCGCCGGGCGGCCCGGCTCCTCGCGGGTGAGCACGACGTACTCGACACCGCTGACGTCGGCGACCTGGAGGTCGGCCGGGTCGACGCCCTGGCTGCGGGCGAAGCCCAGCAGGGCGGGGGTGGGGGCGCCGTCCTTGTAGGCGGCGGCGGCCTTGGGGCCGCGCACGGTCTTGGCGGTGTCCGGCTCGTACGGCTCCACGCCGTCGACCGTGATCACGATGCGGCGCGGCGTGGCCATCGCGGTGATCGGGCCGTGGCCCAGCCGGGTGGCGGCGAGCTTGGCCGTGACCGCCTCGCGCACCGCGTCGGTGGTGGCGCGGACGTCGGCGTACGGGAGTTCCTCCATGCCGATCTCGAACAGCAGCGTCTCGGTGCTGGAGACCGTGGGCAGCGCGGCCCGCACGGCGGGGGCCGGCGAGGCCGCCACTCCGAGCGGGTACTCCAGTACGGCGCGGCGCTGCGCCCACAGCTTGGCCGACTCGTGCGTGAGGCCGCGCATCAGGGAGAAGGCCTTGGCCCGCTCCGTGGTGCTGAGCGCGCCGCGCGCGTCGAGCACGTTGAAGGTGTGGCTGCACTTGAGTACGTAGGTGTAGGCCGGGATGGGCAGTTCGAGGTCGATCATGCGCCGGGCCTCGGACGCGTACGCCTCGAAGAGCTTGTGGTTGGTGTCGACGTCGGCGTCGTCGAGGTAGTGGCGGCTCATCTCGTACTCGTTCTGGCCGAACACCTCGCCGTAGGTGATGCCCGGCGCGTAGGCGATGTCCTTGAAGTGGGACACGCCCTGAAGGTTCATCAGGATGCGTTCCAGGCCGTAGGTGATCTCCACCGACACCGGGGACAGGGTGACCCCGCCGACCTGCTGGAAGTAGGTGAACTGGGTGATCTCCATGCCGTCCAGCCAGACCTCCCACCCCAGCCCCCAGGCACCGAGCGCGGGCGAGGCCCAGTTGTCCTCCACGAACCGCACGTCGTGCGCGCTCAGGTCGACGCCGAGCGCCTGCAGGCTGCCCAGGTAGAGCTCCTGCGGGTTGCCCGGGTCGGGCTTGAGGATCACCTGGAACTGGGTGTGCATCTGGAGCCGGTTCGGGTTCTCGCCGTAGCGCGAGTCGTCCGGCCGCACGCTGGGCTCGACGTAGGCGACGCTCCAGGGCTCGGGGCCGAGCACCCGGAGGGCCGTGGACGGGTTGGCCGTTCCGGCCCCCACCTCCGTGTTCAACGGCTGCGTGATCATGCAGCCGTTGTCGCTCCAGTATTTCTGCAGGGTGAGGATCGCGTCCTGCATGGTCAGCGCGGTGTGGCCGTTCTTCATGGTGATCGAATCGCCTGTTTCCCGAGTCGGTGCGGCAAGGTGGTTTCGTGCGCGGGCGCCGTCGCACGCCCGAACGCCCCTGAGGTGCTCTTCCTGGATCTGACTCCGGTCCCGGACGACCGGAAGGCCCGCTCTCAGCAGACCCGGTCCAAGTCTGCCTCCAGCGTTCCCGCGAGCTGATCCGGGGGCAGTTCGTCGACGTCGTCGGCCGGCGGGCTGGCGTGCCGTCGCAGTCGCTCCTCGGCCGCCGCGACCGCCAGTGCCGCAGGCCGCCACACCTCGGCCGGGCCGTTGGTGCGCTCGCCGAGCAGTTTCAGCAGGGACCGGTAGTTCTGACCGCGTCCCCGGGCGACCGGGCGCACGCCTTCCATGGCGAGCACCGCCGCCGAGGACAGCGCGTCCAGGGCTATCAGATCGCTCACGCCGTGCGCCAGCGCGGCCGCGGCCGGGCCGGCCAGGACGGGGTGGGCCAGGCCCATGGCCTGCGTCAGGACCATGTTCACGCCGAAGGCGAGCTCCACGCCGATCGCACGGCCGTCCTCCTCGATCACGATGACGTTGGCGACATCGGACCACCCCCGGGGTCCCCGCAGAGCCACGTTGGCGTTGCGGCCGGTGACGCCCGGCATGCCGAAGACGTGCCGGAACGCTCCGGGGGTGTCCGTGGTGGGGGCCACGTCGAGGCCGGCCGCGACGCCGGCCTCCCGCAGGTCCAGGTCGTCGGCCAGGACACGCAGTCGTACGTCGTGGGCCGGGATGCCGAGCCTGTCCACCAGCAGGTCCCGGGCGAGCGCGGTGAGCCCCGGCGCGTCCCCGGAGGGTCCGAGTGCGCCGAAGGACATGAAGGAGCAGCCGAAGGGGGACATCTCGCCGGTCCGCCGGACGTGGTCGAGGTTGCGCAGGCGCAGGGCGGGCTGGACGAGGAAGGCGCGCTCGCTCACACCGCCGGAGAGCAGCGGTTTCAGCACGCTGATCGTGGAGTTGGTGTAGCGCACGCTGGGATCGTGCCGGGAGACCACCGGCCGGCGGTGGCGCTCCGTGTACCCGGACGCCAGACATGCGCCGCGGAACTCTTCCAGTACGGCGACCGCGGTGTCGGGGACCCCCTGGGCCGCGGTCGGCACCGGTCCGGTCGCCGGTCCCGTCGCCGGTGCGCCGGCCGGTCCGATCTCCGGTCCGATCGCCTCAGGGCCCGCGGTGCGGACCGCCTCCGCGTACGGCGGGAGCCTCACCATCCGGCACCGCCCTCGGGACGGGGCGCGACCGCCGCGGCGTCGAGGGAGAGCGTTTCGCCGTCCAGTACGGCCCGTACGCCCAGGGGCAGGGTCGTCATGGGGCTGGTGTGTCCGCTGGGGAAGCCGATGACGACGGGGAACTCGTGCCCGCTCAGCATCTCGGCGATCGCACGGCCCAGGTCCTCGGTCTGGTCCTCGTGGTACGGCCAGCCGAACACGATCCCGAGCGCCCCGTCGAACATTCCGGCCAGGTTCATCGTCAGGAGGTCCTCGGCGGCGTTCACCATCGAGTAGGGCAGCTGCGGTGTCTCCAACAGGACGATGCAGTCGGTGAAATCGGGCTGCCACGGGGTGCCGACCAGGCGCCTGAGGACCGGGAGGCAGCCGCCGGTGAGGGTTCCCGCGACCCGTCCGGGGCGCAGCACCTCGGTCTTCGGTACGGGACCTGCGCGCCGGGCCTTTCCGGGGGCGCTCCAGTCCCCGCCCTCCGTGACGATCCGCTCGGGCCTCGGCACCGGCCCGGCCGGGCGGGCGGAACCGGTCACCTTCAGGAAGTGTTCCGCCGTCTCCCGCAAGGGGGTCGGGTATTCGGCCCACTCCGCCATGATCGAAGGCCCGTAGAAGGTGGCCATGCCGGTTTCGAGGCGGATCGCCGTGTGGAGCGAGGTCATGTCCGAGTACCCGACGAAGACCTTGGGGTGCTCGGCGATGAGCCCGTAGTCGAGTTCCGGGAGCAGTTGCGCGGTGAGGCTGCCGCCGATGGCGCACATCACCGCACGGACCTCGTCGTCCGCGAAGGCCTCGTGCAGGTCCGCGACCCGCTGCTCGACGGTTCCGGCGGTCCACCGGCCGGTCGCGAGGGCGTTCTTGGCGAGCCGGGGGCGCAGACCGACGTCCCTCAGCGCCTGCAGCCCGCGCTCCAGGCGCCGGGGGTAGCGGCCGGCCGCGTCCGAGGCGGGCGAGACGACGGCGACCACGTCGCCGGGTGCCAGGGCGGGCGGCAGCACCAGGGCCGGCAGCGGGGAACGCCGCGGTTCGGCAGATGTCATGCGCGAGTCCTTCCCTCGGGCCGGATCTTTCTCCGGCAGATGGTGCTCCGGAAAGACATGTGACTCCTCATCAAATACGACGGACTTCGCATCCCGCCATCCCGTCGCTTCCGCGAAACCGCAGAACGCATTTCCGCCGGACGAGGGGAGATTTCCCGTAGGAGAGACGGTTCGGCGAACGCCCGAACGCGATCCGAAGGACCCGTTACGACGCGGTTCATCGCGAGGCCGGGCTATACGGAAATCGACCCCGACCTTAGATATCCACGCGTCTCATTGACAAGTCCGAGACACACCGTATGTCAGTGAGCCAGGTCACAGCCCTTGCAGCCGGAGGACGCCCCGTACCTGACCAGCGGGCCGGAGCATGCCAGACAGGAACCTGCCAGGCCGTTCCCTTGATGCCCCGGCAACCCCTGCGTAGCTTTCCGGCAGGAGAGGAACCGGCGAACCCGTTCCCACTCTCGATGTTGAACAAAGAACCACCAGGGAGATCCTCATGAAGTTCACGATGCGCGCCACTTCGATTCTTTCGGTAATCACTGCCGTTGTGGCACTGGGCGCCGTGGCCGCAAACGCTGACGAAATGGACACCTCGCGTGTGGCGTCGAATGTGGTGGCAAATGCGGCGGCAAATGTTGCGGCGGACGACGTTTACCCGCTGAGCCTCAACTGGGACTGACCGCCCCCTTCCTGCGCCGCGAAATTCGCGGCGCGCGGGTGAACGATCGCAGGCAATGAGCCGAGAAGGCTGGAAGGACAGGACAACGGGGTATGAGCGAAACAAATCTCTTGGTGTACTCGTGGAACGGGGTCACCCTGGAGGCACTGCTGGACCGTGGAGCCCGCGTCACGCTGGTCTTCGACCTGTGGGAGTCGACCCACCGGTCCATCGACCCCGCGCTGCTCGCCCGGGTGGACCGCCACTACGTGATCCGCAGCTACGACGCACTCAACGAGGTCGCGCAGCTCGCCGTCGAACTCCGCTCCACCGGAGTGAAGATCGACCGGGTCCTCAGCCTTTCGGAGTTCAGCCAGTTCAGCGCCGGCTACATGGCGACCCTGCTCGGTCTCGGCCAGCCCTCGATCGAGAAGTCCGTGCTCATGCGCGACAAGCGGGCCATGAAGGAGCGTGCCGCACGCGCCGGCATCGCCTGCGCCCGCTACGAGTCCCTCTCCACCACCGAGGTCGAGGGTTCCGTACGCCGCGTCGAGGAGCGCCTCGGCTTCCCCGTCATCGTCAAGCCCGCGGCCGGCCTGGGCTCGGTGGCCACCTCCGCGGTGAACAGCGCCGAGGAGCTCACCTCCGTACTGCGCGCCGCCGGAAGCGACACCGCGGAGAGCGGCCTCACGCAGTTCCTGATCGCCGAGGAGCCGATCGACGGCGACGAGTACCACGTCGACGCGGTCTGGGAGAACGGCGTCGCGCAGGTCCTGGGCGTCAGCCGCTACCTGCGGCCGCGCATGCTGGTGACGACTCCGGGCCGGGACAACGGCTCGATCCTGCTGCCCCGCGACCGCGAGCCCGAGCTCTACGCCGAGGTCGAGGAACTGCACGCCCGCATCAACGACGCGTTCGAGATCACGGACGACATCACCCACCTGGAGATCTTCCGGCGGGCCGACGGCCGGCTGTGGTTCTCCGAGATGGCCACCCGGTTCGCCGGCGGCGCCATCCCCGAGAGCTTCAAGCCGTACGGCGCGGACCTGCGCGAACTGTGGATCGACGCCGTCGTCAAGACGGACCGCGAACCGCTGGAGCTGCGCGCCCCGGACTATCCGTACGTCGGCTGGATCAACCTGGCCCCCACGGCCGCCGGTGTCATCACCGCGGAGCCCTCCGACGAGCAGATCGCGGCCTTCCCGTACGTCCTGGACACCATCCGGTCCCGTGCGGTGGGCTTCGAGATCGAGGAACTGCACCCCTCGGTGTGGTGCCTGATGCTGGTCATCAGCGCCGAGACCGAGCAGCAGTTCCGCGAGCGGGCCGCCGAGCTGGAGGCCGCGCTGGCTCCCTCCTACGCGACGGCGCCGGCTTCGTGAGCACCGCGCTGAACCCCTCCGAGGCGCCCGCCACCCTGGGTTTCGGAGCCCGCTTCACCGCGAGCATGATGCTGTCGCGGTGGACCCCCGACAACGGCTGGTCGGCGCTCGAACTGGTCCCCCACCGGCCTCTGGAACTGTCCCCCGCGGCCATGGCGCTGCACTACGGACAGGCGATCTTCGAGGGGTTGAAGGCGTTCCCCCACCCGGACGGTTCGCTCGCGCTGTTCCGGCCGCTCGCCAACGCCGTACGGTTCAACCACAGCGCCGAGCGCCTCGCCATGCCCGTGCTGCCCGTCGAGACCTTCGTCGACGCCTGTGCACGGCTGGTGCGCGCCGATGCCTCCGAAGTCCCGCGGGGCCCGGGGCAGAGCCTGTACCTCAGGCCGTTCATGATCGCGGTGGAGCCGAGCCTGGGCGTACGGCCGGCCCGGGAATACCTGTTCGCCGTGATCGCCTCACCGGTCGACCACTTCTTCGCGGACGGCTTCGAGGCCATCGACGTCTGGTGCCCGACCGACCGGATCCGTGCGGCCCCCGGGGGTACGGGGGCGGCCAAGTGCGCGGGCAACTACGCCGCCAGCCTGGCCACCAAGTCCCTCGCCCTGGAGCAGGGCTGTCACGAGGTCCTGTGGCTCGACGCCCGCGAACACCGCTTCGTGGAAGAGCTCGGCGCCATGAACTTCTTCGGCGTCACCCGGGAACCGTCGGGTGCGCCGCTCCTGGTGACCCCGCCCCTGTCGGGAACGATCCTGGCGGGCAACACGCGGGACACCCTCATCGAGATCGCCGCCGACCTGGGCGTGCGCACCGAACAGCGGGCCGTCGACATCGCCGAACTGACCACCGGCGAAGCCCGTTTCGAGGAAGCCTTCGCCTGCGGCACCGCGGCCTCCGTGGTGCCCATCGGCAGCGTGACGACCGCGGCCGGCCGGCACGTCGTCGGTGACGGCCGTCCGGGCGACCTGACCACCCGGCTCCGCGAGGAACTGGCCGCCATTCAGTACGGGGGCCGGCCCGACCACCGGCACTGGACGTACACCGTCTGACCCGGCCGTCCGGCTCTTCTGCCCTTCGGCTCCTCGGCCCTCGCGGGTCTCCGGCCCTCGCGGGTCTCCGGCCCTCGCGGGTCTCCGGCCCTCGCGGGTCTCCGGCCCCCGTGGCTCTCCGGCCCCCGTGGCCCCTTGCCTCTACGGCCCCTTGGCCTGTGTGGCCCCCGGCCTCGTGGCCCCTCGGCCCCCTGGCCCTCTCCATCCACAGGTGCACCTCGCATCCCATAGGTGCGCCTTGCCCTGTGCACCCTTCATCCCTAGGGAGAACACCTTGTCCACGCCCACTTACACGCACGGCGGATGGCGTCCCTCCGAGGACCGCTTCCTGGAGATCATCGACCAGCCGCTGTACCGCACGCTGGTGGACCTCCAGGACGTCGTGACCCTCGAGACCGCCGTCTTCTGGCGCGAGCGCGGCGTCAAGTCCGTCCACCTGCCGATCACCACGAACAGCATCTCCAGCCCGATGGGCCTGGGCAGCGACTCGCTCCCGGTCGAGATCGACCTGTTCGGCCAGCGCACGTTCCTCGCCGACTCGATGCAGTTCATGCTCGAATACGGCTGCCGCCTCAGCCCCCAGGGCAGCTGGTACCTGATGCCGAGCTTCCGCGGCGAGGACTGCGACGAGACGCACCTCAACCAGTTCTTCCACAGCGAGGCCGAGCTCCCGGGCGGTCTCGACGCGTGCATCGAGGCCGTCAACGCGTACATGCGCCGGCTGGCCCAGGCCGTCCTGGACCGTCACGCCGACGACGTCCGTGCCATCGCGGGCACCACCGAGCACCTGGAGCGCATGGCCGGGCTGGAGTCCTTCCCCCGCATGACCTTCGACGAGGCCGTCGCCCACCTGGGCGACGACCCGAAGGCGGTCGAGTACCAGGAGGGCTGGCGCACCCTGACCCGGCACGGCGAGCGCCGGCTGATGGACGAGGTCAGCCCGATCCTCTGGGTCACGCACTTCGACCACCTGTCGGTGCCCTTCTACCAGGCGTACGGCGACGAAGAGCAGCGCACCGCCCTCAACGGCGACCTGCTCTTCGGCATCGGCGAGACCGTCGGCTGCGGCGAGCGCCACGTCGACGGCGAGCAGGCGCGCAAGGCCCTGGCCCACCACGAGGTCCCCGAGGAGGACTACGCCTGGTACGTGCGCATGAAGGACGCGTACCCGCAGCACACCTCGGGCTTCGGCCTCGGCATCGAGCGCTGGCTGATGTGGGTCCTGAACCAGAAGGACATCCGCGAGCTCCAGCTCGCGCCGCGCCTGAACGGTGTCACCGTCACCCCGTGACCCGTACGGCCCGCCCACCGGCCCTTCCGGCACGGATCCGCACCCCCGGATCCGTGGCCGCGGGGCCGGTGGGCGGCGCCGCCGTTGCGACCCCGCGCACGGTGGTCCCGTAGCCCCGCAGGAGAAGACAGATGGCCCGGTCCACCGACGAGTCCACCGTCGCCAGGACGTCCGCACCGCACTGCTCGCTGCGCGAGGCCACCCACGCGTACCTGGCCGTCCGTCCCGCGCTGATCAGCGCGCACGAACAGACCGGCGTCGAACTCGTCTACCACCGCGACGACGCCCAGCACACCTACCGCCAGTCCGTGCCCGACCTGATGGCGACGCTCGGTGTGCTCGGCCGGGGGCTGCTCCCGGAACCGCCCGGCGCGGTGGGCGCGTTGGTCATCCCCATGCCCTACTACCGCCGGTTCAAGCCCGAAGGCACCCCGGTCGACCCGGCCACGTGCGGCCGGATCATCCGCGTCCGCAACCGGGAACTGCTGGACGACTGCGCGCGGTTCCGCCGCGACAATCCGCCCTCGGCCGGACTGCCCATGCCGGCCCTGATGGCCGATCCCTTCCGCGACGCGGAGGAGTTCGCCGCCGACCACGCCGATCGCCTCGGCGAGGTCTTCGCCCTCAAATGGCATCCGCCGGCGGCCGAAAGGCCCGTCTCCGCCTACGTGGAGCGCGGCTATCTCGACCTCGCCGCGGAGCTGGGCGTGCCCACCGTGATGCACTGCGCCCCCAAGGGCCAGCTCGGCGACCTGGCCGAGATCGCCGCGGACGCCGTCCCCGCCGCGCTCGCGGCGGGTGCCCGGATCAGCCTGGCCCACCTCGGCTTCGACGACCCCGCACTGCCCCGGATCCTGAACACCCCGGGGGTGTACGCCAACCTCGGCCCCTGGCAAGCGGTGTTCGAGGGGACCGCCGCCGACCCCGGCGCCCTGGACCGCGACGCCCGGCTCGCCCGGCTCATCACCGCGTGCGGGCCCAAGCTGATGCTCTCCCTCGACTCCCCCTGGCACCTCCAGCACCGGGACCACGGCCGCGTCCTCGGCACGGACACCGTCCCGGCCCTGCGCCGGATCCTCGGTTCGCTCGCGCTCAGCGGCACCGATCCGCAGGCCCTGCTGGCGGGCAACGCCCTGCCCTACCTGTTCGGGACGTCATGAACGGCCCCGACACCCCACCGAGTACCGACCCGACGCAGAAGGAGGAGCCGTGTCCCTGCTGAAGGACCTGCGCGCACTGCCCCCGAGCGCCCGGACCCTGCTCCTGCTCGGCGCCCTCAACAACGTCGGCTCGGGCCTGGTCCTGCCGTTCCTCGCCGTCTACGTCCACCAGGTCAACGGCCTCGGACTCGACACGGCCATGCACGCCGTGTCGGTGGCCGCGATCACCGCCATCGTCGGCGGCCTCAACGCCGGACGCCTCGCCGACCGGATCGGCGCCCGCCGTACGGCGGCGGCGCACATGGTGCTCAGCGCGGTGGGCATGACCGGGTTCGCCCTGGCCGGCGAGACCTGGCACTTCCTGGTGTCCGCCGCGATCTGGGGCATCGGCCTGGGCAGCTCCTCCGTCTGGAACACGCTGCTCGCCACATCGGTGCCCGCCTCGTCCCACCCGGTGGTCTTCGGGTCCAGCTTCACCCTGACGAACGCCGCGCTGGGCATCGGCGGTCTCCTCGGCGGCACGGTCGCCAGCGTCGCCCACCCGCTGTCGTTCCGGCTGCTGTACGGCGCCAACGCCCTCAGCTACCTCGCCATCGCCCTGGCCGTCTTCGCCCTGCGCAGCCTCGGGACCGACGCACCGGCCGGGACCGGCACACGCCAGGACTCCGCCCGGCCGCAGAGCTACCGCCAGGTCTTCACCAGCGGCCCGTTCCTGCTCGTCCTCGGCCTCGGGCTGGCCCTGTACTTCGTCTCGTACGGACAACTGGAGGCGGGCTACCCGGCCTTCCTGCTGACGGGCACGGCCGTGGGGCCGACCGGGATCGCCGTGCTGTTCGCCGTGAACACCGGGGCGGTCATCGGCTCGCAGCTGGTCCTGCACGAGCTGATCAAGCGGTGGAAGCACACCCGGACCATCGCCCTGGCCGGCGCCGCCTGGTCGGTGAGCTGGCTCCTCGTGCTCGCCGCGACGGCCTCGGGCACGGACTTCCAACTGCCGGTGCTCATCGCGGGCATGGTCCTCTTCGCCTGCGCCGAGACGCTGTACGCCTCGGGCATGCCCTCCCTGGTCAACTCCCTGGCCACCCCCGCCCTGCGCGGGCGCTTCAACGCCGCCTACGGCACGGCCACCTCGGCGGGCTTCGTCACCGGCCCCCTGGCGGCGGGCGCCCTGGTCTCCGGCGGCGGGGGAACCCTCCTCGTCACCGGCCTGTCCGTGCTCTGCGCGGTGGCGGCCGTGGTCGCCCTGGCCGGTACGGGCCTTCTCGCGCGGGCGGCTTCGGCAGCCTCGGCCGCCACGGCGCGGGAGACCGCAGCAGACGGGGAAGCCGCTGCGGAACCCGCCCCGGAAGGCACGGAGGAACCCACCCCGGACCCGGCGGCAGACCACCGGGAGGCGGTCCATGGCTGACCTCCTCATCCAGCCGCCGACACCGTTCCCCTTCCCGAAGGGAGCCCAGGAGGCAGCACAGCAGGCAGCCCGGGAAACCCCCCGGGAGACGCCCCACACCTGCCACGACCGCCGCCTCCTGCGCGAGCTGGCGGACCTCCTGGGGGCGCAACCGCAGGACGCCCCGGCCGCACTCCGCACCCGGCTGGCCCTGCTCGCCGAAGCCCGGGCCGAAGTGGAGCGGCTGCGCGGAGCCGAGCTGTCCTCGGCCGCGCGCGTCCTGGCCGGGCGGGCCCAGATCGTTCCCGGCGGGCTGCTCGTCGTGACCCGGGTCGACAACACGACCGGACGCAGACTGCGGCACCTGGCCTCGGCCGCGACCGGGCACCTCTCCCGCGGCATGGGCGTCGTCGTGCTGTGCACCGCGTACGAGGGCCGGGCCCTGCTGGTCTGCGCGGTCGGCCACCAGCTGCGTGCGCGGGGCGTGGACGCCCGGGACGTGCTCCAGGAGGCCGCGGCCGCGATCGGGGGGACCCCGGCGGGCCGGGGAGCCCGGTCGAGCGCCGCCGGACAGTGGACCGACGAGCTGGGCAGCGCCCTCTCATCGGCCCGCGCGAAGGCCTCGGCTCTGCTGCGGCGGAGCGTGGGGTGAGCGCCTACGGGGAGGCGAAGGCCTCAGAGCCAGCCGCGCTCGGCGGCCCGCAGGCCCGCTTCGAACCGGCTGCGCGCGTTGAGCCGGTCCATGATGTCCGACATCAACCGGCGGACGCTGCGCACCGAGAGGCCCAGCTGCTTGCTGGCGGCCTCGTCGGTCATGCCCTGCGCGAGCAGCCGCAGCAGCTCCCTTTCCTGGGGAACGAGCCCGTGATCGTCGGGGAGTTCGGCGGTGCCGAGCGGTCGGGCGGCTTCCCAGATGTGCGTGAAGAGCGCCAAGAGGGCGGCGACGGCACTCGGTTCGCGCAGGACGAGTGCGCCTCTGGACGAGTCCTCCGCGTCGATCGGCAGGACGGCGATTTTGCGGTCCACGAGGATGATGCGCATCGGCAGCACGGGATGCGTACGGACCTCTCCGCCGCATTCGTTCAGCCAGGCCGCGTATCGCCGGGTGGCGGTGTGGTTGCGGACGCTGTCCAGATAAATCGTGCGGATGCTCACCCCGCGCTCGACAATCCTCTCGTCGAGTTCCTGACTCGCCGCCATGCTCTCCGCCGTGAGCGAGGCTTTCGGAATGAGAGCAAGCACTTCCGTTTCGATCTGCTTGGACATTTCTTCCAGGTACACCCGTACCGAATCCATGCCCCGCAGATATTCGATGCTGCCGCCCTCTTCGGACCCGCTGCGCTCCTGCTCGAATTCGGCGATGATATCGGACATGGCCACGCGGGATTCGGCGAGTTCCTGCTGGCGTCCGAATATCTCCCTCTGCCGGGCGGATATCAGCTCGGCGAGCGCCACGCTCGGCTTCACCACGACGAGGGCACCCGGCTCCTCGCCGGAGGGCCTGATCAGCGAGAGGGCGGCCAACTCGTCGATCCCCGCCTGCACGTCGGACTCGCCCAGTCCGGTTTCCGCGACCAATGCGCCGGCGCTCCAGCGGGTGCCCCGGATCATCGCCCGGTACACCGCTTCACTTCGTTCGGCCAGACCCAGACCGGCGAGCGAGGCCCGTGCCGGCACCTCAAGCGCCAAAGATTCCTTCATCTCATCCATCCTCGCCCGGCAGAAGACTCAACGATACCCAGTTGCCGTGACCGGCACCGGATTCCCCAGCGGCTACCGGCGGTCACACCCGGCCAAAGGATTGCGGCGGCCGCCGCGCCGCACCGTACCGATCCGCCCCACATGGCGACATTCTTCCCCGCGCCGGCGCAGACCAGAGCTCCACCGCCCCCGGCCCGAAATCACCTCGGCCGATACGCCGAATAAGCGAACCGCACCTTTTCCATTGCACGCCTTCGACACGCATGACCAGTAATTCTGAGGGGGATTCACACCATGGCTCGTACGACTACGGTTTTGCTGGTCGGAGGTTCCGGTCACTGGGCCGGCCGGGAAAACCACGCCCCGGCGCTGCTCGAAATGCAGCAGTCCGGATGGCCCGTCCGCACCGCGGCCATCTGCGACCCGCGCAACCCCGAGAAGCGCGCCCAGGACGAGGACATGGCTCCGCTCCGGGAACTGCTCTGGAGGGACTCACCGGAGTGGCTGGACCCCGACGGCCTCAGCCGTACGGAACTGGAAGCCCTGCTGGACCGCGCCCACGCCACCCACCGGTTCTCCCTGGCGATCATCGCCTGCAACCCCGTCCACCACCGCGACTACATCCTCTGGGCGGTCTCCCGGGGCATCAGCGTGCTGTGCGACAAGCCCCTGCTGGTCGCCGAGGCCGCCGCGTACGAGCCGACGGCCGCCGAGCGCATCATCGGCGGCTACGCGGAACTCGAAACGGCGCTCACCCGGGCCCGCGCCTCGGGGCCGGTCCACCTCGCGATGCCGCTGCGCCGGCGGGCCAACGACGTCTACCGGTCGATCGCCTCCGACATCTCCGAGATCCAGCAGGCGCACGGGCAGGGCATCACCTCCATGCAACTGATCAAGAACGGGGGTCTCTTCCGGCATCCCGAGGAGTACCTGTTCGGTGACGCGCACGGGTACACCAGCGGCGTCGGAGCGCTCTCCTTCTCCAGCTACCACTACATCGACCTGCTGTCCTGGTACCTGGAACTGGCCCCGGGAGAGGCGACCGCCCTGCGGGTCACCAACCCGTACGTGCGCCGCGTCGGCGAGTTCCTGCGCACCCGTCAGGCCACCGCGCTCGCGGACCTGGTCGACGGCCCCGCGCGGGCCCGGATCCCCGAGCTGCCGCCGCAGGTACTGGCGGCCGAGGCCGACTTCGTCTTCAACCTCGAACTCCTCGGGCAGGACGGCCAGAAGGCCGGACTCGTGTCCTACGCCTGCCACTCCAACACCTACTCCCACCGCTCCGTCGGCCTCCAGCAGTTCGACCGCGACAACCGTCAGCCCTTCCGGGAGAAGGGCCGGATGTCCCAGTTCACCCTGGACATCAATCAGGGCAGCATCCAGCACATCGGCGTCTTCAAGAACGACGTGGTCGGCGAGGACTACCGGATCCGGGTGCAGCGGCGCCGGAACCCGGTCCTGGCCGACGAGTCCTACGTCGAGGAGGTGTTCGACAACGCCCACGCGGGCAGCTCGGTGACCCCGCAGGACGTCCTGCGCGCGATGGTGACCCTGTCGAGCGGCGAGGCCGCCCCCGCCCAGGTAGCCGACCGGATCTCCTTCTTCGAGGACCAGCGCCTGAGCCACCACCTGTTCGGCACGTTCTACGAGCTCATCGCCGCGAACGCCGAGGGGGTCGGTTCCGCGGAGCGGGTCGTCGAGCTGGCCGGGTGACCAAGGATCCCGCCGGCCGGCGAGGACTCCTGGCAGCGCTGCTGCTGGTGATGTTCCTCGCCGCCATGGACAGTGCGGTGACGGCCACCGCCGCCCCGCAGATCGTGGCCGACCTAGGCGAGGGCCCGGCCTTCAGCTGGCTCCTGTCCGCGTACGTCCTCGCCGCGACCGTTTCCGTGCCCCTGTACGGCAGGCTGGCCGACACCCACGGCCGGCGGCCCGTGCTCATCGGCGGAACCCTCCTGTTCCTGGCGGGTTCCGCCCTGTGCGCGGCCGGCTGGAACATGCCGGCCCTCGTCGCCTTCCGCTTCGTCCAGGGCCTGGGAGCCGGCGCGATCCAGGGGACCGTACAGACGGTCGCGGGCGATCTGTACGAGCCGCACGAGCGCGGCCGGATCCAGGCGGCGCTCGCATCGGTGTGGAGCGTCGCGGCCCTGGCCGGACCGGCCGCGGGCGGCGCGCTCGCCCAGTACGGCCACTGGCGGGCGATCTTCCTGCTCAACCTCCCCCTCGGCCTGCTCGCGGTGTGGCTCCTGGTCCGCCGCTTCCCGGTGGAGGACGTCCGCGGCGGCCCGGCCGGCCCGCTGGACTGGCGCGGCGCACTGGGCCTGCTGACGACCTGTACGACGCTCATGACGCTGCTGTCCCAAGGGGGCACCGCCTGGCCGTGGTTGTCCGTCCCGAGCGCATCGCTCCTCGTCCTCTTCCTGGCCCTGGTCCTGATCACCACGCGCATCGAGCGGCGCGCGGCCGAACCCCTCGTCCCCGGCTGGGTGTGGAAACGACGCGACCTGGCGGTACCGAGCCTCGTCCTGGGACTCCTCGGCATGGTCATGGTGGCCCCGCTGCTCCTCCTGCCGGTCTACGCGCAGACCGTGCTGGGACTCGGCCCGGCGGCCGGCGCGGCCGTCCTGGCCGGCATGACCTTCGGCTGGCCGACGGCCGCGGTCTTCAGCAGCCGCCTGTACCTGCGCATCGGCTTCCGCGGGGCCGCCCTGACCGGCGCCGCGACGGTGACCGTCGCCCTCGCGGCCACGGCCGCCCTGACCACCACCGGCGCGCACGCGGCGCCGTTCCTCGCGACTTCGACCCTGCTCGGCATCGGCCTGGGCCTGCTCCAGCCGGCCCTGCTCGTCGGTGTCCAGGCGGCCGTCGACTGGGACGGCCGGGGCGCCGTGACGGCGAACCTGATGTTCTGCCGGGAGACGGGCCAGTGCCTGGGAGCGGCCCTGTTCGGAGCCCTGTTCAACGCCGCCGGAAACCAGGGCATCGCGGCGGCCGCCCACTGCGCGGCCGCCTGCGAGCACCACGTCGCCGCCGGCCTGCGCCACGCGTACGCCGCGGGCGCCGGCTTCGCGGCCGCCATGCTGCTCCTGCTCCTGACGACCCGCAGGACCCCGGCCCTCTCGGCGCCGGGCACGAAAAAAGCCCCCTGAACCTGTGTTTCCGCAGGTCAAGGGGGCTTTTCAAAAGTGGAGCCTAGGAGATTCGAACTCCTGACATCTGCCTTGCAAAGGCAGCGCTCTACCAACTGAGCTAAGGCCCCGGATGTGGACATGCCGGTCCCCCGCGAGCGAGTGACCGTTCCGTAGGACAGAGTACCGGGTGTACCCCCTCATCCCGCAAAATGATAGGGACTCCCGCCCCGCGACCACTCTCCGTAAGATGCTCGCGAGGTTCGCACCAGCGAAGGGGAGTAGTAAGAGTGGACGCAGTACAGCAAGAGGCGACCGCCAGAGCCAGGGAACTCCAGCGGAGTTGGTACGGGGAGCCGCTCGGCGCGCTCTTCCGCCGGCTCATAGATGACCTCGGTTTGAACCAGGCCCGCCTCGCTGCCGTCCTCGGGCTGTCGGCGCCGATGCTGTCCCAGCTGATGAGCGGCCAGCGGGCCAAGATCGGCAACCCCGCCGTGGTCCAGCGGGTTCAGGCTCTCCAGGATCTGGCCGGCCAGGTGGCCGACGGGAGCGTCAGCGCGGGAGAGGCCACCGACCGGATGGACGAGATCAAGAAGACCCAGGGAGGTTCCGTCCTCAGCAACAGCACCAGCCAGGCCGCCACCGGCTCCGGCGCACCCACCGTCAAGCGCGTCGTGCGCGAGATCCAGTCGCTGCTGCGCTCGGTCTCCGCGGCCGGCGACATCATCGACGCGGCGGACACCCTCGCCCCGACCCACCCGGAACTGGCAGAGTTCCTCAGGGTGTACGGAGCGGGCCGAACCTCCGACGCCGTCGCGCACTACGAGGCGCACCAGAACTGACACGCAACGCACGCGACGGACACAGCTGACGACGGGGGACGGGCGCAGCAATGGGTGAGATCTTCGCCGGCCGGTACGAACTGATCGACCCGATCGGACGTGGCGGCGCCGGCGCCGTATGGCGTGCCTGGGACCACCGGCGCCGCCGCTACGTCGCAGCGAAGGTCCTCCTGCAGAGCGATGCCCACACCCTGCTGCGGTTCGTCCGCGAGCAGGCGCTGCGGATCGATCACCCGCACGTACTGGCCCCGGCCAGCTGGGCGGCGGACGACGACAAGGTCCTCTTCACCATGGACCTGGTCGCCGGCGGTTCCCTCGCCCATGTGATCGGGGACTACGGGGCCCTGCCGCCCCGGTTCGTGTGCACACTGCTCGACCAGCTCCTGTCGGGGCTGGCGGCGGTGCATGCGGAGGGCGTCGTCCACCGCGACATCAAACCGGCCAACATCCTGATGGAGGCCACCGGAACCGGGCGGCCGCACCTGCGGCTGTCCGACTTCGGCATCGCCATGCGCAAGGGCGAGCCCCGGCTGACCGAGACCGCCTACGTGGTCGGCACGCCGGGCTATCTCGCGCCCGAACAACTCCTCGGCTCCGAGCCGGACTTCACCGCCGACCTGTTCGCCGTCGGACTGGTCGGCCTCTACCTGCTCCAGGGGACCAAGCCCGACTCCCAGGCCCTCGCGGAGCAGTTCTTCACCCACGGCACCCCCGATGCCCCGGAGGGCGTTCCCGCGCCGCTGTGGGGCGTTCTGGCCGCGCTGCTCCAGCCGGACCCCCGGAGCAGGTTCCAGACCGCCACCGGGGCGCGCAGGGCCCTCGCCGAGGCCGTGGAACTGCTGCCGCCGCCCGGCCCGGACGGTGATCCGGTCGGGGCGGTCGAGGTGTTCGACCAACTGGGCCCGGTGCCCGCCGGTTTCACGCCCCGGTCGCTCCAGGAACCCGCGTACGAGACCCCGCCGACGGCCCCGCCCGCCGCGCCCGCGCAGCCGGCCGACGCCCCGACACCCGCCACCACTCCCCTCGGCGTGTTCGGCCCCTCGGAGACGGGCAGCTTCCACCTCCCGCCGCCCCTGCACGCCACCGCCCCGATGCCGCAGGCCGCGCAGCCGATGTCGATGCCGATGTCGACGCCGACCGCGCCGACGGCCCCGCATCCGTACGCCCCGGCCCCGCTGCACCCGGCTCCCCCGGCCGCACCCCGTACGACCGCCCTCGCGCCGCCGCCCAGGACGGTCACCGCCGGGATCCTGCTCGCGGCCGTCCTGTGCTTCGCCGTCGGGATCTGGGCCCTGACCCAGGTCTAGGCCGGCCCACGGCTCAGGCGGAACGCCGCCGGGACAGCAGGATCCAGCCGCCCAGGACGAGCAGCAGCAGCGTCCCCGTACCGAAGCCGGCGCCCGCGACCACGCGCATCACCGACCGGTTCGCGGCGGCGGCCTCGGCCTCCACGGCCGTGGTGCCCTCCTTGGCCGCCGTACGGTCCTCGGCCCCCACCCCGAATCCGCCGGCCGCGAGGTCCTGCGCGTAGGCCGGTGCCTTGCCCGGCGTGCCGATGATCTGCGTGCGCAGGGTCAGCGGGACGGGCACCGCTTCCTGGGTGAACTCCCCGACCTTCCCCGCCATGGTCACCGCGACGTAGTACCAGCCGGCCACCCGGACCGCGCCGACCTTCCGGTCGGAGGCGAAGCGGTTCTCGTAGGCCACCGGCGCGGTCCGCGGCAGGGTGAGCCCCGCCTGCTTCCCGTCGTAGGAGGCGTCCTCGCTCTCGATGAGCGACCGGTACGGGCTGTACAGCGAGACGGAGAGGCCGGGCGAGGCGTAGCCGGAGTCCTTCGTCGGCTTGCCGGCGGAGAGTTCGGCCGCGAGGCCCAGCTGCTGCCCCCAGTCGAGCGGCACCCGGTAGTAGAGGGTCTGGCCGGGCCTCAGCGCGTCCCTCCAGACCCCGCTGTCCAGCGCCCGCGCGTCGTTGAAGCCGGTCCCGCCGGAGCGCGGGGCCGCGTCGGTGCCGGGCAGGGTCGGGGAGGCGGAGGGCCACACGCTGGGGGCGGCGACGGGCGCGTTGCTGCCGCCGAGCTTCGGTTCTCGCTGGACCCGCAGCTCCAGGGGCCAGTCCGCGCGGTCCCCGTCCTTGGCCGTTTCGCGCGTGACCTTGACGTAGTAGGTGCCGCCCGCCTGGCAGCTGGCGTCCTCCTGCATGACCCGTGCTCCCACGGCGCTGATGGGGATGGGGTCGTAGCCGAAGGCCGCCCGCCCCGGGGTGCCCATGCAGGAGCGGTTCTCGATGGTGAGGACGTCCACCTCCAGGCCGTCGCCGTAGCCGACCTCGGCGCTGCCCGGGGGCTGAAGCACGGCGGAGACGTACACGGTCGAACTGTCGTCGAGGTTGAGCCGGTAGTACCGCTCCCCCGGTGCCATCGCGTCCTTGTAGACCGACCCGGCCTTCAACTCCGGCGCTCCGGCCGTGGAGGGCTTGCCCGCGACCGCCTGCGCCCCGTCCGCGCCCCGGTAGGCGGGCACCGGCTGCGGGGTCCCCGCAGCGGCCGCGGCCCCCGGCAGGGCCGCGACCAGCCCGAGGGCGGCCAGCGCCCCCGCAGCGGCCGTCCGTACCCGACGTACCCCACCCATCACACGCACCCACCCCGAGTTTGCCAACGCAAGCAAGTTCTTTGCATATCGCAATATTTCGTCACAGAGCAGCACAAAGCCCCGACCGCAGCGGCAGTCGGGGCTCTGGGATCAACCTCGGGTCTCACACACCGGAACCAGAAGGCACGGAGTCGGTTGCCTCCGTCCACAGGTCCTGCTCTGCGCGGTCCGCCTGGATCTGGCGGTACACGAGGAGCCCGCCGATGGCGGCCAGTGCGACCAGGAGCAGCTTCTTCACCGCGCGACCTCGTCTTTCGTTGACGTAGGGGACTTCTGGCGCCCAACAATACACACCGACCGATACCGATCGGTGACCTACCAGTACACCAACTGGCCCAACGACAAAGACCCCCAGGCCATGGGCCTGAGGGTCTTCGACACTGTGGGGCTAACAGGATTTGAACCTGTGGCCTCATCCTTATCAGGGATGCGCTCTAACCAACTGAGCTATAGCCCCATCCGCGCTGCGCGCTGACTTCTGAAGGTTAGCGCACAGACCCGGTGACTCCAAAATCGATAGCGGCGACCCGTCTGCGCAGGTCATCCGCCCCGTCCTCGGAGGCCTACTCGTCCTCGGCGAGCGTCAGCTCCACACCGCCGACGAAGCCCGCCGACAGGTTGTAGATGAACGCGCCCAGGGTCGCCAGCGCCGTCATGAGCACCACGTCGATGACCGAGATCACCGACGTGAAGATCAGAACGCGCGGCAGCGACAAGAAGCTCTGGAGGTCGAACCCGTTGCTCTCGTTCGAGCCGGTCGCCTCACTGATCGTGCCGCCGACGCTGGAGAAGATGCCCATGGCGTCCATGACCATCCACAGCACCACCGACGCCACGATCGTGCAGACACCGAGCGCGATCGACAGCAGGAAGCTGACCTTCATCACCGACCAGGGGTCGGCCTTGGCCACCCGGAGCCGCGCCTTGCGCGTCCTGGGTGCCATACGGGCCCCCGTGCGCGGCTTGCGCTGCGCACCGGGATCGCCCGCCCCCCGCGGCGCCCCGGGGCCCTGGGGCACCGAGTACGCCTGCGGCGGCTGGTAAGGCGGCTGAGGGCCGGCCCCCGCCTGAGTCTGATGCGACTGAGGCGACTGAGGCGGCTGCGGTCCTCGGGTGTCCGTCACGGTTCCCCCCTGGGAGTCCGCGGCGGGGCCACGGGCACCGTTCGCTCCAGTGTTGGCCGGTCCGGCGCCCGTGGCTCCGCTCACGCTTACTCCTCGTGCTCCCCAGCCGAGGGCTCCGTGCCCTCGGCGGCCTCCGCGGCCTGTCCTTCGACAGCCGCGTCGGTCCCGATCTCGTTCTCGCTGTCGTCGGCCTCGTCAGTTTCCTGACCGGCCTCCGCGTTGCGGGCGATGCCGACGACGGCATCGCGCTTGCCCAGGTTGATCAGCTGGACGCCCATGGTGTCACGGCCGGTCTCCCGTACTTCGTTGACGCGCGTACGAATCACACCACCGCTGAGCGTGATGGCAAGGATTTCGTCCGATTCGTCCACCACGAGCGCCCCGACGAGCGACCCGCGGTCCTCCACGATCTTCGCGGCCTTGATGCCCAGACCACCACGGCCCTGGACGCGATACTCCTCCACCGGCGTCCGCTTGGCGTAGCCGCCGTCGGTCGCGGTGAAGACGAACGTACCGGGCCGGACCACGCTCATGGAGAGCAGTTCGTCCCCTCCGCGGAAACTCATGCCCTTCACGCCCGAAGTGGCTCGGCCCATCGGGCGCAGCGCGTCGTCGGTCGCCGTGAAGCGGATCGACTGCGCCTTCTTGCTGATGAGCAGCAGGTCGTCCTCGGAGGACACCAGCTCGGCGCCGATCAGCTCGTCGTCGCTGCCGTCCTCGGTCTCCCGGAGGTTGATCGCGATGACGCCGCCCGACCGGGGGGAGTCGTAGTCCTTGAGCGCCGTCTTCTTCACCAGGCCGCCCTTGGTGGCCAGGATCAGGTACGGGGCGATCTCGTAGTCGCGGATCGCGAGGATCTGGGCGATCTTCTCGTCCGGCTGGAAGGCCAGCAGGTTCGCCACGTGCTGCCCGCGGGCGTCACGGCCGGCGTCCGGGAGCTCGTACGCCTTGGAGCGGTAGACCCGGCCCTTGTTCGTGAAGAACAGCAGCCAGTGGTGCGTGGTGGACACGAAGAAGTGGTCGACGAGGTCGTCCTGCTTCAGCTTCGTGCCGCGCACGCCCTTGCCGCCGCGCTTCTGCGAGCGGTAGTCCTCGGTCTTGGTGCGCTTGACGTACCCGCCGTGGGTGATCGTGACGACGATGTCCTCTTCGGCGATCAGGTCCTCCATGGACATGTCGCCATCGAAGGGCACCAGCTTGGAACGCCGGTCGTCGCCGAACTTCTCGACGATGGCCGCCAGTTCCTCGCTGACGATCTGGCGCTGGCGCTCCTCGGAGGCCAGGATCGCGTTGTACTCGTTGATCTTCGCCTGGAGCTCGTCGTGCTCGGCGACGATCTTCTGCCGCTCCAGGGCCGCGAGGCGGCGGAGCTGCATCTCCAGGATCGCGTTCGCCTGGATCTCGTCGATCGACAGCAGGCCCATCAGGCCCTCGCGGGCGATCTCGACCGTGTTGCTGCGCCGGATCAGCGCGATGACCTCGTCGATCGCGTCCAGCGCCTTGAGCAGACCGCGCAGGATGTGGGCGCGCTCCTCCGCCTTGCGCAGGCGGAACTTCGTGCGCCGGACGATGACCTCGATCTGGTGCGTCACCCAGTGGCGGATGAAGGCGTCGATCGACAGCGTGCGCGGCACGCCGTCCACCAGCGCCAGCATGTTCGCGCCGAAGTTCGTCTGCAGGTCGGTGTGCTTGTACAGGTTGTTCAGCACGACCTTGGCGACGGCGTCGCGCTTGAGGACGATCACCAGGCGCTGGCCGGTCCGGGACGAGGTCTCGTCGCGGACGTCGGCGATGCCGCCGACCTTGCCGTCCTTCACCAGGTCGGCGATCTTCTGCGCCAGGTTGTCGGGGTTGGTCTGGTACGGAAGCTCCGTGACCACCAGGCACTGGCGGTTCTGGATCTCCTCGACCTCGACCACCGCGCGCATCGTGATGGAGCCGCGACCGGTCCGGTACGCCTCCTCGATGCCCTTGCGGCCCACGACCAGGGCGCCCGACGGGAAGTCCGGGCCCTTGATCCGCTCGATGAGCGCGTCCTGGAGCTCCTCGTGCGAGGCCTCCGGGTGCTCCAGCGCCCACTGGGCGCCGGCCGCGACCTCGCGCAGGTTGTGCGGCGGGATGTTGGTGGCCATGCCGACCGCGATGCCGGCGGAGCCGTTGATCAGCAGGTTCGGGAACCGCGCCGGCAGGACCGTGGGCTCCTGGTTGCGGCCGTCGTAGTTGTCCTTGAAATCGACGGTCTCCTCGTCGATGTCCCGGAGCATCTCCATGGCCAGCGGCATGAGCTTGCACTCGGTGTAGCGCATCGCGGCCGCCGGGTCGTTGCCCGGGGAGCCGAAGTTGCCGTTGGAGTCCACGAGCGGCATGCGCAGCGACCACGGCTGGGCCAGGCGGACCAGGGCGTCGTAGATCGAGGAGTCACCGTGCGGGTGGTACGTGCCCATGACGTCACCGACGACGCGGGCGCACTTGTAGAAGCCCTTCTCGGGCCGGTAACCGCCGTCGTACATCGCGTACAGCACACGACGGTGGACCGGCTTGAGGCCGTCCCGTACGTCGGGCAGCGCGCGGGAGACGATGACGGACATCGCGTAGTCGAGATAGGAGCGCTGCATCTCGGTTTCGAGCCCGACGGGCTCGATGCGCATGACGGGCTGCTCCTGCGCGGAGTCCGCGGCGGTGGGGGTGGTTTCGTCGGCCATTGCTGGTCAGAAGTCCTTTCGAGCGGTCAGCTGAGCCGACTCAGATGTCGAGGAAGCGAACGTCCTTGGCGTTGCGCTGGATGAAGGAGCGCCGGGCTTCGACGTCCTCACCCATCAGCACCGAGAACAGGTCGTCGGCCTGCGCGGCGTCGTCCAGGGTGACCTGGCCGAGCACGCGGTGGTCGACGTCCATCGTGGTGATGCGCAGTTCCTCGGCGTTCATCTCGCCCAGACCCTTGAAGCGCTGGATCGAGTCTTCCTTGATCCGCTTGCCCTGCCCCTTGCCGAGCTCGACGAGGGCGTCGCGCTCGCGGTCGGAGTACGCGTACTCGAAGTCGTCCCGGCCCCACTTGATCTTGTAGAGCGGCGGGCGCGAGAGGTACACGTGCCCGGCCTCGACCAGCGGCCGCATGAAGCGGAACAGGAAGGTCAGCAGCAGGGTGTTGATGTGCTGGCCGTCGACGTCGGCGTCAGCCATCAGGATGATCTTGTGATAGCGCAGCTTCTCGATGTCGAAGTCCTCGTGGACACCGGTACCGAAGGCGCTGATCAGCGCCTGGACCTCGGTGTTCTGGAGGATCTTGTCGATGCGCGCCTTCTCGACGTTCAGGATCTTGCCGCGGATCGGCAGGATGGCCTGGTACATGGGGTTGCGGCCGGACTTGGCGGAGCCGCCGGCCGAGTCGCCCTCGACGATGAAGATCTCGCACTTGGTCGGGTCGTTGGACTGGCAGTCCGACAGCTTGCCCGGCAGCGAGGCGCTCTCCAGCAGACCCTTGCGACGGGTGAGGTCGCGGGCCTTGCGGGCCGCGACGCGCGCCGTGGCCGCGTTGATCGACTTGCGGATGATGTCCGCGGCCTCGTTCGGGTTGCGGTCGAACCAGTCGTTGAGGTGCTCGTGGACGACCTTCTGCACGAAGGTCTTGGCCTCCGTGTTGCCCAGCTTGGTCTTCGTCTGCCCCTCGAACTGGGGCTCGCCCAGCTTGATCGAGATGATCGCCGTCAGACCCTCGCGGATGTCCTCGCCGGCGAGGTTGTCGTCCTTCTCGCGAAGGAACTTCTTCTCGCGCGCGTAGCGGTTCACCAGACCCGTCATCGCGGCGCGGAAGCCCTCTTCGTGGGTGCCGCCCTCGTGCGTGTGGATCGTGTTCGCGAAGGAGTACACGCCCTCGGTGTACTGCGAGTTCCACTGCATCGCGATCTCGACCGAGAGGAGACGCTCCTTGTCCTCGGCCTCCACGTCGATGACGGTCGGGTGGATCAGCTCGCCCTTGCGCGCGTTCAGGTGCTTCACGAAGTCGACGATGCCGCCCTCGTAGTAGTACTTGACCGTGCGCGCCTGGTCGTCGTCGGTCACCTCGGCCGTGTCCGAGCCCACCGTCGCCTTGGCCGACTCGCGCTCGTCCGTCAGCGTGAGGGTCAGGCCCTTGTTGAGGAAGGCCATCTCCTGGAAGCGGCGCGCGAGCGTCTCGAAGGAGTACTCGGTCGTCTCGAAGATGTCGGGGTCGGCCCAGAACGTCACCGAGGTGCCGGTCTCGGACGTCTCCTCGTTCTTGGCGAGGGGCGCGGTCGGGACACCGAGCTTGTAGTCCTGGGTCCAGCGGTAGCCGTCGGTCTTGACCTCGACCGCGACCTTCGTCGACAGGGCGTTGACGACGGAGACGCCCACACCGTGCAGACCGCCGGAGACGGCGTAGCCGCCGCCGCCGAACTTGCCGCCCGCGTGCAGGACCGTGAGCACGACCTCAACGGCCGGCTTGCCCTCGGACTTCACGATGCCGACCGGGATGCCTCGGCCGTTGTCGACGACGCGCACGCCGCCGTCCGGAAGGATCGTCACGTCGATGGTGTCCGCGTGCCCGGCCATGGCCTCGTCGACGGAGTTGTCGACGACCTCTTGCACCAGGTGGTGCAGGCCTCGCTCGCCGGTCGAGCCGATGTACATACCGGGCCGCTTGCGGACCGCGTCCAGGCCCTCCAGGACCTGGATGGCACCTGCGTCGTACGCCTTGTCCTCACCGTTCCCGGCGGACTTGTTCTTCTCGTTGGGGTTGCCCGAATCGGCCACGAAGCGCCCTTTCTGGCACAGCACAGGCCGGACTCCGGGGCCGGCATGCATGCAAGCGGGAGCGGCTGCGTCGATCTGCGTTGTCAGCGGTGGTCAGCTTTACTCGACTGAATCCCGCGCGTGCGCGGGATTCTCGTTCAGTCTACCGGTATCACCCCCATGAATGGGCGTTTGCCGGTACCTGAGTCCGCATGTGCCGCCCCGAAACTCCACTCTCCGACTCCCCATATCCGGGGAGGGGCCCCAAGAGGCTCACACGGGCATTGAGCGCTTCGGGCTGTCAACCTCCCGCTACCGTGAGGGACACCACCCGCACAGCCGTCCGTACGTTCGTCCGCCGGATCCCTACTCACCCGTACGGGTGCGCGCGCGAGCGGGGCCGCGGACACCGGGGCAGGGGGCCGGAGCACGACCGGAACACGCACGGTCGGGCACTCCGGTTCGACCGCCCCGCGTTCGGGAGCGTGGAGCCGGACCCGCTGAGTCAGGCTGCGGAGTCAGGCCCGTTGAATCAGGCCCGTTGAGTCAGGCCCGCGGGCTCACCCGTAGGTGTCCCCCGGGCCGGTGCTCCCCGGGGCCCGCCAGGGGCCGTACCGCTTCGGGCCGCCGCCGGGACCGTGGACCTTGATCAGCCGGACGGTGCCCTGCCCCAGGTCCGCGTTGAGCCGGGCCACCAGCTGCGGGGCCAGCAGCTTCAGCTGCGCCGCCCACGCCGAGGAATCGCAGCGCACCACCAGCTCGCGGTCCTCGTACCGGTCCGGCACGCAGTGCGTCGCGATGTCCTGGCCGACGATCTCCGGCCAGCGCTCCATCACGCCCGCCACCGCCATCGGCATCTCCCAGCCGCGCTCCGTGCGCAGCCGGTCCAGCGCCGCCATCAGCGGCATCGGGTCCCGGCCGTCCGCGCGGGCGCCCGAGCGCAGACCCGGCCGGTAGGCGCCCTTCTTGTTCTGCGCCGCGTTGCCCCGGGCCCGCGCCTGCTCCCGCGCCGCCGCCAGGGCCTGACGCGCCAGGTCCACGCCCGACGGCTCGGCCGCCTTGCGCGGCGGGTCCTGCGATGCCGGTTCCTGCTCCTTGCCGCTCACAGCCGGGTCACCTCCCCGCCGGACACCGCGAACCGGGTCCCGACCAGCACCCCGGGCACGTCGTCGTCGACCGCGGCCGTCACCAGCACCTGCTCGCCGGGCGCCACCAGCTCCGCCAGCCGCTCCCGGCGCCGCGCGTCCAGCTCCGCGAACACGTCGTCGAGGATCAGCACCGGCTCGCTGCCCTCCGTGCGCAGCAGCTCGTAGGAGGCCAGCCGCAGGGCCAGCGCGTACGACCAGGACTCGCCGTGGCTGGCGTACCCCTTGGCCGGCAGCTCCCCGAGGCGCAGCACCACGTCGTCGCGGTGCGGGCCGACCAGGGTCACCCCGCGCTCGATCTCTCCCTTGCGCACCTCGGCCAGCGCGCCGAGCAGGACCTCGTACAGCGCCTCGCGCGTGCGGGCCTCGCCGCTGTCCACCTGCTCGCCCGCGGAGGACTTGTAGGCCGCGCCGAGCGGTCCGCCGCCGGGCGCGAGCTGCTCGTACGCCTTGTCCGCCAGCGGCAGCAGGGTCGCGAGCAGGTCGAGCCGGTGGGCCAGCAGTTCCGCGCCCGTGCGCGCCAGGTGCTGGTCCCACACGTCGAGGGTGGACAGGTCCATGGAGCGGCCGCCGTGCCGGCGGGCCATCGCCGCCGACTTCAGCAGGGTGTTGCGCTGCTTGAGCACCCGCTCGTAGTCCGAGCGGACGGCCGCCATGCGCGGCGAACGGGCCGTGACGAGCTCGTCGAGGAAACGGCGCCGCTCCCCGGGGTCGCCCTTGACCAGGGCCAGGTCCTCGGGGGCGAACAGCACCGTGCGCACGATGCCCAGTACGTCCCGCGGCCTGACCTGCGAGGACCGGTTGATCCGGGCGCGGTTGGCGCGGCCCGGGTTGAGCTCCAGCTCCACGAGCTGCTGGCGTTCGCCCTGGGTGACGGCGGCCCGGATGACGGCGCGCTCGGCGCCCATCCGCACGAGCGGGGCGTCCGCGGAGACGCGGTGGCTGCCGAGGGTCGCGAGGTAGCCGATCGCCTCGACGAGATTGGTCTTGCCCTGCCCGTTGGGGCCCACGAAAGCGGTGACGCCCGGGTCGAGGGGAACCTCGGCCCGGGCGTACGAGCGGAAGTCGGCCAAAGAGAGATGCGAAACGTGCATGTGGCGCCGACCTCCCCCGGCTTCCTGCTGCTTGCCGTGCTCCGCTCCACAGGCTGTGGACCTACAAGGTGTGGACCTGTGGAGCGGTTGTGGATTACTTCTTCTCGACCGCGTGGCCGCCGAACTGGTTGCGCAGCGCGGCGATCATCTTCATCTGCGGGGAGTCGTCCTGGCGGGACGCGAAGCGCGCGAAGAGCGAAGCCGTGATCGCGGGCAGCGGCACGGCGTTGTCGATCGCGGCCTCGACCGTCCAGCGGCCCTCGCCGGAGTCCTGCGCGAAGCCGCGCAGCTCCTGCAGGTGCTCGTCCTCGTCCAGCGCGTTGACGGCCAGGTCCAGCAGCCAGGAACGGATGACCGTGCCCTCCTGCCAGGACCGGAACACCTCGCGGACGTCGGTGACCGAGTCGACCTTCTCCAGGAGCTCCCAGCCCTCGGCGTAGGCCTGCATCATGGCGTACTCGATGCCGTTGTGGACCATCTTCGCGAAGTGGCCGGCGCCGATCTTGCCGGCGTGCACGGCGCCGAACTCACCCTCGGGCTTGAGGGCGTCGAAGATCGGCTGGACGGCCGCGACGTGCTCCTTGTCGCCGCCGTACATCAGCGCGTAGCCGTTCTCCAGGCCCCAGACGCCGCCGGAGACTCCGCAGTCGACGAAGCCGATGCCCTTGGCGGCCAGCTCGGCGCCGTGCTTCTCGTCGTCGGTCCAGCGGGAGTTGCCGCCGTCGACGACGATGTCGCCGGGCGAGAGCAGGCCGGCGAGCTCGTCCACGGTGGACTGCGTCGCGGCGCCCGCCGGGACCATGACCCACACCACGCGGGGGGCCTGCAGGCTGTCCACAAGTTCCGACAGGCTGTGGACATCGGCGAGGTCCGGGTTGCGGTCGAATCCGATGACGGTGTGGCCGGCGCGGCGGATGCGCTCGCGCATGTTGCCGCCCATCTTGCCGAGACCGACGAGACCAAGCTCCATCAGGTGGTTCCTTAAGCGTTGTGGCCGTCTGTGCCGGGGTGCTCCCCTGCCCGGGGACATCCCCCCGTGCCGAGCCTACGCCGGGCCGTGCCGCCCGGCGCCACGGGCACTCCGGGTGTCGGCGCCGAGGCGCCCGGCGGGCCGCGCACGAGGCTCCGTACGGGCTCCTGCGTGTCCGCTGCGGGCCCCGCGCGCCCGGCTTCAGGCCCGCTACGGGGCTGCGCGGGCGGGAGGCGCAACGCCCTCGGGCCCGGTCCGCGGGAAGCGGGGCCGGGCCCGAGGGGCTGCCGCGTCGTTTCCGGGATCAGCCGGAGAGGCGCACCGGCATGATCAGGTACTTGTACGCCTCGTCGGCCTCGGCGTCGACCGCCGGGCGGCCGCTGAGCAGCGCCGGCTTGGTGGACGTGGTGAAGCTGAGCTGCGCGGCCGGCGAGTCGATCGCGCTCAGGCCGTCCAGCAGGAAGGTCGGGTTGAAGGCGATCGAGATGTCGTCGCCCTCCAGCTTCGCGTCGACGCGCTCCACAGCCTGTGCGTCGTCGGAGGAACCGGCCTCCAGGATCAGCACGCCCTGCTCGAAGCTGAGGCGGACCGGGGTGTTGCGCTCGGCGACGAGGGCCACGCGCTTGACGGCCTCGACGAACGGGGCGGTCTCGATCACGGCGACCGAGTTGAACTCCGTCGGGAAGAGCGTGCGGTACTTCGGCAGGTCGCCCTCGAGGAGGCGGGTGGTGGTGCGCCGGCCGGCGCCCTCGAAGCCGATGAGGCCCTCGCCCTGGCCGGAGCCCGACAGCGCGATGGTGACCGTGTCGCCGCTGGTGAGCGACTTGGCGGTGTCCAGGAGGGTCTTGGCGGGCACCAGGGCCACGGCCGAGGCCTCGGGGTCCTCGGGCTTCCACAGGAACTCGCGGACCGCGAAGCGGTAGCGGTCGGTGGAGGCCAGGGTGACCTTGTCGCCCTCGATCTCGATGCGGACACCGGTCAGCACGGGCAGCGTGTCGTCGCGGCCTGCGGCGATGGCGACCTGGGCGGCGGCGGAGGCGAAGACCTCGCCGGGCACGGTGCCGGTCGCGGTGGGCATCGTCGGCAGTGCCGGGTACTCCTCCACAGGCAGGGTGTGGAGTGTGAATCGCGAGGAGCCGCAGACCACGGTCGCCCGTACACCGTCTGTGGAAATCTCCACCGGGCGGTTGGGCAGGGCCCGGCAGATGTCGGCGAGCAGCCGGCCGGAGACCAGGACGGTGCCGTCCTCCTCGACGTCCGCCTCGACGGAGACCCGGGCCGAGACCTCGTAGTCGAAGCCGGAGAGGGACAGCTTGCCCTCCTCGGCCTTCAGCAGCAGGCCCGCGAGAACGGGCACCGGCGGCCGGGCCGGGAGGCTACGGGCAGCCCAGGCCACCGCCTCCGCGAGTACGTCGCGCTCCACCCGGATCTTCACCGGAAACCGCCTCCTGCTGTTGCTCGCTCGTCTGCCGGCCTTCGTCGTCGGCTCGTCGATGCCTCGACCGTTGCCGGTGACCAGTCTGACGTACGGCGCCGACAGTCGTCGCTGCTGGCGGTCAAGTCGGGAGCGAGGTGTCGGGGAGGGCGATCCACCGAGTTGTGCACAGGACCTGCTTGAAAACCGAAACCGGGCTAACTCTCTATGGGGGTAGTAGTAGGGCCTGTGGAAACGGTGGATAACAGTGTTTTTGCAGGTCAGCCCGCGTTTTTTATCCCCACACCCTGTGGGCGACACCGGTGGACAACCACGTGTCTCTGTGGAGAACGAAAACTTCTGCACAGGCCATCCCCAGATGACCCCGACTACTCCACAGGTGCGTCCCCAGGTTTTCCCGAGTACTCCACAACCCAAACGTCGACTTCGGTGTGACCGCTTTCACTCGGGGCGGTGATGGAGGGTTCCCGGTTGCCGAACAGTGGACAACGGTGTGGGGAAGTCGTCTGATCCTGTGCACAGGACCCTGGAAGCTGTGGACCGACGGTGGACAACGCGGTGGACGAACCTGTGGATGAAAAATTCGTCCACAGCCTGTGGATAGCCGTTGCGCACAATTCCACAGGGGTCTGACCAGCCCTGATGGTGCCTCACACCTGGGCCCTGTGGACAGTCTTGTGGGTTCCCGGGGCCGTCCCCAGGCTGTGGACGCAAGAAAGTCGCCCAATCTGTGGATGAGTTGCCCCCAAGGGGGCGTATTCGAACAGATCAGGGGCGCACGCATGAAGAAGGGCGCCCCCGTAGTGACCCGGAAGCGCCCTCTTAAAGCGTTTGGAAGGGCTCGGCGGCGCCCGTACGGCACGTCCACAGAGCCGGTGTCAGCCGTTCTTGATGCGGTTGGTGAGCTCGGTCACCTGGTTGTAGATGGAGCGGCGCTCCGCCATCAGGGCACGGATCTTGCGGTCCGCGTGCATGACGGTCGTGTGGTCGCGGCCGCCGAACTGCGCCCCGATCTTGGGCAGCGAGAGGTCCGTGAGCTCCCGGCACAGGTACATGGAGATCTGCCGGGCGGTGACCAGGACCCGGCTGCGCGAGGAGCCGCACAGGTCGTCCACGGTCAGCCCGAAGTAGTCGGCGGTGGCCGCCATGATGTCGGTGGCGGTGATCTCGGGCGAGCTGTCCTCGCCGCCCGGGATCAGGTTCTTCAGGACGTCCTCGGTCAGGCCCAGGTCGACCGGCTGCCGGTTCAGGCTCGCGAAGGCCGTGACCCGGATCAGCGCCCCCTCCAGCTCACGGATGTTGCGCGAGATGCGGGAGGCGATGAACTCCAGCACCTCCGGCGGGGCGTTGAGCTGCTCCTGCACGGCCTTCTTGCGCAGGATCGCGATGCGGGTCTCCAGCTCGGGCGGCTGGACGTCGGTGATCAGGCCCCACTCGAAGCGGTTGCGGAGCCGGTCCTCCAGGGTGGCGAGCTGCTTGGGCGGCCGGTCGGAGGAGAGCACGATCTGCTTGTTGGCGTTGTGGAGCGTATTGAAGGTGTGGAAGAACTCCTCCTGCGTCGACTCCTTGCTCGCGAGGAACTGGATGTCGTCGACGAGCAGGATGTCCATCTCGCGGTAGCGCTTGCGGAACGCGTCGCCCTTGCCGTCGCGGATCGAGTTGATGAACTCGTTGGTGAACTCCTCGGAGCTCACGTACCGCACCCGGGTGCCGGGGTAGAGGCTCCGCGCGTAGTGCCCGATGGCGTGCAGCAGGTGCGTTTTGCCGAGACCCGACTCCCCGTAGATGAAGAGGGGGTTGTACGCCTTCGCCGGCGCCTCGGCGACGGCCACCGCGGCGGCGTGCGCGAAGCGGTTGGAGGCGCCGATGACGAACGTGTCGAAGAGGTACTTGGGGTTCAGCCGGGCGGTCGGCTCCAGCGGGCCCGAGGTGGATCCACCTGACGGGGCCGAGGGCGCGGGCCGGCTCGGTGCCTGCCGCGCGGGCGGCTGGTCGTACTGCTGCTGCTCGTACTGGCGGGAGGAGCGCTGCTGCTGGCCCTCGTACTGCTGCTGCTCGTACTTCTGCTGTTCGTAGCCGCCCTGGTCGTAGGACGAAGGCTCGGACTGCTGCATGTAGCCCGGCTGCGGGGAGGCGTACGGGTCGCGCTCGGGGAAGCCGCCGAGACGGGGCTGCTGCCAGCCGTAGTCGTCCTGCTGGCCGCCGCGGGGCCAGGCGCCGGGCTCGGAGCGCGGCTGCTGGTAGTCCGGGTAGGCGGGGCGGGCATTGGGGAGCTGGTCGTCCGAGGGGCCGGTGTGGCCGCCGGGTCCCGTGTGGCCCCCGGGGCCGTTGTGCCCGCCGGGGCGCTGGCCGCCGTACGGTTCGTAGCCGTCGTGGGAAGAAGACGGGGCCGGGGGCGAGGGCTCGCCCGCGGAGTCGTCGACGGTGATCGCGATCCGGATGGGGCGGCCGCACTCACGGCTGAGGGCGTCGCTGATGAGCGGGGCGAGCCGGCCTTCGAGGACGCGCTTGCCGTACTCGTTGGGGACGGCGAGCAGCGCGGTGTCCGCCACCAGGGCCAGGGGCTGACAGCGCTCGACCCACTGCTTGTCCTTGGGCTCGATGCTGTTCTGTCCCTCCCCGAGGAGCTTTTCGAGCACCCTTGGCCACACTGCGGCAAGATCGGCAGGTACGTCAGCCACAGAGCACGCTCTCTCAGAGGGGGTCCCACGAATGTGTGGTTCTTTGGGACGGTCGGGACAAAAAATCCAGGGTCAGGCAACGGTAGTCAGGCCAGCGGGTACGGTTCAAGTCGTTGTCCACAGCCTGTGCACAGTGTGGGGCACCGCCGCCTCGGTTTGACCGGATGGCGTAGCCGCGCGTACCGTAACGAGGTCGAGTTGTCGATGGCTGCTGCCGCCTGCCTACCGATGGGCGAAGATCACGGATCGTGATCGTTTTGCGGTGCCACTCGGGCGAACACGCGAGTTTTCTCCTCGTGGGCGCACGGTGACAGCCAGGCGATGTCCCGCCTAAACGATTTATTCTCTGGAGCCCTCGAGTGAGCAAGCGCACCTTCCAGCCGAACAACCGCCGTCGTGCCAAGACCCACGGCTTCCGTCTCCGGATGCGTACCCGTGCCGGCCGCGCCATCCTCGCGAACCGTCGTGGCAAGGGCCGCGCCGAACTCTCCGCGTAACTGACGGGCGGATCGTGACGTCGTGCTGTCTCCCGAACATCGGCTGAGGCGGCGCGAGGACTTCGCGAGCGCGGTACGTCGAGGTCGCCGGGCTGGTCGCCCGCTCCTCGTCGTCCACCTACGTACAAGCGGTGCAACGGACCCGCACGAGTCGGGGGAGATCGATCCCTCGACGCGTGCGGGTTTCGTCGTCAGCAAGGCTGTCGGCATCGCTGTCGTACGCAACCGGGTCAAGCGCCGTTTGCGCCATCTCGTCCGCGAGCGGCTGTCTCAGCTGCCCGAAGGTAGCCTGATGGTGGTACGGGCTCTGCCCGGAGCGGGTGATGCCGGTCTCGACGAGCTGGCCCGGGACCTGGATGCCGCACTGCTGCGGCTCTTGGGAGGCGTGGCTCGATGAAGTACCCGCTGCTCGCATTGATCAAGCTGTACCAGTGGACCATCAGTCCGCTGCTCGGGCCGGTGTGCCGTTATTACCCCTCGTGTTCGCACTACGGGTTCACGGCCATCGACCGGCATGGTGCGGTGAAGGGGACGGCTCTGACCGCCTGGCGGATCCTGCGGTGCAATCCGTGGTCCCCGGGTGGCGTGGATCACGTCCCACCCCGGAAACGCCCGCGTTGGCACGAGCAGCTGCGCAGTGCGTTGCGTAGATCTCGCAATGCTCAAGGAGCTTGATTAGTGGACACGATTGCCAGTTGGTTCACCTTTATCACCACGCCCGTCTCGTGGATCATCGTTCAGTTCCACAAGCTGTACGGTGCCATGTTCGGCGCGGACAGTGGCTGGGCCTGGGGCCTGTCCATCGTCTCCTTGGTGATCTTGATCCGTATCTGCCTGATCCCGCTCTTCGTGAAGCAGATCAAGGCGACGCGCGGCATGCAGGCGATCCAGCCGAAGATGAAGGCGATCCAGGAGCGCTACAAGAACGACAAGCAGCGCCAGTCCGAAGAGATGATGAAGCTGTACAAGGAGACGGGTACCAACCCGCTCTCCTCGTGCCTTCCCATCCTGGCGCAGTCCCCGTTCTTCTTTGCGCTCTACCACGTGCTCGCCTCCATCGCCAACGGGACCACGATCGGCAAGATCGACGGCCCGCTGCTGGAGAGCGCGCGTAACGCGCACATTTTCGGTGCCCCGCTGGCATCCAAGTTCACGGACAGCGCCGACAAGGTCGCCGCTCTGGGCGCCTCGGTCACCGACGTGCGGATCGTCACCGCGATCATGATCGTGATGATGTCGCTGTCGCAGTTCTACACGCAGCGCCAGCTGATGCAGAAGAACGTCGACCTCTCGGTCAAGACGCCGTTCATGCAGCAGCAGAAGATGCTGATGTACGTCTTCCCCCTGATCTTCGCGGTCATGGGCATCAACTTCCCCGTCGGTGTCCTCGTCTACTGGCTGACCACGAACCTGTGGACCATGGGCCAGCAGATGTTCGTGATCAACCGGAACCCCACCCCGGGCAGCCTGGCCCAGGACCAGTACCTGACGCGCCTGCTGAAGCAGATCACCTCGCACGGCGAGCTCAAGAGCCGGGGCAAGAAGAAGATCGTCGCGGCGATCGTGGCCAAGGGCCCGGACCGCAACGACAACGAGCGCAAGTTCATCACCGGTCTGAGCAAGCAGGGCCTGGCCGCGCAGGCGGACGGATCCGTGGCGAAGAGCGTCGAGGCGACCGCCGACGCCGACGCCGCCGGCGGCGGTGGTGCCCAGAAGCGGCAGCAGCCCAAGCGGCAGTCGAAGTCGCAGCGTCAGACGCCCCCCAGCAAGCCCTCTCCCAAGAAGTAAGAAGGAGTCCCTCCCGTGACGGAAGGCACCACCACCGCCGCCGCTGAGAGTGGCGACACCCTGACCCGCCTCGAGCAGGAGGGTGAGATCGCGGCCGACTACCTTGAGGGTCTACTCGACATCGCCGACCTGGACGGCGACATCGACATGGACGTCGAGGCGGACCGCGCCTCTGTCTCCATCGTCAGCGAATCCGCGCGTGACCTGCAGAAGCTCGTGGGCCGTGACGGAGAGGTGCTGGAGGCTCTGCAGGAGCTGACCCGTCTCGCCGTGCACCGCGAGACCGGGGACCGCAGCCGGCTGATGCTCGACATCGGCGGCTTCCGGGCGAAGAAGCGCGAGGAGCTGACGGCTCTCGGCGCCAAGGCCGCAGAGGACGTGAAGTCCTCCGGTGAGCCCCTGAAGCTGGACCCGATGACCCCCTTCGAGCGGAAGGTCGTCCACGACGCCGTGGCGGCCGCTGGTCTGCGGAGCGAGTCCGAGGGCGAGGAGCCGCAGCGCTTCGTCGTCGTGCTTCCGGTCTGACCGGAAGTCTGAGTGTCCGGCCCCGTCTGTCTCGCAGGCGGGGCCGATGTTTGTCAGCCTGGCAGTGACGGCGCGACGACGGTCGCGCCGGGCACGACGGGTTTTCACAACCATGCGGTACGGAAGGACGGTCCCCGTGACGGAGGCAGCTGAGCTTCCCCCGATGCCCGAAGAAGCGCCCCAGGCACCTGAAGAGGCGCGTGCGGTGTTCGGCGAGCATTTCCCGGAAGCTGTGCGGTATGCGGAGCTGCTGGCGGACGCGGGTGTCAAGCGGGGCCTGATCGGGCCGCGCGAGGTGCCCCGGCTCTGGGAGAGGCACCTGCTGAACTGCGCCGTGCTCTCGGAAGTGGTGCCCCAGGGCGTCACCGTGTGCGACGTGGGTTCGGGTGCCGGCCTCCCCGGCATTCCGCTGGCCCTGGTGCGCAGGGACCTGAAGATCACGCTGCTGGAGCCGCTGCTGCGCCGCACGAACTTCCTCCAGGAAGTCGTGGAGCTGCTGGGGCTCGACCATGTGACGGTCGTGCGCGGGCGGGCCGAGGAAGTCCTCGGCAAGCTCCAGCCGGTCCACGTGGTGACGGCGCGCGCGGTGGCTCCGCTGGACCGGCTCGCCGGCTGGGGTGTTCCCCTGCTGCGTCCGTACGGCGAGATGCTGGCCCTGAAGGGTGACACTGCCGAGGAGGAGCTGGTGGCGGCGAAGGCCGCACTGACCAAGCTCGGTGTGGTGAAGACCTCGGTGCTGCACGTTGGCGAGGGGATCGTGGACCCGCTCTCCACCGTGGTGCGGGTCGAGGTCGGGGAAAGCCCCGGCGGGGTGCGGTTCGCGGCGAAGCGGGCCAAGGCCGCCCGGGTGAGCCGTACGCGCCGGCGCCGCTGAGCCCTTGCCGGGCAGTGTTCGCAGGCATATCGCAGGGGTGTTGAGCCCTATAGGTATGGATTTCGGAGTGTCGTAGCGGCCGGATGACTCCGTCCGGGCATCGTGTTTCACGTGAAACGTCGCTCTCTGCTGCACGGAATCATCAGCCGCGGTCGTGCGGCTACGTCCCCCCGTCTCCGCAAAGGTGAAGGGGGGACGGAGTTGTCCACATCGGTGGATTCATCCACAGGAGTACGGGCCCCGCTGGTTCGCAACCCCGGTGACATGGCAGGCTCTGTTCATCGCGAGCCTGATGCCGAGGAGAGTGACACCGTGCGGTCAGACGCCAACCTTGCGGGGCCGATGGCCGATCCGGTCCCCGGTCCCCGCTCTGAATTCCCGGGCGACGATGTTTCACGTGAAACATCGGCCCCGCCCCTCGTGGACAACGAGGACACGCCCATCGGCCGTGCCGCCCAGATCGCGGTCGAGGCCCTCGGACGTGCGGGTGAGGGCCTGCCGAGGCCCCCGAAGACCCGGATCATGGTGGTGGCCAACCAGAAGGGCGGCGTGGGCAAGACCACGTCGACCGTGAACCTGGCCGCATCCCTGGCCCTGCACGGTGCGCGGGTCTTGGTGGTCGACCTCGACCCCCAGGGCAACGCCTCGACGGCGCTGGGCATCGACCACCACGCGGACGTGCCGTCCATCTACGACGTGCTCGTGGACAGCCGGCCGCTGATGGAGGTCGTCCAGCCGGTGGCCGACGTGGAGGGGCTCTTCTGTGCGCCGGCCACGATCGACCTGGCGGGTGCCGAGATCGAGCTCGTGTCCCTCGTGGCGCGGGAGAGCCGTCTCCAGCGGGCCATCCAGGCGTACGAGCAGCCGCTCGATTACATCCTGATCGACTGCCCGCCCTCGCTGGGCCTGCTGACGGTGAACGCTCTGGTCGCGGGCGCGGAGGTGCTGATCCCGATCCAGTGCGAGTACTACGCGCTGGAGGGACTGGGTCAGCTGCTGCGCAACGTGGACCTGGTGCGGGCGCACCTGAACCCGACGCTGCACGTGTCCACGATCCTGCTGACGATGTACGACGGCAGGACCCGGCTGGCTTCGCAGGTGGCGGAGGAGGTGCGCACCCACTTCGGCAAGGAGGTGCTGCGCACGAGCATCCCGCGGTCGGTCCGCATCTCCGAGGCTCCGAGCTACGGGCAGACGGTGCTGACCTATGACCCGGGTTCCAGCGGTTCCCTCTCCTACCTGGAGGCGGCGCGGGAGATCGCGCTGCGAGGGGCCGGATTCCAGTACGACCCCCAGCACCCCCATCAGGGTGCGGGCATGAACAACACGCACAGCGTGGCGGAGGGGATCCAGTGAGCGAGCGACGTAGGGGTCTGGGGCGGGGGCTCGGCGCGCTGATTCCCGCGGCTCCCCAGGAGAAGGTGCCGCCGGTGATCGGTGCCGGGTCGATGTCTCCGTCGGCGGTGCCGGTGCTGCCGTCGGAGCGGGGTATCGCGGCGGCGAAGCTGGCTTCGCTGGCGCAGGCCGATGTTTCACGTGAAACATCGCCGGTGGCCGCGCCCGTGAGTGAGCCGGAGCCGGTTGCCGCTCCGGCGGCCGGTGAGGTGGCGGGGGCTACGTTCGCGGAGCTCCCGATGGACTCGATCACGCCGAATCCGCGGCAGCCGCGCGAGGTGTTCGACGAGGACGCGCTGGCCGAGCTGGTGACCTCCATTCAGGAGGTGGGCCTGCTCCAGCCGGTGGTGGTGCGCCAGTCCGGTCCGGGCCGCTATGAGCTGATCATGGGCGAGCGGCGCTGGCGGGCGTGCCGGGAGGCCGGCCTGGACCGGATTCCGGCGATCATCCGGGCCACGGACGACGAGAAGCTGCTGCTGGACGCGCTCCTGGAGAACCTGCACCGGGCGCAGCTGAACCCCTTGGAGGAGGCGGCCGCGTACGACCAGCTGCTCCAGGACTTCAACTGCACGCACGATCAGCTGGCGGACCGGATCGGGCGTTCCCGTCCGCAGGTCTCGAACACGCTGCGCCTGCTGAAGCTCTCCCCGCCCGTGCAGCGGCGGGTGGCTGCGGGTGTGCTGTCGGCGGGGCACGCGCGGGCTCTGCTGTCGGTGGACAACTCCGAGGAGCAGGACCGGCTGGCGCACCGGATCGTCGCCGAGGGCCTCTCGGTGCGTGCGGTCGAGGAGATCGTGGCACTGATGGGCTCGGAGTCGCCGAGTTTGGTGAAGCCGAAGGGTCCGCGGGCGGGTGCCCGGGTCGCCCCGGCGCTCAACGAACTGGCGACGAGGCTGTCGGACCGGTTCGAGACGCGGGTGAAGGTGGATCTGGGCCAGAAGAAGGGCAAGATCACCGTCGAGTTCGCGTCGATGGAGGACCTGGAGCGGATTCTGGGGACCCTGGCGCCGGGCGAGGGCCGGGTGCTGGACCAGGGCGCTGCCGGGGAGTAACCCACAGCCTGGGGGCGGGTCGTGCCGGTGTGAGCCGGCGCCGCCCGCCCCTTTGCCTTGCTGCGGTTTCGGGTGATTCGAGCTGTGGATACGATGCGGTCATGGGTCGTCGGCTGGTACCGCTCACGCTGGACAACCTCCAAGACCTGCCCCGGCGTTGCCGGTCCTGTGTCTTCTGGGAGCTGGACCCCGTCAGCGGCGAGGCCGCCGTCAAGGCGGGGAATGCTTCCGAGGAGAAGGAGGCGTGGATCTCCGCCGTCCTCCTGGAGTGGGGCTCGTGCGGCCGGGTGGTCTACGTGGACGAGGTTCCGGTGGGATTCGTTCTGTACGCGCCGCCGGCGTACGTGCCGCGTGCGACGGCCTTCCCGACCAGCCCGGTGTCCCCGGACGCCGTACAGCTCATCACTTCGTGGATCATGCCCGGGTACCAGGGCCAGGGCTTGGGGCGGGTGATGGTGCAGACGGTGGCGAAGGACCTGCTGCGCAGGGGGTTCCGGGCCATCGAAGCGTTCGGGGATGCCCGTTGGGACGGTCCGGCCTGTCTGCTGCCGGCGGACCACCTGCTGGCGGTGGGCTTCAAGACGGTACGCCCGCATCCGACGCGTCCCCGGCTGCGGCTGGAACTGCGCTCCACGCTGTCCTGGAAGGAAGACGTGGAGCTGGCCCTGGACCGGTTGCTGGGTGCGGCCCGGAAGGAACCGGCGCTTCGTCCGCTGTGACCCGTGCTGCGTCCGCTGTGAGACGGGAGCAGGCTGGTCCCGGACCGTCCTGAACATGCGAACGGGGCCGCCCCTGGCAGGGGGCGGCCCCGTGTCACACGATCGCGTCCGGCCTGGGACGCGGGTGCGTCAGGCCTTGATGGTGACGAAGCCGTCGAGGTCGCGCAGGATGGCGGCCTTCGGCTTGGCGCCGACGATGGTCTTGACGACCTCGCCGCCCTGGTAGACGTTCAGCGTCGGGATGGACATGACGCCGTACTTGGCCGCCGTTTCCGGGTTCTCGTCGATGTTGAGCTTGACGATCTCGATCTCGTCACCGTATTCGGAGGCGATGGCCTCGAGGGACGGAGCGATCTGGCGGCACGGACCGCACCAGGCGGCCCAGAAGTCCACCAGGACGGGCTTGTCGCTCTTGAGGACGTCGTCATCGAAGCTTGCGTCGGTGACGGTCTTGAGGGTGCCGGCCACAACGGCCTCCTTCTTTTCCTGCGGGGAGTGGGGTGTGGTGCTGCTTTGGGGGTGTCAGACCGCCGCGTGCGCCTTCTCGGCGTCTGCGAGGGCGGCGAGGAAGCGCTCGGCGTCGAGGGCCGCGGAGCAGCCCGTGCCCGCGGCAGTGATGGCCTGACGGTAGGTGTGGTCGACCACGTCGCCCGCGCCGAACACGCCGGTGAGGCTGGTGCGGGTGGAGGGGGCGTCGACCTTGAGGTAGCCCTCCTCGTCGAGGTCGAGCTGGTCCTTGAACAGCTCGGTGCGCGGGTCGTGGCCGACGGCGATGAAGAGGCCGGTCACGGGCAGCTCGGAGGTCTCACCGGTCTTGGTGTTGCGCAGGGTGAGGCCGGTGAGCTTCTGCTCGCCGTGGATCTCCGCGACCTCGCTGTCCCAGGCGAACTTGATCTTCGGGTCGGCGAAGGCGCGGTCCTGCATGGCCTTGGAGGCGCGCAGGGAGTCGCGGCGGTGGACGATCGTGACGGACTTGGCGAACCGGGAGAGGAAGGTGGCCTCCTCGATCGCGGTGTCGCCGCCGCCGATCACGGCGATGTCGTGCTCCTTGAAGAAGAAGCCGTCGCAGGTCGCGCACCAGGAGACGCCGCGGCCGGAGAGGGCGTCCTCGTTGGGCAGGCCGAGCTTGCGGTGCTGGGAACCGGTGGTCACGATCACGGCCTTGGCGCGGTGGACGGTGCCGGCGGTGTCGGTGACGGTCTTGATCTCACCGGTGAGGTCCACGGCGATGACGTCGTCCGGAATCAGCTCGGCGCCGAAGCGCTCGGCCTGGCCACGCATGTTGTCCATGAGGTCCGGCCCCATGATGCCGTCCTGGAAGCCGGGGAAGTTTTCGACCTCGGTGGTGTTCATCAGCGCGCCACCGGCGGTGACGGCGCCTTCGAAGACCAGGGGCTTGAGCGAAGCGCGTGCGGTGTACAGGGCGGCGGTGTAACCGGCCGGCCCGGAGCCGATGATGATCACGTTTCGTACGTCGCTCACGGGTTGATTCCTCGTCTCTGCGGACTGCCTGCTGCCTACCGGGGGGCCGGTGTGGACTCTCACCCCACCCAACGGATCCTACGGCGCCTGCATTCCCGAGTTTTCCCCCCGAGCCTTCCGGCCGTTCAACTCCTCGAATAGGTACTGGTGAGCAGAGGCTTTCCGGGGACGGCCGAGGGGTCGGTGACACAGGCGGAGCCGACGAGATAGGCGTCCACGACGGCGGGATCGCCCGGGTGCGGCAGGACGATGAGGAAGACGTCCTTGCCCTCGTAGGTGCCGGACTCGAAGCCCAGGGGGCTCTCGGTGCGCCCGGTGGCTTCCTGCACGCAGGCGGGCGCCCGGGGCGTCCGGCCATCGGCCGGGGCGGGGCTCGGCTCGGATTGCGGGCTGTTCTCCACTCCGAAGGTGTTGTTCCCCTCCCCCGCAGCCTTGTCCCCCCGGCTGCCGGACGCGAGGAGCTCGCGCACCGTGCCGGGGAGCCCCTGGGCGGTGTACTCGGGTGTGCCGGACCTGGACTGGGCGGAGGATGCGTCGCTCCGCGCGTCTCCGGACAGGGCACGGTCGCCGGACGTCAGGCCGAACACCATGACGCCGGCGGCGCACGCCGCGAGGAGGCCGCCCGCGAGAGCGATCCGGCGGCGTGCGCGGCGCCGGCCGGGGCCGGTTGGGCCGGCCGGGTGACCGGAAGGCCGCAGGGCGCCGGGGTCACCGAGCGGTCCGAGCGGTCCGGGGGATGTTTCACGTGAAGCATCGGGACCGGGGACCTCTGGGGCCGCCGGGTCCGGATGGCCGGTGCCGGGCTCCTCGTGCCGGGTGGTGGCATCGAGGAGGGCTTCGGCGGCGAGGGCCGCGTCGATCCGGCCGGAGACGTCGACGGGCATCCGGGCCGGACCGGGCAGGGTGCCGAGCAGGGCCCGGATCTCCTCCAGGGAGGCACGGACGTCCTCGCACAGGGGGCAGTCGCCTAGATGGCTGCGGACCTCCGCGGTGCGGGACGGGGAGAGGAGGCCTTCCGCCAGCTCGGAGATCTCCGAGACGTCGGGGTGCCCGATCGTGCCGGTCGCGCCGGTTGTGGGGTTCATGCTCGTCCACCTCCGCCCTTCACTGCGTTGGGATCCGGGGCCGGGTCCCCGTGGTCTGCCGTCGGTGGGACGGTTGTCCCCGGTGTCCGGTTCCTTCCCCGCTCGGTATCGGTGTTATCCCCGGTATGTGTGCGCAGATGAGTGAGGAGCGGGACGAGTTTCGCCCTGCCGCGCGCGCAGCGGCTCTTCACGGTGCCGACGGGGACGTCGAGGAGGGCGGCGGCCTCGGCGACGGGGTAGCCCTGCATGTCGACGAGGACCAGGGCTGCCCGCTGATCGGCCGGGAGGGTGCCCAGGGCGGCCAGTAGCTGCCGGTGGAGGTCCTGGCGCTCCGCAGGGGCCTCGGCGGACTCGTGGGGCTCCAGAAGGCGCTCCAGGCGGTCCGTGTCGTCGAGGGGGGAGGTCTTCCGGGAGGCGGCCTTGCGGGCCCGGTCCAGGCAGGCGTTCACGGTGATGCGGTGCAGCCAGGTCGTGACGGCGGATTCGCCGCGGAAGGTGTGGGCGGCCCGGTAGGCGGAGACGAGGGCGTCCTGCACGGCGTCGGCGGCTTCCTCACGGTCGCCGAGGGTGCGCAGGGCCACGGCCCACAGCCGGTCGCGGTGCCGGCGTACGAGCTCGCCGAAGGCGTCCGGATCTCCGGCGGCGTGCAGCGACAGGAGGTCCTGGTCGCTGCGGCCGCCGGGTGTGGCTTCGTCCAATGCCGGCCCCCTCCCCTGCTGTCCGTCAGCCCGCGAACTTCACGTCCGTGATGGCCTGCTTGTACCCGGCTCCGGTGTAGGTGTCGCCCGGTGCCTTGGGCATCGCGGTGATCCAGAGCAGGACGTACCGGGTCTTGACCGGCTTCTCGCTGGTCAGGTTGAAGCTGCTGTCCGAGGTCTTGGCCGTGGCGATCTTCGGCATGCCGGAGATCTTGCCGGACGGGTCCAGGGAATCGACCGCGTAGAGCGTGGTGGTGGTGTGGTCGCCCGCGAACCGGAGCGCTATCGAGGCGCTGCTGACCTCGTGTTCGGCGCCGAGGTCGTAGACGATGCCGACGCCGGCCTTGTAGTCCGTGATGTCGGGGCCGTCGACGTAGTACTTGGTCCGCCAGTAGGTGGAGGAGTCCCCGTCGAAGGTGTTCTTGACGCCTCCGGGGTCCTGCTCCTTCCCGTCCGGGGAGTACTCGCGGGCCCGGGAGATGGCGAGGGGAACGGGCGCCACCTTCTCCGGGGTGTCGTTTGCCTTCTCGTGCGTGGTCTGGCTGCCGCTGGTGCTGCCCTGGTTGTTGCGGTTCAGCAGGGTGTCGGCGAGCTGCCAGCTGCCCAGGCCGAGGGCGGCGATCAGCAGGGCGGCGACGCCCCACTTGAGGACGCGGCCGGTACGGCTCTGCAGGGGCGGCGGCGGAGGTACGACGGTGAGGACCTGCGCGGTGGGCATGCCGGGGCCCTGGGGCCTGCCGTAGCTGCCCTGCTGGTAGGTGGTGTGCTGGTACTCCGGAGGCGCTGTGAAGGTGGGCTCCGGCGGCCGGATGCGGGGCATCGCGGCCACGGCCTTGGAGAGCTCTTCCGGGGTGGTGCAGGCGGGGTCCTGCCGCGAGGCGGTGGCCCCGTCGTTGGCGAGGGCACGCATGGCCAGCTCGCCCAGACCGCGGTGCACGCCCGCGCGGACCTGGTCGGGGGCGATCAGGCCGACGCCCTTGGGCAGGCCGGTGAGGCCGTAGGCGTCGTTCTCGTACGGCCAGCGCTGGGTCAGCGCGGCGTACAGGAGGGCGCCGATGGCCTCGGTGTCCGAGCGCTGCGGGGTCTCGCTGGTGATGCCGCGCAGGGCGGCGTTCACGGCGAGGCCGCGGATGCGGTACTGGCCCGAGGAGGTGCGCAGTATCGCGCTGGGGGTCAGCCGCAGGTGGGCCAGGCCCTCGCGGTGCGCGGCGGCCATGGCCTGGGAGACCTGGCTGACGAGCTGGTAGGCCTCGTGCGGCTCCATGGGGCCCGCGGCGAGGACCGCGGTGAGCTCCGTGGCGTCGGGGAGCCACTCGTGGACGACGTAGACGAGGTCGTTCTCCTCCACGGCGTCGAGGACCTGGACGAACCGGGGGTCGCCGAGCAGGGCCGAGGAGCGGGCGGCGGCCAGGACGGCACGGGCCCTCGCGTGGTCGGCGGGCAGCAGGTGGACGCCCACGGCCCGGCGCAGTTTCTCGTCCATCGCACGCCAGCTGCTGAATCCGTCCAGACGGGTGACGCACTCTTCGAGCCGGTAGCGTCTGGCCAGTTTGTGGCCGCTGTGCAGCTCGGGAGCGGCAGCGGGTGCCGGGTTCCTGCGATCGCCGTCCTTCTCGGGCATGGTTCCGTCCGCGGCTTGTCCGTTCTGGGTGTCCACCCCGTCGGCCGAGGCCTGGGCCGTCTCCGCGGCCAGCGGCTCGTCGCCGCTGTTGTCGGCCACGTCGACGGCAGCCGTGCTACGTTCCGCCACCGTCGTCCCCGCCTCCCCATCCGTTGCGCGCTGTCGGCCAGTCTGCGAAGCCAAGCCAATTGTGCCCACAGTCCACCGGTCTGCACGACACACCAGGGAGCAGGATGGTTGTACGCATCAGCGTCCCAGGCGTCCGCGGACCATCCCGACCATGGCGTTGAGTTCTTCGATGCGCATCCGCTTGGCGGCGACGAGGAACACCGCCGCCAGGGAGATGCCGCCGGCCACCAGTGCGGTGAGGGAACCGAGGGCTCCGCTGCCGATGAAGTGAAGGACGGCGTAGGCGACGGCGCCGGCCACGGCCGCGGCGGGGACGCAGGCGCCGATGAGCCGGGTGTAGGTGCGCATGACGTGCGCCCCGTCGAGGTCGCCGCCGAGTCGGGTGCGCAGTCGGCGCCAGGCGACACCGACGCCCACGGCGTAGCCGAGGCCGTAGGCGGCGGCCATGCCGACGACGGCCCAGCGGGAGGGGAGCACGAAGAAGGCGACGGCTGACATGCTCGCGTTGACGGCGGCCACGATGACCGTGTTGTAGAAGGGCGTCCGGGTGTCCTCGTAGGCGTAGAAGCCGCGCAGGACCACGTACTGGACGGAGTACGGGATCAGTCCGAGGCCGAAGGCCATCAGGATGAAACCGATGTTCTGGGCGCTCTCCGTGCCGGAACCGGCGTAGAGCAGGCCGGCCATCGGGACGCCCAGGGCGAGGAACGCGAAGGCGCAGGGCACGATCGCGACGGCCGAGGTGCGCAGTCCGTAGGAGATGTCGTCACGGACGGCGGCGGCGTCGCCGTCGTGGGCGGACCGGGAGATGCGCGGCAGGACGGCGGTCATGACGGAGACGGTGATGATGGCCTGCGGCATCTGCCAGAGCAGCAGGGCGTAGTTGTAGCCGGTGATGCCGGTACCGCCGTGGCCCTGCTTGTCGGCCACCTCGCCCGCCCAGGTGGCGAGCTGGGTGACGACGATGAGGCCGAGCTGGTTGGCGAGGACGAAGAAGAACGTCCACTTGGCCAGGCCGGCGGCCTTGCCGAGGCCGTGGCCCTTCCAGTCGAACCGCAGGCGCGGCTTGAAGCCGGCGTCGCGCAGGTAGGGAAGCATCGCCAGGGACTGGACGATGAGGCCGAGCAGGGTGCCCAGGCCCAGCAGGCGGACGCCTTCGGGGGTGATGCCGGCCTCGGTGACGCCCGTGGTGGTGAAGCCGCCGAAGGCCCAGATGAAGGCGCCGAAGGTGGCGATGACGACGATGTTGTTGAGGACCGGGGTCCACATCATCGCGCCGAACCGGCCGCGGGCGTTGAGGATCTGACCGAGGACCACGTGCACACCCATGAAGAACATGGTGGGCAGGCAGTAGTGGGCGAAGGCGACGGCGACGTCCAGCCGTGCCGGGTCGTCGGCGATCTTCTGCGACATCATGCCGATGAACAGCGGTGCCGCGAGCACGCAGACCACCGTGACGGCGCCCAGCAGGACCATGACGAGGGTCAGCAGCCGGTTGGCGTATGCCTCTCCCCCGTCCTCGTCGTTCTTCATCGCGCGCACCAACTGCGGGATGAAGACGGCGTTGAGGGCACCTCCGCCGACCAGGACGTAGATCATCGTCGGCAGGGTGTTGGCGACCTGGTAGCTGTCGTTGAGGGTGGCGACGCCGATCGCTCCGGCGATCACCAGGGTCCGCATGAAGCCGGTGATGCGGGAGACGATGGTGCCGGCGGCCATCAGGGCGCTGGACTTGAGCAGGCTGGAGGCGCGTCCGGCGGGCTTGCTCGGTGCCGGGGCGGCCACGGGCGCGTCCTCGGCCGGGGTGCGGGGCGCCGCGTCCTGGTCCCGGTAGAGGTGCGCGAAGGCATCGGGACGGGGGTCCTGGTCGGCGGCCTTGGTCACGAGGGAGTCCACACCGACGAACTGCGTGGTCGTGGCGTGGTCTCCGTAGGGCAGGTGCCGGGAGGGGCCGTCCGGCTCGGGCGGCGGGGTCTGGGCCCACACCCGGGGGTCCGGGGCGTACGAGGGGGCCGGTGGAGCCGCGTAGAGCGGCCCGGGCTCCTGGAAGGTGCCGGGCGGGGGCGGCGGGTGCGAGGCCCGGTCGTACAGGACCTCCGCCACCGGGTCCTGGGCGGAGAGGTCCTGCGCCCGGTACGGGTCGTAGGCGTAGGCGTCCTGGACATAGGGGTCGTGGTCCGGCGCTGGTGCGGGCGCGGGAACCTGTCCCGGCACCGGGGCGCCGGGGGCAGTGCTCTGGGAGGGCGCGGGCCCGCCAGTGCCCTGCGCACGGTCACCTTCGTACGGCGCGTTCATCGAAACCCCACCTCATCGTCCCCAGGCCGAACGGCCACGGCGTCGCTCAACGGTCCACTGTCTCACCCGTGCCGGACGGGTCCGCGCTTTGCGGTCCGGTGTCCGGGGACTCGTCACTCTGCTGCGTGTTCTCCTCGGCGGCGGCGCGTGCCGCGACGCGCTTGCGGCTGGCGTACATCTTGATGCCGGCCAGCACGAGGAGGAGCACACCGCCCGCGATGACGAGCATGACGGTCGGTGTCACCTCGGTGGCTTCGACGGTGAACTTGCGGGCCTTCCCGTAGGGCACTCCGTCAGTGGTGAAGAGCTGGGCGGTCACCTCGACCGGGCCGCTCGCGGTGGCGTTGGCGGGGAACTTCACGGTCTGGCTGTGGCCGCCCTGGACCGCTACTTCCTGCTGGGACTCCCCGCTGTCGCCGAACATCAGCCGGGTCGGGTTGGCGGACCGCACCCGGAGGACCAGGTTGTGGGTGTCCTGGACGAGGCTGTTCTGGACACTGACGGGGATGGTCGCGCTGTGTCCGGAGAGCGTCGCGTCGGACTTGGGAATGATCTTGACCTTCTCGGTCAGCTTGATCAGGTACCGCTGCACCTGGTCGCGATAGTCCCACGCGGCATCGCGGCGGCCGCGCCAGGAGGCGGACATCTCGCGGTTGGTGGTGTTGCCGAAGGGGATCTCGACGCGGTCGGGGGCGGTCAGGATCACCTTGAAGTGGTCGAGGGTGGTCTCGGTGGTGCGGATCTTCTCGAAGGCGGAGACCGGCAGTTCCTGCTTGCTCAGTGCCTCGGGGTACTGGCCGGCCCCCGGGACCTTGGTCGCGGCGCGGGGGTCGGGAGTCGCGGCGGCGGCCGCCTCCAGGGCCACGGCCTGGCTCCAGCGGCCCGCCTGCAGACCCCGTATGGCTGTGGCCATCGTCTGTACCTGGCTGGAGCTGGGCATGCGCTGCGGGGCGACGACGAAGCTGCGCTGGGTGTCGGTGTCCTGCAGGTTCAGGGCGAGGGTCTGGGCGAGGAACCGCTGTACCGCGAGGGTGGAGGTCCCGGTGCGGAGCATGTCGCCCTCGAAGGCGGTGGAGAGACCGGCGTCGGCGACGACCGCCGTGGTGCCCGCGCCGATGGGCCGGGCGGCCGACGGGGTGTAGCCGAGTGCACCGGTCTCCTGGAGGCTGTCGCTGCGGGTGAGGATGTTGTGGGCACCGGCCGACGTCGCGACGTTGACGATCGACGGGTCGATCGCCCCTTCCACGGGCCAGGAGAAGTCGGTGCTCGCGGGGACGTGCAGGACCGTCTCGACGGCTTGCTTCGCCTTGTCGGTGGCCGGCCGCAGCTGTCCCAGGGTGCCGGACACGTCCTTGCCGCGGTGGGCGAGCGAGGCGATGTCCGGATCGGCGAAGGGCAGTGCGACGACCTTCTTGCCCTGGACGGCGCTTTCCAGCGAGCTCAGCCACTGCTCGGCGACGGCCTTGTTCTTGCCCTGGACGGTCCGGCCGTCGGGGGTGCGGACCCGGTAGCCCTTGGTCATGGCGTCGACGGTGTAGAGCAGGTCCGGGTCGATGACCCAGGTGATGGGAAGGTCCTTGCCGAGGGTGACCATCTGTCCCAGACGCCCGTCGGACTTCAGCTCGGCGGCGAGGCTGTCGTCGAGGAAGACGGGGGTCTGCAGCTCGTCCGAGCCGGTCTCCGAGGTCAAGTGCGTGGTGGAGATCAAGGGCCAGACGTACGCGAGCTGGGACCGCTTGGCAGCGGCCTCCGGCTGCCAGGGCAGGAAGGTCCGCTTGATGCCGAGGACCCGCTCGTACTGGCGGCTCTCGGTCTCCCCGGACAGGGAGACGCCGAGCTGGTAGACGCCGTCCTCGTCCAGCTTCAGCTTGTTCACCGGAACCTTGAGGGTGAACGGCTGGCTGATCTTCGAGGGCAGCGAATCGATCTTCACGGCGAACTCGGCGCCGATCTCCGCCGGGTCGATGCCCGCCCGGAATCCGCCGCGATCCGCGACCTCGTCGATGGAGCCGCGGTCCGCCAGCGCCGGCCCGACCCGCAGACCCACGTGCGCGTCGGTGATCTTCTCGGAGCCGTTGTTGACCACGGTGCCCGAGATGGTGAGGGTGTCGCCCTTGATCGGGGCGCTCGGTGCCAGGGTGTCGAGCTGGATGTCGACGGCTGCGGCGGCCGTGTCGGCTGCCTGGGCTTCCGGGGCGTGCGAGTAGACCAGGCCGGCGAGTACCGGCGTCCCGGCGAGCAGGACGACAGCGCGCCGCAGCCAGCGTCGCCGGGCAGGAGCGAGGGGTGCCCCCTGGATGTCTGCCGCCTCGGCCAACGCGCTCGCCCGTCCCTCGAAGTGTCAGTGGTCGTCGTTTGTGCGTCCACGCATGGTAACGAGGCCCGCTGTGCGCGAGTGCCGCGCCTTGCTCCACATGATCGGGTCCGCCCCGGAGGGGCCGTGGGCCGGGGTGGCCCCAAAACACGGGAGCTCCCGGCGGGCCGGGCACGTACCCTTTTCTGTTGTGCCGAACGCCAACGAAGACAACCTCAGTGTCCTGAATCACGGGCAGGCCCGCGCGGTGAGCGAACTGCTGCGCATCGCCCCTGTCGCCGACGAGCTCGGCCGCCGTTTCCAGGAGGCGGGCTTCCGCCTCGCCCTGGTCGGCGGGTCCGTCCGCGACGCGCTGCTCGGGCGCCTCGGCAACGATCTCGACTTCACCACCGACGCCCGTCCCGAGGACGTTCTCAAGATCGTCAGGCCATGGGCCGACTCGGTCTGGGACGTCGGTATCGCCTTCGGCACCGTCGGTGCGCAGAAGGAGGCCCGCGTCGGAGACGTTGATCGAAGCTTCCAGATCGAGGTGACCACGTACCGCTCGGAGTCCTACGACCGGACCTCGCGCAAGCCCGAGGTCTCCTACGGCGACTCCATCGAGGAGGATCTCGTCCGTCGCGACTTCACGGTGAACGCGATGGCCGTCGCGCTCCCCGAGAAGGTGTTCGTGGACCCGCACGGCGGCCTGGAGGACCTCCGGGCGGGTGTCCTGCGCACCCCGGGCACGGCCGAGGACTCCTTCTCCGACGATCCGCTGCGGATGCTGCGGGCGGCGCGGTTCGCGGCCCAGCTCGACTTCGAGGTCGCCCCGGACGTGGTGGCGGCGATGACGGAGATGTCCGGCCGCATCGAGATCGTCTCGGCCGAGCGGATCCAGGGCGAGCTGAACAAGCTGCTGCTGTCCGCGCACCCGCGCAAGGGCCTGGGCCTCCTCGTGGACACGGGGCTGGCCGAGCACGTGCTGCCGGAGCTGCCGGCGCTGCGGCTGGAGAGCGACGAGCACCACCGGCACAAGGACGTCTACGACCACTCGCTGATCGTGCTGGAGCAGGCGATCGCGCTGGAAGAGGACGGCCCGGACCTGGTGCTGCGGCTCGCGGCGCTGCTGCACGACATCGGCAAGCCCCGGACCCGCCGGTTCGAGAGCGACGGACGGGTCTCCTTCCACCACCACGAGATGGTGGGCGCGAAGATGACCAAGAAGCGCATGACCGCGCTCAAGTACTCCAACGACATGGTCAAGGACGTGTCCCGGCTGGTGGAGCTGCACCTGCGCTTCCACGGCTACGGGGACGGGGAGTGGACCGACTCGGCCGTGCGGCGTTACGTCCGCGACGCCGGTCCGCTGCTGGACCGCCTGCACAAGCTGACCCGCTCCGACTGCACCACGCGCAACAAGCGCAAGGCGAACGCACTCTCCCGCACCTACGACGGGCTGGAGGAGCGCATCGCCCAGCTGCAGGAGAGGGAGGAGCTGGACGCGATCCGGCCCGACCTCGACGGCAACGAGATCATGCGTGTCCTCGACGTGGGGCCCGGACCGGCGATCGGCAAGGCCTACGCGTTCCTGCTGGAGCTGCGGCTGGAGAACGGTCCGATGGAGCACGAGGCGGCGGTCGCCGCTCTCAAGGAGTGGTGGGCGGCGCAGGGCTGAGGCGTTCAGGCCCTGAGGCGCCGAGGGCCCGGGCGGGCCGATGTTTCACGTGAAACATCGGGGCGGAGAGCCGGTCGTGCTGCGGTCAGGGCGATGTTTCACGTGAAACATCGCCCTGACGCACGAGGAGTGCCGCGGTAGCGGCGTAGAGCATCGCCACGCCGAGGTTCAAGGGGACGGAGTGCCCGTCGAGGGGGAGCACGAGAGCGGCCACCCCGGCGGCGCCGACGAAGGCGGCGTTGAAGAGCACGTCGTAGACGGAGAAGACGCGGCCGCGAAAGGCGTCCTTCACCTGGGACTGCACGACCGTGTCGGTGGAGATCTTGGCTCCCTGGGTGGCCAGGCCCAGTACGAAGGCCGCTGCCAGCATCGGTCCGGGCGCGAAGAACAGGCCGAGCGCCGGCACCAGCACCGCGGCGCTCGCGGCGCAGAGGGTGATGGTGCCGAGGGGCCCGAGCCTGCCCACCAGCCAGGGGGTGATGACGGCGGCCGCGAAGAACCCGGCCCCTGAAACACCGACCGTGACCCCCAGCAGAGCCAGCCCGTCGGCCTCGTTGTCCGACCAGGCGTAGCGGCAGAGCATGAGCAGCGTGACGAACAGGGCGCCGTAGCAGAACCGCATGACGGTCATGGCGGTGAGCGCCCGGGCCGCTTCGCGCCGGGAAGCCAGGTGCCGTAGGCCCTCGGCCAGGCCCCGCACGGTGAGGGCGGCCCCCTGGAGGACCGTCGGGTTGATCCGGCCGGGAGGGTGGTCGGGACCGAGGAGGTCCAGGGCCAGGCGCAGGGAGACCAGGGCCGCGCACAGGTAGAGGCCGGCTCCGAGGAGGACCACCAGGGCGTCGGAGTCGTCGGCCAGTATGCGGACGAGGAAGGCCATGCCCCCGCCGGCGACGGCGGCGAGGGTTCCCGCGGTGGGTGAGAGGGCGTTCGCGGTGACCAGTTGGCCGGGCGCGACGACCCGGGGCAGGGAAGCCGCGAGACCGGCCAGCACGAAGCGGTTGACCGCGGTCACGGACAGGGCCGAGGCGTAGAAGAGCCAGTCGGGGACGTGCGCGACGATCAGCATGCCGGTGACACAGGCGAGGAAGGCCCGCAGCAGGTTGCCGTAGAGGAACACCTGGCGGCGGCGCCAGCGGTCCAGCAGGACTCCGGCGAAGGGGCCGATCACCGAATAGGGCAGCAGGAGTACGGCCATGGCCGAGGCGATGGCCGCGGGCGAGGCCTGTTTCTCCGGGGAGAAGACGACATAGGCGGCCAGTGCGACCTGGTAGACGCCGTCGGCGGCCTGGGAGAGCAGCCGTACGGCGAGCAGGTTGCGGAAGTCCCGCAGACGCAGGAGTACGCGCAGATCACGTACGACAGCCATGAGGGAAAGGGTCACACACGCGGAGGGTCCCCGGGCATATTGCCCGGGGACCCTCCGTGGAAGAACTGCCGAAGTCCAGGTGTCCGTCAGGACACCGGGGTTTCGACTAGCGCTCGACCTCGCCCTTGATGAACTTCTCGACGTTCGCGTAAGCCTCGTCGTCGAAGTACTGCACCGGCGGGGACTTCATGAAGTAGCTCGAAGCCGACAGGATCGGGCCACCGATGCCCCGGTCCTTGGCGATCTTCGCGGCGCGCAGGGCGTCGATGATGACACCGGCGGAGTTCGGGGAGTCCCACACCTCGAGCTTGTACTCGAGGTTCAGCGGGACGTCACCGAAGGCGCGGCCTTCGAGGCGGACGTAGGCCCACTTGCGGTCGTCGAGCCACGCCACGTAGTCGGACGGGCCGATGTGGACGTTCTTCTCGCCGAGCTCGCGGTCGGGGATCTGCGAGGTGACGGCCTGAGTCTTGGAGATCTTCTTCGACTCGAGGCGGTCGCGCTCGAGCATGTTCTTGAAGTCCATGTTGCCGCCGACGTTGAGCTGCATGGTGCGCTCAAGACGGACCCCGCGGTCTTCGAACAGCTTCGCCATCACACGGTGCGTGATGGTGGCGCCGACCTGCGACTTGATGTCGTCGCCGACGATCGGGACACCGGCCTCGGTGAACTTGTCGGCCCACTCCTTGGTGCCGGCGATGAAGACCGGGAGGGCGTTGACGAAGGCGACCTTGGCGTCGATGGCGCACTGGGCGTAGAACTTCGCCGCAGCCTCGGAACCGACCGGCAGGTAGCAGATCAGGACGTCGACCTGGCGGTCCAGAAGGGTCTGGACGATGTCGACCGGGGTCTCGGCCGACTCCTCGATCGTCTCGCGGTAGTACTTGCCCAGACCGTCCAGGGTGTGGCCGCGCTGAACGGTCACGCCCGCACTCGGGACGTCACAGATCTTGATGGTGTTGTTCTCGCTGGCGCCGATGGCGTCCGAAAGGTCGAGGCCGACCTTCTTCGCGTCGACGTCGAACGCGGCGACGAACTCGATGTCGCTCACGTGGTAGTCGCCGAACTGGACGTGCATCAGACCGGGGACCTTGGCCGCCGGGTCGGCGTCCTTGTAGTACTCGACGCCCTGCACCAGCGAGGCGGCGCAGTTGCCTACGCCGACGATGGCTACGCGAACCGAACCCATTCCGGTTGCTCCCTGTTTGTTCTCGGACGAGGCCTGCGAGATGCAGACCTCACTTTGCAGTTTCGTCGGACGGACCGGGTCGTCTCTGATCCCGTCCCGCCCGCTCACTCTCGATGAGCTCGTTCAGCCAGCGCACTTCGCGCTCCACGGATTCCATGCCGTGGCGTTGCAGCTCGAGCGTGTAGTCGTCGAGCCGCTCGCGTGTGCGAGCCAGCGAGGCGCTCATCTTCTCCAGGCGCTCCTCAAGGCGGCTGCGACGGCCCTCCAGTACCCGCATGCGTACGTCCCGTTCGGTCTGACCGAAAAAGGCGAAGCGGGCGGCGAAGGACTCGTCCTCCCAGGCATCGGGGCCCGTGTGGGAGAGGAGCTCCTCGAAGTGCTCCTTACCTGCTGCCGTCAACCGGTAGACGATCTTGGCGCGGCGCCCTGCGAGTGAAGCGGCGAGAGCGTCCTCCGGGGCATTGCCCGGCTCTTCGATCAACCAGCCGTTGGTGACGAGCGTCTTGAGGCAGGGGTAGAGCGTCCCGTAGCTGAACGCCCTGAACACCCCCAGCGAGGTGTTGAGCCGCTTGCGCAGCTCGTAACCGTGCATGGGGGATTCGCGTAGCAGGCCGAGAACAGCGAACTCAAGAATGCCTGAGCGCCTGCTCATCCGCTTGCCCTTCCCCTGCCTCGGAGTCTTTATGTCGAGCTGATGTATCGGCTCGATACATCCAGACGATAGAACGGGTAGCCCTCAGCTACAAGTGGTGACACGGTGACCGGCGTCACATCACCGATTTGCGCGAGGCAAGTTGCCTGATTTGGGGTGAACTTCGGCACTGATTGGCTTTTGGGCGTGCGTAGTCTGTGCGCCATGACACCGGGGGGACCGGAACTCACCTGCCGCTTCCAGGCCACTCGCCTGCCCGAGGAGTAGTCGTTCGATGAGCGAGCACCGCCGCAAACCGCAACAGCCCCAGAGCGGTGGCCGCGCCGCCGCCCGTAGGGCTGCCCAGCAGCGCCCGTCCAGGGGCGCCGGGCGTGACGTCCCCACCGCGTCACCCAGTGGGCCGTATTCCCAGCAGCCGGGTCACGGCAGCCGTTCGGACGCCCGGAGATCCGCCGGCCGGGGCTCGGCAGGGCGGGGTAGGGGCGCCTCCGTGGGCGCCGGCCAGCCCAAGCGGTTCATCAACTACCCGCGCGGCGAAAAGATCGGCTGGAAGCGCTTCGTCCCGTCCTGGAAGCTCGTCAGCGGCTCGGCCCTGGGCTTCTTCGCGATCATCACGGTGGGCGCGGGCATCGGCATCGCTTCGGTGGGCACACCCGACGTGAACAAGACGGCCAAGGCGCAGAACAACGTCTTCTACTGGGCGAACGGCTCCCAGATGGTCGCAACCGGCGGGTCCGTCAACCGCCAGATCGTCTCCATCGAGGATATCCCCCGGTCCATGCAGAACGCCGTGATCGCGGCGGAGAACGAGTCCTTCGAATCGGACAAGGGCGTCGACCCGATGGGCATCGCCCGCGCCGTGTGGAACATGGCCAAGGGCGGATCCACCCAGGGCGGCTCGACGATCACCCAGCAGTTCGTGAAGAACCAGTACCTGGACTCGGACCAGACGCTCAAGCGAAAGGTCACCGAGCTCTTCATCTCGATAAAGCTGGGCGTCAGCGAGGAGAAGAACACGATCCTCGCCGGCTACCTGAACACCGCCTACTACGGCCGCGACGCCTACGGGATCCAGGCGGCCGCGCGCGCCTACTTCGGCAAGGACAGCAACAAGCTGAACCCCTCCGAGAGCGCCTTCCTCGCCGCCGTGCTCAAGGGCCCGAACCTCTACAACCCCGACGGCGGCATCGGCGCCGCGGCCACACCCGAAGCCAACTCCGAACGGGCCAAACAACGCTGGTCCTGGGTGCTGGACCGGGAGGTCAAGGTCGGGCGCATGCAGCAGGCCGAGCGGGACCAGTACAAGGAGTTCCCCCCACTGATCGAATCCGCCCAGGCCGCCGGCATGTCCGGGCAGATCGGCTACCTGGTCGATACGGCCAACCTCTACCTGGCGAAGAAGGGCATCAAGGTCGAGGACCTGGCCAAGGGCGGATACCAGATCCACACCACCTTCAAGAAGGAGAAGGTGGACGCGCTGGTCAAGGCCGTCGAGGGGACCCGCGACGGGATGCTCGACGAGAAGGCGAGGCCCGAAACGGACACCTTCGTCCAGTTCGGGGCGGCCTCGGTGGACGTCAAGACCGGCGGCCTCGTGGCCCTGTACGGCGGTCCCGGCATCGACAAGAAGCACTTCAACAACAACGCCAACACCTCGGGCGTCCAGGTCGGCTCGACCTGGAAGCCGTTCGTGCTGGCGGCGGCCATGCAGTACGGCACCCAGAATTCGAAGGGTGAGGGGATCTCGGCCAAGAGCAAGTACCAGGCGAACGACCTCACGGTGATCAACAACCGTGCGGGCGAGCCGCTGCGCGACGGCTCCGGCAAGCCGTTCCGGCAGAAGAACGAGAGCCCGACCCCCTACGGCTACGTGACCCTGAACGAGGCGATGGAGAAGTCCATCAACGTTCCCTTCGCCCAGCTCGTCTTCGACGTCGGCCACAGCAAGGTGAGGTCGGTCGCGAAGGCGTCCGGCCTCCTCCCGGAGTCCTTCGACCCCAACGACAACGCCTCCTTCGCGCTGGGCACGTCGACCCCCAGCGCCATCCGGATGGCCGACTCGTACGCCACCTTCGCCGCCTCCGGAATCCATCACGACCCGTACTCGGTGACCAGCGTCACGAAGGACGGCAAGGACGTCCCCGGCTTCGCGGCCCCCAAGGGCGAACGGGCCATGGACAACTCCATCGCGGACAACATCACCAAGGTCCTGCGCAACGTCGTCGAGAACGGCACCGGTACGAAGGCCAAGAAGCTGGGCCGGCCCGCGGCGGGCAAGACCGGTACCACCGACAAGAACATGTCGGCATGGTTCGTCGGCTACACCCCCGAGCTGTCCACCTCCGTGGCCCTGTTCCGCTCGGACCCGAGTGCGAAGAAGAAGGAACTGATCTCGATGAGGGGCGTGGCGGGCATTCCCTCCCTCCACGGTGGTGACATCCCGGCCGAGATCTGGACCAAGTACATGAAGGAGGCGCTGAACGGCGAACCGAAGTCGGACTTCCCGGAGCCCGACGAGCTCGGTGTCGTCGCTCACGCCTCGGGCGCTCCCTCGCCTTCTCCCTCGCCTTCCCCCTCGCCCTCCCCCTCGGCGTCTCCGTCCCCGTCGAACTCGCCTTCCCCGTCCCCCAGCCCGAGCCCTTCGCGCAGCAGCGGAAAGCCGACCTGCAAGCCGTGGGCCATCTGCGTGCCGAGCCCCAGCGCCAGTTCGTCCAGGTCGCCCTCGCCCTCGCCCAGCAAGTCGCGCGACAGGCCGAGCGGCGGTGCCGGAGACTTCCCGATAGGGGGCTCCACGGGAGGCTGACCCGAAGCCCCACAACACGGCCGGAGAGGGCCGTCGCACCCGGTGCGGCGGCCCTCTCCCCTGTGTCATGGGCGCCGGCGGCGCCGTACGGCAGGATGTGCGCATGACGAAGGTGCACGAGGACAGCCCCGTACTGCCCACCCAGCAGGACGAGGTGGCCGCCGCGGGGAGCGAGTTCATCGGCGGCCCGCTGGGCCGCTACGCCCGGCTGGGTGGTCACTGGCTGACCCCGGTGCGGGTCGTCGTGCTCGTCGCCCTGGGGATGTTCGCGCTCGGCATGGTGCAGAAGCTGCCCTGCTACGACTGGGCGTGGTTCCGCGGGGCCGGCTCCCAGTACACCCACGCCTGCTACTCGGACATCCCGCACTTGTACGTCGTACGCGGCTTCGCCGACGGCCTCACCCCGTACTTCGACCGGATCCCCGGCGACATGCAGTTCCTGGAGTACCCGGTGCTCACCGGGCTCTTCATGGAGGTCGCCTCATGGATGACTCCCGGCAGCGGCTCCATGCAGCACCGGGAGCAGATGTACTGGATGGTCAACGCGGGCATGCTCATGGTCTGCGCCGCCGTGATCGCGGTGTGCGTGGCCCGCACCCACCGCAGGCGGCCGTGGGACGCGCTGCTCTTCGCCCTCGCACCCGCCTTCGCACTCACCGCGACCATCAACTGGGACCTGCTGGCCATCGCCCTGACCGCCGCGGCGATGCTCATGTGGTCGCGGGGCGGGGCACGGTCCTTCGGTGTCCTGATCGGCCTGGCCACCGCGGCCAAGCTCTATCCCGTCCTGCTGCTCGGGGCCGTGTTCGTGCTCTGCTGGCGGGCCGGCAAGTGGCGTGCGTTCGGGGAGGCGGTCGGTGGCGCCCTCGTCGCCTGGCTCGTGGTGAACCTGCCCGTGATGCTCTTCGCCTGGGAGGGGTGGCAGAAGTTCTACACCTTCAGCCAGGAGCGGCCCATCGACTTCGGATCCGTGTGGCTGCTGATCTCCCAGCGCTCCGGAAACCCCCTCGAAGGCGCCAACACCTATGCGACGGGCCTGACGCTGCTGCTGTGCGCGGGCATCGGGCTGCTCACGCTGACCGCGCCCCGCCGCCCCCGCTTCGCGCAGCTGGCCTTCCTGCTGGTGGCGGCCTTCATCCTGGTCAACAAGGTCTACTCGCCCCAGTACGTGCTCTGGCTCATCCCGCTCGCCGCGCTGGCCCGGCCGCGCTGGCGGGACTTCCTGATCTGGCAGGCCGGCGAGGTCGTCTACTTCCTGGGGATCTGGTTCTACCTGGCCTACACGACCAGCGGGGACAAGCACCAGGGCCTGCCGCTGGAGGGCTACCAGGTGGCCATCGCGGCGCACCTGCTGTGCACGCTCTACCTGTGCGCGGTGGTCGTACGCGACATCCTGCTGCCCGAGCGGGACGTGGTGCGGCGCGACGGCTCGGACGACCCCTCCGGGGGCGTCCTGGACGGCGCCGAGGACGTCTTCACGCTCCCGCGGACGCCGAAGGCGCCGCAGGAAGCGGCGCCTTCGGAGGGTCAGCGAGTGGAATGGGGCGCACGCCCCGGGGAGTGACTCAGGCGTCGAGCACCCGGTCGAACTGCGTGGTGGTGTGGCGCAGGTGCGCCACCAGCTCGTCGCCGACCTTCGGCTCGGGAGAGTCCGACGGCACGAACAGGATGGACACCTGCATGTGCGGCGGCTCGGCGAACCAGCGCTGCTTGCCCGCCCACACGAACGGCGACAGGTTCCGGTTGACGGTGGCGAGTCCGGCGCGGGCGACGCCCTTGGCGCGCGGCATCACCCCGTGCAGGGCCTTGGGGGCCTCCAGGCCGACGCCGTGGGACGTGCCGCCGGCGACGACGACCAGCCAGCCGTCGGAGGCGGCCTTCTGCTGCCGGTAGCCGAACCGGTCGCCCTTGGCGACACGGGTGACGTCGAGCACCGCGCCGCGGTACTCGGTCGCCTCGTGGTCGCCCAGCCACAGCCGGGTGCCGATGCGGGCACGGAAGCGCGTCTGCGGGAACTGCTGCTGCAGCCGCGTCAGCTCCGAGGCCTTGAGGTGGCTGACGAACATCGTGTGCAGCGGCAGCCGGGCCGCGCGCAGCCGGTCCATCCAGCCGATGACCTCCTCGACGGCGTCGGAGCCGTCAGGGCGGTCCAGCGGCAGGTGCAGGGCGAAGCCCTCCAGCCGGACGTCCTCGATCGCCGTGTGCAGCTGGCCGAGGTCCTGCTCGGAGATCCCGTGGCGACGCATCGAGCTCATGCACTCGATGACCACACGGGCGCCGACCAGGCCGCGCACCCCGTCCAGCGAGGACACGGAGCGGATGACCCGGTCAGGCAGCGGCACGGGCTCCTCACCACGCCGGAACGGGGTGAGGACGAGCAGGTCACCGCCGAACCAGTCCTTGATGCTGGCGGCCTCGTACGTCGTCCCGACGGCGAGGACGTCGGCGCCCATCCGGGTCGCCTCCTCGCAGAGCCGCTCGTGACCGAAGCCGTAGCCGTTGCCCTTGCAGACGGGGATCATCCCCGGGAACTGGTCCTGGATCTGCTTCTGGTGCGCACGCCAGCGCGCGGTGTCGACGTAGAGCGTGAGCGCCATGCCCGTCCGGAGCCTCTCTCGATGAGCTGCGTGGTGCAGCGGTGCGGTGTGTGTGGATGGGGCGGAGTCAGCGACGCGACATGTAGATGTCGAGCGCCTTGTGCAGCAGCTTGTTGAGCGGGAAGTCCCACTCGCCGACGTACTCGACGGCCTCGCCGCCCGTGCCGACCTTGAACTGGATCAGCCCGAACAGGTGGTCGTTCTCGTCCAGGGTGTCACTGATGCCGCGCAGGTCGTAGACGCTTGCGCCGAGCGCGTAGGAGTCGCGCAGCATGCGCCACTGCATCGCGTTCGAGGGACGGACCTCGCGCTTGTGGTTGGCGGAGGCGCCGTACGAGTACCAGACGTGCTGGCCGACGGTGAGCATCGTGGCGGCGGCCAGCGGTTCCCCCTCGTGCGTGGCGATGTACAGCCGCATCCGGTTGGGGTCCTCGGAGTTGAGGGCCGTCCACTGGCGCTGGAAGTAGCTGAGCGGGCGCGGGCGGAACTTGTCGCGCTCGGCCGTCACCTCGTACAGCTTCTGCCAGGTCGGCAGGTCCTCGTAGCCGCCCTGGACGACCTCGACGCCGGCCTTCTCGGCCTTCTTGATGTTGCGGCGCCACAGCTGGTTGAAGCCCTTGAGGACGTCGTCCAGCGAGCGGTTGGCCAGCGGTACCTGGAAGACGTACCGGGGCTGGACGTCGCCGAAGCCGGCGCCGCCGTCCTCGGCCTGCTGCCAGCCCATCCGGCGCAGCTTGTCGGAGACTTCGAAGGCGCGGGGCTCGATGACGGAGGCCTCCACGTCGCGCAGGCGCTTGACCTCCGGGTCCTGGATGCCGGCCTTGATGGCGGTCGAGTTCCACCGGCGGATGACGACGGGCGGGCCCATCTTCACGGTGAAGGCGCCCTGCTGCTTGAGGTGCGCCAGCATCGGCTGGAGCCACTCTTCGAGGTTGGGGGCGTACCAGTTGATGACCGGGCCCTCGGGGAGGTACGCGAGGTACCGCTTCACCTTGGGCAGCTGTCGGTACAACACGAGTGCGGCGCCGACGAGTTCGCCGGACTGGTCGAACCATCCGAGGTTCTCGGAGCGCCACTCGTTCTTCACGTCGGCCCACGCCGGGACCTGGCAGTGGCTAGCCGAGGGCAGGCTCTGGAGGTAGCCCAGGTGCTGCTCTCGGCTGATGGTCCTCAGGGACAGGCTCATGCGGGGCGTCTCCTCGGCGGCTTCGCTGGCTATGGCGCGAAGCCTACTGCGACGGGGGCGCCACCCATCTGGGGGACAGGCCGTGCCTGGGCCGGTGGGAGGCCGGCGCCCCGTCGCGGAGGCACCCGGTCAGCCCAGCCAGCCGCCGAAGAGACCGCCGTGCGCCATGCCGAGGAAGAAGCCGATGGCCGAGGCTCCGAGGCCGATGATCAGTGCCGTGCGCTCGCGTGTCGTGGCGGAGATGAACTGGCCGTAGAGCCCGGTGGCGATCCCGATCAGCCCGGTCCACGAGCTGAGCAGGTGCAGATGGTGGAAGAAGGCCGTGACGAACGCCACGGCGCCGAGGACCAGAGTGACCGCCACCAGAGTGTCCTGGAGCGGATGGGGCTTGCCGTCGGTCGCGAAGAGCGAGATGGACTGGCGTTGCATTGCCTGTGCCATGGGAAGGCACCTCCTGGCTGCAGCAGAGCGGTGCTGCGGGCCGCCTCCGGCAGGGGCCGGGGGCTTAGCACCGAGAACACCCGATGCATACAGATTGTGGCCTCCTGGTGCCGGATTTCAACCGGAAGGAGTCGAGGAGGTAGTCTGTACAGCTGCGCGGTGTCTGCTCTGCAGATGCCGTGCGCACGCATCACGACCCTCCTGCCACGGAACGACCGTGGCCGCTGAGTCCAAAGGAGGTGGGTTCCACATGCGTCACTACGAAGTGATGGTCATCCTCGACCCCGATCTCGAGGAGCGCGCTGTCTCCCCGCTGATCGAGAACTTCCTTTCTGTCGTCCGTGAGGGCAACGGAAAGGTCGAGAAGGTCGACACCTGGGGCCGTCGTCGTCTCGCTTACGAGATCAAGAAGAAGCCCGAGGGCATCTACTCGGTCATCGACCTTCAGGCCGAGCCTGCGGTCGTCAAGGAGCTTGACCGACAGCTGAACCTGAACGAGTCGGTTCTCCGGACCAAGGTCCTCCGCCCCGAGACCCACTGAACTTCGGTTCAGCGGTAATCGGGACCGAGTAGCACAGCAGCCCAGCAGCAATCCCCGCCGAGAGGTTCATCCATGGCAGGCGAGACCGTCATCACGGTCGTCGGCAATCTCGTCGACGACCCCGAGCTGCGCTTCACCCCCTCGGGTGCGGCGGTCGCGAAGTTCCGTGTCGCGTCCACTCCCCGCACCTTCGACAAGCAGACCAATGAGTGGAAGGACGGCGAAAGCCTGTTCCTGACCTGCTCGGTCTGGCGTCAGGCGGCGGAAAACGTCGCCGAGTCCCTTCAGCGGGGCATGCGCGTCATCGTGCAGGGCCGGCTGAAGCAGCGGTCCTACGAGGACCGTGAGGGTGTCAAGCGCACGGTCTACGAGCTGGACGTCGAGGAAGTCGGCCCCAGCTTGAAGAACGCCACGTCCAAGGTCACCAAGACCACTGGTCGCGGTGGTCAGGGTGGATACGGCGGCGGTGGCGGCGGTCAGCAGCAGCAGGGCGGCGGCGGTGGCAACTGGGGCGGAGCCCCCAGTGGCGGCGCTGCTCCCCAGGGCGGCGGAGGTCCCTCCGACGACCCCTGGGCGTCCAGTGCGCCGGCCGGCGGCCAGCAGCAGGGCGGCGGCGGTGGCGGTTGGGGCGGAAGCTCCGGCGGCTCCGGCGGTGGCTACTCGGACGAGCCGCCCTTCTAGGGCAGCTCGCACCCCCACTTCTTGATTTCACAGGAGAGACACAATGGCGAAGCCGCCTGTGCGCAAGCCTAAGAAGAAGGTCTGCGCGTTCTGCAAGGACAAGACCGCGTACGTGGACTACAAGGACACGAACATGCTGCGGAAGTTCATTTCCGACCGTGGCAAGATCCGTGCCCGCCGCGTCACCGGCAACTGCACGCAGCACCAGCGTGACGTCGCCACGGCTGTGAAGAACAGCCGTGAGATGGCACTGCTGCCCTACACGTCCACCGCGCGATAAGGAAAGGGTGACCGAATAATGAAGATCATCCTGACCCACGAGGTCTCTGGCCTCGGCACCGCCGGCGACGTCGTCGACGTCAAGGACGGCTACGCCCGCAACTACCTGGTCCCGCGTGGTTTCGCGATCCGCTGGACCAAGGGTGGCGAGAAGGACGTGGCGCAGATCCGCCGCGCCCGCAAGATCCACGAGATCGCGACGATCGAGCAGGCCAACGAGTTCAAGGCCAAGCTCGAGAACGTCAAGGTCCGTCTGGCCACCCGCGCGGGTGACGCCGGTCGTCTCTTCGGTTCCGTCACGCCCTCCGACATCGCCACGGCGATCGAGGCGTCCGGTGGCCCGAAGGTCGACAAGCGCCGCGTGGAGCTGGGCTCCCCGATCAAGACCCTCGGCTCGTACCAGGTCTCCGTGCGTCTGCACGCTGACGTGGCCGCGACCGTCGGCATCGAGGTCGTCGCCGCCTAAGGGCTGCGCATGAAGGGCCGCACCCCTCTGGGGGTGCGGCCCTTCTTCGTTGTTTCACGTGAAACACGGGCTCGTTCGCCGGCTCTGTTTCACGTGAAACATTGCTCCAGGGCTGCTGCAGGCCTGGAGCGGGCTGCCTCGGTTTACCGGGTGGCTCCGGCGACCAGCCAGCGGCCCGAGCGGGCGCGCAGCTGGAGGGTGACCATCCGGACCAGCATCATCAGGGTCATGGCGCACCAGAGGGCCGTCAGCCCGCCGCCCAGGGCCGGTACGAGCAGGGCGGCAGGGGTGAAGACGGCGAGGGTCAGCAGCATGGCCCACGCCAGGTAGCGGCCGTCGCCCGCGCCCATCAGGACGCCGTCGAGGATGAAGACGATGCCGGAGACGGGCTGCGAGACAGCCACCACGAGCAGAGCCGGCAGCAGGGCGTCTTCGACGGCGGGATCGCTCGTGAAGAGCGGGATGAACACCGGGCGGGCCGCGATGACGAGGAGCCCCAGAACGATGCCGGAGCCGATCCCCCACTGCACCATGCGGCGGCAGACGGCCTTGGCGCCGTCGGTGTCGCCCGCGCCGAGGTAGCGGCCGATGATGGCCTGCCCGGCGATCGCGATCGCGTCGAGGGCGAAGGCGAGCAGGCTCCACAGGGAGAGCAGGATCTGGTGGGCCGCGATATCGGCGTCCCCGAGGCGTGCGGCCACGGCGGTCGCGATCAGCAGGACCGCCCGCAGGGACAGGGTGCGGACCAGCAGGGGCGCACCGGCCTGCGCGCAGGCCCGGATGCCCTCGGCGTCGGGCCTGAGGGAGGCGCCGTGCCTGCGGGCGCCCCGGACGACCACGACCAGGTAGGCGGCGGCCATGGCGCACTGGGCGATGACCGTGCCCCAGGCGGAGCCGGCGATGCCGAGGCCGGCCCCGTACACGAGGGCGACGTTCAGGGCTCCGTTGAGGGCGAAGCCGCCGATCGCGACGTAGAGCGGGGTCCGGGTGTCCTGGAGGCCGCGGATGACGCCGGTGGCGGCGAGGACCACGAGCATCGCGGGGATGCCGAGGGCGGAGATCCGCAGGTAGGTGATCGCGTACGGGGCGACGGTGTCGGAGGCCCCGAAGAAGGAGACCAGGGTGGGCGCCGTGGGCAGGACGACCGCGACGACGGCCGCGCCGAGGAGCAGGGCGAGCCAGATGCCGTCCATGCCCTGCCGGATGGCGGCCTGGAGGTCGCCCGCGCCGACCCGGCGGGCCACGGCCGCGGTGGTGGCGTAGGCGAGGAAGACGAAGATGCTCACGGCGGTGGTGAGCAGTGCGGCCGCGATGCCGAGACCGGCCAGTTGAGGTGTGCCGAGGTGGCCCACGATGGCGCTGTCGGCCATCACGAAGAGGGGTTCGGCGACGAGGGCGCCGAAGGCGGGGACGGCGAGTGCGAGGATCTCGCGGTCGTGCCGTCTCGGGGCAGCCTTCGGTGCGGTGGGGGCCTGTCTCATGTGCTCAATCTAATCTTCCACAGGTAATAGACGCAAGGGCTCTTGGATCCTTACCGCTGCGCCGATTCGAGCGTTCGTCCCACCCCGTTGGAGGCGATCTTGAGACAGTGGCGAAGATTTTTCTCCACCACGGTCGGTGGAGGGGGAAAGGCCAGGTCAAATGGGGTAGGTGGGTGGGGCAGGTGATTTTGTCCACAGCACTGTCCCCCGGTCCGTGCACAGCTTCCGGGGAGTTACCCACAGCATTGGCGCCGTCATCCACACCTCATCCACACAGCCTGTGGATAACAAGATTGGCTGACGTCGCTCCCGGGCCTACCTTGGTTCGATGTCCGACTCGCCGAGAGCCGATTCGGGTGCCCCAAATGTCAGAGCCGTGTCGTAGAAAGAGTGACACGGCAAGGTCCGCGTTGCGGACGGGAGGAGGCGGCCCGGTGAGCATGTCCGAGCCCATGGACGACCCCTGGGCCGACAGCGGTCCAGGTGACCGTCTGCCCGCCCGTACGCGCCGCAACGGCGAAGGCCGTGGCCGCGGGGACGAACAGAGCGACCGGGGCCGCGAGGGCGGCTCCTGGGACGGCGGAGGCGGCGGCTTCGAGCGGGTCCCGCCCCAGGACCTCGACGCCGAGCAGTCCGTCCTGGGCGGCATGCTGCTGTCCAAGGACGCCATCGCCGACGTGGTCGAGGTGCTCAAGGGGCACGACTTCTACCGTCCGTCGCACGAGACGATCTACCAGGCCATCCTCGACCTGTACGCCAAGGGAGAGCCGGCCGACCCGATCACCGTCAGCGCTGAGCTGACCCGGCGCGGTGAGATCAGCAAGGTCGGCGGGGCCCCCTACCTGCACACCCTGGTCCAGTCGGTCCCCACGGCGGCGAACGCCGAGTACTACGCGGAGATCGTCCACGAGCGGGCGGTCCTGCGCCGGCTGGTCGCCGCCGGTACGAAGATCACGCAGATGGGTTACGCCGCCGACGGGGACGTCGACGAGATCGTCAACAGCGCCCAGGCCGAGATCTACGCAGTCACCGAGCAGCGGACCTCCGAGGACTACCTGCCGCTCGGCGACATCATGGAGGGCGCCCTCGACGAGATCGAGGCGATCGGTTCGCGCAGCGGCCAGATGTCGGGCGTCCCGACCGGCTTCACCGACCTGGACTCGCTGACCAACGGTCTGCACCCGGGCCAGATGATTGTCATCGCGGCCCGTCCCGCCATGGGTAAGTCCACCCTCGCGCTGGACTTCGCCCGTGCCTGCTCCATCAAGGCCAATCTGCCCAGCGTCATCTTCTCCCTCGAAATGGGGCGCAACGAGATCGCGATGCGCCTGCTCTCGGCGGAGGCCCGGGTGGCCCTGCACCACATGCGCTCCGGCACGATGACGGACGACGACTGGACCCGGCTGGCCCGCCGGATGCCGGACGTCTCCGCAGCCCCGCTCTACATCGACGACTCCCCGAACCTGTCGATGATGGAGATCCGCGCGAAGTGCCGCCGCCTCAAGCAGCGCAACGACCTGTCGCTCGTCGTCATCGACTACCTCCAGCTGATGCAGGCGGGCGGCTCGCGCCGGCCCGAGAGCCGCCAGCAGGAGGTCTCGGACATGTCCCGAAACCTCAAGCTCCTGGCGAAGGAGCTGGAGGTCCCGGTGATCGCGCTGTCCCAGCTGAACCGTGGCCCCGAGCAGCGCACCGACAAGAAGCCGATGGTCTCCGACCTGCGTGAGTCCGGCTCGATCGAGCAGGACGCCGACATGGTGATCCTGCTCCACCGCGAGGACGCGTACGAGAAGGAGTCCCCCCGCGCGGGTGAGGCGGACCTGATCGTGGCGAAGCACCGTAACGGTCCTACGGCCACCATCACCGTGGCCTTCCAGGGCCATTACTCGCGGTTCGTGGACATGGCCAACACGTAGCATCCGCAGCATGGATGCCGCATTGGAAGATCATGTCCTCCTGCCCGCGACCCGGCGTGCGCTGAACCACCGGATCGCGGTCGCGCAGCGCGAAGGCCGGACCCCGTCGCTGGTGGCGGCCGTGGTGCGGGACGGCGAGGTGGTCTGGGAGGGGTCCCGGACCATGGTCGAGGGGCACGGCCCCGACGGAAACGTGCAGTACCGGATCGGGTCGATCACCAAGACGTTCACCGCCGTGCTGGTGATGCGGCTTCGGGACGAGGGCCTGCTGGAACTGGGCGACCCCATCGAGAAGTTCATCCCGGGTACGGGAGTCGGCGAGGTGACGGTGGGGCAACTGCTGTCCCACACCTCCGGACTGGCGGCGGAGACGCCCGGCGAGTGGTGGGAGCGCACGGCCGGCACGCTGCGACCGGAGCTCTCGGACGTCCTGGGCGAGCGCCCCTTCCGCTTCGAGCCCGGTCGGCGCCACCACTACTCCAACCCGGGCTACACCCTGCTGGGTTCGCTCGTCGAGGCCGTCCGCGCGAGGCCCTGGGAGGAAGCGCTCCGCGTCGAGGTGCTGGAGCCGCTGGGGCTGGCGCGCACGACGGCGCAGCCGGTGGCCCCGCACGCCGGCGGCTGGGCGGTGCACCCGTGGGCGGACGTGATGATGCCCGAACCCCTGGAGGACCTGGGGCTCATGGCCCCGGCCGGCCAGCTGTGGTCCACCACCGGCGATCTGGCGAAGTTCGCCGCCTTCCTCGTACGGGGCGACGCGCGCGTGCTGAGCGCCGAGTCCGTACGGGAGATGCGGACCTCGGCCACTCCCCCGGAGCCGGGCATCGCCGAGCTGGGATACGGGCTCGGGGTGCAGTTGACGCAGAGCGGCGGGCGCCGGCTCGCGGGCCACTCCGGCTCGCTGCCCGGCTTCCTCGCGGGCCTGTGGCTGAGCGAGGCGGACGACGTGGCGGCGGTGGCTCTGGCCAACTGCACTTCGGGGCCGGCGATTTCCACACTGGCGGCCGACCTGGTGGCCATCGTCGCCGAGGCCGAGCCGCGGATCCCCGAGCCGTGGCGGCCGCTCCGGGAGGCCGATTCCGTCGCGCTGGAGCTGTGCGGCCCTTGGTACTGGGGCACGGCGGCCCAGGCCGTACGGCTGACCTACGACGGATTCCTGGAACTGGGCCCGGTGAGCGGCACCGGCCGGACCGCCCGGTTCCGGCCGGAGCCGGACGGCAGCTGGACCGGGCTCGGCGGCTACTACGCGGGTGAGTCGCTGCGGGCCGTGCGTCGGCCGGACGGATCGGTGAGCCACCTCGACCTCGCCTCGTTCGTGTTCACCCGGGAGCCCTACGACCCGGATTCCCCGGTGCCCGGCGGGGTCGACCCGCAGGGCTGGCGGGGCATCGGCTAGCGGGCCGCTTCACCCCGCTGTGAGTTCACGCTCCAGTGGGGTGCGGAAGCGCGGAGTGACGCGGGCCTCCCCCAGCCAGGCGGCGAGCCGGGCGGCCTCGGCAGCGACGGCCTTCCCGGCTTCGCTGCCCGGGTCGCCCAGCAGCCGGTGGACGATCTCGCCGTCGCCGCGCTGGGCCCAGCCGCCGACGATCTCTCCGTTCCACCACACGGTGGGGCCGATGTTGCCGGAGCGGTCGAAGAGGGGCGGCCGGTGGGCGGGGTCGAGGTGGAAGCCCCGGTCCACCCAGCCCATTGCGCTCGGGTCCAGGGCGGGCAGCAGGGCGACCCAGGGCTCCGGCTCGGGTTCGGGCCCGGTGTCCCCTGGGCAGACGAGCGCGGTGGCGCCGTCCTCGAGCCGGACCTCGTCGGGGCCGACGACTGCGAGGGCCTTGCGGACCTCGGTGAGGGTCCAGCCCGTCCACCACTTGAGGTCGGCCTCGGTGGCCGGACCGTAGGCGTGCAGCCACCGGCGGGCGATCTCGGCGCGCGCCTCGGCCGCTGGTACGGCCGGCCACGGCTCCGTGTGGGTCCAGCGGTACTGGCTGGAGGTCCACGATCCACGGGGCCGGTCCCGGCGGATCCGGCCGTCGGCGGCCAGCAGGCGGATGACACGGGTGGCGACCCCGGTCTCGGTCTCGTAGTTCTTGCCCCGGCCGTAGACGAACTTCCGGCGCAGGGCGGGGACGGCCGTGGACAGCTGGCTGCCGCTGGAGGGGCCGTGCGCGTCGAGCGCGTCCAGCACGGCGCCCTCCACCTGGGCCAGCCAGTCCGCGTCGAGGCCCTGACCGTCCTCGTCGAGGTGCTTGAGGAAGGTACGGCGCTCCTTCACGGCGATGCCGCGGGCGGTGGAGGCATCGACGTAGGGGGCGAGTCCGGTGGAGACGGCGAAGAGCGTGTTGCGCATGCTGAGCAGCCGTACGAGGGTCACGTCCTCGTACAGGGCCTGCTCGATCGCGGCGGGCGCGCCTTCGCGCAGCCTGGCGCGAGCGGAGAGGAAGACGGTCGCGGCATCGGTGGCGTGCAGGGCGACGACGCAGTCCGCGGCCTCGGACACGGTGGCGCCGTGCGCCGACGGGGCCAGGCGGTGCCTGCGGCCGAGGCGCCGGCGGCGCTCCGAGGTGGTGATGCGGGGGAAGCTGCTCATCTTCCCGATCGTAGGCCGGGCGCCCGAGAGCGGCCCGGCCCACGCACGGGGTCTCAGAGCTGGAGCTTGAATCCGACGTGGGAAGCGGTGAACCCGAGCCGTTCGTAGAAGCGGTGGGCGTCGGTGCGGGTCACGTCCGAGGTGAGCTGGACGAGTTGGCAGTTCTCGGCACGGGACTGTTCGATCGCCCATTCGATGAACCGGGTACCCAGGCCGCTGCCGCGTTCCTCGGCGTGGATCCGTACGCCCTCGATGATCGAACGGGTGCTCCCCTTGCGGGAGAGCCCGGGGACGATCGTCAGCTGGAGGGTGCCGACGACGCGGCCCGCGCGGACGGCGACGACCACGTGCTGGTGGGGGTCCTCCAAGAGCCGCTTGAGGGCTGCCGCGTAGGGGGTGAGATCGTCCGTGGATTCCCGGGTGGCGCCGAGCGGGTCGTCCGCGAGCATCGCGACGATCGCGGGCAGATCCCCCTCGGTGGCGGGACGGATGATCAGACCGGAGTTGGTGTCGGTCATGGTCGGGTGCTCCTCGCTCAGCCTGCCGCCACGGTGAGCGGGGCCCACCGACGGGTCCAGTCACCGGGCAGCCCGGGGATGTCACGGGTCATGACGGTGTTGAAGGCAACGGAGCCGAGACCGCGTTCCTTGAGCCAGCCGATCAGCTCTTCGTGGCGTACGTCGACATCGGTACGCAGGTGCCGGTCCGTGGACGTCGCGAGGGCGGTGACGAGGGCCTGGGCCGTCCCGGTGTCACGGGCCACCAGGGGCCCGATGACGTGGGTGTCCATGTTCGGCCAGATCGCTCCGTAGCCGATCAGCTCGCCGGACGGGTCCTCGGCGACGAGCAGCCGGTCCGTGAAGGCCGGCAGCCGGGTGACCAGGTGGGTGCGGTCGGTGCCGAAGACCTCGGCGTCCAGCAGGAGGATCCGCGAGATGTCCTCGGCGCCTGCGGGCCGTACACGGATGGTGTCCCGCACGGGACCGGTGGCGTCCGGGCTGAAGGAGCCCCGCAGCATCTCGGCGCGGCCGGTGGTCTCGAAGCCGAGCTCCTCGTAGAGGGGGCGGCCGTACGGGGTGGAGTGCAGGGTGAGCGGAACGCCCTTGAGGACCTCGTCGCAGACGTACGTCATCAGGCGCCGGCCCAGACCCTGGCGGGCGAAGCGTTCGGCGACCAGGACCATGCCGATGGCCGCGAGTTCGGGATCGGCCAGCGGAGGTCCGTACCGGGTGACCACGCAGGCCGTGGCCAGTCCCTGTCCGTCGGGAGCATCGATGCCGTAACCCTGTCCGGCGGCGAGCAGCAGCCCCCACTTGTGGTCCTCGCGGGGCCAGCCGCGGTCTTCGGAAAGATCGGCGCAGTGGCGGAGATCGTCCACGGTCAGTGCGCGGATCGGGAGGGAGGAGAGGTGTGGTGGTGTCACGGCCCCAGACTGGTTCATCGACGGTGACCCGGTCCAGGGGATTTGGGGTGGATGTTTCACGTGAAACATCCACGCGAGGTCCGGTGGGCGACATCCACTGTTTCACGTGAAACGAACGTACTAGCCTGGCCGGTCATGACCCTCCTCCACCTGTTCGACCTCGACGGGACGCTGATGTACGGCTCGGCCTCGCCGGTCGAGATCTCACGGCAGCTCGGGCTGTCCGACGAGATCGCCGAGCTGGAGCGCGCCTTCGTCGCACGGGAGCTCCAGCCGCACCAGTTCGCGCTGGCGGTGCAGAAGCTCTGGACGGAGCTGACTCCGGCGCACGTCCGGGCGGCTTTCGACGGGGCCCCCTGGCTGTCGGGCATCCGGGAGGTCTGGCAGGAGATCCGGGGGCGCGGGGACTACTGCGCGGTCATCTCGCTGTCGCCGTCGTTCTTCGTGGAGCTGCTGCTGGAGTGGGGCGCGCACGCCGCGCACGGCTCGGTCTTCCCGGAAGTGCCCTTCACCCGGCCGGTGGACGTGGCCGGGATCCTGACGCCGGAGGGCAAGGTGACGGTCGCCGACCGGCTGTGCGCGCGGTTCGGTGTGACCCGGGCCGACTGTGTCGCGTACGGGGACTCCAGTACCGACGTGGCGCTCTTTGCGGCGGTCCCGGTCTCGGTCGCGGTGAACGCCCGGCCCTACCTGGTGGAGCGTGCGACGCACGTCTATGAGGGCCGGGACCTGCGCGAGGCATACCAGCTGACAGGGGTGGCGCGCACGGGAGTTGAGGCATCTTAAGGGGAAAGTGGGTTCGAAACGCGGAATTCCCGCATTTCCCCGCAAGCTCTGGGGCGGACTGGCACGCTGTGAAACCCGGAACCACGGATTCGAAGGCCGTGGGGCGTGCAGACCTACCGAGATGCTCGAAGCGAGGCACCGCATGGACGCTCCGCCCACCAGATCGGCAAGACGGGGGTCAACCCGGATACCGTCCGGGGACGGGGCGCCCGAGCCCTCCCCCGAACCCTCCCCCGATGCCGTGCTCATCCGCCGGACCCTCGCGGAGATCGGACCCGTCGCCGACAAGGTGACCTCCTACTTCTACGCCGTCGTCTTCACGGGATACCCGGACCTCCGAGGGCTGTTCCCCGCGGCGATGGACGTGCAGCGGGACCGGCTGCTGAAGGCGCTGCTGACGGCCGCCGAGCACATCGACAACCCCGAGGTGCTCACCGCCTACCTGCGCCGGCTGGGCACGGGGCACCGCAAGTACGGAACCCTGCCCGAGCACTATCCGCCGGTGGGAGAGGCCCTGATCGGGGCGCTGGCCAAGTACGCGGAGGCCACCTGGGGGCCGGAGACCGAGGCGGCCTGGGCGCGGGCGTACACCGCGATCTCCCAGATCATGATCGACGCGGCGGCCGAGGACGTGCCCAAGGCGCCGCCGTGGTGGCACGCGGAGGTGGTCTCGCACGATCTGCGCACCTCCGACATCGCGGTGCTCACCGTCCGCCCCGACCAGCCCTACCCCTTCCTCGCGGGCCAGTACACGACCCTGGAGACCCCGTGGTGGCCGCGGATCTGGCGGCACTATTCCTTCGCCTCGGCGCCCCGCGCGGACGGGCTGCTGTCCTTCCACGTCAAGGCCGTTCCGGCGGGTTGGGTCTCCAATGCGCTCGTCCGGCACGCCCGCCCCGGCGACGTGCTGCGCCTCGGGCCCCCGGCGGGATCGATGGTGGTGGACCACAGCACCGACAACGGAATGCTGTGCCTGGGCGGCGGCACGGGCATCGCCCCGATCAAAGCGCTGATCGAAGACGTGGCAGAGCACGGAGAGCGGCGTCCGGTGGAGGTGTTCTTCGGGGCGCGCAGCGACGACGACCTGTACGACAAGGACACGCTGCTGGGGCTGCAGCGCTCGCATCCCTGGCTGTCGGTGCGCCCCGTGGTCTGCGACGAGGGCCTCGCCGGGCAGCTGCCGCAGGCCGTCGGTACCCACGGGCCCTGGAGCTCGTACGACGCGTTCGTCTCGGGACCGGCCGCGATGATCCGCAGCGGGGTGGACGCGCTGAAGAGGATCGGGATCCCCGGTGAGCGGATCCGGCACGACGAGGTGGAGGAACTGGCGGGCGTCGCCGGCTGAATCCGACGGCGGCGCCCGCGTGCGGTGGGTCAGCCCAGGTCGGGGGCGTGCATCGCGCGCACGCCCTCGATGTTGCCGTCGAGGTAGTGGCGCAGGGACAGCGGGACGAGATGCACCGCGGCGATGCCGACGCGGCTGAAGGGCACGCGGACGATCTCGTACTCGCCCTCCGGCTCGTCGATCTCGGGGCCGTGCCGCTGACTGGGGTCCATGGATTCGAGATGGCAGACGAAGAAGTGCTGCACCTTGACGCCGGTCACTCCCCCATCGGCGATGTGCTCGACGGTGTCGACGAAGCAGGGCACGACATCGGTGATCTTCGCGCCGAGCTCCTCGTGGAGTTCTCGGTGGAGGGCGTCGACGACGGTCAGGTCCGAGGGCTCCACGCCCCCGCCGGGGGTGAGCCAGTAGGAGTCGACGCCGGGTTTGGTCCGCTTGATGAGGATCAGGTCGTCACCGTCGAGCAGGATCGCGCGGGCGGTGCGTTTGACCACTGGACGTTCGGTCATGGGAGAAGAGTGGCCCAGACTTCCGCTTCTGAAACGCGTGCCGGTGAAACCCGCCGGGCGGGGCTCCGGGCGGTCCGAGCCGCTGGACGGCGTGCTCGGACCGCCTTCCGGCAGGTGGTCAGCTCTTCGAGGCCGCCAGGTCGAGTGCCCGCAGCACGTCCGTGACCAGGTCCTCGGTGTCCTCGGCCCCCGCGGAGAAGCGGATGAAGCCCTCCGGAACGTTGTCGCCGCCCCACCGTCGGCGGCGCTCGGCGGTGGAGCGCACCCCGCCGAAACTGGTGGCGTCCTCGACGAGCCGCAGGGCGGCCATGAACCGTTCCGCGTGCGTGCGGTCGGGCAGGGTGAAGGAGACCACGGAGCCGAAGCCCCGCATCTGCCGTGCGGCCGTCTTGTGAGACGGGTCCGCCGGCAGGCCCGGGTACCGCAACCCGGTCACGTCGGCGCGGTCGGCGAGGGCCTCGGCGACGGCGAGGGCGTTGGCCCACTGGCGCTGGGCGCGCAGCTGGATGGTGGACAGGGACCGGTGGGCGAGCCAGGCCTCCATGGGGCCGGGGATCGCGCCGACCACCTTGCGCCAGCGGCGGATGCCCGCGGCGAGCTCGGCATTGCGGCAGACGACGTAGCCGAGCAGCAGGTCGCCGTGGCCGGTCAGGCCCTTGGTGCCGCTGGCCACCGAGAAGTCGGCGCCCAGTTCGAGGGGGCGCTGTCCGAGCGGGGTGGCGAGGGTGTTGTCGACGGCGACGAGGGTCCCGCCGGCGTGCGCCGCGTCCACGAGGCGTCGTACGTCGCAGACGTCGAGCCCCGGGTTGGACGGGGTCTCCAGCCACAGCAGCCGGGCTCCGTCGAGCACCGTGAGCTGGGCGTCCTCGCCGGTGGGGGCGGTGCGCACGTGGACCCCGTACGCCTCCAGCTGTTCCCGTACGAGGGGCAGCACCTGGTAGCCGTCGTCGGGCAGGACGACGGTGTCGCCGGCGCGTGCCTGGGAGAGCAGGACGGCGGACACCGCGGCCATGCCGGAGGCGAAGACGACCGTGTCCACCCCGTCCAGGCCGGGGGCCTCCAGCTCCCCGATGGCCCGCTCCAGCAGGGTCCAGGTGGGGTTGGTGTCGCGGCCGTAGGCGTAGGGGCCCTCGACGTCGCCGGGTAGGTGGAAGTGGGCGGCGAAGACGGGGCCGGGCAGCGGCGGCTCGTTCTTGACGGGCTCCGGCAGACCGGCGCGGACGGCGACGGTGCCGTCGCCGAGCCGCTCGGACGGCGCAGGCACGGCATCGGGGGCGTTCATCGGGTGTGCTCCTTCACGGCTTCGCTTACGGCGGCCAGCAGGCCGGGGCTCGCCGCCTCGACCAGGTGCAGGCACTCCTCGAATCCGTCGAGGGGGCCGTAGTAGGGGTCCGGTACGTCGGTCTGCCCGGCGGAGGCCGCCGGGTCGTAGGACCGCAGCAGCCGGACCTTGGCCGCGTCCTCAGGGGTGGGGGCGAGCGCCCTGAGGTCGCGCAGGTGCCCGGCGTCGAGCGCGATGACGAGGTCGAGGCCGGCGAACCAGGAGGCCCGGAACTGCCGGGCCCGGTGGCCCGGCTCGTACCCGGCGGCCTCCAGGACGGCTTCGGTGCGCGGGTCGGCCCCGTCCCCCTCGTGCCAGCCGCCGGTGCCGGCGCTGTCGACCTCGACCAGGCCCGAGAGCCCGGCGTCGGCCACGTGGGAGCGGAAGACCGACTCGGCCATGGGCGAGCGGCAGATGTTGCCGGTGCAGACGAAGCACACGCGGTACATGGGCGCCCGGCTTCAGTTCTTGTCGGGCAGGACCATGTTCAGGGCCCAGGAGACGATGGAGATGATCAGGGCGCCGACGATGGCCGACCAGAAGAAGTCGTTGACGTGGAAGCTGAGGTCGAACTGCTTGGCCAGCCATGAGGTCAGCAGCAGCATCGCCGCGTTCACCACGATGGTGAAGAGGCCGAGGGTGAGGACGAAGAGGGGCAGCGAGAGCAGCTTCACCACAGGCTTGACGATGAGGTTGACCAGGCCGAAGATCAGCGCGACCAAGATCAGGGAGAGCGCTTGGTGGCCCTTGCTGCTGTCGTCGGCCAGCGTGATGCCCGAGACGAGCCAGATGGCGACGCCCAGGGCTGCCGCGTTGGCGAGGGTCTTGACTACGAAATTCGTCATGTGTCTGATCGTTGCAGAGAAGGTCCCGGTGGAACATCAGCTGATCCGCGGATGCTTGCCGGACGCGAGAGCACAAGAGCACAAGGGGTAAGAAGAAGATGAAGGCCTTCCGGCTGGACGAGCTCGAGGCCGAGCGGGCCGCGAACCAGGGTGCCTACCTGCAGTTCCTGCGCGAGCGGAACATGTCGGTCGGCCTCTACGCGCTGGACGCCGGGCAGAACGATCCCCAACAGCCGCACGGCCAGGACGAGGTGTACTTCGTCGTCAGCGGCCGGGCCTCGATCACCGTCGGGGAGGAGACGACGATGGTCGCCAACGGGAGCGTGGTCTACGTGCCGGCCGGGGTGCCGCACAAGTTCCACCACATCACCGAGAACCTGAAGGTGATGGTCGTCTTCTCTCCGCCGGAAGGGTGAACGGACCCGGGGCTTAGGGTCCGGAGCCCTGTCCCCCTAGGGGTCGGATCAGGGGACTACGAGGGCTCGCGGGCCCCCGCCCGGGGCCGTGGCCTCCTAGCATCGAGAGCAGGAGTTCACCGGACCAGACGGACTAGGAAGAAGAGGTCGAGGACATGGAAGGCATCCGAGGGATATTCGAGGGCATGCCGTGGTGGGTCAAGTGGGTCGCCGTCCCGCTGCTGGTGCTGTTCGTCTTCGGTGGTGTGATCACCAGCATCATCGGTGCGCTGATCGGCTTCCTCTTCAAGGCCCTGCTCCTCGTGGCCCTCGTCGGAGGCCTGATCTTCGTCGTCAGGAAGTTCAAGGGCTCCGAGTCGAAGTCCTCCGCCGGAGAGTGGTAGAACTGGCGCAACCAGGGTCACAGTGGGATTAACCCAGCTGAGGGAACGTGAAGCGCTAAACCGCTCACAGCCCGGGAATCGGCGGATAGAGTGGCAATCTGTGCCGTTCCCTGGGCACCGAACGCCGGTACTACCGCTCTGACCTGCGGTTCTTTGGTACAGCCACCGAGCACGACCCCCAGGAGTCACGGCACACGCGGGGGCGGCCCCCGCAGGGCGGGCCCCCCCAAGGCCTGCCGCCACGCCTGGGGGTGAGCTTTGTCTTCGGTTCACAATGCCGGTGTGCCGACTCTGATCGGTTCGGTGCAGCGCGCGCTGAGGCTGCTCGAAGCGGTGGGTTCCCATAGCGAGGGAGCCCCGGCGAAACAACTGGCGCGCGAGGCCGGGCTCCCGCTTCCCACCGCGTACCACCTGCTGCGCACCCTGACCCACGAGGGCTATCTGCGACGCGAGAGCGGGGTCTTCGTCCTGGGGGACGCCGCGGGCCGTCTGGCCGGTGGCGGACTTCAGCAGAAACGTCGCAGCATGATCCTCGACTCCCTCGCGCACTTCCGCGACGCGGTCGGGGCCCCCGTCTACTTCGCGGTCTACCGCGAGGGTGAAATCGAGGTCGTGGGTGTCTCGGACACCCCGGCGAACCCGGCCTGCGAAGAGTGGGCCGATTTCCGCGAGACCGGCCACGCGCACGCCATCGGGCAGTGCCTGCTCGGCCAGCTCGACGAGAAGGCGCGCAAGGACTACTACGACCGTCACCCGGTCGAGGCCATCACCCCCTACACCGTGCGGGATCTGCGGGCTCTGGAGCAGCGGATCGGCTCCATGGAGCGGATGCAGCCGGTGGCCGAACGGCAGGAATACGCCCTGGGCACGGTGTGCGCGGCCATCCCCATCACGGCCGGCGACACCGCCGCGACCATGGCGATTTCTCTCCCTCTGCACCAGGAAAGTCGATTGCTGTATGCGGTCGATCGGCTACGGAGTGAAGTAGGCGCGCTGTTGAGCACCCTCTCGTTCTCTATCAGTATCTGAAAACTCACTCCTTGTGATCTGCAAGCGCTTACACCACTCTTGTCAAGAGGGCCTTGGGGGATCATTCCTGGCCACTTCCACTACAGCGGGGTAGGCAATGCGCGAGTCGGTACAGGCAGAGGTCATGATGAGTTTCCTCGTTTCCGAGGAGCTCTCGTTCCGGATCCCGGTGGAACTCCGGTACGACGCTCGTGACCCCTACGCAGTCCGTCTGACCTTCCACCTTCCCGGAGATGCGCCCGTGACCTGGGCGTTCGGCCGGGAGCTCCTTCTGGACGGCATCAACAAGCCGTGCGGTGACGGTGATGTCCACATCGCCCCGACCGATCCGGAGGAACTGTCCGATGTCCACATCCGGCTGCAAGTAGGTGCAGACCGGGCACTCTTCCGTGCGAGCGCGGCGCCACTCGTGGCCTTCCTCGACCGCACCGACCGGATCGTTCCGCTCGGCCAGGAGCGCAACCTCGGTGACTTCGAGGAGAACCTCGACGAGGCGCTCGACAAGATCCTCGCGGAGTCGCAGCAGAACGAGCAGAACGCGGGCTGACCGAAGCCCGGCCGGACATCCGCTGACCAGGGCGCGCCGGCACCCATCACGGCATCACCGCACCACCTGCATCAACCACAGCACCTGCATCACCTGCATCACCGGATTCATGCACCACGGCTCAGCGTGCCGACGCGCTGAGTGCTCCACCCTGCCGTTCCTCACGGCCGGCCGTGCGCGCGAACTGACCAGTCGCGCCCGCCGGTCCGCCTTTCAGCGCTTGCGTCGCCGACCCCGGCCGCCGCGGAGCGGCCCCGAGGCCGCTGTGGCCGCCGGGGATTCCGCGCGGTCGGCGGACACCACCAGCGCGGCCAGCGCCGTCGTCACGGGTACCGAGGCGACCAGTCCGATCGAGCCCACGAGGGTCCGTACGATCTCTTCCGCGACCAGCTCGCTGTTGGCCACCGAACCCATGCTGCTGTTCGCGATCGAGAACAAGAGGAGCAGGGGCAACGCCGCGCCCGCGTACGCCAGTACCAGGGTGTTCACCACCGACGCGATGTGGTCGCGCCCGATGCGGATGCCCGCACGATAGAGCCCGCGGGGGCCCATCGACGGGTCTGCCTGGTGGAGTTCCCAGACCGCCGAGGTCTGAGTGACGGTCACGTCGTCGAGTACGCCGAGCGATCCGATGATGACACCCGCAAGCAGCAAACCGCTCATGTCGATGTTCGGGTAGAGCCCGTGGATCAGCCCGGTGTTGTCGTCGGTGTTGCCGCTGAGGAATGCCCAGTCGATGAACAGCGAGCCCAGCAGGCCGATCAGCAGCAGCGAGATGATGGTGCCGAGGACCGCGACCGAGGTGCGGGCCGTCAGCCCGTGGCACATGTAGAGCGCGATCAGCATGATCGCGCTGGCTCCGACCACGGCCACGACCAGCGGGTTCGACCCCTGCAGGATCGCCGGGAGGATGAAGAGGGTCAGCACCGCGAAGCTGACGGCGAGGGCGATGAGCGCGAACAGCCCGCGCATCCGCCCGACGAGGACGACCGCGAGGGCGAAGATGCCCGCGAGGAGGGCCATCGGCAGCTTGCGGTTCACGTCGATCACGGAGTACTGGAGGTCCCGGGGCGCGTCCGGAGCGTAGGCGACCACCACGTCCTGGCCGTCCGTCAACTGTCGTGGAGCGCCCGGCTGGACGATCTCGATGAACTCGCGGCCCTTGTCGGGGCCGCTGCCCACCCTGATGGTGGCCTTCTTGCACTCGCCGGTCTGCGAGGCGAGGGCCTCGCGTCCCTCGGGGGTGGAGGTGTCGCCGGTGGCCGGCACCTGCGCGGCGTTCACGGATTTGCAGTCGACGTGTTGGAGCGCGACGACCGTGGCCTCCTGGGTCTGCCGGTCGAAGCCGACCCCGGTGCGTTCGTGGCCCGGCGCGCCACCGGGCCAGAGCACCGCCATGCCGATCACGACGGCGGTGGCGAAGGGGATCAGAACGGCCGCGATCACCTTGCGCAGGTGCTTCGAGACGGGGGCCGCCGGGCCATGGCTGTGCGAATGGCCATGGGAGTGCCCGGCGGAGCGGTCGGGCGAGTCACCGGGGTGCGCATGCGCGTGGCCGGGGTGGTCGGCGTGACCAGCGGGATCCGTGGGCTCGGTGGGGGGCTGCGGCGAGGACGTCACTGACTGATCATCGCAACAGATGAGGGGGCCCACTGTTCAGCACGCCACACATGACGCTAGCGTGGGGGCTACTTTGCACAACGCGGGAGCTCGGAGCACCGGGCTGAGAGGGCGCTGATCACCGTTCGCATTCGAATATGCGTACGGGAGGAGGCTGCGTCGACCGCCGAACCTGTTACCGGGTAATGCCGGCGTAGGGAGATTAGGTCTCATGACCATTCAGGACGCACGCACGCCTGCCGTCAGCCAGGACGCCGACGGCCAGACCGAGCGCCAGCCCGGCTGGCACAAGGGATACGTGGCGGGCTCCCGCCCCGACATCCGGGTGCCGGTTCGCCAGGTCCACCTCACCAACGGCAAGGACGTCACGCTCTACGACACGTCCGGGCCGTACACCGACCCGCAGGTCGAGACCGACGTGCGCCGCGGACTGCCGCCGCTGCGCGAGAACTGGATCATCAGCCGCGGCGACACCGAGGAGTACGCGGGCCGCCCCGTGCGCCCCGAGGACGACGGCATCAAGCACACCTCGCCGCGCGGTGGCCTCAAGAACCTCGACGCGGTCTTCCCGGGCCGTCCGCGCCAGCCCCGCCGTGGTCGCGGCGGCGCCGCGGTCACGCAGCTCGCGTACGCCCGCCGGGGCGAGATCACCCCGGAGATGGAGTACGTCGCGATCCGCGAGAACGTCTCCCCCGAGGTCGTCCGCGAGGAGATCGCCGCAGGTCGCGCGGTCATGCCGGTCAATGTGAACCACCCCGAGATCGAGCCGATGATCATCGGCAAGCGGTTCCTGGTGAAGGTCAACGCCAACATCGGCAACTCCGCCGTCACCTCCTCGATCGAGGAGGAGGTGGACAAGATGACCTGGGCGACCAAGTGGGGCGCCGACACGGTCATGGACCTCTCGACCGGCCGCAACATCCACACCACCCGCGAGTGGGTGCTGCGCAACTCTCCCGTGCCGATCGGCACCGTGCCGCTGTACCAGGCGCTGGAGAAGGTCGACGGCCGCGCCGAGGACCTGACCTGGGAGATCTACAAGGACACGGTCATCGAGCAGGCCGAGCAGGGCGTCGACTACATGACGGTCCACGCCGGCGTGCTGCTGTCGTACGTGCCGCTGACCGCGCGCCGCAAGACCGGCATCGTCTCGCGCGGCGGTTCGATCATGGCCGCCTGGTGCCTGGCGCACCACAAGGAGAACTTCCTCTACACGAACTTCGAGGAGCTCTGCGAGATCCTCGCGGCGTACGACGTCACGTACTCCCTCGGTGACGGTCTGCGCCCCGGTTCCATCGCGGACGCCAACGACGCGGCGCAGTTCGCGGAGCTGAAGACGCTGGGCGAGCTGAACACGATCGCCAAGCGGTACAACGTGCAGACGATGATCGAGGGCCCCGGGCACGTCCCGATGCACAAGATCAAGGAGAACATCGACCTTCAGCAGGAGATCTGCGAGGAGGCGCCGTTCTACACGCTCGGCCCGCTGACCACCGACGTCGCGCCCGCGTACGACCACATCACCTCGGGCATCGGCGCCGCGATGATCGCCTGGTGGGGCACCGCGATGCTCTGCTACGTCACGCCCAAGGAGCACCTGGGCCTGCCGAACCGCGACGACGTGAAGACCGGTGTCATCACGTACAAGATCGCGGCCCACGCGGCGGACCTGGCCAAGGGGCACCCGGGCGCCCAGGAATGGGACGACGCCCTGTCGGACGCGCGGTTCGAGTTCCGCTGGGAGGACCAGTTCAACCTGGCCCTCGACCCGGACACGGCCCGTGAGTTCCACGACGAGACCCTCCCGGCCGAGCCGGCCAAGACCGCGCACTTCTGCTCCATGTGCGGTCCGAAGTTCTGCTCGATGAAGATCTCCCAGGACATCCGCCGCCAGCACGGCGGCGACCTGGGCGCCGAGGAGATCGAGGCGGGCATGGCCGAGAAGTCCGCCGAGTTCGCGGCCGCGGGCAACCGCGTGTACCTGCCGCTGGCCGACTGACCCAGGCCCCGGTACATACGGACGGCCCGCGACACCGAGGGGGGAGTCGCGGGCCGCCGTTGCGTACGTCGTGTCAGCCCAGGGCGGCGAGGTAGCGGTTCGGTGCGTCGGGATCGGCGAGACCCCGCATGCTCAGCTGGGCGAGGCAGTGGTAGGCGAGGTCGGTCGAGTCGTAGACGTGGTGGGCGACCAGGGCCAGCTGCCTGAGCTGCTCGTCGGTCATGGACTCGGGGTGTCCGAAGTCGCGCACGTACACGACATCGGCTTCGAGGAGCTGGTGCCGGGCCACGCGGAAGTCACCGCCGAAGACCACGGGGGCGATCGGCCAGCGCTTGATCGCCGCGAAGGCGTGCGGGATGAATCCCTGGCCGCGCAGCTCCTGGTCCACGTCGCCGAACACGGGCTGGTCCTCGTACAGCGGGACGAAGGAGACCTCCGTGTGCACGGCCACGGCCTCGGCCAGTTTTCTCCGCGCGCCTTGGAAGACCATCAGCTCGGCCCCCTGGATGTCGATCTTCAGCAGGTCGAAGGTGCCGACCGCTTCGACGTCGTCCAGTCGCCGGGTGGAGACGGGGATCTCCTCGCGGATCCGGCCCCACTCGCTGAAGCCGTTGAAGAGCCCCAGCCTGTTCGTGTCGGGGCGGAAGAGGCTGGTCATCCCGGAGCTGGTGGCTACGAAGAGCGTGTGGGTGCCGCCGTCGCCGAGGGCGTCGGGCAGGTAGGTCTCGTACGGACCCTTGCGGCGTCGCAGGGTGTCCAGGGCATCGGGCTGGGGCTCGAATCCGGTCACCCTGCACAGGCCCGCCTCCAGCATGCTCCGGTACGGCGGGTCTCCGTCGATCGGGTTGGCGCCCACGTCGACCACGTGGGTCGGACGGGTCGGCCGCACCAGGTCGAGCAGCGGTGAAGCGGCGTGGGCCGCGGCAGTGACGGTCATGGGAGCTCTCCGGGTGTCCAGCTGACGGGGGCGTGAAAAGGGCGGACGGTCAGGCGAATGCCCGGGATCCCACGCCCAGCTTGCGGCGCGCGAACTCGAGGTTCGCGAGGATCCGGTCCTGCTGGTCGCCGGGCAGTTTGCCTTCCTGGAGCAGGCGTTCGCAGCAGTCCGACGACTCCTGGTACTCCCCGGTCCAGTAGGCGGCCACCGCGAGCTCGTCGAGTGCGCGCCAGTCGTGCCAGGCGAACTCGACGAAGAGGATGTCGTCCGGGTGCGGCACCCGTACCGCCTGCCGGGCGAACAGGTAGGCGAGGGGCCAGCGGCTTTCGAGGCGGCAGAGGCGGGCGAGGTCACCGAGGGCCTCCGCGCGTGAGGGACGGCTCTCGTGTGCGCGGAGGTAGCGGTCCATCACCTCGGCCGACGGCCTCTCGAGAGTGACCGCGAGCCTCGCGGCGTAGAGCTGCGCGCAGTAGGTCTCTTCGGCCCAGCCGCCCATGGCCACCCGGTGGTCGTAGGCGGCGAGGGACTTCTCGGGTTCTCCCGCGTCGCGCCAGCTCTGGGCCAGGTAGAACGCGTAGCGGGTGTTGTCGGGCTCTTTGGCGAGGCCTTCGGTGAGGACTTCCGCATCGCGCAGGTACTTCGCCCGCTGGCCTTCTTCCCGGAGGCGGGCCCCGCCGCCGATGGAGAGGATGTTGAAGCCCTCGATCACGTCGCGGCTGTACTCGGTTCCGGATTCGATGTACTCGTGGAGCACGCCCACGTACCGCCAGGGCAGCCGGGTGGAGACCAGCGCCGGCCGCCAGTGGACGATCGGACCGTCGTGCAGCGCGACCTGGTACGCGTCGAGCGTCAGGTCCGGCATCCGGAACCCGGGCTCGATCTGCATTTCGTCGTCGCCGTCGATGAACAGCAGGTAGTCGGCGCCGGCGCGGGCCAGTTCGATCGCCTCGGTGCGGCTGCCGTCGAACCCCTTCCACGGCCGGTCGTGGAGCGTGCCGGGCAGGTCGGCGAGACAGTCCCGGATGACGTCCTGGGTGCCGTCGGTGGAGCCCGTGTCCACGATCACCCAGGTGTCGATCAGGGGGCGGACCGACTCCAGGCACTTCCGGATGGTCGGGGCCTCGTTCTTGACGATCATGTTCAGGCAGATGGTCGGCCTCACCGCAGCACCCTCTCGTCGGACGGATCGCGGGCGACGTTAGGGAGTACGGCTGCCGATGGGTGGGCGGCACGCCGGTGGCGCTACCCCCCGGTGGCCGTCGGCGCAGCCGTTAGAGGGGGCCTGATCGGCCGATCTGCTGATAAATATCCCCGGCACCTCAAGATCCCGGCACATCCGTCCGTAAGCCCCAAGGACGTTCGAACTCGCAGCCGGAGCGCTACCCGTTCCGGCTCGCATTCCGTTCCGAAGGAGCGCTGCACATGAGTCGTGAGCACCAGACCAAGGTCAAACTCGGTCCTGTCCCCCGCAACCGCGCCTGGATCGCGGGAGGTGCCCTGGCCTCGCTGTCCCTCGTACTCATGGGCATGGCCACCCCCGTCATCGCGGCGGTCAATCCGGCGGTCGCGGCGGTGAGAGCCACGGCCCCGTCGGGCGGCGGCGGAGGCGATGACTGCGAGCCGCACGACGGGCCACCGCGCGACAGGAACCGCGGAGGCGGGGACGACGACGGGCACGGTGGCCGGGGAGACGACGACGGGCGCGACCACCACGACGGGCGCGACCACCACGACGGGCGCGGCGACCACGACGGCCGCGGCGACTGGGGAGACGACGAGGGGCGCGACCCCCACCACGGGCGCGACCACGGGTGCCCGCCCGTAGGCCCGACTGGGCCGACTGGGCCGACCGGTCCCGCGGGTGCGACGGGTGCGACCGGTGCGACCGGCGCGACCGGTGCCACGGGTGCGACCGGTGCTGACGGGGCCACGGGGGCGACCGGCGCCACGGGTGCTGACGGCGCTACGGGTGCTGACGGTGCGACCGGCCCGACCGGCCCGACCGGCCCGACCGGCCCGACCGGCCCGACTGGTGCTGATGGTGCGACGGGCGCTGACGGTGCCACGGGCGCGACCGGTGCTGATGGTGCGACCGGCGCCACGGGCGCTGACGGTGCCACGGGCGCGACCGGTGCTGACGGTGCCACGGGCGCTGACGGTGCGACGGGCGCGACTGGTGCTGACGGGGCCACGGGCGCCACGGGTGCAACCGGCCCGACTGGTGCGGATGGTGCGACGGGCGCGACCGGTGCTGATGGTGCGACGGGCGCGACCGGTGCCGATGGTGCGACCGGCGCCACGGGTGCCGATGGTGCGACCGGCGCCACGGGTGCCACGGGTGCCACGGGTGCGGACGGTGCCACGGGCGCGACCGGCCCGACCGGCCCGACGGGTCCGACAGGTCCGACGGGTGCGACCGGTGCGACCGGTGCGACCGGGGGGTGCAACGCCATCGCCAACTACAAGCCCGCCGCCAACCGCGAGATCAAGGCGGTAATGATCAACGGGGTCGCGTACGTCGGAATCCGGGGGATCCAGCCGAACCCGACGAACTTCGACTGGCACAACCTGACCATCGCCGCGCGGAACCCGGGCTATCCCACCGGGCTTGCGTGCGGCATCGCCGTCGATGAACACTCGAACGGGGCCAACATCGAGATCGCGACCATCGACGGGCGGGTCTTCGAGACCTTCTGCTCGGTCAACAACATGACACCGTCCCTGGACTGCGGGACGCCGATGGCTACGCACCCGTGGACCCAGGTTGTCCCCGGCCCCACGAGCGCTCCCCCGACGAACGTGGTCACCAAGAGCCAGCCCTTCAAGAGCCCGCCCGCCAAGAAGCCTGCCGTCAAGCACCAGGCTGCGAAGAAGCCGGCTGCCAAGCCCAAGCACACAGTCGACAAGGGCAACAAGCACCGCCCCTGACAGCAGCAGCATGACCCACCGGTGAACCCAAGCGCCGGGCCGCTCCTGAGGGAGCGGCCCGGCGTTCGTGTGCTTGCGCTGGAGTGCGCTCCAGCTTCTACAGTGCGGGCCCATGAGCATGCGATACCGAATTCTGGGTGGGACCGGCATCGAGGTCAGCACGCACTGCCTCGGCACGATGATGTTCGGCGCGGTGGGCAATCCGGATCACGAGGAGTGCGCGCGGATCATCCACGCCGCGCTCGATCACGGGATCAACTTCGTGGACACCGCGGACATGTACTCGGCCGGGGAGTCCGAGACGATCGTGGGGAAGGCCCTCAAGGGCCGGCGGGACGACGTCGTGCTCGCGACCAAGGTGCACTTCCAGATGGGCGAGGGCCGCAACCGCAGCGGGAACTCCCGGCGCTGGATCGTGCGTGCCGTCGAGGACAGTCTCCGCCGACTGGACACGGACTGGATCGACCTCTACCAGGTGCACCGGCCCGATCACGGCACGGACGTCGAGGAGACCCTGTCCGTCCTCGGGGATCTGGTCCGGGCCGGCAAGATACGGGCTTTCGGCTGTTCCACCTTCCCGGCCGAGGAGATCGTCGAAGCGCACCACGTCGCCGAACGGCGGGCTCTGCCGAGGTTCCGGACCGAGCAGCCGCCGTACTCGATCCTCGCGCGCGGGATCGAGAGCAGTGTGCTGCCGGTGGCCCGGAGGTACGGGATGGGTGTCCTGACCTGGAGCCCGCTCGCGTCCGGATTCCTGAGCGGGAAGTACCGGCTCGGCAGCGCCATCGACATGACCTCGGGGCGTGCGGCGCTGACTCCCGCCCGCTTCGACCCCACGATTCCGGGCAATGTCGCGAAGCTGGAGGCCGTGGAGCAGCTGGTGGAGCTCGCCGACTCCATCGGCTGCACGCTGCCCGAGCTGGCGGTGGCCTTCCCGCTGGCGCATCCCGCCGTCACCTCCGTGATCATCGGGCCGCGGACCATGGAGCAGCTGGAATCACTGGTGAAGGGCGCCGGGCTGGTCCTCGATGACACGGCTCTCGACCGGATCGACGAGATCGTGGAGCCGGGCCGGAATCTGTACCACCCGGACGGCGCCTGGCGTTCGCAGGCGCTGGCGGATGTCGCGCAGCGGAGGCGGGCACTGGCAGACCGGTCCGCGGCTTAGGCGGATGGACGCTCCCATGTTTCACGTGAAACAGAGACGGGTGTTTCACGTGAAACATGGCCCATGGCCGCAGGCTCTGGCTGCGCAGACCCGTGTGGCCGTGTAGCAGGCCGCCAAGTGGCGGTGTGGGCTGCGCCGTTCCGCTGACTCATGGGCGCGCCGGTCGGGCTCGCGGGGTCGGGGTCCTCAGGATTGCCCGCGGAGCCCGGTCGTACTTCCGGACTTCGCAGGTCGATTCGATCCGATGTCTGCGAGGAGCGGTACATGAGTTCTGAGAACAAGGCCCGTACCTACCTGGGGCCCTTGCCCCGACGGGCCGGCTGGCTGACGGGAGGCACGCTGGCCTCGGTGGCGCTGGTGCTGGGGGGTCTGGCGTCCCCGGCGGTCGCGCTGGCCGAGGCGTCCGGGAGCCCGGACCACTGCCAGTCCCAGCACCAGAGAGCGGGTGCGCCGTCGGCGGCTCACGGCGACGACTGCAAGGTGGGCCCGCGGGGCCCGCGCGGACCCAAGGGACCCAAGGGTGCGACGGGCCCGACCGGGCCCCGGGGCGCGACCGGTGCGACGGGCCCGACCGGGCCGCGAGGCTACCCGGGCGCGACGGGTGCCACTGGCGCGACGGGTGCCACCGGCGCCACCGGCGCGACGGGCGCGACCGGCGCCACCGGCGCGACCGGCGCCACCGGTGCCACCGGGCCGTGCAACGACATCGACAGCTACTCGCCCTCGAACACCGAGGACTTCCACGCCGCCCTCACCGGTGGGATCGCGTACGCGGGACGGGCATCCGTGCCGGGCGGCGTGCCGGTCTGGCAGAACATCAGCGACGCCGACGACAACCCGGGCTTCCCCGTTGGACGTGCCTGCGGCATCTCCATCGCGGCCCAGGGCAATAACGCGTACATCAAGGTGCTGACCACGAACGGCCAGGTGTACCAGACACACGGCGACGTGAACGGCGCGAACTTCATCTGGGACGAGGCCTGGACCCAGCTTCTGCCGGCTCCGAACCCGATGCTCGGACTCCGCAGCAAGGGCATCGAGTGGAAGGGCGACCTGGCCTCCTCCGGCGCGCCGAGCGGTCAGTAGCCGTCACCCCGGCTCGGTTTCCGGGCCGCCGAAGTCCGGGCTGGTGAAGTCCGGAGAGGAGTAACCGGGACGGGGCCCCTCAGCCGGGGCTCCCGGACTGGTGAAATCGGGCCGGGTGTATCCCAGATTGGGGATGCGCCCGGCTCCCGGCTTTCGGGGGGCCGGGAAGCCGGCCCCCGCGCTGGGATCGGCCAGCGCGTCCCGGAGGAACGGCACGATGCCCCGCTCCAGGAGGGCGTTGCGCCAGGCCTCCCGGGCCCGCGACACCTCGTCGGGCACTGTCTCGGTCTCGTCCGCGGCCACCTCGGTGGAACTGTTGCGGACGGCCGTGACGAGCAGCCCGATCACGGCGAAGAGCAGTGCCGCGGCGGTCAGCCCGCCGAAGAGCCAGCCCGCCGTCAGCATCGTGTCGGCGAAGGCCGGTTCGGGTTCGATCATCTTCAGGATGTAGCCCACCAGCAGGAAGATCAGCATGGCGGTGCCGGCCAGGACCGGCGCGAGGACCGCGACCACGGCGCTGACGCCCGCGCCACCGCCCTGCCCGTCGTCCTCCTCCCCCGTCGAACCGGGGGTGGACAGGATCTCGTCCTGCCGCTCTTTGCGGACCTTCACGTAATGGTCGTACTCGGCTGCGGCCGCGGCCGTCAGCAGCGAGGTGGCCCCCATGGCCATCGTGCGCAGCTGTTCGGCATTCAACCGTTCGCCGAGGGCGGCGAGTTCGGGCCGGTCGTTCGCTGTGCGCAGCGCCTCGTCGAGGAGCCGATCGAACTCCGGTCGGTCTTCGGTGAGCAGGTGCGGAGCGCTGGTCATGTGCATCCCCCGATGCTCCGTAGAGACCGGTATGCCCGCGTAGAACGGGGCGCCGGCACAAACGGAGGAGAGCCTGCTACGGATAGAGCGATGGTAGAGCGCCCACGCCGTACGTTGACAGGGGCTTTCCGGAAATACCCAGCTCCGGGAAGCCTCAGTCGTTCAGCGGGAGTTGCACGACGAGTAGTTTGCCCGCCATCGTCACGCCGCCGTCCATGGCGATGGCCAGGCCTTCCGCGTAGACGTGGGGGCCGACGACGGCCTCGGGACCGTGTGCCCCGTCGCCGTCCTCGGTGCCCACCTCGCCCAGCAGGTACGGGATGGGGCTGTGGCCGTGCACGACGCGACTGCCGCCGTAGGTGCCGATGAGCTCGCGTACGGCCTGGGGGCCGGTCTCCTCGTCGCGGAAGGCGAAGCGCTTGGTGAATTTGCGGAAGAGGTCCCAGGTGATGTCGGCGTCGTTGCGGTTGAGCAGTTCGTGGATGGTGTCGTTGACGTCCTCGACGGAGTCGCCGTAGTCGAGGTAGGCGGTGGTGTCGGAGTGGAGGAGCAGGTGGTCCTCCACCAGGACCGCCGCGTCCAGCCGGGACATCCACTGGAGGTGGACGTCCTGAAGCCGGTCCATGTCGGTGCGCTGGCCGCCGTTGAGGAGCCAGGCGGCCTGGAAGGTGGCGGTGCCGGCGCCGGAGACGACGGGGGTGTCCCCGAACCGCTTGGCGCCGATGAGCAGCAGCTCGTGGTTGCCCATGAGGGCCTTGCAGTAGCCGCCCGCGGCGGCGGCTTCGGCGGAGAGCCGCATGACGAGGTCGATGACCCCGATGCCGTCGGGGCCGCGGTCGGTGAAGTCGCCGAGGAACCAGAGCCGGGCGTTGCCGGCGGACCAGTTGCGGTCGGCGTCGATGAGCCCCTGGAGCTGCAGTTCGGCGACGAGTTCGTCGATGTAGCCGTGGACGTCGCCGACGACGTAGAGCGGTCCGGGGCCCTCGCCGGGGGTCTCTTGGGGAACGTACTGGATCTGGACGGTGTCGCCGGGGCCGCCGAGGGCGCCGCGCCCGATGACGGGGAGGTCGCGCTGCGTCGGGGTGTACCCCTCGGGGTCGCTGTCCTCGGGGACGTGGCCCATCGGACGGCCGGGCTCACCGAGGGCGCCGACGGCACCGTACGGGGCTTCGTGGCCGTATCCGTGCTGCGCGGGGACGGGTGCCGGGCCCGCGGCGTAGTACGCGGGGTACTCGCCGTAGACGGGGGCGTCCGCCCCGAGCCCCGCGGGGCCGCCCCTTCCGGCTGCTGCGGCCCCCGGGGGGACGGTATGCGAGGCGGGTTCGGCGACCGGCAACCGGAAGTCCCGCTCGGTGTCCGTCCGCACCGCGGGTCCCTGACCGGCCCCCTGAGTCATCGACCCCTCCACCACCGTCGCGCTGCCGTACACCTGCGGACCCGCCCGCCTCTTGGGCGGAGGGTCCGTGATGTCGTGCGCCCATCATAGGAATGCAGCTCGCGCTCTGTGACGCACCAGGGGTGGTGAATCCTGGGCGGAGCTGGTCCTTCCTGCCGGTTTCTCCCGATATCGGTGTTGCTGAAATCCTCGGCGGGGCTCCGGGCCCCGCCGTTGGGCCGGCGTGGTGGTCAGTCCTGTGCCGGGGATCGGGGCGGGCTGACGGTCGTACGGGGCTGCCTGCGCTGGGACGAGGTACGGATGATCAGCTCGGTCGGGATGACCTGTTCGACGGGTCCGCCCGTGTCGACGCCCTCGATGGCGTCGATGAGCAGCTGGACGACGGCGGTGCCGATGCGGCGGGGTTTGAGGGACAGGGTGGTGATGGGCGGTTCGGTGTTGGCGTACACGGTGGATTCGCTGCAGCACACGAGCAGCAGATCCTCGGGAACGCGCAGGCCGTAGCGCCGGGCGGCGGCGAGCAGGTCGGTGCCGTTGGGGTCGAACAGACCGTAGACGGCGTCGGGCCGGTCGGGCCGGGCGAGCAGCCGGTCGGCGGCGACGGCGCCGGCGCACGGATCGTGGGCGGGGTAGGACTCGTAGACGGGGTCCTGGCCCACGCGCTCGCACCAGCGCAGGTAGGCCGTGGTGGAGAGCCTGGTGTAGGTGTCGGTGGTGGTGCCGGTCAGCAGCCCGATGCGGCGGGCTCCGGCGGCGGCGAGGTGGTCGAGGAGGCCCAGTACGGCGGCCTCGTGGTCGTTGTCGACCCAGGCGGTGACGGGGAGTGAGCCGGCGGGGCGTCCGTCGGAGACGACGGGCAGACCCTGGCGGACCAGTTCGGTGACGACCGGATCGTGGTCGGAGGGGTCGATGACGACGGTGCCGTCGAGGGCCACGTTGGACCAGACGTCGTGTCGGGAGGTGGCGGGGAGGATGACGAGGGCGTAGCCGCGAGCGAGCGCGGCGGAGGTGGCGGCCCTGGCCATCTCGGCGAAGTACGCGAATTCGGTGAAGGTGAAAGGTTCATCCCCGTAGGTCGTCACGGTCAGGCCGATGAGGCCCGACTTGCCGGTACGGAGGGTGCGGGCCGCCGCGGAAGGGCGGTAGCCCAGCCGGTCTGCGACCTCGCGAACGTGGCGGCGGGTGGCGTCCGGCAGCCGTCCCTTCCCGTTGAGGGCGTCGGAGACGGTCGTGATCGAGACGCCCGCCGCAGCGGCCACGTCCCTGATGCCGGCCCGGCCCTGTCGGCCGGCGGCCCGCCGGGTGGTCTCGGTCCGGCTCACCTGATGCTTCCCTGCTGCTGTCATGGCGAGCCGATAGTAGGGCTCGGTGGGCAGAGCGGTCCGGATGCATATGCACCCGTTGACAGGCACGATTCTGCATGGTTCGCCACCCCCAATGACCTTGGAAATGAAGGCCTTTGGTTGCAAAGGGTGCCTGGTGCCCTTGTCGTCGGGACCGTGCATGCCAAAACGGTGCGCTGTCGGGCTCCACTCAACTCACCTGTACGAGGGACGCGCGCCACGGCGCAGGCCACCGGCGCACGCATATATGCGTGCGCTCTCCCGCATTCCAGGCGCCTGCCGTTCTCGGATGGACGGAATCCTCATAAGGTGAGGAGTATTGAGTCGACGGCGACGTCGTACGGGACGGTCGAGGAGGACCTGCGGTGAGCGAGAAGAGCCCGAAGCTGCGCGCCGAGCTGGACGGCATCCCCACCTACAAGCCCGGAAAGCCCGCGGCAGCGGGCGGTCCGGTCGCTTTCAAGCTGTCCTCGAACGAGAACCCGTACCCGCCCCTGCCTGGGGTGCTGGAGAGCGCGGTCGCGGCGGCCGGCCAGTTCAACCGCTACCCGGACATGGCGTGCACCGGCCTGGTGAACGAGCTCGCGGAGCGGTTCGGGGTTCCGGTCGAGCACATCGCCACCGGCACCGGCTCGGTCGGCGTCGCCCAGTCGCTGATCCAGTCGACGGCGGGTCCGGGCGACGAGGTCATCTACGCCTGGCGGTCTTTCGAGGCTTATCCGATCATCGTTCAGATCTCGGGTGCGACCTCGGTCCAGGTTCCGCTGGCCGAGGGGGACGTGCACGACCTGGACGCGATGTTCGAGGCGATCACCGAGCGGACCCGCCTGATCTTCGTCTGCAACCCCAACAACCCCACCGGCACCGCGGTCCGCCGTGCGGAGCTGGAGCGGTTCCTGGACCGGGTGCCCTCCGACATCCTCATCGTCCTCGACGAGGCGTACAAGGAGTTCGTCCGCGACGTCGAGGTCCCGGACGGCATCGAGCTCTACCGCAGCCGCCCCAACGTCGCCGTGCTGCGTACGTTCTCCAAGGCGTACGGGCTCGCGGGCCTGCGCGTCGGCTTCGCGGTGGCGCACGAGCCGGTGGCCGCGGCGCTGCGCAAGACCGCGGTGCCCTTCGGCGTCAGCCAGCTCGCCCAGGACGCGGCGGTCGCCTCGCTGCGGGCCGAGGACGAGCTGATGGGCCGCGTCGGGTCGCTGGTGAGCGAGCGCGCCCGGGTCTACGGGACGCTGCTGGCCCAGGGCTGGACGGTGGTGCCCGAGACGCAGGCCAACTTCGTGTGGATGCGGCTCGGAGAGCGGACCGCCGACTTCGCGGCGGCCTGCGAGAAGGCCGGCGTGGTGGTCCGGCCCTTCGCGGGCGAGGGCCTGCGGGTCACGATCGGCGAGCCCGAGGCGAACGACCTCTTCCTGCACACGGCCGAGGCGTTCTTCAAGGAGCTCTAGAGCTCCCGGGAGCTGGTCGGGTCGGCGCCGGTCGCACCGGCGGTGATCAGGCCGGCTCCGGTCGGCCCGGCTCCGGTCAGGCCAGTTCCACGCGGATGGGGTCGCCGTCGCGGACGGTGGCCAGCAGGCGGGGGTCGCCGTCGAACGAGCCGAGGACGTTGCACGGGCTCGCCAGGCGGCTCTCGCCCCCGCGGGAGATCGGGGTGGGGCCGTAGGGCAGCGCGAGTGCGTCGCCCTCGGTCCAGAACGCGACCGTGCCGGGCTCGACGACCTGCTGGGCGTCGTGCTCCAGCGCCACGGAGACGCCGGTGTCGAAGTAGACCTCCTCGCCCCAGGTGTTGGCGGAGGCGGAAATGGGGAGCGCGTCGGCGAGCGCCTTGGCGGTCGGGGTCTCGTCGAGCGTTGCGGTGAGCTGGCCGGCGGGCCAGAGGAATCGAATCTTCATGGTTCGCATTCAACAATCTGTTGAATTTATTCGCTAGAGGGGACCCCCCTCGAAGATGCCGACAGCAGTACGACATAATGCTTGTGAATGTGAACGCGTTCACAAGCGTGTCCTGCTTCCTCCCGGATTGAGTGGGATACGAGAGGCAAACTGCGGCTGTGACCACGGCGAAACGAAGGAGACGACGACGTGGACCTAGCTTTGGCGCCAGAGACCCTGGCGCGATGGCAGTTCGGTATTACGACCGTCTATCACTTCCTCTTCGTTCCCTTGACGATCTCTCTGGCCGCGCTCGTCGCGATCTTGCAGACCGCCTGGGTGCGTTCGGAAAAGGAGAAGTACCTCAAAGCCACCAAGTTCTGGGGCAAGCTCTTCCTGATCAACATCGCGATGGGCGTCGTCACCGGCATCGTCCAGGAGTTCCAGTTCGGCATGAACTGGTCCGACTACTCGCGATTCGTCGGTGACATCTTCGGAGCCCCGCTGGCCTTCGAGGCGCTCATCGCCTTCTTCTTCGAGTCCACCTTCATCGGCCTGTGGATCTTCGGATGGGACAAGCTGCCGAAGAAGATCCACCTGGCCTGCATCTGGATGGTCTCGATCGGCACCATCCTGTCCGCGTACTTCATCCTCGCGGCGAACTCATGGATGCAGCACCCGGTCGGCTACCGGATGAATCCCGAGCGCGGCCGGGCCGAGCTCACCGACTTCTGGCTGGTGCTCACGCAGAACACCGCGCTGACCCAGTTCTTCCACACCATGACGGCGGCCTTCCTGGTCGGCGGCGCGTTCATGGTCGGCATCGCGGCCTTCCACCTCGCCCGCAAGAAGCACATCCCCGTCATGCGGACCTCGCTGCGACTCGGCCTGGTCGTCATGATCATCGCCGGTCTGGGAACCGCCATCAGCGGAGACCTGCTCGGCAAGGTGATGTTCAAGCAGCAGCCGATGAAGATGGCCGCCGCCGAGGCGCTCTGGGACGGCGAGGCGCCGGCTCCCTTCTCCCTCTTCGCCTACGGCGACGTGGAAAAGGGCCACAACACGGTCGCCCTGGAGATCCCGGGCCTGCTGTCCTTCCTGGCCAACGACGACTTCACCTCGTTCGTCCCGGGCATCAACGACGTCAACAAGGCCGAGCAGGAGAAGTACGGGCCCGGTGACTACCGGCCCAACATCCCCGTCGCCTACTGGGGCTTCCGCTGGATGATCGGCTTCGGCATGGCCTCGCTCGGCGTCGGCATGCTGGGACTCTGGCTGACCCGCAAGAAGTTCATGCTTCCGCCGGGGCTGCGCACCGGTGAGGAAGAGGTCCCGCACCTGGTCCTCTTCAAGAAGGCGCTGAGCCCCAAGTTCACGAACTGGTACTGGATCGTCGCGCTCTGGACCATGGGCTTCCCGCTGATCGCCAACTCCTGGGGCTGGATCTTCACCGAGATGGGCCGCCAGCCCTGGGTGGTCTACGGGGTCCTGCGCACCAGGGACGCGGTCTCGCCGAACGTCTCCCAGGGTGAGGTGCTCACCTCGATGATCGGCTTCACGCTGCTCTACGCCGTGCTCGCCGTGATCGAGGTCAAGCTCCTCGTGAAGTACGTCAAGGCCGGACCGCCCGAGCTCACCGAGGCCGACCTCAACCCGCCGACCAAGATCGGCGGGGACGACAAGAACCCCGACCGGCCGATGGCCTTCTCGTACTGAGGCTGAGGAGACCACACCATGCAACTTCACGACGTCTGGTTCGTGCTCATCGCCGTTCTGTGGATCGGCTACTTCTTCCTGGAGGGCTTCGACTTCGGAGTCGGCGTCCTGACCAAGCTGCTGGCCCGCAACCGCACGGAGAAGCGGGTCCTGATCAATACGATCGGGCCCGTGTGGGACGGCAACGAGGTCTGGCTGCTCACGGCCGGCGGTGCGACCTTCGCCGCCTTCCCGGAGTGGTACGCCACCCTCTTCTCCGGCTTCTACCTGCCGCTCCTGCTCATCCTGATCTGCCTCATCATCCGCGGGGTCGCCTTCGAGTACCGGCACAAGCGGCCCGAGGACAAGTGGCAGACCAACTGGGAACACGCGATCTTCTGGACCTCGCTGATCCCCGCGTTCCTGTGGGGCGTGGCCTTCGCCAACATCGTGCGCGGAGTGAAGATCGACCAGGACATGGAGTACGTCGGAAACTTCTTCGACCTGCTCAACGTCTACTCGATCCTCGGCGGCCTGGTCACCCTGACCCTGTTCACCTTCCACGGCGCGGTGTTCACCTCGCTCAAGACGGTCGGTGACATCCGGGACCGCTCGCGCAAGCTGGCCATGCGGCTCGGGGTGGTGACCGCCGTCCTGGCGCTCGCCTTCCTGATCTGGACCCAGGTCTCGCGTGGTGACGGCTGGAGCCTGATCGCCATGATCGTGGCGGTACTGGCGCTGGTCGGGGCCCTCGGCTTCAACTTCGCGGGCCGCGAGGGATGGGCCTTCGGCCTGTCGGGCGTCACCATCGCGGCGGCCGTCGCGATGCTCTTCCTGACGCTGTTCCCGAACGTCATGCCGTCCTCGCTGAACGCCGCCTGGAACCTCACGGTCACCAACGCCTCGTCGAGCCCGTACACCCTGAAGATCATGACCTGGTGCGCGGCGGTGGCGACCCCGGTCGTCCTGCTCTACCAGGCGTGGACGTACTGGGTGTTCCGCAAGCGCATCGGCACGCAGCACATCGTCGACGTGCACTGAACCGTGCACTGAGTCGGCTCCGTCCGCTCCGCCCGTTCCTGCCTGGGGATGTTTCACGTGAAACCGATCGACCCGCGCCTGCTTCGGTACGCCCGGTCCACCCGCCTCTTCCTGGGGGCGGTGGTGGCCCTCGGGCTCGCCGGGGCGGGGCTGGTCGTCGGCCAGGCCATGCTGATCGCCGAGATCGTGGTCGGCGCCTTCGAGGACGGACTGGACGGCGCAGCCCTGCGGACGCCCCTGCTGCTGCTCGCGGCGGTGGCGCTCGGCCGGGGCCTGGTCGCCTGGCTGACCGAGCTGGCCGCGCACCGGGCGAGCGCGGCGGTCAAGTCGGAACTGCGCGGCCGGCTGCTGGAGCGGGCGGCGGACCTCGGGCCCGGCTGGCTGAGCGGACAGCGGACGGGCTCCCTGGTGGCCCTGGCCACCCGGGGAGTCGACGCCCTGGACGACTACTTCTCGCGGTACCTGCCCCAGTTGGGGCTCGCGATCGTCGTCCCCGTGGCGGTGCTCGCGCGGATCGTCACCGAGGACTGGGTGTCGGCGGCGATCATCGTGGTCACGCTCCCGCTGATCCCCCTGTTCATGATCCTGATCGGCATGGCCACCCAGTCCCGGATGGACCGCCAGTGGCGGCTGCTGTCCCGGCTCTCGGGGCACTTCCTGGACGTGGTGGAGGGCCTGCCGACCCTGAAGGTGTTCGGCCGCGCGAAGGCGCAGGCGGAGTCCATCCGCAAGATCACCGATGATTACCGGCAGGCGACGATGCGCACCCTGCGCATCGCCTTCCTGTCCTCGTTCGCGCTCGAACTGCTGGCGACCCTGTCCGTGGCGCTGGTCGCCGTCACCATCGGCATGCGGCTCGTCCACGGGGAGCTGGACCTCTACACCGGGCTGGTCATCCTGGTCCTGGCGCCCGAGGCGTACCTGCCGCTGCGTCAGGTCGGGGCGCAGTACCACGCGGCGGCGGAGGGGCTGGCCGCCGCGGAAGAGATCTTCGAGGTGCTGGAGACCCCGGTCGCCGCCTCGCAGGGGACGGCCGCTGTTCCGGTCTCGGGACTGCGGATCGAGCTCGACGGGGTGGCCGTCCGGTACGAGGGTCGGGGCGAGGACTCCCCCGGACCCGTCTCGCTGACCGTGGAGCCGGGTGAATGCGTGGCCCTCAGCGGGCCGAGCGGCGCGGGCAAGTCCACGCTGCTGCAGGTGCTGCTGGGCTTCGTGACGCCGAGTGCGGGCCGGGTCCGGGTCGGGGACGTGGACCTGGCCGGGCTCGCGCCCGAACAGTGGCGGGAGCGGATCGCGTGGGTGCCGCAGCGGCCGCACCTGTTCGCCGGGTCGATCGCGGAGAACGTACGGCTGGCGCGGCCCGGCGCCGCCGATGCCGAGGTGACCGCCGCGCTGGTGGACGCCGGGGCGTGGGAGTTCGTACGGGCTCTGCCGCGGGGGGCGGACACCCTCCTCGGCGAGGGCGGGGTCGGACTGTCCGCCGGGCAGCGCCAGCGTCTCGCGCTGGCGCGGGCGTTCCTGGCGGACCGGCCGGTGCTCCTGCTCGACGAGCCGACGGCGGCGCTGGACGGCGAGACCGAGGCGGCCGTGGTGGAGGCGGTACGCCGCCTCGCGGTCGGGCGGACCGTCCTGCTGGTGGTGCACCGGCCCGCGCTGCTGGCGCTGGCCGACCGGGTCGTGAGGGTCGGGGCCGGCTGTGCCGGGCCGCCCTCCCCCGCCGCGCCCCTTCCCTCGGTGCGGCCGGGACGGACGGCGCCGGGACCGGCTCCGCGCGATCCCGGCGAATGGATCCTCGGCGACACTCCGGCGCGGGCGGGCGCTGCGGGCGGCGACGGTACGGGCGGCGGCGGTGCCGACGGCCGTGACCCGCTCAGGCGGGTGCGGGGCGTGGCCAAGGCCTGGCAGGGACGGTTCAGGCTCGGGCTGTTCCTGGGAGCGCTGGCCGTCGGGTGCAGCGTCGGGCTGATGGCCGTCTCCGGATGGCTGATCTCGCGCGCCTCCGAACAGCCTCCCGTGCTGTACCTGATGGTGGCCGTCACCGCGACGCGGGCCTTCGGCATGGGCCGGGCCGTCTTCCGGTACGCGGAGCGGCTCGTGTCCCACGACGCGGTCCTGCGGATGCTCGCCGACCTGCGCGTTTCGGTGTTCCAGCGACTGGAGCGCATCGCGCCCGCCGGACTGCGCACCCAGCGGCGCGGGGATCTGCTGACCCGGCTGGTGGCCGACGCCGACGCCCTGCAGGACTACTGGCTGCGCTGGCTGCTGCCCGTCGGCACCGCGGTGCTCGTGGGCACCGGCTCGGTGGCGTTCACCGCCTGGCTGCTGCCCGCGGCCGGGGCGATGCTCGCCGTCGGGCTGCTGGCCGCCGGGGTCGGCGTACCGCTCGTCAGCGCGGTCTGCGCACGCCGGACGGAGCGCCGGCTCGCGCCCGCCCGGGGCGAGCTCGCCACCCGTGTGGCGGATCTGCTCACCGGAACCGCGGAGCTCACCGTTGCCGGAGCGCTCGGCGGGCGCAAGGCCGCCGCGAAGGACAGCGACCGCACACTGACCGGGATCGCTGCCCGCGCGGCCGCCGTCACCGGGCTCGGGAGCGGGCTGTCTTCCTTGGTGACCGGGCTGACCGTGGTGTGCTCGGCCGCCGTCGGGGCCGACGCCGTCGCCGGCGGCCGGCTGTCCGGGGTGGCCATGGCGGTGGTCGTCCTGACCCCGCTGGCCGCCTTCGAGGCCGTCAGCGGGCTTCCGCAGGCCGTCCAGTACCGCCAGCGGGTCCGGCGCAGCGCCGAGCGGGTCTACGAAGTCATCGACACGCCCGCTCCGGTCACCGAGCCGGAGCGGCCCGAAGCCCTGCCCGCCTCGCCCTTCCCGCTGCGGCTGACGGGGCTCGCCGCCCGCCACCCCGGGCAGGAGAAGGACGCGCTGAGCGGGCTCGACCTGACCCTGGAGGCGGGCCGCCGGATCGCGGTGGTCGGGCCTTCGGGAGCGGGCAAGACGACGCTGGCGCAGGTCCTGCTGCGCTTCCTGGACCAGCACGAAGGCTCGTACACCCTGGGCGGGACCGATGCGCGCGCCCTCGACGGGGACCACGTGCGCCGGGTCGTGGGCCTGTGTGCGCAGGACGCGCACATCTTCGACAGCTCGGTACGGGAGAACCTGCGCCTGGCCGATCCGGGGGCGAGCGAGGCGCGGCTGCGGGAGGCCCTCGCCGCGGCCCGGCTGCTTGAGTGGGCCGAGGGGCTCCCGGACGGGCTGGACACGCTGGTCGGCGAGCACGGCGAGCGGATCTCCGGTGGTCAGCGCCAGCGTCTCGCCCTGGCGCGGGCGTTGCTCGCGGACTTCCCGGTCCTCGTCCTGGACGAGCCGGCCGAGCACCTGGACCTGGCCACCGCCGATGCGCTGACCGCCGACCTGCTGGCCGCGACCGAGGGGCGTACCACCGTGCTGATCACGCACCGGCTGGCCGGCCTGGAAGAGGTCGACGAGGTGCTCGTCCTCGACGGCGGCGTCGTGGTCCAGCGCGGTGCGTACGAGGAGCTGGCGGCGGCTCCCGGTCCGCTGCGCGGGCTGCTGGAGCGGGAGCGGGAAGCGGACCTGACGGTCGGTACCGGGCAGGCTCGACTTTCCTCACCAAAGGGGACTAACTAGGCTCAAGGGCATGTCAGCGCAGGAGTCGCAGGAATCGCCCGAGTACCCGCCGGAGCCCTCATCGGCGACGTCCGACCCGATGGAGGCCGCGACCGCTGCCACCCGGAGTCTCCAGGGGCTTTCCACCGAGCTCACGGCCCGGGTGCCGCAGCTGCTGGAGGCCATGCGGTCGGTCGGTACAGGTCTCGAACTGCACTCCACGCTGGACCGGATCTGCGAGACGGCCGCCGAGCTCGCGGACGCCCGCTACGCGGCCATCGGCGTGGTCGACACCGAGGGCCGGGGGCTTTCGGACTTCGTCACCTTCGGCATCAGTGACGCGGTGGCGAAGAAGATCGGGCACCGCCCGGACGGGAAGCGCGGTCTGCTCGGCGCGCTGATCTCGCACCCCGACGCGGTGCAGCTCGCCGACCTGACCAAGGACCCGCGCTCGGAGGGCTTCCCCGCCCATCACCCGCCGATGAAGACCTTCCTCGGCGTTCCGATCCGCGTGCAGGGAGAGATCTTCGGGAACCTCTACCTGGCGGAGAAGAACGGCGGCGGCGAGTTCAACGACTACGACGTCCACATGGTCCGGGTGCTGGCGACCGAGGCGGGCATCGCCATCGGCAACGCCCGGCTCTACGAGGCCGCCACCCAGCGCGAGCGCTGGATCGACGGCTCGGTCGCCGTCACCACGGCCCTGCTGTCGGGCGGGGACGCGGACGACGCGCTCGCCGTCGTCGCCGAACAGGCCCGCCGGCTCGCCGATTCGGCCGCCGGGATCGTGATGCTGCCGGCCGAGGAGGGCGGGATGGAGATCGTCGCGGTCTCCGCGGAGAACCCGGCGACCTCCCTCGGTGTCGTCATCCCGGCCGAGAGCCCGGTGGTGGCCCGGCTCCTGGAGGGCGAGCCGGTCTTCGTGGACGACGCCGCCTCGGACCCGCGCATGATCAGTCGCCTGACCAGCCAGTACGGGGCCTGCATGATGCTTCCGCTGCAGAGCGGGGGCCGGGTGCTGGGGGCCCTCGTCACGCCGCGGGCGCGCGGGAAGCGCCCGTTCACCGAGGCGGAGCGGACCCTGGCCACGCAGTTCGCCTCGCAGGCGGCCCTGGCGCTGATGATGGCGGAGGCGCAGCGGGACCGGGAGCGCCTCGCGGTGTTCGAGGACCGCGACCGGATCGCCCGCGACCTGCACGACCTGGTCATCCAGCGGCTCTTCGCCACCGGGATGATGTTGGAGGGCGCCCAGCGCCGCTCCATCGTCCCGGAGGTCCGCGAGGGTGTCGGCAAGGCCGTGGACGAGCTCGACGTGACGATCCAGGAGATCCGCACCGCGATCTTCGCGCTCCAGCAGGGACCGGCGGAGGCCCCCTCGGGGCTGCGCACCCGGGTGCTGCGGGAGATCAACATGGCTGCCGTGCCGCTGGGCTTCAAGCCCGCGCACCGCTTCCTCGGACCGATCGACGCGGTCGTCGGCGAGCTCGTCGGAAAGAACCTGATCGCGGCCCTGCGCGAGGCGTTGTCGAACGCGTTCCGGCACTCGGAGGCGTCCCGGATCGAGGTGGTGCTGGACTCCACCGTCAGCCTGGCCGATGGACGGCCCGGGGTCCGGCTGGAGGTGGCCGACGACGGGGTGGGCATCCCCGAGGGCGGGCGGCGCAGTGGGCTGCGGAACCTGCGCCGGCGGGCCGAGTCGCTCGGCGGATCCAGCTCGTACGGCCCCGGCCTCGGCGAGGAGGGCGGCGGGACCACCCTGGTGTGGGAGGCCCCGCTGTAGCCGTGCTTCGGCTCGTGGCTACGCCTCGGTGCGGGCGGTCCGTTCGGCCAGGATGCGCTCGATGACCAGGGCGACGCCGTCCTCGTTGTTGGCGACCGTACGGCCCGACGCGGCGGCGATGACATCCGGATGGGCATTGCCCATCGCGTACGAGGTGCCGGCCCAGCCGAGCATCTCCACGTCATTGGGCATATCGCCGAAGGCGACCACCTCGGACGGGGAGATGCCGCGCTCCTCGCAGCACAGTGCCAGGGTGCTCGCCTTGGAGACCCCCGGGCCGCTGATCTCCAGCAGGGAGGTCGGGCTGGAGCGGGTGATCGAGGCGTACGCGCCGGCGACGGAGCGGGCCAGGGTCAGGAACTCGTCCGGAGCCAGCTCGGAGTGGTGCGCGAGCACCTTCAGCACGGGCGCCGAGTCGTCGTCCGTGGCCTCGTGGAGCAGTTCCTCGGCGGTGGCGACGTGGGCGCCCGGGTCCTGGAAGAACGGCGGGTACTGCGGCTCGTAGTTGATGCCGGTGGTCAGCTCGACGGCGAAGGAGGTGCCGGGGGCGGCGCCCCGCAGGGCCTCCACCACCTTGAGCGCCGTGACCCGGGGCAGCGGCCTGACCTGGACGAACTCCCGGCCCGTGGGCGGCTGGTCGGTGGAGTGCCGGTCGAGGGCATGGAGGTCGACGACGGCGGCGCCGTTCGCGCAGATGGCCAGGCCGTGGCCCTGGACGTGGTCACTGACCACACCCATCCAGCGGGCCGGGCGTCCGGTCACGAAGAACACCGCGATGCCTGCCTCTTCGGCGGCGGCGAGGGCGGCGACGGTGCGCTCCGAGACGGATTTGTCGTCGCGCAGCAAGGTGCCGTCGAGGTCGGTGGCGATGAGCCGGGTCGCGGGGGTTGGCCCGTCCGGGCACTGGGGAGCCGAGGTCACGGCTCCATCTTCGCCCATGGCAGGGGTCGGCGACGTTTCACGTGAAACATCGCGACATGGTTGTCAGTGGGCGGTGGAAGGATCTCCTCGCCGGTGCCGCTGCCGTTCGCGCTGCCGGGTCGGTGCCGGTTCCGATGACGTCACACGGGGGCGACGTGCTCATCCCTTCAGCTCGCGCGGCGGATTGCGATGCCTGTGGCGGCCCGCACGCGAAGTGGGTCGCGAGTCTGGCGATGGCCCTGTGCACGGGGTGCGAACGGGCGGGCACCCACCACCCGGAGCGTGAACCGGTGCTGGTGGGCGAGGTCCTGGCCGGTGCGGCCGACGCCCTGGCCCGCGCCGGCCGCACCGCGGCTCCGGCCCGCCCCTACTCCGCCGTCCTGCTCGCCCTGTGGCGGAAGAAGGCCCAGAGCGGCGCATGACGGCGCCGGGGGGGCACCCGCGACGAGGGCTGCGAGGCCGAGGGTCAGGCAGGGCGGGGTCAGGAGTTGCAGCCCGGCCGGACCGATCCGATCGTGTCGCCGGGATGCCGACGACCCGCTGTGGGGCGGACGTAGGCTCGGGGGCATGAGTCTGCGCCTGAGTACCGTGATCCTGCCCGTCGACCGCTGGCACGAGGGAGGCCGCTCCACGTGGCAGCGGGCCGAGGAACTGGGGTTCCACGCGGCCTACACCTACGACCACCTGTCCTGGCGGACCTTCCGCAACGGCCCGTGGTTCGGCGCTCTGCCGACGCTCACGGCCGCCGCGACGGCTACGGAGCGGCTGCGCCTCGGTACGCTCGTCACCTCGCCGAACTTCCGCCACCCGGTGACGCTCGCCAAGGAGCTGATCTCTCTCGACGACGTCTCCGGCGGACGGATCACCCTCGGCATCGGCGCCGGAGGCAACGGCTTCGACGCCACCGTGCTCGGCCAGGAACAGCCGTGGACCCCCAAGGAGCGCGCCGACCGGTTCGGGGAGTTCCTGCCGCTGCTCGACCGGCTGCTCACCGAGGACTCCGTCTCGCAGCGGGGCACGTTCTACTCGGCGGAGGAGGCCTTCAACATCCCCGGGTGCGTCCAGCGGCCCCGGCTGCCCTTCGCCGTCGCCGCGACCGGCCCGCGCGGCCTGAAGCTCGCCGCGCGGTACGGGCAGGCGTGGGTGACCACCGGCGACCCCAAGATCTTCGACGAGGGCACCCCGGAGCAGTCGGTGCAGGCCCTGCGCGGCCAGGTCGAGAAGCTCGGCAAGGCGTGTGCGGAGACCGGCCGGGAGGTGGCCGAACTGGACAAGGTCCTGCTCACGGGCTTCACCCCGGACCGGGGACGGCCGCTGGAGTCGGTGGCGGCCTTCGTCGACTTCGCCGGCCGCCACCAGGAGCTCGGCTTCACCGAGCTCGTGATCCACTGGCCGATCCCCGACTCCGACTTCGCCGCCGACCAGGGCGTCTTCGAGCGGATCGCCACCGAGGCGCTCGCACAGCTGGGCTGAGCGGATCGCCGCCGAGGCGCTCGCACAGCTTGGCTGAGCGGAGCCGGACCGAGCCGCTGCCGTCGCCCCGGGGTTCGGAGCGACGGCAGCGCCCGGCCTCAGGACGAGGCGCGCAGCAGGTGTTCCGTGGTCCGTTCGGCGCTCTCCAGGAGCCACTCCGGGGCCACGCCCTCGGGCAGCGCGCGTACCTCGGCCGCCAGCGCCGAGACCCGGGCGGCGCCGGCTTCGGGCCGGCCCAGCTCGTGCTCGGTCCAGGCGGCGTTGTTCACGCACTGGAACCGGGCCTGGAGGTGCTCCGGGCCGAGCTCCGCGTGGAGGGCGGCGGCCCGCTCCCACAGCAGGATCTCCTCCAGCCGCAGCGCTTCGAGCTCCGCCGCACCCAGCGGTTCGGCGGGCCCTGAACCCCGTCCTTCCTCCTCGTCCGCCTCCTCTTCCGCCTCCTCGTCGGCGCGGACCCGGCGGTCGAGGACCTGGGCGAGCTGGTTCCAGGTTTCGGCCAGTTCGGCCCGTGCCTCGGGGTCCTCGGGAGCCTGCGCCAGCGCGGCGGTCAGCACCTCGGCCGCCTCGCCCATCCGCGACCGGGCCTGTGCCACCCCCGCGTCGGTGATTTCTTCGCGCAGCCCGAGCCAGGCCAGCGACCGCAGGATCCGTACCTCGGCGACCGGCGCGTCCTTCGACCGACGGCGCAGTTCGAGGGCCCGCTCGTACGCCGCGACCGCCTCCGGGACCAGCTGTGCCTCGGAGAGCTGGTCGGCCGCGGCCTGGGCGAAGTTCGCCTGCGGACGCGGGTCCTCCCAGTCCTCGGCGAGCCCCGCCGCCAGCAGGTACTGCTCGGCCGCGCCCCGGGGATCCTGCAGATCGCGCAGCAGGTCGCCCAGGAACTCCCGTACGGAGACGGCCTGGCCCTCACCGTGCTCCAGCAGGTCCGGCAGCGTCGACTGCAGCACCTCGGCCGCCTCGACGGTGTGGCCCTCACGGGCGTGGCACCGGGCGAGCAGCAGCCGGGCCTGGGCCCCGCCGTCGGCGGTGAGCCCGGCCTGATCGAGCCAGTGCGCCGCGTCCAGAGCGTGCCGCGCGGCCTCCGCGTCGGCCTCGCTCTGCCCCAGCAGGATGTCGGCGAGGGTGAGCCGTACGACGCCCTGCGCCTTGGCGTCGGTCACCTCCGCGGCGTGCGTCAGACCCGCTCGGGCCGACTCCTCGGCCTCGTCCACCCGCTCCAGCGACATCAGCACGCCGGCCCGCAACACGAGCGGGTCCACGGCTAGCCACGGCCGGCCCGCCGCCACCGAGCGGTCGGCGGATCCGGCGAGCAGCGCCACGGCACGTTCCGGGTCGCCCTGCGAGAGGGCGAGCCGGCCCAGCATCTCCTCGGCCTCCGCCACCACGTCGGGCAGGGCCGCGGCGTAGGCATCGGCGAAGGCGGCGAGCTCGGCGGCCAGTTCGCCGTGCCCGTGCTGCCCATCGTGGCTGGCGCCGTGGCCGTGCCCGTGCCCGTCCCCGTGGCCGTGCTCGGGGTCCTCGGTGGCCTCGACCGAGCGCAGGTAGGACTCCACCCGGATCCCGGTCAGTTCCGCGAGCGCGATCCGCCGGGTCCGCAGCGGATCGTCCGCGTCCAGTGCCTCGGCGGCACGCAGGGCGACGGCCAGCAGCGCGCGCAGCTCCCCCGCCCCGGTGCCCGACTGTGCGGCCACGGTCGCCAGCCGCAGCTCGGCCAGGGCGGCGCGCTCCGCGAGCCCGAGCTCCCGGTAGCGCTCGCGTACGCCGGCCAGCAGTTCCGCGGCGTCGCCGGCGCCGGCCCGAGCGGCCGCCAGGGCCCGGTGGTCCGCCACATCGGCGGCGACCAGAGGATCGGCGCCGCTCGCGGCCTCGGGGTGCAGGGCCACCTGCTCCCAGAGGGCGTCCGCGCCGGGGTGCCCGAGGTCGCGTGCCGCACGGGCCCGTTCCACGAGTTCGGCGAAGCCCCCGGCCGGGGCCGCCGCCCGGGGTGCCGGGGCGGGCCCCGGCTGCGGGAGCGCCGCGAGCGCGGAGCTCCGTACGCCCAGCGGCAGGACCGCGGCCAGCGGGGCCGCACCGATCCGCGCGAGGAACCGCTCCGAGACCCGGGTGGAGCCGTTGCGCGCGTCGAACCGCCGGGCGATGTCGAGCGAGCCCGCGCGCAGCACCTCGTACAGCTCGGACACGGTGCGCGGATTGCCCTCGTAGGCGGCGGCCGGGTTCTGGCCGTGGCCCAGCTCCGTCAGGCGGCGCAGCAGGACGAGGATTCCGCCGTGGAAGGCCAGCTGATCGGAGAGGTTGGCGAGCGGGGACACGTGCGCCGCGTGCTCGGCGAGGATCTCCAGACCTCGGGACTCGTTCCCGGTGAGCGCGCAGAACTCGATGTGCCGCCCCACCGAGGGCAGCAGGCTCTCCTTGCCCCGGGCCAGCCGGTATCCGCGCAGATGGGCCGAGCGGGCTTCGTCGAACCGGCCGAGCCGCACCAGCGGCAGCAGCGAGGCGGCCAGCACCCGGTGGGGTTCCTCGGCGCAGGTTTGCTCACCGGAGAGCACCGGCTGCCAGACCCCCAGGGCCTCGGCGTCGTCGCCGCGCAGCACGGCGTACTGGCCCTGGCTGTTGAGCTCGCAGGCGTGGCAGTCGCTCATGTCGTCGCGGTCGGCGGCCTGCCAGCCGGCATAGGCGCGGCCGGCCCGCTCGTCGTCGGCGGTCGCGTCGGCGAACCACAGCTCGGCCTCGCGCACGGGACGCTCGCTGTAGCCGGCGATCCGGTAGCGGCGCTCCATCTCGTCCAGCCAGCCGGCGGCCGACTCCAGCGGGATCTCCGGAGAGTTGCCGATGGCGCTGGCGATCCACTTGAACTGCCAGAACAGCGAGTGGGCGTCCCACTCGTCGAAGGCGCCCGGGTCCTTGTCGTACTCCTGGAGCAGCCGGGCGAAGGGGACGAGCATCTTCGGGGACTCGGAGCTGTACAGGTAGGCGTTGATCAGGTTGTCCAGTGCCGCCCGGAACAGCGGGCGGTCCCCGGTCGCCTCGGCGGCGGCGGACAGCGCCTCGGCGTGGGCGTTGCGTGCGGTCCCGCCCGGAGCCTGGCGGTTCTCGGCCAGTCCGCGCTCGATCTCCTCGCGCGTCATCGTGCTCACTTCTGATCCTCCTGGGGGTCGGCTCCGGTGGCGCTGTCCGTGGTGCTGTCCGTGATGCCGACCGGGTGCGTCGCCCATTCCAGGAGCCCGAGGAAGGACCGGTTGAGCAGGGCGGTGTCGGCCGCGCGCAGCGGCCGCTGCGACCTCAGCAGGGCCTGGCCGTAGAGCGATTCGACGGCGGTGGCGGTCAGGGCCTCGTCGGGCAGGGCGGCGATCCGGCGGATGAGCGGGTTGTTGTGGTTGAGCACGAGGCGGGCGCGCGGAGCGGAGCCGCGCAGCGAACCGAGGATGCCGCTCCACAGCGAGTCGGCGGTCTCCAGGGCTGCCGTGCGGTCGCGCTCCTGACGGGCCTGGCGGTCGTCGAGGTAGAGCGCGGGAACGGCGGCGGGCTGGAAGGCGCGCAGGACGACGTCGCAGCTCTGGGGCTCCAGCCGGGTGCGGGCGGTGGCCAGGAAGGGGGCCAGGGCCAGTTCGGCGGAGGTCGGGACCGGATCGAGGCGCTCGGTGACGGCGCCCGCGTCGAGCTCGGTGACCTTGAGCTCCGGGCGTACGGAGGGCAGCATGGCCAGCAGATCGGCGTCGTAGGTGTAGCCGGCGTTGATGACGCCGAGGCCGTGGGCGGCCGCGATCGGGGCGATCTGGCGGAACTCCTCCACGGTCCGGGTGAAGTGGATCTCGGTGTGCGCGGCGGCGAACTCCTCCAGGTTCATCGAGCCGTCGCTGGTCTCGAACGGCAGCCAGGGCAGCATCAGGCCGAGCAGCTCGGTGTCGTGGCGGGCCAGCGATTTCACCCCGAGGTGGTGGACGCTCAGGAAGGCCGCCAGCCGCTCGGGTTCGCTGGTGGCGAGCTCGGCGAGCCAGGCGCGGACGCGGGCTCCGAGGGCCTCGCGCACGGCGGCCAGGGTCTCGTCGTCGTACAGGTTCTCGCGGGAGGCGGTGGGCCGCAGGGTGTCGGTGTCGAGGACTGCGCGCACGAAGAACGCCCAGTCGGGCAGCAGGTTGTCGGCCTTGTCGGTCAGCAGCATGCCCTTGAGGTGGACGCGGTGTCCGGACCGGTGGGCGGGGCTGGTCGGCTCGGGCAGGACGTACGCGACTCCGCGCACTCCGGCCACGGGCAGGTCGAGGTCGATGCTGTCGAGCGGGGTGAAACCGAAGAGCTGCGCGCAGTGCCCGGCGAGCGCGACGCGGCGGGCCGCGGGGGTGGGGAAGGGCCGGTCCCAGACGGCGGGCCGGTCGGTGACCGGGCGGGGTCCGGCGGCGGAGCCGTCGTCGAAGGTGATGTCGTAGGGCAGCAGGGAGCCGTAGTCGCGGGCCAGCTGCTCGACCTTGGCCGGGACGGTCCACTCCTCGGCGCCGGGGCGGGCCTCCAGGACCACGGTGGTGCCGGGCTCCGGGCGGGCGTCGGAGGGAAGTTCGCGGACGGTGTACGAGCCGTCGTCCGTGGCCAGCCACTCGACGGGCGCGGCCAGCGGATCGCGGGCGGAGCGGGTGACCACGCGGATCTGGCGGGCGACGACGAAACAGGCGAGCAGACCGATGCCGAACTGGCCGAGGAACTCCTGGCGGGTGGTCTCCAGGCCGTGCGGGCCTCCGCGCTTGGAGCTGCGTCCGATGGTGGCGAGGAGGGAGTGGGCCTCGTCGGCGGTCAGGCCGATGCCGCTGTCCTCGATGGTCACCCGGTTCCCGGTCGCCGACAGGCGGATGGAGATCTCAGCTTCGGGATCCAGGGCGTGGCGGGCGGTGACCGCGTCGACGGCGTTCTGGAGGAGCTCGCGGACGTACACGCGGGGGCTGGAGTAGAGGTGGTGGGAGAGCAGGTCGACCAGGCCGCGCAGATCGACCTGGAAGGTGTTCGGATGGGTTCCCTGGTTTTCTTCGGACGTCATGGGGCGTCACCTCGCGTGCTGGTACGGGTTGTTCGGCGACCGCGAGGTACCCCCCTCACAGATCCCGGAGTGAGGAACAGAGTAGGGGGATGATCTGACAATCCCCCGGTGAATTCAGGGGCCGCCGGGGCGTCTCCGGCTTATTGGAACCGCAGGAATTGCGGCGGCACGGAGTCCGCCAGCCACACCCCATTGGCGCTGACCCGAAAGACGTGCCCCGCTGCGCGCATCGCCCCCGCGTCGACGGCGAGGACGACCGGCCGGCCGCGCCGTGCGCCGACGCGGGTCGCGGTCTCCCGGTCCGGGGAGAGGTGGACGTGGTGGCGTGCCATCGGGCGCAGTCCCTCGGCGCGGATCGCGTCCAGGGCGGCCGCGACGGTGCCGTGGTAGAGGTACGCGGGCGGTTCGGCCTCCGGCAGGTCCAGGTCCACGGGGACGGTGTGCCCCTGGTTGGCACGGATCCGGCTGCCGTCGACGGCGAACCGCTGCTTGTCGTTGGCGGCGACCACGTGGTCGAGCTCGGCCCGGCTGATGGGGAAGCCGTGGGTGGCCGTGGCGCTCAGAAGATCGTCGATCTCCACCCAGCCGTGCGGGTCGAGCACCAGTCCGATGCGTTCCGGCTGATGGCGGAGGTGTTTCGAGACGTATTTGGACACCTTGACGGTGCGCTTGTCATCCATTCGCCCAGGGTGACGGCTCGGCCGGGGTCGGCGCAGCGAATTTTCGCCGTTCTCCCCAACCTGGACTCCCCCTATCGTGTTTCCAAGATACGGAATACATTTTCCGCTGAACTGCCACTCAAGGGGAAGAAAAGTATGACAAATAGTGCGTCTCTGTCGCGGCGTGCGACCGCCGAGCTCGTCGGCACCGCTGCCCTCCTCGTGGTCGTCATCGGATCGGGAATCCAGGCCGCCGCGCTCACCTCGGATACGGGCGTGGCCCTGGTGGCCAACTCGCTCGCCTCGGCCATCGGGCTCGGGCTGATCATCACGCTCTTCGGGCCGCTCTCGGGCGCCCACCTCAACCCGGTGGTGACCCTCACGACCTGGTGGGGCCGACGCACCGGCGGCGAAGGCCTCGAAGGCCGGGAAGCACTGGTCTACGTGACGGCCCAGATCGCCGGGGCCATAGGCGGCGCGGTCCTCGCGGAAGCGATGTTCGGCCGCGTCCCCGGAGCCTTCTCCACCCAGGTCCGCGACGGCGGACACCTGCTCGTCGGCGAGGTCGTGGCCACCGCCGGACTGGTCTTGGTGATCCAGGGCCTCGGCCGCATCGGCCGGCCGAAGCTGATCCCGGCCGCGGTCGCCGCCTACATCGCCGCCGCGATCTGGTTCACCTCCTCCGGCTCCTTCGCGAACCCGGCCGGCACCATCGGGCGCAGCTTCAGCGACTCCTTCACCGGCATCGCCCCGCAGTCGCTGCCGGGGTTCGTCGCCGCCCAGCTCGTCGGCGGAGTGCTCGGCCTGGTCCTCGCGGGCTTGCTCTACGGGAGCACCCGCCGGGCGGCCGCCTCCACGACGGCCGCCTCCACCGAGACGACCGCCTCCACCGCGACCACCGAGACCGCGACCACCGACACCACGACCGCCGACACCACGACCGCCACTGCCACTGCGCCCGCGGCGGCCACCACCGTGACCCCCGCCGCTCCGGTGGCCGAAACCAGCGTGCCCGGACCGGCGTTCCAGGCCGTCGGCTGACCCTCCGGACGTGGTTCCCCACAGGTCGGTCGGACTTGTCCACAGCCCTTTGCGCCGGTTTCGGCGGCAAAAGCGTGATCCGGCCTGTGGACTACTGAGCGAGCACTACCGGCCGCCGCGGCTGGCCAGATCGTTCATCGTCCGGGCCTGCAACTCCCGCTCCGTGGCGGCCCGGACGAACTCCGCCACATGATCCGGACCCACCAGCTCCTGCACGGCCCGCACGGTCTCCGCGGGCAGCGCCACCGGGGCCGGCCCGGACGGCTGGGGGGTCCCGACGGCTCCGAGGTGCTGCTGCAGGTGGCGGGTCGCGAAGAGGCGCATCGCCCGCGCCAGTTCCGCGTCCACCGTCTGCTGGGCCAGTGGCCGCAGCCTTCGTACCATCGTGGCCGCCTCGGCCGCGTCGGCGTCGGTCGGGGGGACGGCCCCCAGGTACCGGGCGAAGACGTGCTCCGTGGTGAACTCCAGGAAGCGCGAGGCGATGAGCTCCACCTGCCCGCGCAACTCCCGCAGATGACCGGTGATCGCGGGCAGCGGGACCCCGGCGGCGTACAGCTCGGCGGCCACGGACAGCTCCTGCGGGGACGGTACGAGGAACTGGTCCGGGCGCCCCGGGATCCGCTCCAGCACGCCCAGCTCGCACGCCTCGCCGACCGCTTCGTCGTCGGGCTTGCCGCCGAACCGCTCGTTCAGCTCGTCCCGGCTTATCCGGGCCGCTTCCTCATCCGTCCACGGTCCGTGCACCTCGGCCACCAGGCCCAGGACTCCGCCGAGACCGCGCCCCGCGTCCCAGGCCTCCAGCAGTTCCTTGATGGAAGCCAGGGTGTAACCGCGGTCCAGCAGGTCGGCGATCTGGCGCAGCCGCGCCAGATGCGTGTCCCGGTAGACGTTGGAACGGCCTCGGCGCTCCGGCTTCGGCAGCAGACCGCGGTCCTGGTACGCCCGGATCGTGCGGACGGTCGCACCGCTGTGGTGCGCCAGATCCTCGATCCGGTACTCGGCTACTGCCTGCTCGGACAATCCCGGCTCCCTACGACATGGCGGCTCGGCCGACCGCGCCCGCAGCGGACCGGGCGGCGGGTGAAGCCGCGAGGTACTCGACCGCCCTGCGCAGCGAGCCCTCCTGCGAGGGATGGTACGACCGCCGCAGGTAGCGGGGTATGGCCGTGCCGAGCTCTCTCCAAGTGGGCAGCAGCCCCTTGGCCACGGCCCGGTTGTGCTCGCGCAGCGAATAGCGGGTCCGTCCGCGCAGTTCGGGGTCGTTGCGCAGGAGGTAGGAGGCCCCCGCGATCCACAGCCAGCCCATGACTGGCGCGACCACGGCCATGCCCTCGATGCGCCGGAGGTAGCGGGGCAGGCCCGCTCCGCCGCAGTGCTGGTACATGTCGAAGGCGACGGACCGGTGCTCCACCTCCTCGGCGCCGTGCCAGCGCAGCAGGTCGAGCATGACCTCGTCCGCTCCGGCCGCGTCGAGCCCCTCGGCGCCGAGCACCCAGTCCCCGAGCACCGCCGTGAACTGCTCGATCGCGGCGACCAGCGAGAGCCGGAAGCGCAGCCACTCCTGCGCCGTGATCGGGGCACCGAACGGCGGGGTCTCCCCGAGCAGCTTCTCGAAGAGGAAGTCCACGTACTTCGTGTACGCCTCGGTGGGCAGCCGCTGTTCGGCGAGGTGGTCCAGGACGTAGGAGTGCTGCACGCTGTGCGTGGCCTCCTGGCCCATGAACCCCTTCACCTCACTGCGCAGCTTGGGGTCCGTGACCAGGGGCAGGCCCTCCTTGAAGACCTTCACGAACCACCGCTCACCGGCCGGCAGCAGCAGGTGCAGCACGTTGACGACGTGGGTGGCGGTGGGCTCGCCCGGTATCCAGTGCAGCGGGGTGGCCTTCCAGTCGAAGGCCACCCGCCGCGGCGCGATCGCGTACGGGGCAGCCCTGCCCGCGACCGCCTCGCTCACAGCTTGGGCTCCAGTTTCGCGAATCGCCGCAGGGTCCCCGGCGCGAACCGGGACATCCACAGGGCGCCCTTGGACTCGGGAGTCACCGGAACCACGGCCTGGTTCTTCACGACCGCGAGCAGGATCGCGTCCGCGACCTTCTCCGGCGGGAAGTTGCGCAGCCCGTAGAGCCGGGAGGACTTCTGCTGGCGCCGCTTCTCCTCGGCCTCGTCCACTCCGGCGAAGCGAGAGGTGGCGGTGATGTTGGTGTTGACGATGCCGGGGCAGATCGCCGACACACCGATCGACTTGGAGGCCAGCTCGGCCCGCAGGCACTCGCTGAGCATCAGCACCGCCGCCTTGGAGGTGCTGTACGCGGGCAGCGTCTTGGACGGCAGGTAGGCGGCGGCGGAGGCGGTGTTGACGATGTGCCCGCCCTGGCCGCGCTCGGCCATCTGCTTGCCGAAGAGCCGGCAGCCGTGGATGACGCCCCACAGGTTGACGTCGAGGACCTTCTTCCAGTCCTCGGCGGTCGTGTCCAGGAACGGCCCCGACAGGCCGATCCCGGCGTTGTTGACCAGGACGTCCACGATCCCGTACTCGGAGGCGACCTTCGCGGCGAGCTTCTCCATGGCCTGCTCGTCGCTGACGTCGACGCACTCGCCCCAGGCCTGCGGCGAGCCGACCAGGCGTGCCATGTCGGCGGTGCGGGCAGCGCCGTCGGCGTCCCGGTCCACGCACACCACCCGGGCGCCGGCCTCGGCGAACGCGAAGGCGGTGGCCCGGCCGATGCCGCTGGCGGCTCCGGTGACCAGGACCAGCTGGCCGCCGAAGCGGTCCGCGTACCTGCCCGGGGCCTTCTGCTCCGGCGCCCGCGTGGCGGGCTCCTCCCGGGAGGTGACGAACTCGGTGATCCACGCGGCCAGCTGGTCGGGCCGGGTCCGCGGCACCCAGTGCTTGGCCGGCAGGGTGTGCCGCACCAGGTCAGGGGCCCACAGCTCCAGCTCGTCGTAGAGCCGCTCGGAGAGGAAGGCGTCCCCGGTGGGGGTGATCAGCTGCACCGGTACGTGGGCGTACGCGTCGGCGCGCGGCCGGCGCAGCCGGGCCCGGACGTTGTCCCGGTAGAGCCAGGCTCCGTGCGCGGCGTCGGAGGGCAGGGAGGCCGTCGGGTAGTCCCCGGCCGGGATGTTCTCCATCCGCTCGATCAGCTTCGGCCACCGCTTGCCGAGCGGCCCGCGCCAGGCGAGCTCCGGCAGCACGGGGGTGTGCAGCATGTACACGTACCAGGACTTGACGCCCTGCTGCAGCAGCTGGGCGGCCCGGCGCGGGGTCGGCCGGGCCATCCGCTTCTTGATCCAGTGCCCGAAGTGGTCGAGGGAAGGCCCCGACATGGAGGTGAAGGAGGCGATCCGGCCCTCGGTGCGGGCGACCGTCGCGAACTCCCAGCCCTGTACGGAGCCCCAGTCGTGGCCGACCAGGTGCACCGGGCGGTCCGGGCTGACCGCGTCCACGACCGCGAGGAAGTCGTCGGTCAGCTTCTCCAGGGTGAACCCGCCGCGCAGCGGCTGCGGGGCGGTGGAGCGCCCGTGGCCCCGTACGTCGTAGAGCACGACGTGGAACCGGGAGGCCAGCCGCTCGGCGACCTGCGACCAGACCTCCTTGCTGTCCGGGTACCCGTGCACCAGGACCACGGTCGGCCGGTCCGTGTCGCCGAGTTCGACGACGCACAGCTCGACCCCGCCGGTGCTCACCCAGCGCTCGCGCGCGCCCGCCAGGCCCGCGTCCGTCATTGCGCTCATGCCGTCTTCTCCTCAGCCCAGCGCCGCACGTGCGGCAGATCGTCGTCCAGCCAGTACGCGCTCTCCTCGGGGTCCCGGGAGTCGGTGACGACCAGGATCTCCTCGAACTTCGCGCCGGTGCCCCGGAAGCCCAGGTGCGGCTCCACCGCCCACAGGCCGGGCTGGGGCGGGTGGTCGGAGAAGCGGTACGGGCTCCACAGCGGGGACCAGCCCTCGCGGTGGCCGCGCAGGGCATCGGAGGCCAGCCCCTTCAGGGCCTGGGTGCCGAACCCGAACGCGGTCGGTGCCCAGCTCCGCTCCTTGACCCGGTCTATCTTGTGCGCGATGACGCCGAAGGGGTAGGCCCGGTGCCGGTTGGTGTACCCCTGGACGATCATCAGTCGCTCCACCTCCTCGTAGATGTCGCGAAGGGAGCGGCGCTCGCGCACCTGGTCGAGGATCAGCGTGCGGTGCGCCTGCAGATCGGACATGAGCCGGTCCTGCACCGGGTTGAGGCCGAGGCTGCCCGAGTACCCGATGTCCGCGGTGTGGCCCTTGTAGACCGGGGCCATGTCGAGGATGAACGGCATCCCCGGCTCCAGGGCCCGGTTCGTCGGGAAGAACTGCAGGGGGATCTTGAAGCCGGTGAAGGCGGTCCGGTCCCCGAACCACGCGAACGGCATGTGGAACCAGTCCCGCACCCCGCGCTCGCGCAGCCACTCGCGCTGCATCCGCGCGGCTTCGCGCTCGGTCACGCCGGGGCGCAGCTGCGCCGCGACGGCCTCGGCGCACTCGTAGGAGAGGCGCTGCACCTCCTTGAACCCGCGCAGCTCGGCGGAGAGTTCCGTGGTGCGTCGCTTCGTGCGTTGCCTGGTGTCCCCAGCCATGCCAGCCGTCCGTCCATGTAGCCGTACGCGCCCGTAACTTGACACTGATGAATGTGACAATGACTGGAGATCACGTCAAGGCCCGTGCACGGACCTGTGGACAAACTTGTCCGGTACGCATCAGCCCTACGTCAGCCTTATGTCGGGGTCCGTAGTCCTGAAGGCGGAGAAAGGATCGAGCTCCAGGTCTGACGATCCGGGCTCCGTGCGCCACTAACGTCGTTCACGTGACTGTCATCGCGACCGAAAGCCTGAGCAAGCGGTACCCCCGAGTGACCGCCCTCGACCGGCTCTCCTTGGACATCGGACCCGGAGTTACCGGGCTCGTGGGCGCCAACGGAGCCGGCAAGTCCACGCTGATCAAGATTCTGCTGGGACTCTCCCCCGCCACCGAGGGCACCGCCGCCGTGCTCGGACTCGACGTAGCCACCCATGGCAGCGCGATCCGCGAGCGCGTCGGCTACATGCCCGAACACGACTGCCTGCCCCCCGACGTCTCGGCCACCGAGTTCGTCGTGCACATGGCGCGCATGTCCGGGCTCCCGCCGACCGCCGCCCGTGAGCGCACCGCGGACACCCTGCGCCACGTGGGGCTGTACGAGGAGCGCTACCGCCCCATCGGCGGCTACTCCACCGGCATGAAGCAGCGCGTCAAGCTCGCCCAGGCGCTGGTCCACGACCCGCAACTGGTGCTCCTCGACGAGCCCACCAACGGCCTCGACCCGGTCGGCCGCGACGAGATGCTGGGCCTGATCCGCCGCGTCTACACCGACTTCGGCATCTCGGTCCTGGTCACCTCCCACCTGCTCGGCGAGCTGGAGCGGACCTGCGACCACGTCGTGGTCGTCGACGGCGGCAAACTGCTGCGCTCCAGTTCCACCAGCGACTTCACCCAGACCACCACGACCCTCGCGGTCGAGGTCACCGACTCCGACGCCCACCCGGACGGCACCGCCGCCCTGCGCAAGGCGCTCACCGAGGCGGGAGTGACGCTGCACGCGGGAGAGGAGGAGGGCCTGCCCGGAGCCGGCCACATCCTCCTCGTCGAAGCCTCGGGCGAGGCCACGTACGACGTCGTCCGCGACACGGTCGCCGATCTCGGCATCGGCCTGGTCCGCATGGAGCAGCGCCGCCACCACATCGCCGAGGTCTTCCGCGACAGCGACGCGGCGGCCGCCCGGGCCGAACAGTTCGCAGCTCAGTCCGCCCAGGCCACCGCCTGGGCCGCCACCCAGCAGAAGGGAGCCGGTTCCGATGGCGCCTGACACCTCGACCCAGATCCACAACATCGGCTACCGGTCCTACGACGGCCCCCGGCTCGGCCGCTCCTACGCCCGCAAGTCGCTCTTCGCGCAGTCCCTGCGCGGCGCCTACGGACTCGGCCGCTCGGCCAAGTCCAAGGTGCTGCCGATGCTGCTCTTCGCGGTGATGTGCGTTCCCGCGCTGATCCTCGTCGCGGTCGCCATCACCGTGCCCGGCTCCACCGCGCTGCCGATCAAGTACACGACGTACGCGATGACCACCCAGGTGATCGTCTACCTCTACCTGGCCTCCCAGGCGCCGCAGTCAGTCTCGCGGGACCTGCGCTTCAAGACGGTGCCGCTCTACTTCTCGCGGCCGATCGAGCGCGTCGACTACGTCGTGGCCAAGTTCGCGGCCATGGCCTCGGCCCTGTTCATCCTCACGGCCACCCCGCTGCTGATCATGTGGATCGGCTCGCTCCTGGCGAAGTTCGACTTCGCCGACCAGACCAAGGGATTCGGGCAGGCACTGGTGTCGGTACTGCTTCTGTCGCTGCTCTTCTCCGGCCTCGGCCTGGTCATGGCCGCGCTCACCCCGCGCCGCGGCTTCGGCGTCGCCGCCATCATCGCCGTGCTCCTGATCCCCTACGGCGCCGTGTCCGCCGTCCAGGCCATCGCCTACGAGACCGGCTCCACCGGCGGCATCGAGTGGCTGGGCCTGTTCTCCCCGATGAGCCTCATCGACGGCCTGCAGACCGCCTTCCTCGGCGCCGACTCCGGCTTCCCCGGCAGCGAGGGCCCCTCGGGCGCCGTCGGCTTCGTCTACCTGCTCGTCATCCTCGGCCTCATCGCCGGCTCCTACGCCGCCCTGATGGCCCGCTACCGGAAGGCCGGGCTGTGAGCATCATCGACATCGACCACACCTCCCGCTGGTTCGGGAACGTCGTCGCCGTCAACGACGTGACCATGCGCATCGGTCCCGGAGTCACCGGCCTGCTCGGCCCCAACGGTGCCGGCAAGTCCACCCTCATCAACATGATGGGCGGCTTCCTCGCCCCCTCCACGGGCACCGTCACCCTCGACGGCACGCCGATCTGGCAGAACGAGCAGGTCTACAAGCAGATCGGCGTCGTGCCCGAGCGCGAGGCCATGTACGACTTCCTCACCGGCAAGGAGTTCGTCGTCGCCAACGCCGAACTCCACGGTCTCGACGAGGCGGCCGCCCAGCGGGCCCTGGCCACGGTCGAGATGGAGTACGCGCAGGACCGCAAGATCTCCACGTACTCCAAGGGCATGCGCCAGCGCGTGAAGATGGCCTCCGCCCTGGTCCACGATCCGTCGGTGCTCCTGCTCGACGAGCCGTTCAACGGCATGGACCCGCGCCAGCGCATGCAGCTCATGGAGCTCCTGCGGCGGATGGGCGACGACGGCCGCACCGTGCTCTTCTCCTCGCACATCCTGGAGGAGGTCGAACAGCTCGCCTCCCACATCGAGGTGGTCGTCGCCGGCCGGCACGCTGCTTCCGGCGACTTCCGCAAGATCCGCCGCCTGATGACGGACCGCCCGCACCGTTACCTGGTCCGTTCCTCCGACGACCGGGTCCTCGCCGCGGCCCTGATCGCCGACCCGTCCACCGCCGGGATCGAGGTCGACCTCAAGGAAGGCGCCCTGCGCATCCAGGCCGTCGACTTCGGGCGCTTCACCCAGCTGCTGCCGCGGGTCGCCCGCGAGCACGGCATCCGGCTGCTGACGGTCTCGCCTTCCGACGAGTCCCTCGAGTCGGTCTTCTCCTACCTCGTCGCGGCCTGAAGGAGCTGGCACTGATGTACAACCCCACCGTTGCCCGGCTCACCTACCGGGCCCTGCTCGGCCGCCGCCGCGCACTGATCCTCTGTGCGCTGCCCGTCCTGCTGATCGCCATCTCCATCGCCGTGCGCGCCTTCACGGGCCTCGACGACAAGGTCGCCGCCGATCTCCTCGGCGGTTTCGCCCTGGCGACGATGGTCCCGCTGATCGGTGTCATCGCCGGCACCGGCGCCATCGGCCCGGAGATCGACGACGGCTCGATCGTCTACCTGCTCTCGAAGCCGGTGAAGCGCCCGACGATCATCCTGACGAAGCTGACCGTCGCGATCGCCGTCACCATGGTCTTCTCCGCGATCCCCACCCTGATCGCCGGCTTCATCCTCAACGGCAACGGCCAGCAGATCGCCGTCGCCTACACCGTGGCCGCCCTCGTCGCCTCGGTCGCCTACAGCGCCCTGTTCCTGCTGCTGGGCACCGTCAGCCGGCACGCGGTCGTCTTCGGCCTCGTCTACGCCCTGATCTGGGAGTCGCTCTTCGGCAGCCTCGTCGACGGAGCCAAGACCCTCAGCGTCCAGCAGTGGTCGCTGGCCCTCGCGCAGAAGGTCGCGGGCGAGGGGTACGTGGACGCCACCGTCGGGCTGCCCACCGCGGTGATCCTGCTCGTCGCGGTCACCGTCGGCGCCACCTTCTACGCCGGACAGAAGCTCCGCAGCCTGAAGCTGGCGGGTGAGGAGTAGGACCTCCGGAGCCCGTACCGGCGTCCCACCGGCATCCGTACCGGATGTTTCACGTGAAACAGTGCCCCGCCCGGCCCACCGGCCAGGCGGGGCACAGCTTTGCGCGAGATCATCGGGAAATGATCGAGTACACCGAGCCCGAGCCCTCCAGGCCAGTGCGGTCATGGATACGCTCCGCGCCCGGCACCCACATCTGGCTGCTGATCATCGTGGTCACCAGCATCGTGGTCGTGATCGTGCCCGACCATCTCGAACACGTCCTGCTCCACCGCAACAGCAGCAACATCCACGAGCTCGCCCAGCACCCCGTACGAGCGCTGCTCAGCAGCGCGTTCTGGATCGAGGACCCGGCCTCGCTCCCGCTCTACTTCGTCCTCTTCGAGATCTTCCAGGCCAATGTCGAGCGCTGGCTCGGCACCCTGCGCTGGCTCTTCATCATCGCGACCGGACACATCACGGCCACGCTCATCAGCCAGAAACTGGTCCTGATGGCCATCCAGGACCACCGCGCCCCGCGCAGCATGGTCCACGTCGTCGACATCGGCGTCAGCTACGGACTCGCGACCGCCGTCGGGGTGCTGACGTACCGCCTGCCCGGTCCCTGGCGCTGGCTCTACCTCGCCGGCTCCGTGGCCTTCTTCGGACTCCCGCTGGTCTCCGGCGGGACCTTCACCGACTTCGGCCACGCCATCGCATTGGCCGTAGGCCTCCTCGCCTGGCCGCTGACCCGGCACCCGAACCTGAGCCGGATGCACGGCTGACGCACGGAAATTCACTGGTACGAGGCGTGCGGCGGGGGCAGAGTGAGCCGTGCGGGGAGAAACAAGAAGGTCCGGAACAGCCACTTCGAGCGCGCCTTGCGGCGCGGGCCGTTCCGGACCTTCCGTTCGTCTTCCGCCCGGTTACGCGGCGCCCAGCAGACGCTCCAGGACCACGGCGATGCCGTCCTCCTCGTTGGAGGTGGTGACCTCGTCCGCCACCGCCTTGAGCTCCGGGTGCGCGTTGGCCATGGCCACTCCGTGCGCGGCCCAGCCGAACATCGGGATGTCGTTGGGCATGTCTCCGAAGGCGATCGTGTCGGCCGCCTTCACCCCCAGCCGGCGCGCGGCCAGCGAGAGCCCGGTGGACTTGCTCAGCCCCAGCGGCAGGATCTCCACGACACCCGGACCGGCCATGACGATGCCGACCAGGCTGCCCACGGTCTCCCGGGCCACCTGGACGAGGGCGTCCTCGTCCAGCTCGGGGTGCTGGATGTACAGCTTGTTCAGCGGAGCCGACCACACCTCGGAGGTGTCCTCCAGGTAGAGCGCGGGAAGGCCCTCCTGGACCTGATAGCCGGGGCCGAAGAGCACCTCGCCCTCGACTCCGTCCCGGCTGGCGGCGATCGCCAGCGGACCCACCTCGGCCTCGATCTTCTCCAGTGCCAGCGCGGCCAGCTTCCGGTCGAGCGTCACCGAGGTCAGCAGCCGGTGCGCGCCCGCGTCGTAGACCTGAGCGCCCTGCCCGCAGACCGCGATGCCCTTGTAGCCGAGGTCGTCGAGGACGTGCCGGGTCCACGGCACGGCGCGGCCGGTGACGATGATGTGCGCTGCGCCCGCGGCGGTGGCCGCGAGGAGCGCCTCACGCGTGCGCTCCGAGACGGTGTCGTCGCCGCGCAGCAGCGTCCCGTCGAGGTCGGTCGCGACGAGCTTGTACGGGAACGGGGCCGTGCTCACTTGGTGATCGGCTCCAGGACTTCCCGACCGCCCAGGTAGGGCCGGAGCACCGGGGGAACGTGGACCGTGCCGTCGGCCTGCTGGTGGTTCTCCAGGATCGCGACGATCGTGCGCGGGACCGCGCACAGCGTTCCGTTCAGGGTGGACAGCGGAGCGGTCTTCTTGCCGTCGCGGTAGCGGATCGACAGGCGGCGCGCCTGGAAGCCGTCACAGTTCGAGGCGGAGGTCAGCTCGCGGTACTTGCCCTGGGTGGGGATCCACGCCTCGCAGTCGAACTTGCGCGAGGCGGAGGCGCCCAGGTCGCCGGTGGCGACGTCGATCACCTGGAAGGGCAGCTCCAGGCTGGTCAGCCACTGCTTCTCCCAGTCCAGGAGCCGCTGGTGCTCGGCCTCGGCCTCCTCCGGCGCGACGTACGAGAACATCTCGACCTTGTCGAACTGGTGGACGCGGAAGATGCCGCGGGTGTCCTTGCCGTACGTGCCGGCCTCGCGGCGGAAGCACGGGGAGAAGCCGGCGTAGCGCAGCGGCAGCTTGTCCGCGTCGATGATCTCGTCCATGTGGTACGCGGCGAGCGGGACCTCGGAGGTGCCGACCAGGTAGAGGTCGTCGCCCTCCAAGTGGTACACGTTCTCCGCGGCCTGGCCGAGGAAGCCGGTGCCCTCCATGGCGCGCGGGCGGACCAGCGCGGGGGTGAGCATCGGGGTGAAGCCGGCCTCGGTGGCCTGCGCGATGGCCGCGTTGACGAGGGCGAGCTCCAGCAGGGCGCCGATGCCGGTGAGGTAGTAGAAGCGCGAGCCGGACACCTTGGCGCCGCGCTCGACGTCGATGGCGCCCAGGGACTCGCCGAGCTCCAGGTGGTCCTTGGGCTCGAAGCCCTCGGCGCCGAAGTCGCGGATGGTGCCGTGCGTCTCCAGGACGACGAAGTCCTCTTCGCCGCCGACGGGCACGTCCGTGTGGACGACGTTGCCGAGGCGCAGGAGCAGCTGCTTGGCGGCTTCGTCCGCCTCGTTCTGCTCGGCCTCGGCCGCCTTGACGTCCTGCTTGAGCTGATCGGCCTTCTTCAGCAGCTCGGCCCGCTCCTCCGGAGAGGCCTTGGGGATGAGCTTGCCGAGCGACTTCTGCTCGTTGCGGAGTTCGTCGAATCGCATGCCGGAGGACCTGCGGCGCTCGTCTGCGGAGAGCAGTGCGTCGACGAGGGCGACGTCCTCTCCACGGGCGCGCTGCGAGGCGCGGACACGGTCAGGGTCTTCACGGAGCAGCCGGAGGTCAATCACCCCTCCAGGCTACCGGGCCGGGCTTCCGAGGAGCGCACCGATATCACGCTGCGTGTCACTTTGTCCCAATTGCCGCGAATGGAAAACTTCCTGCAGGAGGCTGGAAGCATCCCTTCCGTCGGGGCCGATAAAACGGCTCCATTCCCCGAAAAGGGGCGCAACGGCAGCGATCGGGCACCCTCTGAGCAGGAGGGAAGGGCCTTCCTTGTCCACAGGAATTCCCCAGGGGACCGGCTTATCCACAGGCTGTGTGCCGGATCTGTGGACACAGGAATAGATCAATCTCGACCATGGGGCGAGCGGGCCCAATCAGGGTTCAAACCACCCTCACACACTCATTCGGGTGGGAATGACTCGCCCCAAAGAGTTGATCGGTGATACAGGGGTGACGCCGTTCACCTCCCGCTCGTCAGCGCGAAACCTGCGCCACCCGACCGATTTGTCGACCTTGTCGTGTTGCCGTGTCGACTTGTCCCCAGGTCTGCATCGATCCCTGTGGATAACTCTGTGGACAGTGGACAGAGCGTTAGGGGCGCCCGTCGAGGCAACGCGTCAGCCAGTCCGAGGCCGCGGTGAAGTCGCCGTCGGAGGTGCCGGCCCGGGCGGTCTGGACGTCACCCTGAGCGACACCGGCGCGCGGGTAGGAGCCGAGGAAGCGGATCTGGGGACAGGTGCGCTTGAGGCCCATGAGTGCCTCGCCGACCCGGCGGTCGGAGATGTGTCCCTCGGCGTCGACGGCGAAGCAGTAGTTGCCGATCCCCGCACCCGTGGGCCGGGACTGGATCAGCATCAGGTTCACCCCGCGGACGGCGAACTCCTGGAGCAGCTCCAGCAGCGCGCCGGGTCGGTCGTCGCCCATCCACAGCACGATGGAGGTCTTGTCGGCTCCGGTCGGTGCGGCCGGGCGGGCAGGACGTCCGACGAGCACGAAGCGGGTCTCGGCGTTCTGCGCGTCGTGGATCTCGGTGACCAGCGGGACCAGCCCGTAGGTGGCGGCCGCGAACTCGCCCGCGAAGGCGGCGTCGAAGCGGCCCTCCTGGACCAGCCGGGCACCGTCGGCATTGGACGCAGCCGACTCCCACAGGGCGTCGGGCAGGTTCGACCGCAGCCAGTTGCGCACCTGAGGCTGGGCGACCGGGTGCCCGGTGACGGTTTTGACGTCCGACAGCTTGGTTCCGGGCCGCACCAGCAGTGCGAACGCGATGGGGAGCAGCACCTCGCGGTAGATCATCAGGGGTACGCCGGCAGCCAACTCGTCCAGGGTCGAGGTGACCCCGCCCTCCACCGAGTTCTCGATCGGGACCAAGGCGGCCGCGGCCTCACCGTTGCGCACGGCGTCCAGAGCGGCCGGGACCGAAACCATCGGGACGAGCTCCCGGGTCGCGGCTTCGGGGAGGGTGCGAAGGGCGGCTTCGGTGAACGTGCCCTCGGGACCGAGATAGGTGAAGCGGGTGGCCGACATGTGATCAGCCTAATGCCGGGGCCAGGACCCGACAGGGGCTGTTCACCCTTCGAGCAGCCGCTGGCCCACGTACTCCCCGGCGCGCGCGCCGGGCGGCACCGCGTACAGGCCGCTCGACTCGTGCCGGATGAAAGCCGAGAGGGCGTCGCCACGATCGAGCTTGCGCTGGACGGGGACGAAACCGCGGGCCGGGTCGGCCTGCCAGCAGATGAAGAGCAGCCCCGCGTCCGGGGTTCCGTCGGGGGCGATCCCGTCGTGGAAGGAGAAGGGACGCCGGAGCATGGCCGCCCCGCCGTTCTGTGCGGGTGCGGAGATCCGGGCGTGTGCGTTGGCGGGGATGACCGGCTTCCCGTCGGCGCCGATCTTGTCGAGGGCCATGGCGGTGGTCTCGCCGCCTCCGGTCAGCGGGGCGCCGGTGGCCTTCGTACGGCCGATGACCTGCTCCTGCTGGGCGAGTGACTGCTGGTCCCAGGAGTCGAGGAGCATCCGGATGCGGCGTACGACGGCGTACGAGCCCCCGGTCATCCAGGCGTGCTCCGGGGGGAGCGTGCCCTGGACGAAGATCCGCTGGTCGAAGTCGGCTTCGGTGGGCTTCGGATTGTTGGTGCCGTCCACCTGACCCATGAGGTTGCGGGCCGTCATGGGAGAGGCGGTGGCGCCGGGAGAGCGGTTGAAGCCGTTCATCTGCCAGCGCGGCCGGGCCGCCTCCCCCGCGTCCTTCTGTAGGGCGCGCAGCGCGTGGAAGGCGACCAGTGCGTCGTCGGAACCGATCTGCACCCAGAGATCGCCGTTGCTGCGCTGGGCATCGAGCCGGTCGGCGGAGAAGTCCGGCAGCGGGTCGAGGGCGGCGGGGCGGCGTGCGGTGAGGCCGGTGCGCTCGAAGAAGGAGTGGCCGAAGCCGAAGGTCACGGTGAGGGAGGAGGGGCCGGAGCCGAGGGCGATGCCGGTGTCGGCGACCGGTGCGGTCTCCCCCGCGGTCAGCCGCCGCGCGGTATCGGACCAGCGCCGCATCAGAGCGGCGGCCTCGGTACGCCCGGCACCGGGCGCCAGGTCGAAGGCGAGGACGTGCCCCTTGGCCTGGAGCGGCGTGGTGATGCCGGCCTGGTGATCCCCGTGGAAGGCCACCCGGGTGGCCCCGAGGCTGCCGGGGGCGCCGCCGGATCCCGTGGACTCGGACCCGGACACCGCGGACTGTACGAGGGCTCCGCCGGCGGCGCCGAGCGCGAGCCCGGCGGCGCCCGCGGCGCCGACCGTGCCCAGCAGACGGCGGCGGGAGATCTCGATACCGGGGAGTTCCGTGGTGCGCTCGGCGCTCTCGGTGCTCTCTGTGCTCTCGGTGGGGTCGCTGTTCTGGGTCACGCGGGTCAGCCGATCTTCACGTTCTTCTGGACGGTCGTCTGGTCGATGTCGGAGGTGCGGATGGTCACGTCGATCCGCCATTCCCCGGTCAGCGGAAGCTGGACGCCCGATGCGGTCCAGTGCCCGGCGGCGGCACGCTCGGGGAGGACCGGAAGCGGGCCGATCTCCTTGGCCTCCAAGGTGAAGGACACCTTGAGCTCGGGCAGGTCGAGCGGCTTGCCGTCGGGGGTCTCGGCCCATACGTGGAGGGTGTTCGCACCGACGCGGCCCGGGTCCAGCTGGAGCCGGACCGAGCCCTTGCCGTTCTGGCCGCCGGTGTCGAAGGGCAGCGTGACCTTGACCGCGCGGTCGGGAACGGCGGTGGCGGTGGAACCGCGACCCACCTCCAGCTCCGCGGCACGGCCGGGCTCGGTGCTGGTGAGGATGGTGGTGACGGCCAGTAGGACCACGGCGACGCCCGCCTCGGCGAGGACGGACCGGCGCAGGCCGGCGCGGTCCGGATCGGCGTCGCGCACCTGCTTCTCCCGCGCGGTGCGCCGCGCGGCACTCTGGCGGGCGAGCTGCGCGGCGCGCCGGGGGTCGGAGGCGACGGCGTCCGAGGCGTCGGGGACGGCGTTGGCGTCCGAGGCGACGGCCACGGGTGATGTTTCACGTGAAACATCGGAAGGGCTTGCCTCCTCCGCTTCCCGCTCGGCCTTGGCTTCGGCCTTGACCTCGGCCTCGCTCTGGCTCCCGGCCAGCCGCGAGGTCCACTTCCGCGAGGTGTAGGCGATGGCGACGACGACGGCCACGAGGCCGATCTTGACGAGCAGCAGCCGGCCGTAATCGGTCCCGGTCAGCGCGGACCAACTGCCGACCTGGCGCCAGGCCTGGTAGGTGCCGGTGCCGGCCAGGACGAGAACGCTGGTGAAGGCGACGGTGGAGAAGCGCCGGATCGCCGTGCGCTCGATCCCCGGGACCTTGTGGAGTGCGACGAGCAGTGCGGTGAGTCCGCCGAGCCACGTGGCGACGGCCAGCAGGTGCAGGATGTCGACGGGCATGGCGAGGGCGGGCTGGATGCCGGTGGAGGCGTGCTCGGACAGCGCCCAGGTGGCGGCGATGCCGCCGGCGACGACGGTCCCGCCGATGCCGAGCCCGAAGACGAGGTCGCTCTCGCCCTTGGCGTCCTCTTCGGAGACCTCGGAGGTGCCGGAGCCGCCCGGTCCGTCCGTGCCGTCCGCCGTGTGGCGCCGGGCATAGGAGCCGAACAGGACGGTGATGAACAGTGCGGCGGCGCCCAGGAGCAGCAGCCGCGAGACGAGCGAGGCCCCGGACTTGGTCTCCAGGACGGTCTTCAGCCCGGCCAGGTCGAAGGCGTCGGAGAAGTTCCCCGACCCGGTGTACGGGTTGCGGAGCAGCAGCATCACCAGGGTGGCCACGGTGAGCGCGACCCAGGCCCGTACGACCAGCTTCTGCATCGGCCGCTGCGCCGCGCCCCGGCGCCAGCACAGGAGGATGAAGGCGGCGGCGCCGACCAGTACGGCGAACCCGGCGTAGGCCACGTAGCGCGCGATGCCGTAGGCGACGGCGACGGGCCCGTCGCCCGCCGTCCGAGAGGGCAGGGAGACCGCGGTCTCGGAGGGTGCTCCGATGGAGAAGGTGAAGGCGCCGGAGATGGGGTGGCTGTCCGCGGATATGGCCTGCCAGGCGACGGTGTAGGTGCCGTCCGGCAGTCCCGGGCGCAGGGCGGTGCCGTAGCGGATGATGCTTCCGCTGCAGAGGTCGCGCAGTTCGCCGGTATCGACGCGCTTGCCCCGGGGATCCAGGACGCGGATGGAGTCGCCGTTCATGGCGACCCCCTCCGAGAAGGAGAGCGTGATCTGGGCGGGCGCCATGGCGACCACCGCCCCGTCCGTGGGGTCGCTCGCGGTCAGCGCGGCGTGTGCCGAGGCCGGCGCGGCAGCGGCGAAGAAGGCTGCCAGCAGAGCGGCGAGGACCAGCGCGAGCCGCGGCAGGAGTGCCGTGGCACGGACGCGGGCCGTGGATGGGGTCGGGGCGGTGGCCGTCATGGCGTGTCAGTCCCTCGGTCCGTCAGTGGGCGGTGCCATCGGAGGATGTCGGAGCCTTGTACGTCCGCTCCTTGACGTCCAGCTCGACCTTGACCGGGCCGGACTTCTCGAAGCGCAGTTCGATGGTGACCTTGTCACCGACCTTGGGGGTGTTCTTGAGCCCCATGAACATGACGTGGCTGCCGCCGCGCGCCAGCTTCAGCTCGCCGTTCGCGGGCACGTCCATGGACTGCACCTGCTGCATCTTCTGATCCTTGGTCTCGTGGATCTGCAGATCGTCGGAGAGCGGGCTCGTGGCGCCGGTCAGCTTGTCGGCCGTCTTGGAGTCGTTCTTGATGACCATGAACGCGCCGGCCATCTCGTCGTTCACGGGCTGCGGCATGTAGCCGCCGCTGACCGTCAGCTTCGGAGCGCCACCGGAAGCGGATCCGGAGTCCTTGCCGTCCGAGGAGCAGCCGGATATGGCGAGCGCGGCCGTCAGGGAGAGGGCGACGGCGAGGGTGCGGGTGCTGGTGGTGCGGGTGTTCACGGGTTCTCTCCCTTGACGACCTTCGGCAGGTCCTTGGTGTAGTCATCGACGGTGGTGCTCTCGCCGTAGAGGAGGTATCCCTCGTCGGTCTTGGGCGAGAAGGCGATGACCTGGGCGCCGTGCATGGACACGACGTTGCCGGCGGCGTCCGTCTTGGCGGCCTCGATACCGATGCCGAGGGTGCGTGCGGCGGCCTGGATGGTGGCGAAGTCCCCGGTCAGCCCGGTGAATGCCGGGTCCTGGGCCTTGAGCCACGAGCCGAGGGATTCGGGAGTGTCCCGTTCCGGGTCGGTGGTGATGAAGACGACCTGGAGCTTGTCTTGGTCGGCCTTGGGAAGTGCCTTCTTGGCGACGGCGATGTTGCTCATCGTCAGGGGGCACACGTCGGGGCAGCGGGTGTAGCCGAAGTAGATGAGCGTCGGCTTGCCCTTGGTCTGCTCGCGCAGGTTCCACGGCTTGCCGGTGGTGTCCGTGAGGACGACGTCCGGCTTGTCGAAGGGGCGGTCGAGCACGGTGGCGGAGCCGGCTTTCGCCTGGTTCTCGCTGATCTGGGTGACCTGGCCGTTCTTGGCCGGTTCGCCACCGCAGGCGGTGAGGGTGAGGGCGGCCGCCGCCACGAGGGCGGCGAGCGTCACACGTGTGGTGCGCATGGGAAAGTCCCTGGGATCGGGGGTGGTACGGGTGGATCCGCGAGCCCGGCCGGCCCGGATGACCGGCCGGCTGCGCGGAATCGGCAGGTCAGGAGGTCAGGAGGTGCGGCGCCGCGAGGCGATACCGAAGGCCACGCCGCCGAGTCCGATGACGATGCCGGCGATGCCGAGGGCCCGCGCGGTCGTGTCGGAGCCGCTCTTGGCGGCGGCCGTGTCGTGGCCGTCCTTGTGGTCGGCCGCGGCGCCGTTCTTGTCGCCGTCCGTCTTCGCGGCGGCGTCGTGGTGGTCGCCGCCGGCCGGGGCGGCGATCAGCTTCAGGACGGGCGCCGGGTTCTGCGGCTCCGCGGCGCCTTCCTTGGGCTCTTCGATCCAGCGGACGATCTCGCCGTTGTCGTAGGTCTGGATCGCCTTGAAGACCATCTTGTCCGTGCTGTCGGGCAGCTTGCCGACGGACAGCGGGAACTGCTGGAACTTGCCGGGCTCGATCTTGCCGCCCGACCAGGTCACCTTGGTGACGGCCTCGTTGATCTGCTTGCCGTGCACGGTGAGCGGCTTGTCGAGCTTGGTCTTCTCCACGTTCACGGTCCAGCCGGGAACGTCCTGCGGCATGACGGAGGACAGCGGCTGGTCGACGGGGAAGTTGACTTCCAGCTGGGTCGTCGAGGCGCCGTCCCGCTCGTTGGGGACCTTGAAGTTGATTGTCGCGTAGCCGCCCTTGGTGGCCTCGCCGGGCTGCACGCCGACGTGGGCGAAGGCCGTACCGGAGAGGAGGAGGACGGAACCGGCGGCGAGGGCGGCGGCGAAGGAGACGCGAGAGGTCTTCATGGCAGAAACACTCCACGGAAGCTGTGGTGACGGTGGCTCCGCGCGCGGCGCGCACGGAGTTCGCGGCACCGGTGCTCCCGTCGTGAGTCCCGGGGAGGAGAGGTGCCGCTTCAGGCTGCGAGGGCGAATGCCGTGGGCGGCCCGCGCCTGATCACCGTGTGCTGGAGTGCGTCCCTGCCCGTGGAGAGCCCGGAGCCGGTCCCGGCGCCCGCTGCCCGCGGTGTACGCACGGGCCGGTCCGCAAGACCCGCGCCGAGGGCCCGTACGTAGGCCAGCGCGGCACGCAGGGGGCGTACCGGTCCGGACGCGGCGGAGAGCCTGGACAGTTCGAGGAGGCGGAACAGCGCGGCGTCGCCGCGCCCGAGCAGCCAGCCGGCGGCGAGCGCGGCCAGCAGGTGCCCGATCAGCATGGCCGGGCTGAACAGCCCGACCAGTCCGGTGGCCGGCTCTACGAGGCCCTGCCCCATGTGGGCGTGGGTCATGTGCCCCTGCGCCTCGGCCTGCGCGGCCACGGCGTCCGGGTCCAGCCCGGCGCTCTCCAGGATCCGCCGGGCATCCGCCGGGTGGATCGGGACGGAGTTGCCCCCGCACACCAGCTGGGCGGCCAGCGCCGCTAGTGAGGTCTCCGAGGAGGTACCGCCGCCCGCCGAGGCCTTGTGCTGGCCGAGGCCGAACACCGTGTGCAGCGCGAGCTGTCCGCCCGCCAGTGCGGCGGCGATGCCGGGCAGCGAGCGGCGGCGTCCCGCGAGGGGGGCCGCCACCGCGAAGACGGCGAGGAAGCCGGCGCAGAGGGACCACCAGGGCACCGTCGCGCAGGAGGCCAGTGCGTGCCCGGCCGCGGACAGCACGACACAGACCGCGGTGAACACCGCGGCCCGGATCAGCCTGAGGCCGGGTCCGGCCTGCGTCGCGTGGGGGGCAGTCATGGCCGGGCCATCATCGCACTGGGCTTAGGCGCCGCATACGGCAGGTGCGACAGCAGGTTGGCATTCCCGCGCACGGATGCGGGGCGTCGGTCGGTGCCCGCGCACCCGGCCACTCCCCCAACCCCAGCCCGGCATCTGCGCGTACACCGCCGCATACACCGCCGCCCGGGAGCGCCGCATCGGCCGAACGAGGGCTCTGTCGGCCTTCTGGCGCTTAGCCCCCGCCCCGGGCGGCAATAGGTAACCGTATGAGCATCTGGTGGTCTCTCCACTTGAGGCGCGAAGCAGCGAGTGTGCCCCTCGCGAGGCGACTGCTGCTGGGGACGATGGAGACCGCGGGGGTGGACCCGGACATCTCCTTCGACCTGTCGGTGGCGCTGAGCGAGGCGTGCGCGAACGCGGTGGAGCACGGTGGCCGCGAACCCGTCCCGCGCTGCGGGTACCCGGACGACGCGACGTACCCGGACGACGCGACATACACGGACGACGCGGCCCCGGGCGGCGGATCCCCGGACGGGACCGGGGCGTACCACGTCACGGCCTATCTGGACGGGGACCGCTGCCGCATCGAGGTGAGCGACTCGGGCCCGGGGTTCCCGCCCGCGACGGTGGCCCGCCGCAGACCGTCCCTGGCCGAGCACGGCCGGGGACTGCACCTGATCGAGGAGCTCGCCGACCACGTCCGCTTCCGCAACCGGCCGGGCCGGGGCGCCGTGGTCAGCTTCGACAAGATGCTGAAGTGGCGGGACGACTCGCTGCTGAAGGTGTCGTAGACGCGCCGATGGGCGGAACCCGTGGAGGGTCCCGCCCATCGGCGCGTACGAGCGAGCGGTGGCGTCAGCCCTTGAGCCGTGCCATCCACGCCTCGACCTCGTCCGAGGTGCGGGGCAGACCGGCCGACAGGTTCCGGTTGCCGTCCTCGGTGACGAGGATGTCGTCCTCGATCCGGACGCCGATGCCGCGGTACTCCTGCGGCACGGTCAGGTCGTCGGCCTGGAAGTACAGACCGGGCTCGACGGTCAGGCACATCCCGGGCTCCAGCGTGCCGTCGACGTACGCCTCGGTGCGCGCGGCGGCGCAGTCGTGGACGTCCATGCCGAGCATGTGGCCGGTGCCGTGCAGGGTCCAGCGGCGCTGCAGGCCGAGCTCCAGGACGCGCTCGACCGGGCCCTCCAGCAGGCCCCACTCGACGAGCTTCTCGGCGAGCACGTGCTGCGAGGCGTCGTGGAAGTCGCGGAACTTCGCACCCGGCTTGACGGCGGCGATGCCGGCTTCCTGGGACTCGTAGACCGCGTCGTAGATCTTGCGCTGGATGTCGGTGTACGTGCCGTTGATCGGCAGCGTGCGCGTGACGTCGGCGGTGTAGAGGGAGTGGGTCTCCACACCGGCGTCGAGCAGCAGCAGGTCGCCGGAGCGGACGTCGCCGTCGTTGCGGACCCAGTGCAGGGTGCAGGCGTGCGGACCGGCGGCGCAGATGGAGCCGTAGCCGACGTCGTTGCCCTCGACGCGGGCGCGCAGGAAGAACGTGCCCTCGATGTAGCGCTCGGAGGTGGCCTCGGCCTTGTCGAGCACCTTCACGACGTCCTCGAAGCCGCGGACGGTGGAGTCGACGGCCTTCTGCAGCTCGCCGATCTCGAACGCGTCCTTCACGGCGCGGGCCTCGGAGAGGTAGACGCGCAGCTCCTCGTCGCGCTCCTTGGTGACCTTGTCGGTCAGGGCGGTCTCGATGACGGAGTCGTGACCGCGCACGGCGCGGACCGGGCCCTCGGCCTCGGTCAGCTCCTCGGCGAGCTTACGGACGTCCTTGGCCGGGATGCCCAGGAGCTGCTCGGCCTCCGTGAGGGAGTGGCGGCGGCCGACCCACAGCTCACCGCTGCCGGAGAGCCAGAACTCGCCGTTCTCGCGGTCGGAGCGGGGCAGCAGGTAGACGGTGGCGTGGTGGCCGGTCTCCCCCGCGGGCTCCAGGACCAGGACGCCGTTCTCGGTCTGGTCGCCGGTGAGGTACGCGTACTCGGTCGAGGCGCGGAAGGGGTACTCGGTGTCGTTCGAGCGCGTCTTCAGCCGCCCGGCGGGGACGACGAGACGCTCACCGGGGAAGCGCCGGGACAGTGCGGAGCGGCGGGCGGCGGTGTGCGCGGCCTGAGCGATCGGCTCCAGTCCGCGCAGCTCGGTGTCTGCCCAGCCCGTGCGCATGCTCGCGGCGAGCTCCTCGCTGACACCCGGGTACAGCCCGTTCTTGCGCTGCTTGTGCTTCTTCTTGGGCTGCTCTTCTTCCGGGGTCTCCGGGGTGAGCTCGTCAGCCACGTCTTCTCCTCAGTACGACGGACACGGACCGGGTATGGACCTCATCCATCGTATGTGTGAGCGGACGCCCCCCGACGGGTCGTGTGACAAATCAGCTAAACCCGGCCACACCGTCACACGCCCCGCCCCCGCCCCCGCCCCCGTCTCCTCATGTCCTCGTCACTCGAACCGCGCCGCGAGCAGCACGATGTCCTCGGAGGCGTCCGCCGGGGAAACGGGACCGTCCCCGCCGCCGTCCGGCAGCACCGTCCGCAGGATGTGGTCGCAGATGGCGGCCGGGTCCTCGCGGACGCTACGGGGGATCCCCGCGGCCGCGGCGTGCAGCCGCGCGTACGCCCGGTCCATCGGGTCCCCGGTGCGGCGGAGCAGCCCGTCCGTGTACAGCAGCACCGTTTCTCCCGGCGCGGGCTCGATCTCCACGCTCGGAGCCTCCCAGCAGGACAGCATGCCGAGCGGTGCGGAGAGGGTGGTCTCCACGTACTCGGTGCGCCGCTCGCCGATCAGCAGCGGCGGGGTGTGCCCGGCGCCGGCCAGGATGAGCTTCCTCCCCCGGCCGTTCGAGTTCGGGCCCCCGGCGGGCTCGCAGTAGGCGAACAGCGCGGTCGCCGAGCGCGCGGGCTCGGTCAGGCGCAGCAGCAGCTCCAGGTCGGACAGGACGGCGACGGGGTCCTCGCCCTCCATGACGGCGTACGCCCGCAGCGAGGCGCGCAGCCGCCCCATCGCGGCGACGGCGCTCGGTCCCGAGCCGGTGACGGAGCCGACGGCCAGCCCGAGGGCGCCCTCAGGCAGCGGCAGCGCGTCGTACCAGTCGCCTCCGCCGTGCGGGCCGGTGTGGTGCCGGGCGGCGAGCTGGACCCCGGGGATCCGGGGGAGCCGGCTGGGCAGCAGTTCCTCGGCGACGGTGGCCAGGCTGGAGCGGGCGCGCTCCACCTCCAGCATCCGGGCCAGGTGCTCGGCGGCGTGCCGGACGTACAGACCGGCCAGGTCGCGCTGGCGGTCGCTGGGCTCGGCCTGTTCGTCGTAGAGCCAGACGGCCGCGCCGAGCCGGCCGGTGGCCTCGGCGGTCAGCGGCAGCGCGTAGCTGGCGGCGTAGCCGAGACGGGCGGCGACCTCGCGGTGGCGGGGGTCGACGGTGGCGCCGTACGCGTCGCCGCCGGGGCCGGCGGTCGTACCGGGCTCGGGCAGGACCTCCGAGCCGCCGTTGGCGTCGGGCAGGCCGTCGAGGATGCGGCCGTAGGAGGTGGCGCTGCGCGGCACCGTCTCGATGTGGCCGAGGTCGGCGTGGCCGAGCCCGAGGCCGATCGTGGTGGTGGGGCCGAGTCCGTCGGAGGGCTCCAGGACGATCAGGCCGCGACGGGCGCCCACGAGGGCCGCACCCGCCCGCAGGAACTCCTGGAGGGAGGCGGTGAGGTCACTGGCGCGGGCGAGCCGCTCGGTGAGCTCGTGGAGGGTGGTGAGGTCGGAGACCATGCCCGCGAGGCGGTCCTGAATGACCGAGCTCGCGGCGGGGCCCTGCGCCGGTGTGTGGACCGTTCGCGGGCTCGTCGATGTGGACACGGCCGTGGGCGCCGGTGTGGGCGCCACAGTGTGCGGGGACGCTGTGACAGCTGGATCGATTCCAGCCACTTTCGGCAGATGCGGGGCGCTCATGGCGTCCGCCTTTCCAGCTGGTGCGATTCGCCATATAGCATCGCAAACCCCCAGATCATGCTGCGCCGCTATCAATGGATCCACATCTACACGCACACGAGGAGCGATGTCCAGCATTGCCCAGGTGGGAATCCTGGTGTCCGTGGGACGGCAACTCACTGTTCGGTCAGGGCTAGAACTTGGCCGGAAAATGCGGGAAGCGGGCGGTTTTTGCGGTCGACTGGGCGAGTCAGTCGGCCGGTCCGGGTACGTAATCCGTTGCACCCGGGGAGAGTTGGCGCAGTCCGGTGCCCGCCGGGAACCGTCGGGCACGGCCCGTCGTCCCCATCGACGAGAGCCGTCCCCCGCGCGGCCCCGGGTCGCGTACCGCCCCCGACGGACGTTTCATGGACCCGTAAGAAAACTGCACGAACCGTGTGAACCTGCTTCAGGCGGACAGTGACGCGAAACGTGCACGTGTGGTGAACCACCGCTTACATGGTGTGATGTGGCCCTCGGCGTTCAACGGAAAGGAACGAGCGCTCATGCGCGAGATCCTCGGAAGGCGTCTCCAGCGGCTCCGTAATCGCTTGCAATCCCTGCGTCCCGCCCCGCCGCAGGGTGATGCGCCGGCTCTTCTCGAAGCGGCGCTGACCTGCGCCAACATCTGGAACTGGCCCGTGTTGCCGGGCGTCGGACGCTCCGGCGCCGACAGTTCCCGGTGCGCCTGCCCCGACCCCGACTGCGTCGTGCCCGGCGCGCACCCCTTCGATCCCGGGCTGCTCGCGGCCACCACCGACCCCCGGATGGTGTCCTGGTGGTGGGCCAACCGGGCGGGTGCCCCGATCCTGCTGGCCACCGGCGGGAGCGCGCCCTGCGCGGTGAGCCTGCCCGCCGCGGCGGCCGCGCGTGCCGTCGTACGACTGGACGCCGAGGGGATGCGGCTCGGGCCGATCGTGGCCACCCCCACGCGGTGGTCGCTGCTCGTGGCGCCGTACTCGCTGGAGCGGCTCGGCGAGATCCTCTACGCCAAGGACCACGTGCCCTCCTCGCTGCGTTTCCACGGCGAGGGCGGCTACTTGCTGCTGCCACCCTCCACCGCGATCGACGGTGGCCAGGTCCGGTGGGAGCGCGAGCCCGCGGGTGCCGGAGAGATCTGGCTGCCCGAGGTGGAGGCGGTCGTGGACGCACTGGTGGAGGCGAGCAGCGGAGCCCCGGGCGGCGGAAGCCGGCTCGCGTACTGATGGGCGCGTACCCCGCGTACTGACGCCCGTGCACTGACGGATCACTCGTACGGGTGCCAGCGAGACGAGTTTCCAAGGGAATTGGGCGCGGGGATCTCCGTGCCCCATTCCCGCATCGCTATCTTCGGCGAATGAATCTCCGCCTGATCGGTATCGGCGCCGGTGTGTTGATCATCTTGTCGCTCCCGTTGGCGGGGGCGATCGCCGGGCCGGATTTCGCCGGTCAGAGCGACGGAAAGGGAGGCGGGCTGCTCTCCACCTTCGGCCTCGGTCACCCGGCCCAGGGAGATACGGGGTCCTCGGACTCCAAGGCCTCCGAGAAATCCGGGGCCTCCGAGGACTCCGGGGGCTCCGAGAAGTCCGGGGGCTCGGCCGATCCGGGCGGCTCGGGGGCGAGTTCCGCCTCCGGCCGGTCCCGTACGCCGGCCCCCGCCGCGGCGCCGGCCCGCCCGGGCCCGGCCGAACAGCCGCGCACGGACGCCCGCTGCGGACCCGAACTGTCCTCCCCGCAGGGGGTGGAGGCGCAGACGTGCGTCCTGTCGGGCGAGGGCCGGACGTGGGGGCGCAGCTACTACCGGAACACCAGCGGCCGCGCGCTCGACGCGGTGCTCACGGTGATGGGTCCGGCGGGGCGTACGGTGCAGATCCGCTGCGCGGTCGGCGCGGGCGACGAACCGGGGTTGTGCGAAACGCCGCGGGAGGAGTCGGCCGGGGTCCCGGGGGACTACTCGGCCGTAGCGGAATTTGCAGTTCCGGATGATGAAGGAGCCCTGCTCCTGCGGTCCGGGAGCAACTCACCGGTACCGGGTGACGGTTGAGCGTCACCGGAAAATCAAGGGCCCGGTCGCTGGCGACGGGGGATGCACCAGCGACCGGGCTACAAGAACCGTAACAAGAGATCGCCTGTTCGCAAATTCGATCTCTGATATTCGGACACCGATTTGCAGGCGATTAGCGGGAGTTGTGACTCCGGTCACCGGTGAGCGGTCACCGCTGACCCTCCCGCTGACCCGCCCGCGGTCCCTCGTGGCCGGCCCGCGAACGGGCCGGCCAACCCGGTCAGCTGAGCGTGACCTGGCGGTTGGTGAGGCCACCGCGGGCGCGGCGCTCCTCCGTGGTCAGCGGCGCGTCCGTCGCGAGGGCCGCGGCGAGCCGCTCCGCGAGCTCGGCCGCGGGCTTCTCCACGTCCTCGGCCGAGACTCCGGTCGGCAGGTCCCAGACGGGGACCATCAGGCCGTGGGCGCGGAAGGAGCCGACCAGCTTGGTGCCCTCGCCGAGCGAGGACGTGCCCGCGGCGGACAGCCGCGCGAGCGCGTCGAGCAGCTTCTCCTCGGGGTGCGGCATGACCCAGCGCAGGTGGTTCTTGTCCGGGGTCTCGCACCAGTAGGCGGCATCCACGCCGGTCAGCTTGACGGTCGGGATGGCGGCGGCGTTGGCGCGCTCCAGCGAGGCGGCGATCTCCGGGGAGGCGTTCTGGGCGCTCTCCGCTTCCGGAATCCAGAATTCGAACCCGCTGTGGACAACCGGCTCGAAACCGCCGTCCACGGACAGGAGATCCTGAAGTCGCGGACCCTCGGCCGGAACCCGGCGGGCCGCGACGACGGTGCCGGGCTCGGCGACGAGCGCGCGCTCCAGGGTGTCGGCCATGTCCCGGGCGAGGTCGCCGCTGGTCGAGTCGTTCTGCAGGCCGAGCAGGACGGAGCCGTCCTCGCGGCGCAGAGCCGGCGAGGCCAGCGGGAGTACGGTCACCAGCGTGACGGAGGGGACGCCCTCGGGCAGTCCGCCCTTGAGGGTGAGCGGCACGGTGGCAGCGGGGACGAGCTCGCGCAGCGCCACCCAGTCGCACTCGCCGGGCAGGCCCTCGAACGGCCGCGCCACGTGCTCGGTGACGGCGTGGGCGGCGGCCGCGCCGTGGCAGGCCTTGTAACGGCGCCCGGATCCGCAGGGGCAGGGCTCGCGGGCGCCCACCACCGGGATCTCCCCGTTGTTGAGCTGCGGCTTTGCGGACTTCGCGGCGGGGCGCTTCTTGGCCATCGTGGGTGTCTCCCGGTTGCGGCGGTACGGCGTCGGTCTGGGCGCGAGCCTAGCCGTTCGTGCCGCCACAACCGGTGGGGTGCGGCCGGAAGCACGGTCGGCGTGCGCTCCCGGACGGCCGCCATCCGTCCACCCGCGGTCGAGGACCGGTCGGATCAGGTATCCAGATCGTCGAAGGCCGTACTGAAATCGATCGCAGGGGGCGCAACGCGCGTAGCGAAATCCTCGTGCCGGGTCCCACAGGCAACGATCGCCCAGACGGTGACCTCACCCGCCGCTCCGTCCCGGACACCCCAGTCCTGGGCCAGGGCGCTGATGATGTTCAGCCCCCGCCCGCCCCGCGCGGTGACCGAGGGCTTGGCCGGGATGGGACGGGTGGGCCCGCCGCCGTCCGTGACCTCGACCGTCAGCCGCCCCGCCTTGTCGACGCGCCATGACGCGTGTATCCCGCCGTCCCCGATCTCCCGCGCGCCCAGCGGTCTGCCGTGCCGGCAGGCGTTGCTGAGCAGTTCGGAAAGGATCAGTACGGCGTCATCCACGATCGATTCGGACAATCCGCTGATGCGCAACTGCTCGCGCATCCGGTGCCTCGCCTCGCCCACGCCCGCAGGACCATGGGACACGTCCATGCACGACGACGTGGGCACTTCTTGTGCCACCATCAACGCCACCCCCGGAACCTCCTTAGCCCCACGCATGGTCTGGATGCCCCAATGGCCTGGACCGGAAACCGCCGGACCGGCGCCCTCTGACGCATTCGCGGCGACCGAACGCGCAGTGGATGCGCCGGTGCACACCCTGTAACGGATGTGTCGCCTGTGACGGGTGCGCAAAGTGGGATGTCAGCGGCCCAGCTGTGACAAAACCTGTCGCGGCCTGTTCGTGATGATCGCTTCCACGCCTAGATCAGCGCAGAGCTGAACATCTTCAGGATCGTTCACGGTCCACACGTGAACGGAATGCCCGGCGGCCTGAAGTTTGCGGATGAAGCCCGGGTGGTTGCGGACGATCCGCATCCCCGGTCCCGCGATCCGCACGCCGGCCGGCAGCCGGCCGTCCCGCATCCGTGGCGAGATGAACTGCATCAGGTAGACGGTCGGGACCGTCGGCACGGCCGCCCGCATCCGGTGCAGGGAGCGCGCGGAGAAGCTCATCACCCGGACCGGGTGCGGCCCCTCGGCGGGCGGGGCGTCCAGTGCGAAGCGCTTGAGGAGGAAGAGCAGCCGCTCCTCCACCTGTCCGGCCCAGCGGGTGGGGTGCTTCGTCTCGATCGCCAGCTGTACCGGCCGCCCGGCGTCCGCGACCAGCTCCAGCAGCCGCTCCAGGGTGAGTACGGAGGTCCGCTCGGGGTCCGCGTCCCAGTCGGGAGACTCCTCCCGGTCCTTCCACGAGCCGAAGTCCAGGGCGGCGAGATCGGCCAGCTCCAGGGCGGAGACGGCGCCGCGGCCGTTCGAGGTGCGGTTCACCCGCCGGTCGTGGACCAGGACCAGATGGCCGTCCGCCGTGAGCCGGACGTCGCATTCGAGGGCGTCGGCCCCGTCCTCGATGGCCTTGCGGTAGGCGGCCAGCGTGTGTTCGGGGGCATCCTCCGAGGCGCCGCGGTGGGCGACGACCTGGATGGAGCGCGGCGTTGCGTGGGTCACCGGCTCATGGTGCCACCGGGAGGGGCCCGGATGTCGGGGAGAGCCCTCCAGACGCTTGTGGGTGCTTCTGGGGATGCGCCCGAAATGTCGGAGATAAAGGATGGGGGAGACTCACAGGTCCGGCTTACAGTGCTCTGACGGGTCATGGGAAAGGCTTTGCCCAGGAACTTGTACGGCACGTCGAACGTTCAGTCGGACCGATATCGCCCGTATTTCTGAAGCCGTGTGTGACGAGGAGACAGCGCTGTGAGCACCGAGAACGAGGGCACCGCGGCCCCGACGCCCCCCGCGGCTCCGCCCGTACCCCCGGTGGCCGCGCCCGTCGACGCCGCGCCCGCTGCCCCCGTCGCGCCGCCCGCGCCCGCGCCCGTGGAGCCGGTGACGCAGCAGTTGCCGCCGACGCCCGCGCCCGGCGCCGAGCCGACCCAGCAGCTCCCCCACACCCCGGCGGCGCAGCCCGCCGCTGCCGTCCAGCCTCCGGCCCCGGCTCCGGCTCCCGCATATGCCGAGAACCCGGTCCCGCCGGTCACCCCGGCGTACGCCGAGGCTCCCGCTGCTGCCTACGCCCAGGCCCCCGCGCCGCAGGCGATGGGCGCCGAGGGCTGGCCTCCCCCGCCGCCCGCGGCCCCGGCGTACGGGGCCGGCGACGGCCAGGGCGGTGGCGGCTGGGGCGTGCCCCTGGCCACCGACGGCGCACCGCAGCCCAAGCGGAAGGGCAAGGGCGGCATGATCGCGGGCGTCCTCGCGGCGGCGCTCCTCGCGGGCGGCGTAGGCGGCGGCGTCGGCTACTGGGCGGCCGACCGGAGCGCCAACGGCTCCGGCTCCACCACGGTCAGCGCGGGCAACACGCCCAAGGAGCTCAAGCGCGATCCGGGCTCCGTCGCGGGCCTGGCCGCAGGCGCGCTGCCCAGCGTCGTCACCATCGAGGCCTCGGCCGGCGACGGCGAGGGCGGCACCGGCACCGGGTTCGTCTACGACCAGCAGGGCCACATCCTCACGAACAACCACGTGGTGGCCTCCGCGGCCAACGGCGGCAAGCTCAGCGCGACCTTCTCCGACGGCAAGAAGTACGAGGCCGAGGTCGTCGGCCGGGCCCAGGGGTACGACGTCGCCGTCATCAAGCTGAAGAACCCGCCGTCCGGGCTCAAGCCGCTGCCCCTCGGCGACTCCGACAAGGTCGCCGTCGGCGACTCGACCATCGCGATCGGCGCTCCGTTCGGCCTGTCCAACACGGTCACCACCGGCATCGTCAGCGCCAAGAACCGCCCGGTCGCCTCGGGCGACGGCTCCAGCGGCAAGAACTCGTACATGAGCGCCCTCCAGACGGACGCCTCGATCAACCCGGGCAACTCCGGCGGTCCGCTGCTCGACGGCCGCGGCGCGGTCATCGGCATCAACTCCGCGATCCAGTCGGCCGGCAACGGCGGCTTCGGCGGCGGCCAGGCCGGCTCCATCGGCCTCGGTTTCGCGATCCCGGTCAACCAGGCGAAGAACGTCGCCGAATCGCTGATCAAGACGGGCAAGCCGGTCTACCCGGTGATCTCGGTCTCCGTGGACCTCGCGGCCAAGACCGACGGCGCGAAGATCTCCGAGTCGGGTGCCTCGGCCAGCGAGCTGGTCGACCCGAACGGCCCGGCGGGCAAGGCGGGGCTGAAGCCCGGCGACATCATCACCGAGCTCGGCGGCAAGCCGATCGACAGCGGCCCGACCCTGATCAGCGAGATCTGGACGTACAAGCCGGGTGACACGGTGAAGCTGACCTACCTGCGCGGTGGCAAGCCGACCACGGTGGACATCACGCTCGGCTCCCGGGTCGGCGACAAGTAGCCGCCGGCCGCCGCGCACCACGCAGTCCGGCGGCGGCAGGACCAACTGGCTTGATGGTGAGGGGCCGTAGGCGCGATTGTGCCTGCGGCCCCTCCCAACGTCCGCTTATGCTTCAACCGTGTTCGATTCGCGGCACATACGGACGTTCCACGAGGTGGTCGCCTCGGGGTCCTACTCGGCCGCCGCCCGGGTCCTCGGGTACACGCAGCCCGCGATCACCCAGCAGATGAAGGCGCTCGAACGCGCCGTCGGCACACCGCTGTTCACCCGCGTGGGACGCCGCATGCAGCTCACCGAGGCCGGGGAGTCGATGGCCCGGCACGCCGAGGCCATCCTCGGCAGTCTCTCCGCGGCCGAGGCCCAGCTGAAGGCGTACGCCCGGCTGCGGACCGGCCGCGTCCGGCTGTGCGGCTTCCCCAGCGCCAACGTCACCCTGGTCCCGGAAGCCCTGAGCAGCCTGGCCAAGGAGCACCCGGGGATCCAGGTCGAGCTGCTGGAGGGGGAGCCCCCGGACTCCTTGCGCAGGCTGGAGCGGGGCGAGTGCGACATCACCCTGGCCTTCACCTACCCCGGCCTGCACGAGGAGGTCCCGGAGGAGGTCGCCGAGGTCAGGCTCATGGAGGACCAGCTGACGGTGCTGCTGCCGACCGGGCACCCGCTGGCCCGGCGGCGGGCCGTGCACCTCGCGGACCTCTCCGAGGAGCGGTGGATCGCGGGCTGTCCGCGCTGCCGGGCGAACCTGCTGCACGAATGCGCGGGGCTCGGCTTCGTGCCCGACATCCGGTTCGCCACCGACGACAACCTGGTGGTCCAGAGCCTGGTCGCACAGGGCCTGGGCGTGGCCATGATGCCCGCCCTGGTGCTGCCCTCGCTCTCGCTGAGCAAGGTGTGCGGGCGGGCCCTCCTGCCGGCCGCGCGCCGTCACATCGCCGCGCACGTGTACCGCGACCATCTGCGGGTCCCGGCGACGGCGGTGGTGCTGGAGGCGCTGAGGCAGGCGGCCTCGAACCGCGTCGGCTGCTGAGCCGGTCCGCCGGAGGGTCCTGCTCCACCCCAATCCATAAGCTGAGATTGGGATTTGGGCTCACAACTGTCGTTGGACGTGATGGGTGGGCTCCTCGACGCTCCCCTTATGACCACCACCACGCCGGCCCGCACGACCGCGAGGACGGCCGCCCTCGTCAGTGAGATCCGCACGGTCGTGGAGCGGGGGCTGGCCCCCGACCTGACCGCCTACCTCGTCGGTGAACGCCTCGCCCCGCACCTGGGGGCGCCCGGCCTGCTCACCGCCGAGCAGCGCGAGGGGCGCCCCGACCGCTACCGGCAGCACGTCCTGCACGCGGAGCCGGACGGCAGCTTCTCCGTGGTGGCCCTGGTGTGGCTGCCGGGCCAGGAGACCGCGATCCACGACCACGTCTCGTGGTGCGTGGCCGGGGTGCACGAGGGCGAGGAGAGCGAGCTCCGCTACCGCCTCGTCCCCGCCACGGCCACCACCGGCGCCCGGCTGGTGGCGACCGAGCACGTGGTCAACGGCCCCGGTGAGGTCTGCGGGTTCGCCCCTCCCGGCGACATCCACAAGGTCCGCAACTCCTGTCGCACGAAGGCGATATCCCTGCACGTCTACGGCGCCGACGTCGTACGCCTGGGCAGCAGTGTCCGCCGCGTCTACACGCTCCCGACCGACTGATGGCCCTGCTGAACCGCCCGGTGCGCGGGGCGGGATCGCCGGAGCCGGTCGATGTTTCACGTGAAACATCCTCATCGTGGCCCGGGTTGGGCCTCGCGGCCGCCGGGGTCCTGGTGGCCTGGTCCGTTCACCGGCTGGCGCCCTGGGCGCCGATGCTGACGGTGTCGGTGGTGCTCGGCATCGCAGCGGCTCACCTCCCCCGTCTACGGGGCTTCGTACGGGGCCCCGCGCGCCCGGGCCTCTCCCTGGCCGGGCGGCGCCTGATGCGGATAGGCATCGTCCTGTTGGGCCTGGCACTGGGACTGGACGAGGTGCTCCGGCTGGGCTGGGCCACCGTGGCGATGGTGGCCGCAGTGGTGGCCGCGACCTTCCTCGGCACCCTCTGGCTCGGCCGGCGGCTCGGACTCCCCGGGGACCAGCCGTTGCTGATAGCCACCGGGTACTCGATCTGCGGAGCCTCGGCCATCGGAGCCGTCAGCCAGGTATCCGGCAGCGACGAGGAGGACGTGGCCTCCTCGGTGGCCCTGGTCACCCTGTGCGGGACCCTCGCCATAGCGGTACTCCCGCTCCTGCAATCCCCGCTCGGACTCTCCGACCCCGACTTCGGCCGCTGGGTGGGCGCGAGCGTCCACGACGTCGGCCAGGTGGTGGCGACCGCGCAGACGGCCGGCCCCGGCGCCCTCGGTGAAGCGGTGCTGGTCAAGCTGATGCGTGTGGCGCTGCTGGCCCCGCTGGTCGCGGCGGTGGCCTTCTCGGTACGGGCCCGCAGGCGCGGAGCGCGCACCCTCTCGGGGCGCCGCCCGGCTCCGGTGCCGCTGTTCGTGGCCGGGTTCCTCGCCGCGGCCGCGCTGCGCGCCACCGGGGTACTGCCCGACGTAGCGCTGGAGTGGGCGCACACCGCCCAGGAACTGCTGCTGGCCGCCGCCCTGTTCGGCCTGGGCAGCGCGGTCCACCTGCCCACCCTGTCCCGTACGGGCGGCCGTGCGGCCCTCCTGGGCCTCGCGGCCTGGGTGGTGGTGGCCGGAGCCTCGTACGCGGGCGTCCTCCTCACCACCTGACGGGAGTTGGCCATTTCCTGGCCGGAACCGACCGAACGTTCCGACTGGTGACTGACATCTCGATCCCGGCGTGCCACTCTGCCCCCGATCCGCACCGACAACTCTTCATCCGGGCACGGCAGAAGGAGTCATGCGTGAATCGCCATCGGACAGCCATATCGGTCTTACTCGCGACGGGAGCCCTGCTCGCGGGTGCGTTGACGGCGGCCTCCCCCTCGGCCGCCGCGCAGCGCCCCGCCCCCGGCTCGTGGTCGGCCGAGCGGATGCGGGCCGCGACGCCGCTGGACATCACGGCCGCCCCGGGCATCGCCGCCCCGGGTGCGGCCGCCCGTACGGCGCTCACCACCGCGGAGCGCCCCACGACGATCGCCCCGACCGCCCCCGCCTCCCCCACGGCCTTCCCCCAGCCGGGCGGAGCCTGGACGTCCGGTGGCGCGGTGGTCAAAACCTCGGGCCGGGTCTTCTTCACCTTCAACGGGAAGAGCGCCTCCTGCTCCGGTGACTCGATCACCAGCGCCAACGGCAGCACGGTGATCACCGCCGGCCACTGCGTGAAGTACCAGGGCGCCTGGCACACCAACTGGATCTTCGTTCCGGGATACGACAACGGGAACGCGCCCTACGGGCAGTGGACGGCCACCAAGACCTTCGCGACCGACCAGTGGGTGGCGAGCGAGGACATGAACATGGACGTCGGCCTGGCGGTCGTCGCACCGCTGAACGGACGGACGCTCAGCCAGGCCGTCGGAGCCCAGGGCATCGTCTTCAACGGCGGCTACAACAAGAAGATGTACGCCTTCGGCTTCCCGGCGGCGGCCCCGTACGACGGCACCAAGCTCGTGTACTGCAGCGGCAACAGCGGCAAGGACTTCCTGCTGACCAAGGACCACAGCCTGCCGTGCAACATGACCGGAGGCTCCAGCGGCGGTCCCTGGTTCCAGGACTTCAACGAGGCGACCGGCCTGGGCACCCAGGTCTCGGTGAACAGCTTCGGCTACACCTTCCTGCCGAACCGGATGTTCGGCCCGTACTTCGGCAACGAGGCGAAGGCGGCCTACGACAAGGCCCAGACCGCCTGACCCCCGGCGAATCCCCAGCGCCACCCACCCCCACCGCCCGGTACTCTGTACCCGCCAGGTGGGTTGCCCGAGCGGCCTAAGGGAACGGTCTTGAAAACCGTCGTGGCGAGAGTCACCGTGGGTTCAAATCCCACACCCACCGCCAGGTCAGAGAAGTAGCAGGTCAGAGGGCGGGCATCCGAATCGGGTGCCCGCCCTCCCCGCGTGTGGGCCAGGGCCCGGGCCGCTGGCCCAGGTTCTTCAGTCCCTGGCCAGGGCGTCCGCGGAGGCCCGGGCGAAGCCTTCGGGGTTGTCGAGCATGATGTTGTGCCCGCAGTCCGGGATGGGGACGACCGCCACTCCGGCCGCCTCCAGGGCCTCGGTGCCGGGGAGGGGGCCGTCCTCGGCCGGGAGCAGGAAGGTGCGCGGGATCTTCAGCTGCAACAGCAGCTCGCGCATCGTCGGCGTCGTGCCCGCCGCCAGGTGGACGGCGCTGCGGTGCAGGGCGACGCGGCCCGCCAGACGCATCGTGGACCACCAGTGCGGGCTGACCCGGTCGCGCACCTCGGCCCAGCCGCCGGCCAGGAACTCCTGCTCGGTGTAGGCGGCGAGGCCGCTGCTGCCCGCGACGGCGGGGTCGGGCGGGGTCGGGTCCAGGTTGGCGTCGATCAGCACCAGCCGGGAGACGAGGTGGGGGTGCCGCTCGGCCAGCACGATGGCGACAGCGCCGCCCATGCTGTGCGCAATCAGCTCCGCGGGGCCGGTGCCGGCCTGCTCCAGCGCGGTGGCGAGAGCGTCGGCATGCGCCTCCAGCGTGTACGAGAAGTCCTCGGGCCGGTCGCTGTGCCCGTGCCCCAGGAGGTCGATCAGCAGGGATCGCCGCCCGGCGAGCAGCGGATGCGCGGCGCTCGCCGCGAAGTATGCGGGCGAGGTGGATCCCAGACCGTGCACGTAGATCCGCGCCGGTCCGTCTCCGGGCAGTTCGGCCCAGCGGATCTGGTCCCCGCTCGCCGTGACGACGGCACTTCGCATCCTGAGCTCCCCCAAGTCGATGTGGATCATGAGCGTACTGGCTCCCCGCGTACGAGCCGTGGAGTCAGCCGAACCAGACGACCAGCCGGACGCCCTCGTCCCCGTGCAGGCCCGCCAGGGTCCGCATGACGGACCAGACGGCGCCCCAGTCGCCGTCGGGCACGGTGTCCCGGCGACGGAGGCGGCCGATGCGGAAAAGGCGGTCGCCGTCGGGCCACTCCACGCCCTCGGGGAGGCCGCGGCCCGCACGGTGGAGGGCTCTGGGGTCGGTGATGCCGGAGAGCTCGGCGAAGCGGGTGAGGTCGGTGTTCCTGCCGTACAGCTCCCAGGTTCCGTCGGCGCCGCGGCGGTACTCGTGGACGCAGTCGTCCACCTCGTTCGAGAGCTCGTCCCAGTCCACGGCGGCCAGCTCCGCCCAGCTGATCCAGGACGAGCCCCTCGAATCCCGGCCCCAGGACTCGAAGGCGGTGCGGCTCTCCTGTGACGCGTCCGCGGGGAGCCCGCGGTAGTCGGCGAGCGGACGGAACGCGGTCGTCTCGCGCACGCCGAACAGCGACCCGAAGGCGGCATAGGAGCGGCCGTTGTAGAGGTCCGCGATGTCGGCGGCCTTGCCCCAGCTGCGGTCGTCCTCGTCCAGCCAGCGATCCCAGCGGCACTCGATGAAGCCGTAGATGTCTGTCCCCATGCGGGGAATTCTGCGCCGCCGGGCAGGCGCGGGCCAGGGATTTCCGGTGCGCCCGCCGGACCGGTGGCGGGGGTCCTGGCGGACACCCGCCACCGGTCCGGTCAGTAGTCCTAGAGGGTGATGGAGTTCGCGGCCTTCTGGATCGGCTCCATGACCTTGTTCATCATCCGTTCCTTGCCCGGCAGGCGGCCCAGGAGGGAGAGGACGGCCAGCTGGATCGAGATCTGGCGCTTGGTCCGCATGACCATGTGCTTGATGTTCGAGGGGCCGAGCTTCTGGTTCTCCTCCGCGAAGCCGCGCATCTCGCGTTCGTAGGCCGCGAAGCCGGTCGCGTGGTCGCCGCCGGCCGCCGCGAGCTCGCCCGCCAGGACGTAGGCGCCGACCAGACGCGGCGCGCACCGCTGTCGAACGCCACCTCCATGCCGTCCGCGGTCTCCGTGGCGGCGGTGATGGAGTCGCCGAAGAGGTACTCGACGCCGTCGGTTCCGTTGGTTCCGCCGGCTGCGTCGACGCTGAGGTCGTAGAGGATCCGGTTGAGGTCACCGCGCAGGATCTCCGCGTCGAGGACCCCGGCGCGGGAGACCACGTCGAGCGCGGCACCCCGGACGTCGATCTTGTAGCCGCCCTCGCGGAGGGAGGGGGCGCGCTCGACCACGGTCGGCCGGAAGCCGTGGTGGCGCAGCCAGTAGGCCAGGGCGGTGCCCGCGATGCCGGCACCCGATATCAGTACGTCTCGGTTCCGCATGGAAACCTGGTCCCCCGACCATGAGAAGAAGATCCGTCGCGCCGTGGGCGAGCATGGTGGGAGGGCTGAGTGGATGTCAACATCCGCCCGGAGATGGGGAGATGGCGATCGTTGGGCGAAGTTCCGGCCGGGTGTCACGTACGGATCCAGAGGGGTCGAATTATGCGATTAGCCCCTTTGAGTGGTGTTTGTCGGAAGAACGGCGCGGGGCGTGGAGGCGCTCCGGTTGCGCCCGCATCATGACGAATGTATTCAGATCCGCCCGTCGGAACATTCGCGAAAAGAGGGACCCGTCATGGCTCACCGCAGCACCATCACGTCGATCTGGACCACCGTCCTCGCGGCCCTCGTGGCCCTCCTCACCTCCCTCGGCTTCGGCGGCAAGGTCGCCCAGGCCGCCGCCACCCCGCTCTCCTCCTCCCCCGCCGCCGCCCCCGCGGCCGCCGCGGTGAACCGACCGGCCTTCATGGCCCGGCGGACCTGGAGGGCGATGATGCGCGGTGGTTCGCTCCCGCCCACCATCAAGCAGCGCATCCGCGCCGAGGCACACGGCAAGACCCCGTCCGTCCGCCGCTCCACCACTGCCCTGGCCGCCGTCTCCGGAGCCGGGTTCGAGTCCGGAGTGGACGACAGCGTCCGTAGCGCCACGATCGCCGCAGCGGTCCGCGTCGGAGCTGCTCGCAGGGAGATGGCGCTCGCCGCGTAGTGCGCGGCACGGAGCACTCGTACCGCGCAGACGCGGGACCCGTTCACCGCAGGGCCGTTAATCGCAGGACGCAGGACGCAGGACGCAGGACGCAGGACGCAGGACGCAGGACGCAGGACGCAGGACGCAGCGCGCGCAGGTGCAAGGTGTGGGCCCAGTGCGCGGCGCCCAGTACGCAGGCCACAGCAGCACCCAGCACCCAGCACCCAGCACCCAGCACCCAGCACTCGTACCGGCACCCCATGCCATCAGTAGGCCGCAGCATGCAGGAGCAACGCAGGAGCTAGTCAGCAGAACGCGAGAGCAACACAACGCAAAGCAGCGCAGGCGCTGGAGCCCGGTCGGTCGGTGTAAGTAGGCCGCGACCGCGGATCGCGCCGTGAAGGTGCCCCGGAGCGGGGCACAGTGGGAAGGCCCCGGCGAGCGCCGGGGGCGCGCAGGGGGCGTGAAGCTTGGCAGCGCAGGGCCGCATGCCCGGGAGACGGTGGGGTTCCCGGACGGCGCGGCCCTTTTCGGCATGTCCGGGGCCGGCCGGTTTGGCGGAACGGTTCAGCCCTTGCACGGCAGGGGTTTCGGCGGGGCTCAAGGCGCTGACCTGGGCCGTCAGGGGCGCGAATGGGGTTTATCCGGTGTTGGTCATACTTGCGGGGGAATCGAGGACTCCGGGGTGGTTCGCCGGGGATTCGGTGGGCAACTCTGGTCTCGCGACGTCGTCACCACACGGAACGACCGAGGCGGTCGGCCAACTGCCTTGGAGTACACCCCACTTCGGTTTCCTGGAGGATAAAGACATGGCAAGCATCCGTACCGCCCGCGTCATCGCCGCCGTCGCCGCTCTCCCCCTCGCCGTCGCCCTCTTCGGCGGGGTGGCATCGGCAGACAACGGCTCCTTCGCGAACGACGGATCGAATGCGAGCGTCGCCAGCATCATCGGCAGCGGCGTGGGTGGCAACAACCACGGCAACTCCTCCACCTCGCAGCAGGTGGCCACCGGGTCCGGCGCGTCCAACCAGAACAACACCGCGCAGGTCAACGGCTCGGCCTTCACTGCGATCGAACAGCACAACTCCACCGTGGCGGTGAATTTCTACCCCTGGTGGTAGCCGCGGCCTGAGCCGCACCGACTGTTGAGGGCGCCTGCGCGACCGGACCGGCTGGGGTCCGGTAGTGCGGGCGCCCTCGGGCGTTTTCCGTGCCCCGTCACAGTGCCCCGGCCTTGACATCCACCTGGAATCTGACGGACAGTCAGCTCCACTTGATGATGTGATGCCGGGAGGCCAGCGCCGTGCACCTCGCCCCGACCGAAGGCCAGTTGCGGCTCCGCGCCGAGCTGCGGGAGTACTTCGGAAACCTGCTGCCGGACGGGGTGCCCGAGGACCCCGCCGAGCAGCGCGCACTACTGCGCCGGATAGGCGCCGACGGACTCCTCGGCCTCGGCTGGCCCGTCGAGTACGGAGGCCAGGGCCGCGGACCGGACGAGCAGTTCGTGTTCTTCGACGAGGCCTACCGGGCCGGTGCCCCCGTCTCGATGGTCACCCTCAACACCGTCGGCCCGACCCTGATGAAGTACGGGACGCAGGAGCAGAAGGACTACTTCCTGCCCCGGATCCTCAAGGGCGAACTCGTCTTCGCCATCGGCTACTCCGAGCCCGAGGCCGGCACCGACCTCGCCTCCCTGCGCACCCGGGCCGTCCGGGACGACGGGGGCTGGCTGATCGACGGCCAGAAGATATTCACCTCCAACGCCCAGAACGCCGACTGGATCTGGCTCGCCTGCCGCACCGACCCGGAGGCTCCCAAGCACAAGGGAATCTCCATCATCCTGGTGCCCACCGACGACGCCGGCTTCTCCTGGACCCCGATCGACACCGTCGGCGGGCTGACCACGACCGCCACGTACTACGACTCCATCCGCGTGCCCGCCGGGAACCTCGTCGGCCCCGAGCACGGCGGCTGGGGCCTGATCACCAACCAGCTCAACCACGAGCGCGTCGCCCTCGCCGCCATCGGCATGCAGGCCGAGGACTTCTACCAGGGCGCGCTCGACCACGCCCGCACCCCCGACCCGGTCACCGGAGACCGCCCCGCCGACCGCCCCTGGATCCAGTCGCGGCTCGCCGAGGCCCACGCGCGCCTCGCCGCCGTACGCCTCCTCAACTGGCGCCTGGTCCAGGACGTCGGCGCCGGGACCCTGGCTCCGGGCGACGCGAGCGGGGTGAAGTTCCTGGGCACCGAGTCCACCGTCGAGGTGTACCGGATCTGCCAGGAGGTGGTGGGGGAGGAGGCGCTCATCCGGGGATCGGGCCCCGCGGTCTTCGCGGGCGGGGAGCTGGAGCGGATGAACAGGGCCGCCCAGATCAACACCTTCGGGGGCGGCGTCAGCGAGGTCCAACGGGAGATCGTCGCCATGATGCGGCTCGGTATGAAGGGAAGGAAGCGATGACCGCCACGCCCGCCACCGGAGCAGCAGGAGCGGAGACGAAAGCGGAGACGACATCGGAGGCGGACGCGGCGGCGCAAGCGGCTGCGGAAGCGGAGGCGGAAGCAGCACGCTTCCACACCCTGCTCACGTCCTTCGAAGGGCAGCCCGCCGCCACCGCCGGCCAGGGCAAGGACGCGGTCAACCAGCCGATGATCCGCCACTGGTGCGAGGCGATGGGCGATGCCAACCCCGCCTACACAGGGCCGGACGCCATCGCCCCGCCCACCATGCTCCAGGCATGGACGATGGGCGGGCTCTCCGGACACTCCGACCGCTCCTCGGCCTACGACGAGCTCCTCACGCTGCTCGACGGCGCCGGCTGCACCTCCGTCGTCGCCACCGACTGCGAGCAGGAGTACCTGAGGCCGCTGCGTCCCGGCGACGCGATCACCTTCGACGCCGTCATCGAGTCCGTGTCCCCGCGCAAGACGACCAAGCTGGGCACCGGCCACTTCGTGACCACCCGCATGGACGTCCGCGCGAACGGCGAACTCGCCGGGACCCACCGCTTCCGGATCCTCAAGTACGTTCCGGCGGCGAAGAAGGCCACCGGGGCGGAGCAGCCCGCCGAGTCGAAGAACCCCGCGACGGCCAAGCCCGCCACGGCCCAGCCCCTCACCGCCAAGCCGGCCCCCGCCAAGCCCGCCCAGCGCCCCCGCCCCGTGATCAACCGCGACAACCAGGGCTTCTGGGACGGCGTCCGCGAGCACAAGCTCCTGATCCAGCGCTGCACCGCCTGCGCGACCCTCCGCTTCCCCTGGCTCCCCGGCTGCAACACCTGCGGGAGCCCGGACTGGGACACGGTCGAGGCGTCCGGCGCCGGCACGGTGTTCTCGTACGTCGTCATGCACCACCCGCCCTTCCCCGCCTTCGACCCGCCCTACGCGGTGGCTCTCGTCGAACTCGCCGAAGGGGTCCGCATGGTCAGCAACATCACCGGAGTCCCGTACGACAAGGTCCGCATCGGGCTGCCCGTGCGCCTGGAGTTCCTGCGCGTGGACGAGGAACTGGAACTGCCCGTCTTCCGGGGGAGCGAAGCCTGATGGACTTCCACCCCACCGAGGAACAGGCCGCCGCGGCCGGACTCGCCGCCCAGATCTTCGGCGACCTCGCCACCCACGACCGCCTCGGCGCCGCCGGCACCGGCAGTGACGCCGAACTGTGGAAGGCCCTCACCAGCGCCGGGCTGACCGCCGCCGTCGAGGACGTCGGCCTGCTCGGCCTGGTGCTCCTGCTGGAGGAACAGGGCCGCACGACCGCGCAGGTCCCGTACGCCGCCACGTGCGTGTACGGGATCCTCGCCCTGACCCGGCACGGCACCGACGAGCAGCGTGCCCGGCTGCTCCCCGCGCTCGGCTCCGGCGACGCGGTCGCCACGGGGGCCTTCCCGGACCGGGGGCGGATCACCGCTTCGCCGGAGGGCCTCCTCACCGGCTGCGCTCCCGCTGTGCCCTGGCTCCGGGAGGCCACGCACGTCCTGGTCCCGGACCGGGCCGGAGCCCTGTGGCTCGTACGGACGGACGTGCCCGGGGTGCGTACGGAGCCGGTGGAGACCACCGCTCCCTGGTCGGCCGGGAGCCTGACGCTGACCGCCGCCGAGGCGGAACGGGTCGGCGGGGATGGCGCCTACGCGGACGTACTGGCCGTCGCCCGGACCGCCTTCGCCGGTCTCCAGGCGGGAGTCTGCGCGGGCTCGCTGGCGCGCGCCGTGGAGTACACCTCCACCCGCGAGCAGTTCGGCCGGCCGCTCTCCACCAACCAGGGCGTCATGCTGCGCGCGGCCGACGCCTACATGGACACCGAGGCGATACGGGTCACCGCGTACGAGGCGGCCTGGCGCGTGGACGAGGGCCTCCCGGCGGGCGAGCACGCGCTGACGGCGGCCTGGTGGGCCTCGGAAGCGGGCAAACGGGTCGTCCACGCGGGCCAGCACCTGCACGGCGGCATGGGCGCCGACCTCGACCACCCCGTCCACCGGCACTTCCTGTGGGGACGCCAGCTCGACGCGTACCTGGGCTGCGGCAGCGAACTGCTGGCCGAGCTCGGCGCGGTCCTGTCCGAAGACACGCCCGAGGGGGACGAGGCATGAACATCGGCGACACACTGCCGCCGCTGGAGATACCGGTCAGCCGCACCCTGATCGTCGCGGGCGCGATCGCCTCCCGCGACTACCAGGACGTGCACCACGACGCGGTGCTCGCGCGGGAGAAGGGCTCCCCGGACATCTTCATGAACATCCTGACGACCAACGGTCTGGTCGGCCGGTACATCACCGACCACCTCGGCCCGCGCGCGGTCCTGCGCAAGGTCGCGATCCGCCTCGGTGCCCCGAACCACCCGGGCGACACCATGACGCTGACCGGCACCGTCACCGCCCTCGACGGGGACACCGCCGAGATCCGCGTGATCGGCGCCAACAGCATCGGTCACCACGTCACGGGCACGGTCACCGTCACGCTGGACACGACGGCGAACGGCCCGGATGCCCCCGGCACTCCGGCCACCCCCGGCACCCCGGAGGGCACGGCATGAGCGTCCGCACCCGTGACCAGCTCGGCGGCCGCGCCGCCATCGCAGGCATCGGCGCCACCGAGTTCTCCAAGGACTCCGGCCGCAGTGAGCTCAAGCTGGCCGTCGAGGCCGTGCACGCGGCCCTCGACGACGCCGGGCTCACCCCTGCCGACGTGGACGGCATGGTCACCTTCACGATGGACACGAGTCCCGAGATCACCGTCGCCCAGGCGGCCGGCATCGGGGACCTCTCCTTCTTCTCCCGCATCCACTACGGCGGCGGCGCCGCCTGCGCCACCGTCCAGCAGGCCGCCCTCGCCGTCGCCACCGGGGTCGCGGAGGTCGTGGTCTGCTACCGCGCCTTCAACGAGCGCTCCGGCCGCCGCTTCGGCTCCGGCGTCCAGCAGCGCGAACCCTCGGCGGAGGGCGCGGCGCTCGGCTGGTCCCTGCCCTGGGGGCTGCTCACCCCTGCCTCCTGGGTGGCCATGACGGCCCAGCGCTACCTGCACGCCTACAACCTGACCCCGGAGGCATTCGGCCACGTCGCGGTCACCGACCGCCGGCACGCCGCGAACAATCCGGCCGCGTACTTCTACGGCAAGCCCATCACCCTCGCCGACCACGCCGCCTCGCGCTGGATCGTCGAGCCGCTGCGGCTGCTCGACTGCTGCCAGGAGACGGACGGCGGCCAGGCCATCGTCGTCACCACCGCCGAACGAGCCCGTGACCTGCGGCAGAAGCCCGCCGTGATCACGGCGGCGGCACAGGGCGCGGGCCGCCGCCAAGAGGCCATGTCCTCCTTCTACCGGGACGGCCTCACCGGGCTGCCGGAGATGGACGTGGTCGCCCGCCAGCTGTGGCGGACCAGTGGACTGCGTCCCTCGGACATCGACGTCGGCATCCTCTACGACCACTTCACGCCGTTCGTGCTGATGCAGCTGGAGGAGTTCGGCTTCTGCGCTCCGGGGGAGGCGGCCGATTTCGTGGCCGCGGACGCGCTGCCGCTCAACACCCACGGTGGCCAGCTCGGGGAGGCGTACCTGCACGGCATGAACGGCATCGCCGAGGCGGTCCGCCAGCTGCGCGGAACCTCCGTCAACCAGGTCTCGGGCGCCGCCCACGCTCTGGTCACCGCCGGTACCGGGGTCCCGACCTCCGGGCTGATCCTGGGCGCGGACGTCTGATCCGTCCCTTGTAGAAGCCCCGCGGAAGCCACGCCTCCTCCACCTTCAGGAGGTGGGGCGGGCCCCACCCCTACAACCTGAGGGGGATCCCGCTTCGGCACTTGCGGCCGATCCGGTGGGGCCGCGCCGCTCCTAGCGTGGAGGCATGACCACGCCTGTGTGCACGCTCGCCTCGAATCCGACGCCGTACCCGTCGTTCTCGGCGTACGTCCGGACCCGCGGCACGGTCCTGATGCGCACCGCGCGCTCGCTCACCGCCAACCCCTGCGACGCCGAGGACCTGCTCCAGACGGCGCTTGCCAAGACGTACGTCGCGTGGGACCGCATCGAGGACCACCGCGCCCTGGACGGCTACGTCCGCCGGGCCCTGGTGAACACCCGCACGAGCCAGTGGCGCAAGCGCAAGGTCGACGAGTTCGTCTGCGACGAGCTACCCGAGGCCGACGAGCCGCCGGCCGCCGACCCCGCCGAGGCACAGGCGCTGCGCGACGCCATGTGGCGCGCGGTGACCCGGCTGCCCGACCGGCAGCGGGCGATGGTCGTCCTGCGCTACTACGAGGACATGAGCGAGGCCCAGACCGCCGAGCTGCTCGGAGTCTCCGTGGGCACCGTCAAGAGCGCCGTTTCCCGGGCGCTGGTCAAGCTCCGCGAAGACCCGGAACTGACGCCCGTCCGCTGAGTCAAGGCGAGCCCGGCGCCACCCGCCCGATGTTTCACGTGAAACATCGGGCCCCGTTTTCTACTCTTGGGTAGTGACAGACCGAGCGGTACGTGCGCAGAATCGCAGCATCCGTAGCCGCCGCAGCGCCGCAGCGCTCACCGGGAGGACGCTTTGCTGAGCACCATGCAGGACGTACCACTCCTCGTCACCCGCATACTGCAGCACGGGATGACGATCCACGGGAAGTCCCAGGTCACGACCTGGACCGGGGAGGCCGAGCCGCACCGCCGCAGCTTCGCCGAGATCGGGACCCGTGCCACGCGCCTGGCCAACGCCCTGCGCGACGAGCTGGGCGTCCAGCAGGACGACCGCGTAGCAACCCTGATGTGGAACAACGCCGAGCACGTCGAGGCGTACTTCGCGATCCCCTCCATGGGCGCCGTCCTGCACACGCTGAACCTGCGGCTCCCTCCCGAGCAGCTGGTCTTCATCGTCAACCACGCGGCCGACAAGGTCGTCCTGGTCAACGGCACCCTGCTGCCCTTGCTCGTCCCGCTCCTGCCGCACCTGCCGACCATCGAGCACGTCGTGGTCGCGGGCATCGGCGACCGCTCCGCCCTAGAGGGCCTCGGCGTGCGCGTGCACGAGTACGAGGAGCTCCTCGCGGGCCGCCCGGACACCTACGACTGGCCCGAGCTGGACGAGCGCCAGGCCGCGGCCATGTGCTACACCTCCGGCACCACCGGGGACCCGAAGGGCGTCATCTACTCCCACCGGTCCATCTATCTGCACTCGATGCAGGTGAACATGGCCGAGTCGATGGGCCTGACCGACAAGGACACCTCCCTCGTCGTCGTTCCGCAGTTCCACGTCAACGCCTGGGGCCTGCCGCACGCCACCTTCATGACCGGCATCAACATGCTGATGCCGGACCGCTTCCTGCAGCCCGCCCCGCTCGCCGACATGATCGAGCGGGAGAAGCCCACGCACGCCGCGGCCGTCCCCACCCTCTGGCAGGGGCTGCTCGCCGAGGTCACCGCGAACCCGCGCGACCTGACCTCGATGAAGCAGGTCACCATCGGCGGCGCGGCGTGTCCGCCGGCCCTGATGGAGGCCTACGACAAGCTCGGCGTGCGCCTCAACCACGCCTGGGGGATGACCGAGACCTCGCCGCTGGGCACCATGGCCCACCCGCCGGCCGGTCTGACCCCCGAGGAGGAGTGGCCGTACCGCATCACCCAGGGCCGCTTCCCGGCGGGCGTCGAGGCCCGCCTGGTCGGCCCCGGCGGAGACATCCTGCCCTGGGACGGCGAGTCGGCGGGCGAGCTGGAGGTCCGCGGGAGCTGGATCGCGAGCTCCTACTACGGCGGCGCGGGCGGCGAGCCGACCCGCCCCGAGGACAAGTTCAGCGCGGACGGCTGGCTCAAGACCGGCGACGTCGGCGTGATCAGCACCGACGGCTTCCTCACCCTCACGGACCGGGCCAAGGACGTCATCAAGTCCGGCGGCGAATGGATCTCCAGCGTGGACCTGGAGAACGCGCTGATGGCCCATCCCGAGGTCGCCGAGGCGGCGGTCGTCGCCGTTCCCGACGAGAAGTGGGACGAGCGCCCGCTGGCCACCGTGGTCCTGAAGGAGGGGGCCACCGTGGACTACGCGGGGCTGCGCGCCTTCCTCGGTGAGTCGATCGCCAAGTGGCAGCTGCCGGAGCGCTGGGCGTTCGTCGAGGCCGTGCCGAAGACGAGCGTCGGCAAGTTCGACAAGAAGGTGATCCGCAAGCAGTACGCGGAAGGCACCCTCGACGTCACCAAGCTCGACTGAGCCCCACCGGGGTCACGGTCCGCCGGGGCTACTGCCCGCGCGTGAGCCAGGGCCGCAGCAGCTTGCTGATCGCCGGCATGGCCACGTAGGTCATCAGGGTGCTGAAGACGACGGCGAAGGCGGCCGTCCGCAGCACGAAGTTCAGGTTCACCAGGTACGGCCCGAGCAGCGCGTTGCCCGCGAGCGAGATCGGGAAGATGGCCAGCCCCGAGCTGATCGCCATCTTCCACCGCGGCGGCGCGGGCCGGGCCGTACCCGGCTTCGCGAACCAGGTCTCCATGCCGTGCAGTTCGCGCCGGGCTATCTCGGTGTGGTGGTGCCCGAGGCAGTTGGAGAACCAGGCGGCGCGCTCGGCCGAGTCCTGCCACCGCTGGAAGGCCGCGTGGTTGCGGAACCGGTGCACCAGGAACCAGGGCCCGCCCTCCACGGCCGGGCGGAACAGCCCGTACCCCAGGTGGTCGGGAAAGGCCGAGGCCGTCTCCAGGATCCCGTGGGCCCAGGCCTCGAAGTTCTCCTCGTGGCCCGGATCGACCTGTCGCGCGATGAGCAGGCTGACCTCCCCGTTGTCGGCGGGGACGGTCTGCTCGCTCGTGTCGATGATGGCCATGCGGCCAGAATGACTAGTTGGTGCCGATCTTGGCCAGCAGGTCCACGATGCGGCCCTGAACGTCGGCCGAGGTGGACCGCTCGGCGAGGAACAGCACGCTCTCGCCCGAGGCCAGCTTGGGCAGTTCGGCCGGCTCGATCCCGGTGGCCGTGTAGACGACCAGCGGGGTGTGGTTCAACTGCCCGTTGGCGCGCAGCCAGTCCACGATCCCGGCCCTGCGGCGGCGCACCTGCATCAGGTCCATCACCACCAGGTTCGGCCGCATCCGGGTCGCCAGCTCCACGGCGTCCGTATCGGCGTCGGCCCGCGCGACCTGCATGCCGCGCCGCTCCAGGGCGGCGGTCAGCGCGGTCGCGATCTCGTCGTGCTCCTCGATCAGCAGCACCCGGGAGGGGTGTTGCTCGCTGTCGCGCGGCGCGAGCGCCTTCAGGAGCACGGCCGGATCGGCGCCGTACGCGGCCTCGCGCGTGGCGTGCCCCAGCCCGGCCGTGACCAGTACGGGCACCTCGGCGGCCACCGCGGCCTGGCGCAGCGACTGCAGGGCGGTCCGGGTGATCGGCCCGGTCAGCGGGTCCACGAACAGCGCGGCGGGGAACGCGGCGATCTGCGCGTCGACCTCCTCGCGGGAGTGCACGATCACCGGCCGGTAGCCGCGGTCGCTGAGCGCGGCCTGCGTCTGCGCGTCCGGAGCCGGCCAGACCAGGAGCCGGCGCGGGTTGTCCAGAGGCTCGGGGGGCAGCTCGTCGTCCACGGGACGGGGCACGGCCCGGTTGACCACCTCGACGGCGCCACCGGGCCCGTCCAGCGGCTCGGGGCCCTCGGCGGAGCCCGCCTCGGGTGCTCCTATGGCGAAGGCACGGCCCTCGGGGGCGGGCTCCGCGAGCCGGCGCCGCCGGCCGGAGCCGTTCGTGTCGCCGGCCCCGCCGCCCTGGCCGAGGCTGCCCAGCGCGCGGACGCTGATCGGCGCCCCGGCGGCCTCCGCGGGGGCGTCCTGCGACTGCCGGGCTCCGGGTACGGCGATCTGCCCGCTGCCGTCCGAGTCCTCGGGGGCGGTACGGGCCGCCGGAACCGGCCAGGCCGGTGTGGCGGGCAGCGCACGCCGCCGCCCGGTGGGATGCGTCTCGGGGCCTACGGGTCCTACGGGGCCCTGCGCGCCCGCGTCCGGCCGCCCGGCGGCGGCTTCGGCGCCCTCGGATTCGGTGCCGGGCGCGCTCAGCACCCGGCGCCCGCGCCGCCCGCCGGCGGCTTCGGCGTCGGAGTCGGCCTCGGCGGGGGCCCGCGGCGGCTGCGGAGCCGGCGTCGGCCCGGCGGGCAGCGCGAAGCCGCCCTCGGGGGCGATGGGCCGTACGGGGGCGGGGGAGGCCGGGGGCGCGGGCATCGGAGTGGGCATCGGAGCAGGCATCGGCGCGGGCGTCGGCCCGAGCCCGGTCGCCGGGACCGGGCCGGCCGGCTGCGCCGGTCCCGCCGCGCCCAGCGCACGCCGCCGCCCGGCGGGGTGCTCCGTCAGCGGAACGGGAAGCCCGGGGAACGGCGGCACCGGCACGGGAGCCACCGGCACGGGCGGGAGCGCGGGCATCTGGGTCCCCTGCGGGGGCACGGGCCGCCCGGGGCCGCCCGGACGGTCGTTGCCGCCGCTGGAGTCGCCACCGCCGCTGCCGTCGCCGTTCTGGCCGCGGCGCCGCCCCGTGCCGCTGCCACCGCCCAGGCCCGCCGGGTTCACGGGGGACTGGGCGAGCTCCGCGGGAGCCCCGTCGCCGGGCCGGGCAACCGCCCCGGCCTCGCCGCCCCGGCGCCGACCGGACGGCAGCGCGAGCGCGCTCCCGCCGTCGGAGTCCTGACCCGTCTTCGCCACATCGGTGCCGGCGCCGGAGCCGCTGTCGGCCCCCTTGTCGGCATCTGCGTCGTCGTCGAGGAACGCGTCCACACCGCGCCGGGCGCGCCGGCCGCCGGAGACCTGCCCCGGGCCGCCCTCGCTCCCGGGAGCGGCCGGGGGAGCCTCCACGGGCTCGGGCAGGGTGACCGTCCCGGCTCCCGCACCCAGCGGCAGCTCCAGTACGTACGCCCCGCCGGGAGCGCCCGGCACCTCCACCGTCTGCAGCACACCGCCGTGCGCCTCCACGATGCCCCGCACGATCGGCTCGTGCACCGGGTTGCCGCCCTCGTACGGGCCGCGCACCTCGATCCGTACGACCTCGCCGCGCTGCGCGGCGGCCACCACGATCGTCGAGTCCGTGTACCCGCTGCCCTGACGGGTCTTGCCGGTGGCGTCCACCCCGGCGACGTCCGCGACCAGATGGGCGAGGGCGGTCGCGATCCGCTCCGCGTCCACCTCGGCCTCGATGGTCGGGGCGTGCACGGCGAACTGCGCCCGCCCGGGGCCGATGAGCTCGACCGCTCCGTCGACGCCGGCCGCGACGACCCCGTCGATCAGCACCTTCTTCTTGTCGAGCTTCTCGCCGCCCGCGTCGAGGCGCTGGAAGGCGAGCACGTTGTCGACCAGCGTGGTCATCCGGGAGTAGCCGGCGGCCAGGTGGTGCAGCAGTTGGTTGGCCTCGGGCCACAGCTGTCCCGCGTCGTCGGCGGCCAGCGTGGCCAGCTCCCCGCGCAGCTCCTCCAGCGGCCCGCGCAGGGAGTCGCCGAGGACGGACAGCAGCTGGGCGTGGCGCGCGGCCAAGGCGTCGTAGGAGCGCCGGTCGGTGAAGGTCATGACGGCGCCGACGAGCTGCTCCCCGTCCCGTACGGGAGAGGTGGTCAGGTCCACGGCGACGGGCTGCCCGGCCTTGTTCCACAGCACCTGGCCGCGGACCCGGTGCTTGCGTCCGCTGCGCAGGGTGTCGGCGAGCGGGGACTCCTCGAACGGGAACGGCGAACCGTCGGCGCGCGAGTGCTGGACCAGCCCGTGCAGTTCGCGGTTGCCGAGGTCGGTGGCGCGGTAGCCGAGGATCTGGGCGGCGGCCGGATTGACCAGCACGACCCTGCCGTCGGTGTCCGTGCCGACGACGCCCTCGGCGGCGGCGCGCAGGATCATCTCGGTCTGACGCTGGGAGCGGGCCAGCTCGGCCTCGGTGTCCACCGTCTGCGAGAGGTCCCGTACGACGAGCATCAGTAGCTCGTCGCCGGTGTACGAGGGCTGCGGCTCGCGGTAGGCGTCACGGCCGTCGAGATGGGCGGCGGTGACCTCGACGGGGAACTCGCTGCCGTCGGTGCGGCGCGCCACCATCCGTTTCGGGCGGGCACGGCCGCCCTCGTCCTCGCCGGGCCGGCGCATGGAGCCGGGGATCAGCTTGGAGTCGAAATCGGGCAGGAGGTCGAGCACGCCCCGGCCGACGAGCCCCGTACCGGGGCTCTCCATGACCTCAAGGGCGATCGAATTCGCGTTGACGACCGTGCCGTTGGCGTTGACGAGCAACAGCGCGTCCGGAAGAGCGTCGAGTATTGCTGCGAGGCGAGCAGCGCCTCGGGATGGCCTGCTGCTCACGACGAGCTTCCTCCCTGACCACAACTACCGGCATGTCACGGGAGGAGTCTAAGCGCACGGGCTCCCGATGAGGGGGCGGATGCCCGGCGCATAACGCCCGACCGGCGCATCCTCCCAGGTCAGGAACGCCCACCTGGAAGCACAGGTTCCAAGTCGTTCCACCGGCGGATCTCGCATCCGTTCGCCCGGCGGAACCGGGACTCCACCCTGTGGCCGTGCCAGGTTCCGGTGATCCGGGCGGTGGCGCGGCCGCCGTCCTGCATGGTGCACAGCTGGTTCTTGGGCTCGGGGGCGAAGGGGTCCTTCCCCTCGCGCCCGAGGGCTTCGAGGCGGGCGCAGGCGTCCTCGGCCCGCGGGTGGTTCCCGCCGGGCGGGTCGCACTCCAGCCGGTACTCGCCGTCGGCCAGCGGGTTGCCCGTGTCGGCCACGACGATGGTGAGCCGGTCGGGGGAGGGGGCGGACAGCAGCCGGCCGAGCGGCGGCAGCGGGGGCAGGGGGCCTGCCGCCCCTGCGGCCAGAGCGGAGGCGACGGCGAAAGCGGCGAGACGCAGCATGGGGAACTCCAGGTCGTCCGTACGTCGTACGACAGACCAACGACGAGCCGGCGCCGACGTTCCGCACACGGGGGTGCTTAAGGCTTTGCTCTGCGGGCCGCCCTCCTTGTACCGTGGGAGCGGATTGGTGACCGGCCCCTGGCCTGTGTCATCATCTGCACGCACCTTCGTACGCGAGGGTGTGCTGGAGGCGTCGCCTAGTCCGGTCTATGGCGCCGCACTGCTAATGCGGTTTGGGGCTTACCCCCCATCGAGGGTTCAAATCCCTCCGCCTCCGCACTTCACGAAGCCCCGGTCCTTGCGGACCGGGGCTTCGGTGCGTTCGGGGTCCGGGAGGGTGCGGGATCTGCCGGGGATCTCTCGGGGGTCTCTCGGGGGTCTGTCTGGGATCCGCCCGCGATCTGCCTGGGATCTGCCCGCGCAGACGCGCGCCGGGGACGCTCCGGCATCCAAGTGGATGATCTTCTTCCGAGCCGTTTCCGCAGGTCAGAGTGGGTGGGGCTAATGGATTTCGCGTCCCGGCGAGGTCCATGTATTGTTGTTCTCGCAAGGCCAACGGGGCGCAAAACCCCGGCGGACAAGCACTCGTAGCTTAACGGATAGAGCATCTGACTACGGATCAGAAGGTTGCAGGTTCGAATCCTGCCGAGTGCACAGCAGCCCAGAGGGCCCGGACGAAAGTCCGGGCCCTCTGGCGTTTCCGCCGTAAAGCAGCGGCGAGGTACGGCAACCGCTTCAGAAGCTGGGACCCATCACGTCTCCCCGGCGCTGGTCGGGCTCAAGCGGGCGGCGGGCGGCGTGCGGGTTGCCGGGGCTCGGGGCCGTTCAGTGAGGACATCGAGGGTGGCGTTGTCCTTCTTCCTGTTTTCTCCTCCTCAGTGATGAGGCCTGGCTCCGGGGAGCCACGGGGTGAGATGGCTCTGGCGGGGGACGCGGGGTGACGCACGGCCCGCCTACGGTTTCTTGGAGATCGACTCAACGGGAGAGGTCACCGGGAAAGCAGGGGGAGCTCACATGGGACTGTTCGGGAACGCGCACGCCGTGGATCCGGCGTCGGCACATCGCGAGTACGCGCGGCTGCTGGGGCAGGGGGAGCAGGTGCACGCCGCGTATCTGCTGATCCGCGACACGATCCTGTTCACCGACCGGCGGCTCGTGCTCATCGACAAGCAGGGGCTCACCGGGAAGAAGGTGGAGTACCACTCGATTCCCTACCGGAGCATCACGCACTTCTCCGTGGAGACCGCCGGCCATTTCGACCTGGACGCGGAGCTGAAGATATGGCTCTCCGGGAGCTCGGTGCCGATAGCGAAGACCTTTACGAAGGGCGTCGACATCTATGAGGTCCAGGCGATCCTGACCCAGTTCGTCGCCCGCTAGCCGGGCCACCGGAGGCGGGGGAGGAGCCGAACTCCGTTCGGTCGCGGGGGGTGAATGCAGGATCAGGTAGCGTCTCCGCGAGGGTTGCAGGGACGTGGGAGGAAGTTCGGTGGACGACATCGACCGGGCGCTGATCCAGCGCCTCCAGGAGGACGCGGGCCGGCCGTACGCGGCGCTGGCGGCCTCCGTCGGGCTCTCGGCGGGCGCCACCCACGAGCGCGTGCGCAAGCTGCGCGAGCGCGGGGTCATCCGGCGGACCACGGTCGAGGTGGATCCGGCGGCCGTCGGCATCGGGGTGCTGGCCTACGTGATGGTCGACTCCACGGCCTGGATGGGCGACTCGCGGGCCGCCTTCGAGGCCATCGCGGAGATCCAGGAGGCGCACATCATCGCCGGTAGCGCCTCGGTCATGGTCAAGGTCCGCACGGCCACCACCGAGCAGCTGCAGGACGTCCTGCGCCGGCTCTACGCCATCGACGGTGTCAGCGGGACGCAGGCCACCGTCGTCCTGGAGACCTTCTTCGAGCGACCGCTCCCCCTGTGACCTGGTGGTGCACCGGCCTCCGGTGGAATGACGGCCGGCCCGCCATGGGCTGGTACGGGCGGGGACCGGGGCAGGGAGAGCGCGCCAGCGTCCTCGCGTACGGGCAGCCGCTCGCCTTCGCCGCCCGGGGAGAGCGCCACTGCCTCGGCATCCGCAGGGCCGGGCGGCGGACGCCGTGCCCGACGGAGCGGACCGTGCCCGGCCGGGCCGGGAACGCCCAGTGCCCCGAGTGCGCCGGCCTGGACCGTTCCTTCTCGGTGGCGGCCGACACCAACGCCGGTGATCCGCGTACCTACCGGGTGTACCTCGCCTGGTTCGGGGCCGGACTGGTCAAGGTGGGCATCACCGCTGAGGAGCGCGGGTCCGTCCGGCTGCTGGAGCAAGGGGCGGTGGCCTGGGCCTGGCTGGGGCGCGGTCCGCTGATGGCCACCCGACGGACCGAGGAGCTGCTGCGGGCCGCGCTCGGAGTGCCCGACAGGATCGCCTATGCCCGTAAGCGGTCCGTGCGGGGAGAGGTGCCGCCGGGGCCCGAGCGGGCGGCGGAGGTCTCGGCCCTTCACGCACGGGCGGCCGCGCTGGAGGGGTGGCCGGAGTCGCTGGAGAGGCTGGAGTGCGAGGTGACCGACCACGCGGGAGCGTTCGGGCTCGGTACCCTGCCCGCCCCTGCCCGGGTGATCACCGAGATGGTGCCCGGGGGGACCGTCGCCGGGCTGCTCGTCGGGGCGGCAGGGCCCGATCTGCACTTCGCCGACGGGCTGGTGGTGGACACCCGGCTGCTCGCGGGATGGGAGCTGGTGGCGCCCGGGGAGGGCGATGTCACCGATGTGCCCGTGGCGGGGATCCCGAGCACCGGACGGGACACCGCCGCGCAGGACGGGCTGTTCTGACCCGGTCGGGCGAGTGACGGGGCAAGGTCAAAACTTGGATCCCTTTGACCGTCCGGGCCGTTTTCCGGTGGACATGCCGGGCGCCGGCCGCAGAGGGTGGTGGGCATGACCATCAAGCCCGTACAGGCCTTCGAACCGCCCTATGTCATCAGTGTGTTCACCAGCGTCCGGACCCCCGAGGACGGTGGATACCCCGAGACGCTCGACCGGATGACCGAGCTCGTCAGCGGCAACCCGGGCTTCCTCGGCTACGAGTCCGCGCGGACGCCCGGCGGGCTGGGCATCACCGTGGCCTACTTCCGCGACCACGAGTCCCTCGCCCTCTGGCGCCAGGAGATGGAGCACCAGGCGGCGATGAAGCAGGGCCGCGCCGACTGGTACGAGAGCTACACGCTGCACATCGCGACGGTCGAGCGGAGCCACGGCTTTGTCCGCGAAGACGGCTGAGGTCGTCCGGGCGTTCCGGGAACGGCTCGGGATCCCCGGACTGGTCGACGTACACACCCACTTCATGCCCGAGCGGGTCCTGGACAAGGTGTGGGACTACTTCGACGCGGTCGGTCCGCTGACCGGCGTCGAATGGCCCATCACCTACCGGCACGAGGAGGAGCAGCGGGTCGCTCTGCTCCGGGAGTTCGGGGTCCGGGCCTTCACCGCCATGCTCTACCCGCACAAGCCGGCCATGGCCGCCTGGCTCAACTCCTGGTCCGCCGATTTCGCCGCCCGCACCCCCGACTGCCTGCACACCGCGACCTTCTTCCCCGAGGACGGGGTACGGGAGTACGTCGGCCAGGCCGTCGCGGCGGGGGCCCGGATCTTCAAGGCCCACCTCCAGGTGGGCGGGTACGACCCCACCGACGACCGGCTCGACCCGGTCTGGGGGCTCCTCGCCGAGGCCGGGATCCCGACGGTCGTGCACTGCGGTTCGGGGCCCGTCCCGGGGAAGCACACCGGACCCGAGCCGATCGCCCGGCTGCTGGCCCGCCACCCCCGGCTGCCGCTGATCGTCGCGCACATGGGGATGCCGGAGTACGCGGACTTCCTCGACCTCGCCGACCGGTACTCCGAGGTCCGCCTCGACACCACCATGGCCTTCACCGACTTCTCGGAGCAGTTCAGCGGCTTCCCGCCGCAGGACCGCGGCCGGCTCGCCGACCTCGGCGACCGGATCCTGCTGGGCACCGACTTCCCGAACATCCCCTACCCCTACGAGCACCAGCTCGACGCCCTGGAACGGCTCGGCCTCGGCGACGCCTGGCTGCGCGCCGTCTGCCACGACAACGGAGCCCGGCTCTTCCGCCTGACCTGAGGGGCGGGAGGGGTTTCTCAGGGAATTCACAGGTTCAGGAAAGAGCGCTCTCACGGGCGTCGGCCAGCGTGTACCCATGACTGCGACGACCACTTCCCACGCGTCCACGTCCACCGGCAGCCACACGGCCCTCGTGCGGCCGGACGGCAGCCCGTGCCGGGTCCTCGTCGTGGACGACGAGGCCGCTCTCTCGGAGCTGCTCTCGATGGCCCTGCGCTACGAGGGCTGCGAGGTCCGCAGCGCGGGCGACGGCGCGGGCGCGGTGCGTGCGGCGCGGGAGTTCCGGCCCGACGTCGTCCTGCTCGACATCATGCTCCCCGACATGGACGGGCTGGCCGTCCTGGGCCGCCTGCGGCGGGAGCTCCCGCACGTCCCCGTGCTGTTCCTGACCGCGAAGGACTCGGTCGAGGACCGCATCGCGGGCCTGACGGCCGGCGGCGACGACTACGTCACCAAGCCCTTCAGCCTGGAGGAGGTCGTCGCCCGGCTGCGCGGCCTGGTCCGGCGCTCCGGCGCGGCGCAGGCCGCACGCGGCGGGTCGGTCCTGGAGGTCGGCGACCTGCGGCTCGACGAGGACAGCCACGAGGTGATCCGGGGCGGTCAGGACGTCCACCTGACCGCGACCGAGTTCGAGCTGCTGCGCTACCTGATGCGCAACCCGCGCCGGGTGCTGAGCAAGGCGCAGATCCTGGACCGCGTGTGGTCGTACGACTTCGGCGGCCAGGCCAACGTCGTCGAGCTGTACATCTCCTACCTGCGGCGCAAGCTGGAGGCCGGAACAGGCCTCCCGCCGATGATCCACACCCGCCGCGGCGCGGGCTACCTGATCAAGCCGGCCGACTAGTGGCGGCCGGCGAGCCCCGGCCGGAGCGCCGTGCGCGCGAGGCGGCCGAACCGGGAGCCGGGGACGTACGAGCACCCGCGCGCACCCGCCGTCCCCGCCGGCCGGGCCGCCCCGGGCGTCCCTCCGGCCCCCGCCGCCCCCGGTGGAGCCGGCGGCCCTGGTCGCTGCGGACCCGGCTGGTCGTCTCGGCGGTGGCCCTCATCGCCGTCGTCGGCGCGGCCATCAGCACCGTCACCACCGTCGCGCTGCGCTCGTACCTGGTCGACAAGGTCGACGAACAGCTGCGCGTCTCCGTCGAGATGGCGAGCCGCCCGGGCGCGGGCAAGTTCCCCCGGGAGAACAACCTCGGCGTCGTCATGGGACCCGGCTCCCCACTGGGGGCCGTCGGGGTCCGCCTCGACAGCACGGGCAAGACCGTCGACAGCGTCCGCAGCGAACGCAGTGCCGCCCTCGGCGGATCCGGGTCCGGCGGCCACCCGCCCCTCACCCCGGCCCAGGTCTCCGTCCTCGCCGGGGCCGCCCACAAAGCCGCCGACGGCCGTCCCGGCGACCCGGTCGAACTGCAGCTGCCCGGCCTCGGCGGCTACCGGGTGCTGACGTCGCCCGACGCGAGCATCGTGCTCGGCTTCCCGCTCACCGAGGTCGATTCCACCGTGCACACCCTGATCGCGGTGGAGGTCTTCGTCACCCTCGCAGGGCTCATCGCGGCCTCCCTCGCCGGACAGGTCCTGGTCGGCGTCGCCCTGCGCCCGCTGCGCCGGGTCGCCGCCACCGCCACCCGGGTCTCCGAACTCACCCTGCACAGCGGCGAGCCCGCCCTCCACGAGCGGGTCCCCGACGCCGAGGCCGATCCCCGTACCGAGGTCGGGCAGGTCGGCGCCGCCCTCAACCGGATGCTGGGCCACGTCTCCTCGGCCCTGACCGCACGCCAGCAGAGCGAGACCCGGGTCCGCCAGTTCGTCGCCGACGCCAGCCACGAGCTGCGCACCCCGCTGGCCTCCATCCGCGGCTACGCCGAACTGACCCGCCGGGGCCGCGAGGAGCCGGGCCCCGACACCCGGCACGCCCTGGGCCGCATCGAGTCCGAAGCCACCCGGATGACCGGTCTGGTGGAGGACCTGCTGTTGCTGGCCCGGCTCGACGCGGGCCGCCCGCTGTCCACCTGCGACACCGATCTGGCCCCGCTGGTCGTGGACGCCGTCAGCGATGCCCGGGCCGCCGGCCAGGACCACCACTGGCGCCTGGAACTCCCCGCGGATCCGGCGCCCGTCCGCGCCGACCCGGCCCGGATCCAGCAAGTGCTGGTGAACCTGCTGGCCAACGCCCGGACCCACACCCCGCCCGGCACCACCGTCACGGCCCATGTTTCACGTGAAACATCCGCCGTCCGGCTCCGGGTCGAGGACGACGGCCCCGGCATCCCGCCCGAGCTGCTGCCCCACGTCTTCGAGCGCTTCGCCCGCGGCGACGCCTCCCGCTCCCGCTCGGCGGGCTCCACGGGCCTCGGCCTGGCCATCGTGGCCGCCGTCGTCTCGGCCCACGGCGGCCACGTCGGCGTCCGCAGCGCCCCCGGCCACACCTCCTTCGAGGTCCTGCTCCCCCTGGCCGACCCGGCGGGCCCCGGCGTCTGCGCCGTACCCACCGCCTCCGCCGCCCTCACCGCCACGGCTCCGGCGGCGCAGCCGAACTCACAGACAGGCCACAGGGTCAGCACACAGCGGTGACAGCCCGGCCCGGGAGGGTCGGGGCATGCCTACCGACACCTCTCCCGGAGCGCTCCCGGTACGGGCGCCCCTCGCGCCCGTACCGGGTGAGCCCGTCCTCGACGTGGTGATCCCGGTCTTCAACGAGGAGACGGACCTCGGCCCCTGCGTGCGCAGGCTGCACGAGCACCTCACCCGGACCTTCCCGTACCCCTTCCGCATCACCATCGCCGACAACGCGAGCACCGACCGCACCCCCGAGGTCGCGGCCGCCCTCGCCGCCTCCGTGGCGGGCGTACGCAGCACCCGGCTGGAGCAGAAGGGCCGCGGCCGGGCCCTGCGCACCGTGTGGGGAGAGTCGGACGCGCCCGTCCTGGCCTACATGGACGTGGACCTCTCCACCGACCTCAACGCCCTGCTTCCGCTGGTCGCCCCGCTGATCTCCGGCCACTCCGACCTCGCCATCGGCACCCGCCTGGCCCGCTCCTCGCGGGTGGTCAGGGGAGCGAAGCGGGAGTTCATCTCCCGCGCCTACAACCTGCTCCTGCGCTCCTCGCTCTCCGCACGCTTCAGCGACGCCCAGTGCGGCTTCAAGGCGATCCGCCGCGAGGTCGCGACCCGGCTGCTGCCGCTCGTCGAGGACTCCGGCTGGTTCTTCGACACCGAGCTGCTGGTCCTCGCCGAGAGGGCCGGGCTGCGGATCCACGAGGTCCCGGTGGACTGGGTCGACGACCCCGATTCCACCGTCCACATCGCCCGCACCGCCGCCGAGGACCTCAAGGGCGTCTGGCGGGTCGGCCGGGCGCTGGCCGTCGGCGCCCTCCCGCTGGACCGGCTGGCCCGCCCCTTCGGGGACGACCCGCGCGACCGCACCGCCCTGCCCGGGGTACCGCGCGGGCTGGCCCGCCAGCTGCTGGGCTTCTGTGTGGTCGGAGCCCTGTCCACGCTCCTCTACCTGCTCCTCTACTCCGCGGCCCGCACCGCCGCCGGCCCCCAGCTCGCCAACGCCGCCGCGCTGCTGCTCTCCGCCGTCGCCAACACCGCCGCCAACCGCCGGCTCACCTTCGGCGTCCGCGGCCGGGCCCGCGCCGTGCGCCACCAGGCCCAGGGGCTCGTGGTGTTCGCCATCGGACTGGCCCTGACCAGCGGCTCGCTCGCCGCCCTCGGGGCCGCCAACGCCAAGCCGGGGCACAGCACCGAGCTGGCCGTCCTGGTCACCGCCAACCTTGCCGCCACCGTGCTGCGGTTCCTGCTCTTCCGCGCCTGGGTCTTCCCCGAACGGCGCGCCACTCCCGCGAAGGACCACTCCTGATGACCACGGCAGCGCTACCGCTCCACCCGCCCTCCCCGGCCTCCCCGACCCACCGGTCGGCCGGGGCGCACGCCGCGCGGCCCGGCTGGGAACGCCCCGCCTTCCTCGGGCTGCTCCTCGTCACCGCCGTCCTGCTGCTGTGGGACCTGGGGGCCTCCGGCTACGCCAACTCCTTCTACTCCGCGGCCGTCCAGGCGGGCAGCGAGAGCTGGAAGGCCTTCTTCTTCGGCTCCTCCGACGCCGGGAACTCCATCACCGTCGACAAGCCCCCGGCCGCGCTGTGGCCGATGATGCTGTCCGTCCGGCTCTTCGGGCTCGGCGCCTGGCAGATCCTGGTCCCGCAGGCCCTGATGGGCGTGGGCACGACCGCCGTGCTCTACGCCGCCGTGCGCCGCCAGTTCGGCCCGGTGGCGGCCCTGATCAGCGGAGCCGTCTTCGCGCTCACGCCCGTGGCCGCGCTGATGTTCCGCTTCAACAACCCCGACGCACTGCTGGCCCTGCTGATGACGGTCACCGTGTACTGCGTGCTCCGGGCCCTCGACGGAGCGCACACCAAGTGGCTCGTCTGGGCCGGGGTCGCGGTCGGCTTCGCCTTCCTGACCAAGACCCTGCAGGCCTTCGTCATCCTGCCGCCCCTCGCCCTGCTGTACGCCGTCTGCGCGCCGACCCGGCTGCGCAGGCGCCTCGGGCAGCTGCTGCTCTCCACGCTCGCGATGGTGGTGGCCGGCGGCTGGTGGGTGGCGATCGTCGAACTGTGGCCCGCCTCCTCCCGCCCGTACATCGGGGGCTCGCAGACCAACTCCTTCCTGGAACTGACCCTCGGCTACAACGGCCTCGGCCGGATCAACGGCGAGGAGACCGGAAGCGTCGGCGGCGGAGCCCGCACGGCCGCCGAAGGCATGACCGGCGGCCCCGGCGGTGGCGGCGGCGGTGGCGGCGGGATGAGCTGGGGTGAGACCGGCATCGACCGGCTGTTCTCCTCCAACATCGGCGGTCAGATCGGCTGGCTGCTGCCCGCCGCGCTGATCCTGCTCGTCGCGGGCCTCGTGGTCACCTGGCGGGCCCGCCGGGCCACCGACTCCCTGGAGGGCATGGCCCGCGCGGCCTTCCTCGCCTGGGGCGGGGCGCTGCTGATCACCGCGGTGGTCTTCAGCTTCATGCAGGGCATCTTCCACGAGTACTACACCGTCGCCCTGGCCCCCTACATCGCCGCCCTGGTCGGCATGGGCATCGCCGTCCTGTGGGAGGAGCGGGGCAGCCGGGCCGCCTCCCTCACGCTCTCGGGGACCCTCGCACTCACGTCGTACTGGGCCTTCGTGTTGCTCGGCCGCTCCGCGGAGTACGTGCCGTGGTTGCGCTGGTTGGTCCTCGCTGCCGGACTCGGCACGGCCCTGCTGCTGCCGTTCGCCGCGCGGCTGGGCCGCCGTACCGCACTCGGTATTGCGGCAGTCGGCCTGGGCGTGGCCCTGGCCGGACCCCTCGCGTACTGCCTGAGCACGGTGACCACCGCGCACACGGGCTCGATCGTCACGGCGGGCCCGGCGGTCGCGGGCGGCCGCGGCGGCCCCGGCGGCGGGATGCGCGGCTTCGAGATGCCGGGCGGCGGCGGAATGCCGGGCGGTGGCGGCGCCCCGCAGGGCATGCCCCAGGGCGGCGGCGGTCAGGGCGGCCAGGCCCCCGGCGGCCAGGGTGGTCAGGCCCAGGGTGGTCCCGGCGGCAACCAGACCACCGACGGCAACCAGACCACCGACGGCGGCCGGACGGGCCGGACCGACGGCGGCGGCCCGGGCGGAACCGGCGGGGGCATGGGCGGAGGCGGCATGGGCGGCCTGCTCGGCGGGACGAGGACCAGCGCCGAGGCCACGGCTGCGCTGCGCGCCGACGCGGACCGGTACACGTGGGCGGCGGCCGCCATCGGCTCGCAGAACGCCGCGAGTTACCAGCTGGCTTCGGAGCAGCCGGTGATGGCCCTGGGCGGCTTCAACGGCAGCGACCCCTCTCCGACCCTGGAGCAGTTCAAGGAGTACGTGAGCGCCGGGAAGATCCACTACTTCATCGGCCAGGGCAGTGCGGGAGCTGCCGCCGGCGAAGCGGGCGGCGCGGCCGAGACGGGCACCGCGGTCCGCGGCGGTGGCGGTCCCGGCGGGGGCGTGAGCAGTTCCATCGAGACCTGGGTCAAGGCCAACTTCAAGGCCTCCACCATCGGCGGAGCCACCTTCTACGACCTCACCGCGCCCACCTCGTAGGCGTCCACGACCTACGGAAACCTGCCAGATCTCCGCGTCCGCCCCCTGGCATCCAGGGGGCGGACCGGGCGTTTCGGGCGGCTCGCCGCCGCGCCCGCAGCCCCGTGGACCGCCCGGCTACTCCGCCGGGGCGGAGGCCGGCTCGTGGACCGCCGGCTTCGACCTCAGGGCGACCTCCTTGATGAACACCACCAGCACCAGCGAGAGCAGCGCGGTGGGGGCGGCGTAGAGGAAGACGTCGCCGACGCCGTGCCCGTACGCGGACTCGACGACCGTGCGGAAGGGCTCGTGCAGCTGGGCGAGGTCGGGGATCGCGCCCCCGCCGGTGCCGCCGTGGCCCATCGCCGCCGCCTTCGGGCCGAGCTCGGCCAGACCGTCCTTGACGTAGTGGGTGACCCGGTTGGCCATGACCGCGCCGAGCGCGGAGACGCCCATCGCGCCGCCGAGCGACCGGAAGAAGGTGACGACCGAGCTGGCGGCGCCGAGGTCTTCGGGGGCCACCTGGTTCTGGGAGGCGAGGACCAGGTTCTGCATCATCATGCCGAGGCCGAGGCCGGTCAGCGCCATGAAGATCGCGATGTGCCAGTACGGGGTGTCGTACCGCAGGGTGCCCAGCAGGCCGAGTCCGGCCGTCAGGAGCACACCGCCGGAGACGAGCCAGGCCTTCCACTTGCCGGTCTTGGTGATCACCTGACCGGAAACGGTGGAGGAGACGAAGAGCCCGCCGATCATCGGAATCGTGAGGATTCCGGACATCGTCGGGGACTCGCCGCGGGCCAACTGGAAGAACTGGCTGAAAAACACGGTGCCCGAGAACATCGCGATGCCGACGAAGAGCGAGGCGGCAGACGCGAGGCTGATGGTCTTGTTGCGGAACAGGCGCAGCGGAATGATCGGGTCGCTCGCCCTGGATTCGACGAGGACGAAGAGCAAGCCGAGGGCGAGCGCGCCGCCGGTCATCGTCCAGGTCTGCCAGGAGATCCAGTCGTACGAGCTGCCGGCCTGGGTCACCCAGATCAGCAGGAGCGAGACGGCGCCGCTGATCAGGAAGGCGCCGAGCCAGTCGACCTTGACGTCGCGGCGGACGACGGGCAGGTGCAGGGTGCGCTGGAGCACGACCAGGGCGATGACGGCGAACGGGATGCCGACGTAGAAGCACCAGCGCCAGCCGAGCCAGCTCGTGTCGGTGATGACCCCGCCGAGCAGCGGACCGCCGACGGTGGCGACGGCGAAGACCGCGCCGAGGTAGCCGCTGTACCGGCCGCGCTCGCGCGGGGAGATCATCGCGGCCATGACGATCTGGGCGAGGGCGGAGAGCCCGCCGACGCCGATGCCTTGGACGACGCGGCAGGCGATGAGCATGCCGGTGTTCTGGGACATGCCCGCGACCATCGAGCCGAGGACGTAGATCACCAGGGATATCTGGACCAGCAGCTTCTTGCTGAAGAGGTCGGAGAGCTTGCCCCACAGCGGGGTCGCCGCCGTCATCGAGAGCAGGGCGGCCGTGACCACCCAGGTGTACGAGGACTGGGTGCCGCCGAGGTCGCCGATGATCTGGGGCAGGGCGTTGGAGACGATCGTGGAGGACAGGATCGCCACGAACATGCCGAGCATCAGCCCGGAGAGCGCCTTCATGATCTGCGGGTGGGTCATGGGCGGGCTGTCGGACGCGGTCTCCGGCCGGCCGCCTCCCCGCACACCGGTGGGTGTGGTCGTAGCCATGTGTTTCCTTCGGTCTAGCTGTCTGGAAGCGTGAAGCTCGACCGGAGTCGGGCCAGCAGGATGTTCAGGTGGTCGATGTCCGCGTCGGACCAGTCGGCCAGGGCTTTCTCCAGCGCGTCGGTGTGGCGGGTGCCGAGCTCGGCGAGGAGCGCGCGGCCTGCCGGGGTCGGGCGCAGGATCCGGCAGCGGGCGTCGCCGGGGTCGGTGTCACGGGTGATCCAGCCGCGGTCGGCGGTGTGCGCGACGTGCCGGCTGGTCACCGAGATGTCGATGGCCAGGTGCTCCGCCAGGCGGCTGAGCCGCATCTCGCCGTGGCGGTCGAGCACCGTGAGCACGGCCGCCGAACCGGGAGGGCAGTCGGAGGGCAGGAGGCGGGCGAGGTCGCGCTTGACGGCGCCGATGCCGGTGAGCTGACGGGCCAGCTCGGCGTGACGCGTGGCAGGCGTGGCAGCCATCGCCGGCATGGCGGCCATGGCAGGTGCGGGCGCTACGAGCGCCACGGGCGGTGCGGTCACCGGGACCCCCCTCCGAATGTCGTTGCTTCGGGCAACCATAGAATCAGATGGTTGTTACAGGCAAATGAATCGGAGGCCTGGGCGGTAAAGGAATGGGAAAACCGGCTAGGGTCCTGCGCATGGCTGCGAATCACGACTCGAACCACAACTCACAGGCTCCCCAGGGCGACTACGACCCCGCGGGCAGCACTCAGATGTTCCGGGCGTTCGTCGAGGAGCCGGTACCGGCCCCCGCCGTCCCGGGCTCGCGCATGCAGAACCGTGCCGCCCGCAAGTCGGGCTCGGGCGCGGGCCTGTGGATCGGCGTCGGCATCGCCGCGGTGATCCTGATCGCCGTGGTGGCCTGGCTCGCGCTCTGAGGCTCGGCCGCCCGCTCAGTTCCAGGTGGCCGTGACCTTCTGGGTCTCCACGCGCATGCCCAGGGGGACGCGCCAGGATTCGACGCAGATCCGGTAGGTCTGCGTCTTCGTCGTGCCGCCCGCGATCGGGGCGGGCAGCGGCTGGGTCGAGTTGATGGTGGCCCAGTCGACGCCAAGGGCCCCGATGATGTGCGTCGCGAAGCTCACCGTGCCCGAACGGGCCGCGGTGCCTCCGGTGTTGGTGAAGGCCACCGTGACCTGCTCGCACCAGCGTTCCGCCGTGGCGGTACGGGTGGGCGCGCCGATGCTCAGCTTCGCCGGCGTGGCCGGAGGCCGCGAGGGCGTGGACGGGGCCGGCTTCGGGGGCGGGCTGGACGGAGTGCCGGGATTGGCGCCCGGGCCGGTGGGAGGCGTCGTGCCGGGTGCGGTGCCGGGAGGGTTCCCGGAGCCGCCGGGGTCGGTGGCCCCGCTTCCGCCCGGGGTGGAGCCGCCGGAGGGCTGGGTCCCCGGGGCGTCGGGCTGCGTACTGCCCGGGACCCCGCCCGGAGTGCCGGTCGGTGCGCCGGCCGACGGGATGTCCGCCGAGGTGCTGCCCGACGGAGCGCCGGCGGCCGCGGAGGATCCGGGGGCCGCCTGCGGGAGCGACTGGAACTCGACCCCGGCCTTGGGCGCGACGTTCTCCCCGGCACCCCGCTCCGGGCCCGGAGCCGCCGCGCCGACGGCCACGTAGCCCTCGCGCGCCGGGCCTGCGCAACCGGTCAGGGCGGCGGTGGCGGCCGTGGCGCACAGGACGAGCAGGGCGGCTGGCCGGGATACCTTTCGCATCCCGGCAGTTTTCCTGACGTGCCGTCAATTGGGAAGCGGGTGCGGTGGATTGCCCGAGCGCACCCGCACCCGGTGACCGCTGTGGCTACTCGCCGATCAGGCCGACGCGGAGCTGCGCGAGCGTGCGCGTCAGCAACCGGGAGACGTGCATCTGGGAGATGCCGACCTCCTCGCCGATCTGCGACTGGGTCATGTTCGCGAAGAACCGCAGCATGATGATCTGCCGTTCCCGGGGCGGGAGCTTGGCCAGCAGCGGCTTGAGCGACTCGCGGTACTCGACGCCCTCCAGCGCGGTGTCCTCGTACCCGAGCCGGTCCGCGAGCGAGCCCTCGCCGCCCTCGTCCTCGGGGGAGGGCGAGTCGAGCGAGGAGGCGGTGTACGCGTTGCCCACGGCGAGGCCGTCGACGACGTCCTCCTCCGAGACCCCGAGCACGGCCGCGAGCTCCGGCACGGTCGGCGAGCGGTCGAGCTTCTGGGCGAGCTCGTCACTGGCCTTGGTGAGGGCCAGGCGCAGTTCCTGGAGCCGGCGCGGGACGCGCACGGACCAGGAGGTGTCCCGGAAGAACCGTTTGATCTCACCGACGACCGTCGGCATGGCGAAGGTCGGGAACTCCACCCCGCGTTCGCAGTCGAACCGGTCGATGGCCTTGATCAGCCCGATCGTGCCGACCTGGACGATGTCCTCCATCGGCTCGTTGCGGCTGCGGAAACGGGCCGCGGCGTAGCGCACGAGGGGGAGGTTCAGCTCGATCAGGGTGTCGCGCACGTAGGTCCGCTCGGGACTGTCCGCGTCGAGGCCGGCGAGCCGCTTGAAGAGGGAGCGGGAGAGGGTGCGGGTGTCGATCCGGGTGTCGATGGCTTCCGAGCGGTGGGACACTGCCGGCACTTCACGCTGCTTGACGAGCGTGAGCACCTGTGAGCTGCCCTGGTCTACGGACATGCCACCCCCTTGAGGTCGCGGACGGTTCGCGCTTCATCTGCGCGCCCGTCGGAGGAACGCAGCCTCCACCTGAATACCGGAGGCGGGGCTGCGGCAAACGCGGTTCCAGCAGAATGTCACATGTCGGCAACACGCTGTAGCGCCATGTCGACAAGTATCTCCAGCGACAGAACACGTTAGGCCTGCTCTAGGGCGGGAATCTGGCGCTCTGTCCGGAAACGCGGAGAATGATCTCCACTCGATCCGGTTAGGCCTCGATCCTGTTTGCGGATCTCAGCCGGGCGAAGCTCCGGGCGAGGAGTCGGGAGACGTGCATCTGGGAGACGCCGAGCTCGGCGCTGATCTGCGACTGGGTCAGATTGTTGTAGTACCGCAGGAGGAGGATCCGCTGCTCGCGCTCGGGCAGTTGTACGAGCAGGTGGCGGACCAGGTCGCGGTGTTCCACGCCGGCCAGCTCGGGGTCCTCGTAGCCGAGGCGGTCGAGCAGGCCGGGGAGCCCGTCGCCCTCCTGGGCGGCCTCCAGGGAGGTCGCGTGGTAGCTGCGGCCGGCCTCGATGCAGGAGAGCACCTCGTCCTCGCTGATGCGCAGCCGCTCGGCGATCTCGGGGGTGGTCGGGGTGCGGCCGTGCGCGGTGGTGAGGTCCTCGGTGGCGGCGTTGACCTGGACCCACAGCTCGTGGAGGCGGCGCGGTACGTGGACGGTGCGGACGTTGTCGCGGAAGTACCGCTTGATCTCGCCCACGACGGTCGGCATCGCGAAGGTCGGGAACTGCACCCCGCGCTCGGGGTCGAACCGGTCGATCGCGTTGATCAGCCCGATCGTGCCGACCTGGATCACGTCCTCCATGGGCTCGTTGCGGCTGCGGAAGCGGGCCGCCGCGTACCGGACGAGCGGGATGTTGGCCTCGATGAGGGCGCCGCGCACCCGGGAGTGCTCGCTGGTGCCCGGCTGCAGGTCCTTCAGCTGCCCGAACAGGACCTGGGTGAGCGCCCGGGTGTCGGCACCCCGGCTCTGCGGCCTGGGGGCGACCGGGGCCTCCTCGGGGGCCTCCTGCTGGGGCGGTACGTGGGATTCCGGCGCCGGGGGCTGCGCGAGGGACTCCGGCGCCGCGGGCTGCGCGTGGGGCTGCGCCGGGGCGGGCGGGGAGGCCTGGGGCGGGGCCTGGGGCGGGGCCTGGTGCGGAGCCGGCACCGGGGCCTGCGGGGACCCCTGGTGCGGGCCCTGGTGAGGAGCCTGTGGGGAGCCCTGGTGCGGAGCCCGTTCGGATTCCCGGTGCGGAGCCTGGCCGGTTTCCCGGTGCGGTTCCTGTGGGTGCTCCTGCTGCGGGTCCTGCTGGGGCGGCACCTCGGGCGCAGTACTGGCCGGCACGGTCACGCCACCCCTTCACTTCACGTCATCAACTCATCCGTCAAAAGCGGTCATAGCATCACAAGACATGTGCACTGTGTGCAAGCACCGTATATCGCCGTGTTGAGGGCAAGTTGGGCATAACAGGGCATCCTGCCCCGTATGTGGGAACGCAAAAAGCCCCCCACCCGTCGGAGTGGGGGGCCGGGAAGTCCGGAAACCGCTTCAGCGTACGGGTTCAGCGCACCAGTTCGGTCATGAACTCGCCGATCGCCGTTGCGGCATCCGAGATTCCTTGGAAGCCTATTTGCACCATATCGGCGGCTTTTTTGGGCTGAGTGATGATGACGAAGAGGACGAAGACGACGAGGGCGCCCGATATCAGCTTCTTGGTTTCCACGTGCGCTGTCGGCCTCCCCAACCGGTCCTGCAAGGTCGGGAGAGTCTAGCCGGTCGTGTTCGAACACTCACCTGGCCTTTAAGGACCAATGACCTGGCGGCACAGGCCCTTTGCCGGTGTGCCGGCGGCCCCGGACGGCGCAGTATTGAACACGAGCCCACCGGTTCTGGCAGGAAATCGGTGAGCGAGGGACAGGACCTCACTGCGGGGTCCGAGCCGCAAGCTTCCCCCCTGACTGCGGCTTGGACTGGCAGGTTCCGTCCTCATCGGGGGAAGTGGCTTGTCCCCCCGATGCCACTTCCCCCGTCCCAACCGTTGAAGGTCCCGACTCAGGTCGGGGCCTTCTTCGCGTTGTCCGCCGAACGGTGCGGGCTCCGTGGGCTCAGCGGGCTGCGGGCGCTGCGGGCTTGAGGTCCTGCCTACTCCAGCCCGCCGGCCAGGTCGGCGATCGGCTGGACCGGGGCGATCACGGGCGCGAGCTGGTTCGGCAGTTCCATCAGCTGGTTGAGCTGGTTCAGGCCGCCGCTGACCTGCCCGCCGATCTCCTGCACCGAGGACGGGCTCGCCCCGTCCGGCATGCCCTGCGGCGCCGGCAGGTCCGGAAGGGTGAGCGGGGAGATCGGGGCGGCGGAGGCGGCGGGAGCCGCGAGGCCCGCGGCGGCCCCCGCGAGGGCGATGGCGGCGAGGATGCGCTGGGTCTTGGTCATGCCGTGACAACGGCCGAGGGCGCGGGCAGTCACGCGGATGTCCCTCGGACGCCGGTAGCACCGCGCGCCCGGTGGTCCCGTAGGCCGGTGGTGCCGCACGTCCTGGGAAACGCCGAGAGCCCCGACCCTTGCGGGGCGGGGCTCTCGATCAGAGCGGTAGCGGTGGGATTTGAACCCACGGATAGCTTGCACCATCACACGCTTTCGAGGCGTGCTCCTTCGGCCGCTCGGACACGCTACCGAGAGAGAGCTTAGCCCAAGGAGACCCGTGCTCTGAAATCGATACGCGCGCCGGCCCTCAGAGCTCGCGGAAGAACTCCGTCAGCTGCCGCGCGCACTCCCCCGCGAGCACGCCCGCGATGACCTCGGGCCGGTGGTTGAGCCTGCGGTCCCGTACGAGGTCCCACAGCGACCCCGCGGCGCCCGCCTTCTCGTCGGACGCCCCGTAGACGACCCGGGCCACCCGTGACTGCACGAGCGCGCCCGCGCACATCACGCACGGCTCCAGGGTCACCACGAGGGTGCACCCCGGGAGCCGCCATTCCCCGAGGGCGGCGGCCGCCCGGCGCAGCGCCAGTACCTCGGCGTGCGCCGTCGGGTCTCCGGTCGCCTCCCGTTCGTTGTGCCCGGTGGCGAGGAGCTTCCCGTCCGGGCCGAGCACCACGGCGCCGACCGGCACGTCGCCGGCCGGCACCGCCAGGGCGGCTTCCCGGAGCGCCAGGCGCATGGAGTCCTGCCACGGGTCCCGTACGGGATCGGGTGCGTACGGGGTGGGCTGCGGGGTGTGGTGGTGCGCGGGAATCACTAGCGGACGGCCTCCAGGACCTCGGTGGCGCCGAGCGAATCGGCGATCTCCGAGAGCGCGTCCCCGTCCAGGGTCATCAGTTGTTTGTGGCTGACCCCGAGGTCGTCGAGCAGCCTGGGGTCGCCGAGCGGGCCGGCGGGTGCCGGTTCGGCTCCGGCCCGGACGTCCTCGTCCGCGTCGGTGTCGTCCGTGTCGTCCACGTATGCGTGGTCCCCCCCGTCTCTGGCGGCGGATCCGCCGTCCGGATAGGAGGCGATGACCTCGTCTTCGCCGTCCTCGGTGCCGTCGAGGTCCAGCTCGTCGAGTTCGTCGTCCTCGTCGTCCTTGCCGAGCAGCTCGTCGGTCAGCATCGAGCCGTAGGAGCTGCGGGAGGCGGCGGCGGCGTTGGACACGTAGTAGCGCGGGTCCTCCTCGCCGTCCACCCGGACGACCCCGAACCAGGTGTCCTCCTGTTCGATGAGGGCTACCACCGTGTCGTCGTCGACAGAGGCGGAGCGGGCGAGATCGATCAGATCACTCAGAGACTCGACATCGTCGAGTTCCATGTCGCTCGCTTCCCACCCGTCTTCGGTGCGCGCGAGCAGTGCGGCGAAATACACCGTGACTCTCCCACTGGTCATAGGCGTGCCGGTTGGAGTTCCCCCCGGCCGGAGGTGGGTGGGGGTGGAACGGCCTCCTGCTCGCCGTTTCGTACCCCGCCCAGTCGGCATCGTGGCAGAAACGGAGCCATTGCGAGAGGTCTTCCGCGCCGTGGCGCTGGCCGCGCGTGTTGTACGGGGCCTCGTGCCGGGGCCGGGACGGGGGCCGGACGGCGGCCGGACGGCGGGCCTACGGAGGCGCGGCGGGAGCTCGCCGGGGCCTCCGGCAGGGGCCTCACCAGCGGAAGGTGCGCATGCGCATCTGCTGGCGCATGCGGGCGGCGCGGGCACGCCTGGGCTGGACCCGGTCGCGCAGTTCCCGGGCTTCGTGCAGGTCGCGGAGGAACTGCGCGCGCCGGGCTCTGCGCTGCGCCGTCGTCTCCAGCGGCTCGTGATCGTCATCGGGCATGGGTCACCGCCCCTGGCTGGTCCGGTCCGGTCCGTCCCCCCGAACCCCCACCTTCCCTCGGACCGGCCGTTTGATGCCACCTTCTGTCACCACTCGGAGGGAATTCAGTCGGATTCCGACAATCCCGGCGACTCGGATGGCTCAGTCACGCGGACTCCTTCGGCGGCTCCTCCCGGGACTCCCCCGTGGATTCCCCTGTGGATTCCTCCGTGGATTCCTCCGTGGATTCCGACAGCGTCGGGACGATCGCCACCGGCCCGTGGGCGTGCTGCAGCACGGCGTTCGCGACCGAGCCGATCATCAGGGACCGGATGTGCCGGCGCGGGTGGTGGCGCCCCACGACGACCAGCGCCGCCGAGTTCGAGGTGGCGACGAGGCGCCCGGCCGCGTCCCCGGGCACCGCGGCCTGCTCGACGGGCACGGTCGGGTACTTCTCCCGGAACGGCGCGAGCCGCTGCGTCTGGGAGCGGAGCATCTCCCGCTCGGCCGGCACGGCGTTCTCGTCCTCCCCCACCAGCGCCTCCGGCGGGATCACCGCGAAGGGGCTGTCGATCACCATCGTCGGCGACGGCGGGATGCTGTACGCCGACACCACCTGCAGGGTGGTGGCCCGCGCGGCGGCCTCCGTGAACGCGAAGTCCAGTACGTTGTCGGGCGTCTCGGCGGCGTGCAGTCCCAGCACCACGCGCCCGGCCGAGGCCTGGGCGGCCGCGTCCACTCCGCGCGCTTCGTGCGCGACCACGACCACCGGGCAGGCGGCGCTGGTGGCCACGGCACGGCTGTTCGAGCCGAGCAGCAGCGCGGCGAAGCCGCCGCGGCCCCGGGAGCCCATCACCAGCATCCGGGCGCCCTCCCCGATGTCCCGCAGGGCCTCCGGGACGGAGCCCTCCAGGGACTCGTAGCGGACTTCGGAGGGCAGTCGGCCCCCTGCGGCCAGATGGGCCCGTATCCGCGCGCTGACGGGGTCCTCGGACTCTTCGGGCTCGGTGCGGTCGTACAGGGAGGAACGGCGTGCCGCGTACAGCTGGGCGCTGTCGGACAGGACGTGGGCGACGATGAGCCCGGTGCCGTGGCGCACTGCCGCAGCCCTGGCCCACTCCAGGGCCTTGAGGCTGTGTTCGGATCCGTCGACTGCGGCGATCACCATTGCGTGGGTCATCAGTCCAGCGTGCTGGGGGTCCGGGCGGGTCGCATCTCCAGGGGTTTGCGGGCGTGGCCGCCGCTTCGGGCGCGAAGGGGCGGGCGCAGCGCGTAGCCTTTTGGGTATGGGTCGCGTATTTGCGGCCGTTTTTGCAGGTGGAGCGGTCGCAGGTAGCGGCGTCGCAGGTCGCAGGTGAAAGCCCGGCAGCTGAGTCTTGGAGGATGTTGTGCGTTTGCAGGTCGTGGATCACCCGTTGGTGGCGCACAAACTCACCACCCTGCGCGACAAGCGCACCGACTCCCCCACCTTCCGGCGCCTCGCCGACGAGCTGGTCACCCTGCTCGCGTACGAGGCCACCCGGGACGTGCGCACCGAGCAGGCCGACATCGTCACCCCCGTCGGTCCCACCACCGGCGTGAAGCTCTCCTACCCGCGGCCGCTGGTCGTACCGATCCTGCGCGCCGGTCTCGGCATGCTCGACGGCATGGTGCGGCTGCTGCCGACCGCCGAGGTCGGCTTCCTCGGCATGGTCCGCAACGAGGAGACCCTGGAGGCCTCCACGTACGCGACGCGCATGCCGGAGGACCTCTCCGGCCGCCAGGTCTACGTGGTGGACCCGATGCTCGCCACCGGCGGCACGCTCGTCGCGGCGATCAAGGAGCTCATCAAGCGCGGTGCGGACGACGTGACCGCGGTGGTGCTGCTGGCCGCGCCCGAGGGCGTCGAGATCATGGAGCGAGAGCTGGCGGGCACGCCGGTGACGGTGGTGACGGCCGCGGTGGACGAGCGGCTCAACGAGCACGGCTACATCGTGCCAGGGCTGGGCGACGCGGGCGACCGCATGTACGGCTCGGCGGAATAGCCCGCGCACCACGTGAAGAGCCCGGCCCCCGCTGAGGGGCCGGGCTTTCTCTGTCAGTCGGCGGATCGGCCGGTCAGCACTTCTTCGCGGGCGGCGCGGGCTGGGGGTTGGCCAGGGCGGCCAGGGCCTTGTCCGCGTCGGCCTTCGGCGTGAGCTCCTTGAAGGCGTCGCCCAGGATCAGGTCGACGTCCGCGGTCTCGCGGGTGTCGGTCTGCTGGGTGGCGCCGGCGAGGTTGGTGCCGAGGACGGAGAAGACGGCCTTGTCCGTCTGCGGCGAGCCGACCAGTATCCCGGCGCCCGGGACCTTCTTGTCGAAGTCGGCGGGGGCGTTGCCGACCTTGCCGATGGCGAAGCCGCGGCTCTTGAGCTCGTCGCCCACGGCCTTGGCGAGGCCCGCGCGCGGGGTCGCGTTGTAGACGTTGACCGTGATCCCGCCGGGCGGCGGGAGGACGACCTTCGGCGCGGAGGCGGCGGCGGTGGAGCCCGCCTTGGGGGCGGGGGTGGCGCAGTCCTTGGCCGCGGCGGCGGTCTTGCGTTTGTCCGCGTCGCCGCCGAACACATCGATGAGCTGCACGGCCCCGTAAGCGATCAGGGCGAGCCCGATGATCGATCCGAGCACCAGGAGGACGATCCGGCGGCGGCGTCGAGGGCGGGACATGCGGGGGTAAGCCGCTCCCGTGACCTTGTACTTTCCGCCCATGCCAGGGGGAGTGAGCATGCTCATGTGCGCAGCGTAATGCCGACCGCTGCCGATGCCCACTGAATCATCTGTTGATAGGGCAAGACCGACCCGAAAGGCGCAACCGGGACCTATCCGGCACCCGGGAAGGGTGGATCAGCCCAGTTCGAGGACGCGCGCGTGCAGGACCTGGCGCTGCTGGAGCGCGGCGCGGACGGCGCGGTGCAGGCCGTCCTCCAGGTACAGGTCGCCCTGCCACTTCACGACGTGGGCGAAGAGGTCCCCGTAGAAGGTCGAATCCTCGGCGAGCAGCGTTTCGAGGTCGAGCTGGCCCTTGGTGGTCACAAGCTGGTCGAGCCGGACCGGGCGCGGGGCGACATCCGCCCACTGCCGGGTGGTTTCCCTGCCGTGGTCGGGGTACGGCCGCCTATTTCCGATGCGCTTGAAGATCACACGGAAAGCCTACCGGGCAGGGGCCTGCGGGCGCAGCCTTGCGATGACGGTGCAAAGGTGGCAAATAGGCTATTTCGGGAGTGATATATGAGCCAGAGCACCGACCCCGCGTCCCCCGCCGGCCAGATCGCCGCGGGGTACGCCTTCACCGGCCCCGCGCTCGATCTGGGGGCCCTGCTCTGGGACGGGGCCTGCCTGCCGGAGCACCAGATCCGCATCCCGCTGTCGATGCTCAACCGGCACGGACTGGTCGCGGGAGCCACCGGAACGGGCAAGACCAAGACGCTGCAGCTCATCGCCGAGCAGCTGTCGGCCAACGGCGTTCCGGTCTTCCTGGCGGACATCAAGGGTGACGTCTCGGGGATCTCCGCGCCCGGTACGGCCAACGAGAAGATCGGGGAACGGGCCAAGGACGTGGCCCAGGATTGGGAGGCCACCGGATGCCCCGCCGAGTTCTACTCGCTCGGCGGCATCGGCCCCGGAATCCCGCTCCGGTCCACCGTGACGAGCTTCGGCCCGGTCCTGATGTCCAAGGTGCTCCAGCTCAACCAGACGCAGGAACAGTCGCTGGGGCTGATCTTCCATTACGCCGACACCAAGGGCCTGGAGCTGATCGACCTCAAGGACCTGCGGGCGGTCGTCGCGTTCCTGGTCTCGGACAAGGGAAAGCCCGAGCTCAAGGGCATCGGAGGACTCTCCACGGTGACCGCCGGAGTGATCCTGCGGGCGCTCACCGCCTTCGAACAGCAGGGGGCCGCGGAATTCTTCGGAGAGCCCGAATTCGACACCAGCGAATTCCTCCGGACGGCGGCGGACGGGCGCGGGCTGGTCTCCGTACTGGAGCTCCCGGCGGTCCAGGACAAACCGCAGCTCTTCTCCACCTTCCTGATGTGGCTGCTGGCGGACCTGTACACCGACCTTCCGGAAGTCGGCGATCTGGAGAAGCCCAAGCTGGTCTTCTTCTTCGACGAGGCGCACCTGCTGTTCAACGGGGCCTCGAAAGCCTTCCTCGAAGCCATCACGCAGACGGTCCGGCTGATCCGTTCCAAGGGCGTCGGCGTCTTCTTCGTCACCCAGACCCCGAAGGACGTGCCGGCCGACGTGCTGGCGCAGCTCGGCAACCGGGTGCAGCACGCGCTGCGCGCCTTCACCCCGGACGACGCGAAGGCGCTGAAGGCGACGGTGAAGACCTTCCCGAACTCCGACTACGACCTGGAAGAGCTGCTGACCCAGCTGGGGACGGGCGAGGCGGTGATCACGGTGCTCAGCGAGAACGGCGCGCCGACGCCGGTGGCGGCGACCCGGCTGCGGGCCCCCCAGTCGCTGATGGGGCCGATCGACGCCGGCGCGCTGGACCAGGCGGTGAAGTCCTCGCTGCTCTACTCGCGGTACGCGGAGCCCGTCGACCGGGAATCGGCGTACGAGAAGATCAGCGCCGAGCAGGCCGCGGCGGAGGCGGAAGCCGAGGCGGCGGCGGCCGCCGCGGAGGCGGAGAAGCAGGCGAAGGCGGCAGCGAAGGCGGCGCCGAAGCCGGATCCCTCGCTGGCGGAGCAGGTGGTGGGCAGCGGGCTCTTCCGCTCCCTGGCCAGGTCGATCGGTACGCAGCTGGGCCGCGAGATCTCCCGGTCCATCTTCGGCACGGCCAGGCGGCGCCGCTGACCCCGCTCGGGGGATCCGTACCTGAGGCCCTGTCCGGCCTGCGAGACTCGGAGCATGCGGACCGAACTCACCGATACGACCTCCAGCAAGGTCAACCGGGCCCTGCTCGACGCGCGACGGGCCGTCGGGAGCCCCACGATGGGGCTCGTGCTCAACCTCCTCGTCGCCACGGACGAGGAGAACGCCTACGACGCCGTCCGCGCGGCCTCCGAGGCCTCGCGCGAGCACCCCTGCCGGATCATCGCGGTCATAAAGCGCACCGCCCGCGGCTCGCAGAGGCTGCGGCAGAACCGGCTCGACGCCGAGCTGCGGGTGGGCTCCGACGCCGGATCCGGGGAGATCGTGCTGCTCCGGCTGCACGGGACGCTCAACGAGCACGCGGGCTCCGTGGTGCTCCCGCTGCTGGTGCCGGACGCGCCCGTGGTGGCCTGGTGGCCCGCCGAGGCACCGGCCGCGCCGGCCCGGGACCCGCTGGGCGCCCTCGCGCAGCGCCGGATCACGGATGCCGAGGCGGCCGACGACCCGGTCGCCGCGCTCGACGTCCGCGGCGGTGCCTACGAGCCCGGGGACACGGATCTGGCCTGGACCCGGCTCACCCCGTGGCGCTCGCTGCTGGCCGCCGCCCTGGACCAGAAGCCGCTCCCGGTGACGGGCGCGGCCGTGGAGAGCGAGCCCGGCAACGCGAGCTCCGAGCTGCTGGCCCGCTGGCTGGAGGACCGGCTCGGCGTGCCCGTGGAACGGGTGGCGACCGAGGGCCCGGTCATCACCCGGGTCCGGCTGTCGACCACGGCCGGGGAGATCCGCGTGGACCGCCCGGACGGGGTCCTGGCCACCCTGCTCCTGCCGGGCAGCCCCGACCGCAAGGTGGCGCTGAAGATCCGCAGCAGCGCCGAGCTCATCGCGGAGGAACTGCGACGGCTCGACGCCGACGAGATCTACGCTTCGGCGCTGCGCTTCAGGCGGCCGGCCCAGGCGTCGCTCTCCGCGTAGTGGTTGTCGTAGACCGGCTGGCTGTCGATGATGTCCTGCACCGTGGCCTCGCCGGCCCGCACCCGGCCGAGCAGCCGGTAGTAGTCGAAGCGGCCCATGCCGGGGGTGAAGCCGACGAAGACCTCGGCGGTGGAGTCCGCGGCCGGGGCGAAGGCGTGCTTCACACCGGGGGGCACGGCGAGGAAGTCGCCCTTGGTCAGGGTGTGTATCTCGTCGCCGAGCAGGACGTCGAGCGAGCCGTCCGTGACGTGGAAGAACTCGGTCGCCTTGGTGTGGAAGTGCACCGGGGCACCCGCCGCGCCGACCTCGAAGGTGGCCGTGTTGCAGGTGAGCTCGGCGGTGTCGGTGAGCAGCGTGATGAGGCTGCCGGGGCCATCGGAGATGATTTCGGCACTGGCGGCGCGGGTCAGGTTCTCAGTCATGATCCCGAGCTTAGGGGCAGGGTCTGACAACGGGCGCGACACTCGCCCGAACTGTCAATTCCGTTTACTGGAACCGCTGGTGGCCGCTTTCTCCGCCTTCGCGGCGGCCTTCGCCTCCTGCTTGTGCGCCCGTACCTTGGCCAGTGACTCCGGACCGGTGATGTCGGCCGCCGACCGGTAGACGTTCGCCGGCCCGTACCCGCCGGCCGCCTCGCGCCATCCGCGCGGACGCACCCCGAACCGCTTGCCGAGCAGCGCCAGGAAGATCTGCGCCTTCTGCTCCCCGAAGCCGGGCAGGGCCCGCAGCCGCGCCAGCAGCTCGGCGCCGGTGTCCACGCCGGTCCACACCGCCGCCGCGTCCCCTTCGTAGTGCTCCACCAGGTACGCGCACAGCTGCTGCACCCGCTTCGCCATCGAGCCCGGGTAGCGGTGCACGGCCGGCTTCTCGGAGAGCAGCGCGGCGAAGGCCTCCGGGTCGAAGGCGGCGATCGCGTGCGCGTCCAGGTCGTCGGAGCCCAGGCGCCGGGCGATCGTGTAGGGGCCCGAGAACGCCCATTCCATGGGTACCTGCTGGTCCAGCAGCATCCCGACCAGCGCGGCGAGCGGGCTGCGGCCCAGCAGCTCGTCGGCCTCCGGCTGCTGGGCGAGCCGGATGGTGACGCTCTTGTTCTTGTCGTCCATGCACCCAGGGTCCCGCGCGGCGGTGCTCCCCGCGCGATTGTCAGACCCCGCGCCTAGCGTTGAGTACCGAGACGGGTCACGTCGTACACGACACGGGAGTCGATCGATCATGACTGAGTTCACGGAAGGCGCGCCCTGCTGGGTGGACGCGATGTTCTCCGACCTGGAGGGCGCGAAGACCTTCTACGCCGACGTGCTCGGCTGGACCTTCGGGGAGTCCAGCAGTGAGTACGGCAACTACACGCAGGCCTACTCCGACGGCAAGGCCGTCGCGGCCGTCGTCCCGCCGATGCCGGGGGCGGAGGGCCATTCGCAATGGTGCCTCTACCTCGCCTCGCCCGATGCCGCGGCCACGGCCGCGAAGATCAAGGCGGCCGGCGGCGAGCTCCTCATGGAGCCGATGCAGGTCGGCTCCTTCGGCACGATGGCCATCGCGAAGGAGCCGAGCGGCGCCGTCTTCGGCGTCTGGCAGCCGGGCGACCACAAGGGCTTCGAGAAGATCGGCGAGGCGGGCGCGTACTGCTGGGCCGAGTTCTTCTCGCGCGACGTGGCCAAGCCGGACGCGTTCCTCCCGCAGGTCTTCCCGTACGGAACCCAGCAGATGGACCTCGGCGACGACCCCGAGACGGCCGGGATGGACTTCAAGGTCTTCAGCCTGGGCGGCCCGGAGAACCCGGTGCTGGGCCGGATGAACATGGGCACCGACTTCCCGCCGCAGATCCCCTCGTACGTCCAGGTCTACTTCGCCGTCCCGGACTGCGACGAGGCGGTCGCCAAGACCCAGGCCCACGGCGGCAAGCTGCACTTCGGCCCGATGGACAGCCCCTTCGGCCGCTTCGCGGCGGTGGCGGACCCGCAGGGCGCGGCGTTCGCCGTGATCGACGTGGCGAAGACGGTCGGAGAGATGCCGAAGTTCTCCTGACGGGCGGAGCGAGGCGGGGAGGAGCGGGGGCCCCGTCGCCCCCGCACCCTCGTGCGCCCTACGCGGCGAAGCCGAGGGCGAAGGCGGCGACCACCGGGGCCATGTAGAGCACCGGGAAGGGGGCGTGGGCGTAGGCCCGGGCCCGGAGCACGGTGAGCACGGCGCCGGTGTAGTAGACGACCAGGCCGATGCCCGCGGCGACGCCGACGGCAGGGACGAAGAGGCCGGCCAGCAGGCCCAGGGCCCCGGCGGCCTTGGCCGCGCCGAGCGCGGTCCACCAGGCCTGGGGGACCCCGTACTGCTCCATGGCCTCCACGACCCACGGGGCGCGGCGCAGGAGCGAGTACCCCGAGAAGCCCGACATGGCGGCGGCGAGTACGGCGACGACGGTGGCGGCGATGTCCATGAGGGGCTCCTCGGTAGGCGGTGTCGCGTCCGGCGGTGCGGACGGGATTTTTTCTTCCTCACCGCACTGACCCGCGCCACCGCACGGATGTGACAGGAACCGCGAAGAGAACCCCGAAGATTCTTTTCCCGGCGCACCGGCCAGCCGCCCGGGTGGTTCCGGGTGGCGGATGCGAGGGGCTGAACGCAGGCCGCTCCGAGGCCGCCTAACTTCGATCTTGTGCGGTTCTCCCCGGGCCGTACGAACGGAACTTTCTACATAAGAGGTCGAACCACTCATGAGCCTGAGCATCCGCAACCAGATCGCCGGCACCGTCACCTCCGTCACCTCGGGCGAGGCCATGACGACGGTCAAGGTCCGCCTGGAAGGTGGCCAGGACATCACCGCCGCGATCACCACCGACGCCGTCAAGGACCTCGGCCTCGCCTCGGGCTCCTCCGTGAAGGCGCTGGTCAAGGCCACCGAGGTCGCCCTGGCCACCGGCGTTGTCGACGGCATCTCCATCCGCAACCAGATCCCCGGCACCGTCGTGGACATCGCCACCGGCGGCGCCATGGCGTCCGTCAAGGTGGACGTGAACGGCGGCGGGCTGACCGCCGCCATCACCAAGGACGCCGTGGAGGCGCTCGGCCTGGCCGCCGGGTCCTCCGTCGTCGCGCTGATCAAGTCGACCGAGATCTCCCTCGCGACGGCCTGAGGCCCCTGCTCTACAGCCCCAGGCTCGGCGGAGACAGCGCGCCGAACCACACGTGCGTGACGGCGCTGACGTAGCGCGCCCCGCACCGGTCCGAAGGGACCACCAGCTGCGCACCCGCCTCGTCGAGGTCCTCACCGTCGAGGCGGGTCGCCAGCAGTACCGGGCTCGCGCCGAAGTCGGCGTCCAACTCGGCCCAGGACAGCATCGAATGGTGCCCGTCCCCGCCGGTCACGGCGAGCAGGAACCGCGAACGGTCCTTGCGGCGGCGGACGTCGAAGGCCGGGCCGGCGGCCGAGATGACCTCCCGGAGCAACGGCCCCTCGAACACGTGGTGCTGCGGACCGTTCGTCGCGCAGTCGAAGGTGACCGCGGCCCGGTGCTGTGCCCAGTCCCGCAGGTCCGCGACGCTGAGCGTCGCCGGGTGGTCCAGGTCTCCGTGCAGCATGAGTTTGGCCATGGGTCACTCATGCCCGGCTGCACGTCTCCGGGAACCTCGTATGCAAGGTTCGGAGCTTGATATGAGCCGCACCTATGCATCTGATAGTCGATTCTACCTGGCAGATTCGAGTTCGCCGAGGTGTCAGGCCGCGGCGCCGTGCCGGACCAGCCGTTGACCAGGCGGTTCACGTGCGGCCGCCCGCCTCGTGGATCCTCTGCCAGACCACGTCCCGTGTCACCGGGAGCTCCGTGAAGCGGATTCCCGTCGCGTCGCGCAGCGCGTTGGCGAAGGCCGGGGCCACCGGGTTGAAGGGGCTCTCGGACATGGACTTGGCACCGAGCGGGCCGATCGCGTCGGAGGTTTCCATGAAGTGGACTTCCGTACGCGGGACATCGGCGTACTGCGGGAGCCGGTAGCGGCGGAAGGCGGCCGTGGTGACCTCGCCGCGCCCGTCCACCCGTACGGTCTCGAAGAGGGTGGCGCCGAGGGCCTGGGCGACGCCGCCCTCGACCTGGCCGCGGCACTGCATCGGGTTCATGACCTTGCCCGCGTCGGCCGCGTGGACGCTGCGCAGGATCCTCATCTCGCCGGTGTCCGGGTCGACTGCGATGCGGAACCACTGGGCGTTGAAGGCCACCGAGCGCGGGGAGCCGCCCCAGTGGCCGTCGGCCGCGATCTCCTCCAGCCGGCCCGTGTCGTACGCGGCCTCGTACAGCTCCTTGAGGGTGACCAGGCGGCCCGCGCAGTCGAAGGCTTCGGCGGACAGCTTGCACAGGTGCCGGGCCGCGCCGGTGTGGCGGGCGGCGAAGGTGGTGAGGCGCTCGGCGAGGGAGTCGGCGGCCAGCATGACCGCCTTGCCCGCCACCACCGTGCCGGCCGAGCCGAAGGCGCCGGTGTCGTGCCGGACCACGTCGGTGTCGGACTGGCGGACGGCGATGCGGTCGACCGTGGTGTTCAGGGCTCCGGCGGTGATCTGCTTGTGGACGGTGGTGGTGCCGTTGCCGAACTCGGCCGTGCCCACGGCGATGTCGTACGTCCCGTCCCGCAGCAGGCTGATCCGGGCGTCGGCGTAGTGACCGCCGGGAGGTCCGGTCGCGATCATCGCGACCGCCGTGCCCTGACCCGTGAGCCAGCCCTCGGGAACGTCCTCGTGGCTGCGGTCCTCGGCGATGGCCTTGCGGACGACGTCCATGCACTGCTTCATGCCGTACGAGGCGATGAAGAGGTCCTCCTCATGGCCGATCGGGGTCACCATGTGGTCGCCGGGGCCGATGACGTTCTTCTCGCGCAGGACGAGCGGGTCCATGCCGAGCCGGACGGCGAGCTCGTCCATCACCGATTCGAGGGCGAAGAGCACCTGGCCCAGGCCGTAGCCGCGGAAGGCGCCGGCGGGCACGCCGTTGGTGTAGACGGAGTAGGCCTCGACCTCCTTGTTCGGGGCCTTGTAGACGGCGAAGGACTCGCCGACGCTGTGGAACATCACCGCCGGGCCGTGGTTCCCGTAGGCGCCGGTGTTGGAGACGACCCGGATGCGGAGCGCGGTGAGGGTGCCGTCCGCCTTGGCGCCGATCTTGATGGTGATCTTGAAGGGGTGGCGGGTGGTGGCCCCGTAGAACTGCTCGGCCCGGGTGAATTCGAGTTTCACCGGGCGCCGCAGTTTCAGGGCGGCGAGCACCACGATGTCCTCGGTGAGCATTTCCTGCTTGCCGCCGAATCCGCCGCCCACGCGGCTCGCGACGACGCGGACCTCGTCCTCGTTCAGGTCGTAGAGGGCGCACAGCGCTCGCCGGGTCAGGAACGGTGCCTGGGTGGAGGAGCGGACGGTGATGCGTTCGCCCGGTGAGCCGTCCTCCTTGGGCTCGAAGTACGCGACGCTGCCGTGGGTCTCCAGGCTGGCGTGCTGTACGCGCTGGGTCTGGAAGGTTTCCTCGTAGACGACATCTGCTTCCGCGTAGCCCTTCTCCATGTCGCCGAGGGTGTTGTGGACCTCGCCGCACACGTTGTTCTCGGCGCGGAAGATGCCCGACTCGGGTCCCTTGGGGTGGATGACCGGGGCGCCCGGGAGCATGGCCTCCTCCGGGTCGATGACGTACGGGAGTTCCTCGTACGTGACCACCACGCGGCGGCACCCCTCCTCCGCGGCCTGCTCGGAGTCGGCGACGACGGCCGCCACGCGCTGGCCGACGAAGCGGACTACGTCGTCCAGGACCCGGGTGTCCATCGGGTCCTCGGTCGGGTGCTCGTGACGGGCACTCGAATAGAGCCGGTCAGGGGCGTCGTGGTGGGTGAGGACCGCGTGGACGCCCGGGACCCGGAGGGCTTCGCGGGTGTCGATGGAGACGATGCGGGCGTGCGGGTGCGGGGAGCGCAGCAGCTTCATGTGGAGCAGGCCGGGGACGTCGACGTCGAAGGTGTAGCGGGCGGTGCCGGTGACGACCTGGGGGCCGGCGGGGGCGCCGAGGCTCTTGCCGACGGCCTGCCCCGCCTCCGGGGTTTCGACGTGCTTCACCCCGCGTACGGCGTCCTCGATGGCGCGGTAGCCCGTGCAGCGGCAGATGTTGCCCTTGAAGGCGCGCGGGAGGTCGTCGAGCTTGCCGTCGTCGTGGGCGGTGCCCCGCTCGGCCTGGAGGGCGGAGGTGGTCATCAGGAACCCGGCGGTGCAGAAGCCGCACTGGAAGCCCTGGGCGTCGAGGAACTGCTGCTGCGCGGGATGGAGTTCGCCGCCGGGCGAGCACAGCCCCTCGACGGTGGTGACCGAGCGGCCCTCGGCGCGGACGGCCGGGTAGAGGCAGCTGTGGACCGGCTGCCCGTCGACGTGGACCGTGCAGGCCCCGCAGTCGCCCTGGTCGCAGCCCTTCTTCACGCCGAACCAGCCGCGCTCGCGGAGGTAGGTGCGCAGGCACTGGCCGGAGCGGGGCTTCTCCTCGAAGCGCCGCTTGTTGATCTCGATCTCGTAGCTCATCGGGAAACGCCCTCCAGCGTGAGTTCGGCCCGGATCTCCTCCGCCAGGCGCAGGGCCATGTGGCGCCGCCAGGCGGGCAGTCCGTGGATGTCGTCGAACCACTCCTCAGGCCGGACGGCGGAGTCGATCGCCGCCCGCAGCTCGGCGGCCGTGGGCGGCAGCGCGAACCAGAAGCGGAACGGTCGGGTCGTCGCGGCGGAGACGGTGACCGTGAGGGAGCCGTCGGCGGGGTCGGACGCGCCGATGACGAGGGCGCCGGAGCGGCCGAGCCCGTAGAGGGAGGCCTGGCGGAAGGCGGTTCGGCAGTCCAGCGCGCGGGCGGGCAGGCGGACCGAGCGGAGCAGCTCGCCGTCGCGGAGGTCCTTGACGCCGGCCCCGCGGATGAAGTCGGTGACGGGCAGGCGGCGGGTGGCGCCGTCCTGGCCCTGGAGGAGGACGGTGCCGTCGAGGGCGGCGGTGAGGGAGATCATCGGACCTGCGGGGAGGCCGTTGCAGAGGTTGCCGCCGACGGTCGCCATGTTCCAGATCTTGAAGCTGGCGAGGAAGGCCCGGCAGCACTGTTCGAAGAGCGGCGCGGCCGTGGCGGGCAGGGTCCGGCCGAAGCGGGACAGCTCGGTGATGGTGCAGGTGGCGGCGATGTCGAGGGAGCCGTCAGGCTGCCAGGACAGGGGTGGCCAGCCCATTCGGGAGAGGTCGACGAGACGGCGGATGTGGGGCTGGGGCTCGGAGAAGAGGTACGTGCCGCCGCCGAGCCAGGCGTCACCCGGACGCCAGGGTTCGCGGCGGCGGGCGTCGCGTACGTCGAGCACCGTGTTGAGGTCCATTTCCCGCCATCCTTTCCGTCGTTGTCTCGTCGCCGGCTCGTCGCCCGCGTGCCGCCCGCCCGTGGGTTTTCGCCGTTTTCCGTCGTCCCGTCAGTGAAACAACGCGCCGGGGGCGGGGGCGACTGGTCCCCGCCACGGAAAAACACCAGGGCCGACGGGGCCTGCCTGGTGAATCATCCAAGAGGCTGTTCGGAGGGTTGCCCTTGCATTTACCATGGCTAGCCTCATATTCGCCTCGCGATTGTGGGCTGCCACCCGCCGCAAGGAGTCCCTGTCATGCACGTCCTCGACCTGCTCCAGTCCGACAACCTCGGCCTCACCCTGCTCTGGGGCGAGCAGTCCCTTCTCGGCCAGGAGGTCAGTGGGGTGACCGCCACCGACCTGGAGGACCCTGGCCGGTTCCTGGGCCCCGGGGAGCTCGTCCTCAGCGGCCTCGTGTGGTGGCGTCCGGGGGCCTCGGCGGCCGCCAGGACCGACCGGTTCGTCGCCGCACTCGCCGACGCCGGAGCGCGGGCGCTGCTGGCGGGCGAGGAGACCCACGGAGGGGTGCCCGAGGAGCTCGTCGCCGCCTGCCGGGCCCACCGGATGCCGCTGGTGGCGGTGCCCGCGCGGACCAGCTTCCGGGCCGTCACCGAGGCGGTGTACCTCCGCCAGTGGGGTGACCTCAGCCGGCGCCCGACCCGGCACTTCGCGCTCCCCGAGAACGTGCGCAGCGAGCTCAGCGGACTCCTGGAGGGCGGAGCCGGGCCGGCGGAGCTGCTGGACCGGGCGTGCGCGCACCTGGGCCGGCTGCCCTGCTACCTGCTGACCGCGAGCGGCCGCACGGTGGCCCGTACCCCGTCCGCGCCCGCGATCCCGGCCCAGCGGGCCGCCTCCGCCGCGAAGGGCGGGGTCTCACTGGGCGTCGAGGCCGAGGGTTCCCCGTACGACGCCTGGCTGCTGCACGTCCCGGACGCGGACGCGGCGCCGCCGCGGGTGCTCCACGAGATCGCCGAGGTGTTCGCGCAGTACCGCGACGGCCGGGCCCGCCGGGTGGCCGCGCGACGGGCCGCCGGACGGGACCTGCTCGCCCTGGTGGCGGCCGAGGCCGAACCGGACCTCCTCGGCGCCGCGCTCCAGGCGGCCGGACTGCCCGCGGGGGGTCCGTACCGGGTGGTGGCGGCGACCGACGGCGATGCGCTGGCGGAGGCGCTGGGGCACCTGGAGGGGGTCCGGTGGGCGGCGGGGCCGGGCGGGGCGGTGCTGTACGAGGGCCCGGACGGGGGCGACGCCACCGCCAGGCCCGACACCACCGCCAGGCCTGACGCCACCGCCAGGCCCGACACCGCCGATCTCACCGACCGGCTGGGCACCGTATGGCCGCTGCTCCAGGCGTGCGCCGACCCGGGGGCCGACCTGCGGCTCGGCGTGGGCGCGCGGACGGCTTCGGCCGACGGGCTAGGCGCGTCACTGTGCCAGGCGCGCTTCGCGCTGACGGCAGCCGACGCGGTGGTCCCGGTCCGCGGGGTCGAGCGGCTGGACACCCTGAACGAACTGCTCGCGGGGGTCCCGCCGGAGGTGCGCGGAGTCTTCGGGGCGCGGACGCTGGGCTCGCTCGGGGACGGGATGCTGCGGGAGACGCTGGAGGTGTTCCTCGCGAACAACTGCTCGTGGACGCGTACGGCGGAGGCGCTGCACCTGCACGTGAACACGGTCCACTACCGGATCGAACGGGTGGAGGCCCTGACCGGCCGCGACCTCTCGCGCCTCGACCACAAGCTGGACCTGTACGCGGCGCTGCGCTGCTAGCCGTTGCCGTTGCCGTAGGGCGGGCCCTAGAAGGCCAGGTCGATGTGCACGTCCGTGGACTTCACCCGAGCCGTCACGGTGACCCCGACCGCGATGCCGAGCTCCTCGACCGACTCCCGGGTCACCACGGAGACGAGGCGGTACGGGCCCGACTGGACCTCGACCTGGGCCGCGACCTCGTCGAGCCGGACGGCGGTGACGATCCCCGCGAAGGAGTTGCGCACGGAGGTGGCGGCGGCCGTCTGCGGCACCGGATGCAGACCCGCTGCCCGCTCCTTGGCGAAGGCGGCGAGGGCGACCCCGTCGACGGTTCGTGCCCCGTCGGACGACCGGCGCGCGGGCAGCCGGCCCCCGTCGGCCCAGCGGCGGACGGTCTCGGGGCTCACGCACAGCAGGCCGGCGGCCTGCCCGATCGAGTACGAGGGCACGCGCGCAGCCTAGTGCTGCGACCGGAAGGGTTCACCGGGTCGCGGGGCGGCTCTCGGGATAGGCCACAAGGCCACAAAGGGGGTAAAGGCGGCAGTTGGCGTAGCGTCGTAAGAGCGACCAGGAATTGGCCGCGGCATGTGGAAGAAGGGTGCCGCCGATGTCCGTCCCGTCCGACCAGCCTGCCCCGCCCGTCCCGCCCGTCCTCCCCCTCCTCGTCGGGTTCGACGGGTCCGCCCGGAGCCTCGCCGCCGCCCGGTGGGCCGCCCGTGAGGCCCTGGCCACCGGGGCGCCGCTCCGGCTGCTCCACGTGGGCCAGGCCTGGCCGACCGTCCAGCCGATCTCGGTGGAGTTCCAGCCCGTGCTCGGCGAGGGCGAGCGCGCGGCGAGGACCGTACTCACGGCCCTCGCCGAGGAACTCCGCGCCACCCACCAGGGCCTGACCGTCGAGGCGGCCACCGCCGAGGGCGGACCCGGCAACGAGATCCCGCGGGCGGCCGCGCAGGCGCACGCCGGGCTGATCGTGCTCGGCGCGAGCGGCGAGGCCCGCCACCACGTGGCCCCGGGGCTCGGCTCCACCGCCCTGCACGTGGCGGGGCGCGCCGAGGTCCCCGTCGTCCTGGTACGGGAACCCGCCGAGCGCGCACCGCACGGACACGGGGTCGTCGTGGGGGTGGAGCCGGCGGGCGACCATGCCGCGGTGCTCGACTTCGCCTACGCCTGGGCGGCCCGCCACGACCTCCCGCTGCGCGCGGTGCACGCCGTGCAGACGGACCCGGCGGACCCGCAGGAGCTCGAAGCGGCGGTGGCCGCGGCCGGAGCGCGCTACCCGGGGGTGCGCACCGAGTGCGTGACCCGCCACGGCGACCCGGCGCGGCTCCTGCTCGACGAGTCCGCCGAGGCCGACCTCTTGGTCGTGGGCCGCCGCCACCACCGCCCCCTGCACGGCATGGGCCCCACGGACCACGCGGTGGCCCACCACGCCCACAGCCCGGTGGCCCTGATCCCGCACGGCTAAGCCGTCCCTGCCGTCTGTTCAGCCGCGCACGAACCGGCGGTCGGCCTCGGAGACCCGTTCCCGGGGGCCGGCCGAGCGGAGCACCACGTCGAGGACGCGGCCCGGATCGGCGGCGTAACAGTTCGAGAACCAGGCCATGTTGGCCTCCACGACGACCACGGTGCCGCCGGCGAAGCCGACGTCGACGGTCACGGCACTCGGCAGGGTGTCATCCGCTGCCGCGAGCAGCCGGGCCGCGAAGGCGCGTACCTCCGCGGCCCGCGGGTCCTCGTCCAGCGGGGCGGGATCCAGCCGTCCGTGGACGGCGTAGCGGCTCCCGGCGGCGATCTCCCCGTCCAGGAGGAAAAGCCGGTATTCGGCGGCGAAGTCCACCACCCCGGAGACCAGCACCGGGGTGTCCGGCGGCAGTTCGGGCAGCTCGGCGCCGTCCGCGTACACAGCGGCCGGGAAGGACTTCTCGCGCGGCGGCTTCACGAAGGCCGGCCCCCGCAGCGCCGCCCGCGCCTCTCCCAGGCTGCTCAGCCGGATCCCGCGCCCGGTGGCCCACTCCGGCAGCCCGGCCAGCCAGTCGTCCGGCGGCTCCAGCAGCCCGATCCCGAGCGCCCCGGCCACCCGCGCCCCGGCCGCGGGCCCACCGCACCAGTACACGACCCGCCCCGCCAGCCCCCCGAGCTCGGCGTCGAGCCCCCGCACCTCCATCCCCCGCCGCCCGGCCGCCTCACCGAGCAGCCCGGCGGTCGTGGTCCGCTGCCCGGGCACCAAGAACACCGCATCGTCCATGGGGCCATGGTGATCGCAGACCGGGCGAACGGGAAGGCAGACGGCCCCCTCACCGCCGCAGAAGCACGATCACCGACCCCCACATCGTCAGCAGTACGTTGCCCAGGGCGTACGGCACCGTCGTTCCCAGGGCCGGGATCTGGCTGCGCGCGCGTTCCGTCAGGGCGCCCAGCGCGGCCGTCGTGGTCTGGGCTCCGGCCAGGGCGCCGAGCAGGATCGGGAGGGGGAGCCGCTGCACGAAGTGCCCGTAGGCGAATCCGGCCAGCAGCGGCACGCTCGTCACGGCGGCGCCCCAGAGCAGCAGCGGCCAGCCGGCTTCGCGCAGGCCCGGGACGAAGCTCGGGCCCGCGTTGAGGCCGACGACCGTGACGAACACGCACAGGCCGAGCGTGCCCATCAGCCACTGCGCGGCCGACGGCAGGTTCCCGTACGTGGGGTACTTGCTGCGGATCCAGCCGAAGACCAGCCCCATCAGCAGCGCCCCGGTGGAGGTGGACAGCGACAGTGGAGCACCGGCCGCGTGCAGCGCCGGGATGCCGAGGCAGCCGCCGAGGAAGAGCCCGAGCGCGATCCAGACCATGTCCGTCGCGAAGCTGGTCGGCACCGGCTTGCCGAGCTCCGCCGCGGCCGCCTCCACCCGGCTGCGCGGCCCGGTCAGGACCAGGGTGTCGCCCCGCTCCACGGTGCTGTCGAGGCGGACCCGCAGGTCGGCGCCGGCCCGCCAGTGTTCGTCGACGAAGACCCCCGGCATGAACTGCTCGTGGCGCAGGGTGCGGATGGTGCGGCCGCTGAGGTTCCGGTCGGTGATGACCACGTGCAGGGACTCGGTGCGGTAGGCGAGCAGCTCGAAGTCGTCCGTCTCCATCCCGATGTGCGTGCGCGCGTCGTACGCGACGAGGTCGCCGCGGACCGCGCTGACGGCCAGGACGTCCCCGATCTCGACGCGGGTGTCCGGAGTGTGCTCCAGGATCTCCCCGCCGCGCCGCAGCCGGGTGATGTAGAGCCGCCGCCCGGCGGCCTTCTGTTCCGCCTCGAAGTCCCCGATCGTGCGCCCGGCGAAGGCCGCCACGTCGACGGCGTACGCGCGCAGCACGTGCTTGTAGTAGCCCTCCCCGGCGTCGGGGTCGTCCTCGGCGGCCTCCAGATCGGCGGCGAGCACGGCGCTCTCGGCCGCGAGGTCCCGGCGCAGGAGGCGGGGCAGGAACCCGGCGAGGAGCAGCGCGGGCAGGACCGTACCGAGGGGGTACGTGACCGCGTAGGCGACGGCGATCAGATGCGACTGGTCCCGCGCCTCGGCCGCGCCGACCCCGGGCAGGTGGGCGATGGCGTCGGAGCCGACGCCGATGACGGCGGACTGGGTGAGGCCGCCGCCGAGCAGCCCGGCGGAGAGCCCGGGCCCGTAACCGGCGAGGGTGGCGAAGGCCCAGGCGGAGGCGAGTCCGGTGACGCAGACGATCAGGGCGAGGACGACCTGGGGGAGGCCGTCCTTGCGCAGGGCGCGGAAGAACTGCGGGCCGACGTCGTAGCCGAGGGCGAAGAGGAACATGAGGAAGAAGACGGACTTGATCGGACCGTCGATCTCCACCTTGGCCTGGGAGCCGATGACCAGGCCGGCGACGAGGCATCCGGTGACGGCGCCGAGCGCGATGGACTTGTAGCGGAGGCGGCCGAGCAGGAAGCCGACGGCGATCGTCAGGAAGATGAGCAGCTCGGGGTAGGGCCGGAAGATCTCCGTCCTGAGCCAGTCCATCCACGCCACCCGCACCCACCCGCTTCCGCCCGGCCGCGTGCCCGGCCGCATGCCCGGCTGCGGACCCGTCGGTGCGCCCGCGCGACCTCCTGGCCGTCTCGGGAAACGGTATGTGCCGGTTTGCCCACCCGCATGTCCAGCCCGCCGGCGCACCGGCAGGCCGGCGGGTCAGCGGGCGACCCGCTCGGCGAGGTACTGCTCCCAGGTGCGTCGGCCGAGCGCCTGACCCGGGGCGGTCAGATGGCCGGCGCGCCAGGCGGCCCCGACCTTCCCGGGGACGTGGACGGGAAGGACGGCGCGGCGCTTGCCCGCGGCGCGCAGCCAGTCCCTGGCGAGGCCGGCGGCCGGGTACACGGTCGGGCCCGCGAAGTCGGGTACGCGGCCGGCCGGGTCGCCGAGGGCCAGTTCGACCAGCCGGTCCGCGACCTCGCCCGCGTCGGCCGGCTGGCAGTCGGTGCGGGAGGGCACGAGGACCACCGGGAGCTTGGACAGGGCCCCGAGGGCGAGGTCGAGCAGCGCCGGGAACTGGGTGGCCCGCAGGTTGGTCCAGCCGATCCCCGAGGCGGCGAGCACCTGCTCGCCCTCCAGCTTGACCCGGTAGTACGGGTAGGGGATCCGGTCGACGCCGACGATCGAGATGTTGACGACGTGCTCGACGCCGGCCCGCTTCCCGGCTTCCAGCAGGTGCCGCAAGCCCGGGAGGTCGTTCTTGAAGTGCCGGAGGTCGCTCGCGCAGTGGATGACCGTGACGACGCCCGCGAGTGCCTCGTCGAGTCCGGCGCCGGTGGTCAGGTCGCCGGTGTACCAGTCCACGCCGGCGTCCTCGGGCAGCGCGGTCCTGCGCGTGAGCGCGCGCACCGGGCGGCCGGTGCGGCGGACCCGCTCCAGCACCTCGCGGCCGAGCATGCCCGTCGCTCCGGTCACCATGATCGTGTCGTTCTTCATCAGTCTCGGCCTTCCGAATCCGCTGTCGCTGCCGCCGCCGTCGGCCCCGTTGCCGGCGCCGTCGGCGTCGCCGTCACTGATGAAGAACCGGCGGGTCAGTCGTTCCGTGACAACTCTCGGAGCTGAGTTGCGAGGAAGGCGAGTTTGTCCGGGTTCAGGACGAGCCGGATGCCCGTGATCCCGCCCTCGCCGAGCTCCAGCGCCCCGAACGCCGTCAGTTCGCCGTCCGCCCAGCTGACCACCGCCGGAACGCCGTTCGCCTCGGCGAACCCGATCTGCGCGCCGTTGACCCACCGGGAGAACAGACCGACGAGGAAGCGGGCCGCGTTGTCCCGCCCGGCCACCGGCCGGCTCGCCGCACTCGCCTTGCCGCCGCCGTCCGACCAGACGACGACCTGGTCGGAGAGGAGCTGCTCCAGCTGCTCCATCGCCCCCTCGGACGCGGCGGCCAGGAACCGGGCGAGCAGCTCGTCGTCCTGCTCCCGCGAGCTGGTGAACCGCGGCCGGCCGTCGGTCAGGTGCTGCTTGGCCCGGCGGTAGAGCTGGCGCGCGTTCGCCTCGGAGCAGTCGAGTACGCCCGCGATGTCGCGGTGGCTGTAGTCGAAGGCGTCCCGCAGCACCACGGCGGCCCGCTCGGGGGCCGACAGCCGCTCCATCATCGTCAGCACGGCGAACGACACCGAGTCCCGCTGCTCCGCCGTCTCCATCGGCCCCAGCGCCCCGGCACCGGTCCCCACCGGCTCCGGGATCCAGGGCCCGAAGTACTCCTCGCGCTGCACCCGGGCGGAGGTGAGCCGGTTCAGGCACAGGTTGGTGACCACCTTGGCCAGCCACGGGCCCGGCGCGGCCACCTGACCGGGCTCGACGCCGTGCCAGCGCAGGTACGCGTCCTGCACGGCATCCTCGGCCTCGGCCGCCGAGCCGAGCATCCGGTACGCCAGCGAGAACAGCCGCGATCGATGGTCCTCGAACTCCTGTGCCGTATCCATGGCCCCACGCTAGCGAGCACCCCCGGCTCGGGCTCCTGAGGGCCGACGGCGACGGAAGCCGCGACGGAAGCCGAGACGGGGGAACGCAAAGAGCCCCACCGCAAGCGGTGGGGCTCTTCAACGTATTGCCCGGTGAGAGCAATGGCGGAGGATACGAGATTCGAACTCGTGAGGGGTTGCCCCCAACACGCTTTCCAAGCGTGCGCCCTAGGCCACTAGGCGAATCCTCCGCGGCAAACAATACAAGACGTTGAGGGGTGCTCGCGAACGTGATCGTCGGGTGGGCTCTGGCGGGGGTCCGGGTCGGGGTCCGGGTCGGGGTGCGGGTCGATTCCGGGGCCCTCCATCCGCTAGGGTGGGGCCCAGCCCCTCACGTGGCGCTATCTCACCCAACTCCCCCAGGGCCGGAAGGCAGCAAGGGTAAGTGGGCTCTGGCGGGTGCGTGGGGGGCGCTTTGCGTTCCCGGAACGGGTCGGGCCGGCCGGGCCGCTCAGCGGGAGCGCGCGCGGACCACGGTGGACCGGGCGGGTCTGCGGGCCGCTGTTGTCGGTGGGCCCGGATAACCTCGTAGACGTGTCGTCCCTTGCGCTGTACCGCCGCTACCGCCCCGAGTCGTTCGCCGAGGTCATCGGTCAGGAGCATGTCACTGACCCGCTGATGCAGGCGCTGCGCAACAACCGGGTCAATCACGCGTACCTGTTCAGTGGGCCGCGAGGCTGTGGCAAGACCACCAGCGCGCGCATCCTGGCCCGCTGCCTGAACTGTGAGCAAGGCCCCACGCCCACCCCCTGCGGGGAGTGCCAGTCCTGCAAGGACCTCGCGCGCAACGGGCCGGGTTCCATCGACGTCATCGAGATCGACGCGGCCTCGCACGGTGGTGTGGACGACGCCCGTGACCTGCGCGAGAAGGCCTTCTTCGGGCCCGCCTCCAGCCGGTACAAGATCTACATCATCGACGAGGCGCACATGGTCACCCCGGCGGGCTTCAACGCCCTGCTGAAGGTGGTCGAGGAGCCGCCGGAGCACCTCAAGTTCATCTTCGCCACGACCGAGCCCGAGAAGGTCATCGGCACCATCCGGTCCCGGACGCACCACTACCCCTTCCGGCTCGTGCCCCCCGGCACCCTGCGGGACTACCTCGGCGAGGTCTGCGGCCGCGAGGGCGCCCACGTCGAGGAGGGCGTGCTGCCGCTCGTCGTGCGCGCCGGAGCCGGATCCGTCCGTGACTCCATGTCCGTCATGGACCAGCTCCTGGCCGGCGCCACCGAGCAGGGTGTGACGTACGCCATGGCCACCTCGCTCCTCGGGTACACCGACGGCACGCTCCTCGACGCCGTCGTGGACGCCTTCGCCGCCGGGGACGGGGCCGCCGCCTTCGAGATCGTCGACCGGGTGGTGGAGGGCGGCAACGACCCGCGCCGCTTCGTCGCCGACCTGCTGGAGCGGCTGCGCGACCTGGTGATCCTGGCCGCCGTGCCCGACGCCCGGGAGAAGGGGCTGATCGACGCCCCCAACGACGTGGTCGAGCGGATGCAGGCCCAGGCCTCCGTCTTCGGGGCCGCCGAGCTGTCCCGGGCCGCCGATCTGGTCAACACGGGGCTCACGGAGATGCGCGGGGCCACCTCGCCCCGGCTGCAGCTGGAGCTGATCTGCGCCCGCGTGCTGCTGCCCGCCGCCTTCGACGACGAGCGTTCCGTGCAGGCGCGGCTCGACCGGCTGGAGCGCGGCGGCGCGGCATCCGCCGCCGCTGCCTTCGCCCCGGCCCCCGCCATGGGCTACGTACCGGGGCCGGAGGCCCACGCGATGGCCCCCGCGGCCGTACGGCCCCCCGTGCAGCCGGCTCCGACCCAGCAGGCTCCCGCGCACCAGGCTCCCGCGCACCAGGCCCCCGCCCCGGCCCCGGTGGCTCCGCCCGAGCCGGTGGCCGCCGCCCCGGCTCCGGCCCCGGCCGCTGCCCCCGGCGCCTGGCCCGGCGCCGCGCAGCCCGGCGGCGGCGCCCCCGGTGCCTGGCCCGGCGCTGCCACGCCCGGGGCTCCCGCGCCCGCACCGGCGGCCCCCGCCGCGGGTGCCTGGCCCGGGGCGGCCACCCCCGGCGCCCCGGTGGCCCCCGCGGCTCCCCCGGCGGCCCCCGCGCAGGCCGCCCAGGCCTCCGCTCCGGCGGCGCCCGACGCCCCGGCACCCGGCATGGCCGCCGGCGCCGGGCAGATCCAGGCCATGTGGCCGGCCGTCCTGGACGCCGTCAAGAACCGCCGCCGCTTCACCTGGATCCTGCTCAGCCAGAACGCCCAGGTCGCCGGCTTCGACGGCACCACCCTCCAGCTCGGCTTCCCCAACGCCGGAGCCCGCGACAACTTCGCGAGCAGCGGCAGCGAGGACGTCCTCAAGGCGGTGCTCGCCGAGCAGTTCCAGGTCACCTGGAAGATCGAGGCCGTGGTCGGCGGGGGCGCCCAGCCGATGGCCCCGGTGTCCGCGTCCTCCTACGGCGCTCCGCCCGCGCCCGCCTACAACCAGCCACCGGCCCAGCAGTCCCCGCAGCAGTCACAGCAGCCCCAGCAGTCGTACCAGCAGCAGCCGCAGCAGTCCCCGCAACAGCCCCAGCAGCCGCAGCAGTCGTACCAGCAGCAGTCCCAGCAGCACCAGCAGCCCACCCACCAGGCACCCCCGCCGGTCGCTCCCGAGGACGACATCGCGGAGGCGGACGACCCCGACCTCGTCGACACCGCCCTCAGCGGACACGACCTGATCGTGCGCGAACTCGGGGCCACCGTTGTAGAGGAATATACGAACGAATAGGGGGTCTGACTTGGGTGCCCGCACGAAGGGCACCCGGGAACGCGGGCTAGTCTTCATCGCGTGAAGGTCCTCGTCATCGGCGGCGGCGCCCGCGAACATGCCCTGTGCCGCTCTCTGTCCCTCGATTCCGACGTCAACGCGCTGTACTGCGCCCCCGGCAACGCCGGCATCGCCGAGGTGGCCGAGCTCCGCCCCGTCGACCCGCTCGACGGCGAAGCCGTCGCCCGCCTCGCCACCGAGCTCCGCGTCGACCTGGTCGTCGTCGGCCCGGAGGCCCCGCTCGTCGCCGGGGTCGCCGACTCCGTGCGCGCGGTCGGCATCCCCGTCTTCGGCCCGTCCGGCGAAGCCGCGCAGCTGGAGGGCTCCAAGGCCTTCGCCAAGGACGTGATGGCCGCCGCCGGCGTCCCGACGGCCCGCAGCTACGTGTGCACCACCCCGGAAGAGGTGGACGAGGCCCTCGACGCCTTCGGCGCCCCGTACGTGGTCAAGGACGACGGCCTCGCCGCCGGCAAGGGCGTCGTGGTCACCGACGACCGGGCAGCCGCCCGCGCCCACGCGCTGGCCTGCGACCGGGTGGTCATCGAGGAGTTCCTCGACGGCCCCGAGGTCTCCCTCTTCGCCATCACCGACGGCGTCACCGTGCTGCCGCTCCAGCCCGCGCAGGACTTCAAGCGCGCGCTCGACGGCGACGCGGGCCCCAACACCGGCGGCATGGGCGCGTACTCCCCGCTCCCCTGGGCCGACCCGAAGCTGGTCGACGAGGTCATGGCCTCCGTCCTGCAGCCCACCGTGGACGAGCTGCGCCGCCGCGGCACCCCCTTCTCCGGGCTGCTCTACGCGGGCCTCGCGATCACCTCGCGCGGGACGCGGGTCATCGAGTTCAACGCCCGCTTCGGCGACCCCGAGACCCAGGTCGTCCTGGCCCGGTTGCGCACCCCGCTCGCGGGCGTGCTGCTGGGCTCCGCCAACGGCACCCTGGACACCCTGCCCCCGCTCAGCTGGCGCGAGGACGCGGCCGTCACCGTGGTCATCGCCTCCCACAACTACCCGGAGACCCCGCGCACCGGGGACCCCATCACGGGCCTGGCCGAGGTGGCCGAGCTGGACGCCCCGCACGCGTACGTCCTGCACGCGGGGACCCGCGCCGAGGGCGACGCGGTCGTCAGCGCGGGCGGACGCGTGCTGTCGGTGACGGCGACCGGTTCCGATCTGGCGGAGGCCCGGGACAGGGCGTATAAGGCGGTCGCGCGGATCGGGCTGGACGGCTCGCAGTACCGCACGGACATCGCCGAGAAGGCCGCGGAATCCCGCTGACCGGCGGCGTTCAGCGGGATTCGACGCAAGCGGGCCCGGTGCGCACTCGGTGCGGCCGGGCCCGCGCGCATGCTCGCGTGCGAGTGCATCCGGCCGCGTTCGAACGCACCCAGCTTTACCCAAAGCCATTCCATCGGGTGATCGTCCCCCGGTCTGCCTGACGGCCGCCTCCGCCCCAACTATGGTGCGGCGCAAGCATTCCGGCTCTCATTCCGGCACATGGCCCACCGGCATTGCGATGTCAGTGGCTGGTGTCACAGTGGGGGAGTGAGCAACGCCGCCGCATGGCAGAGGGGGTGAGGTCCGGCCGTGTCCGGAACCGGTTCGATCGCTGAAGTGGGTACGCCGTCCGCGCGTTCCCGTGCCTTGGCCGTGCTGCGTGTGCGCAGCAGGGCCCTGGCCGTCGGGCTGCTGCCCGCCGCGCTGGCCGTGGTGCTGGTGAGCGCCCGCATGACGGGCCGGCTCGCCGGTGACCCCTGGCAGGCCGTGACCCTCGTCGTGTGCGCCGTCGCCGCGTTCGTCCTGCTCGTCGGCGGGATCTTCGCCGCCGTCGTGCTGCGGGCGAGCCCCGCCATGACCCCGACCGTGCCGCTGTCGGAGTCCGCCGCACCTGATCTCTACCGGCTCGTACGGGACCTGGCGGACCGGATGGACGTTCCTGCGCCCTCCGCGATAGCCCTGACCCCCGACTGCGACAGCTGGCTGGAGGACCGCACGCACGCCGCGCACCGCCGTGCCCGCGGCCGCGCGCTCATATCAGGTGGGGCCGCCGGAGCCGGTGGCCCGGAGTCCGAGCCCGGCGCCGCCCCGGTGCTGGTGATCGGCTCGCCGTTCCTGTGGTGGATGAGGGTCGCCGAGCTACGGGCCGTCCTCGCGCCCGTCGTCGCCGGTACGGGCCCCTCCGCCCACCCGGACATAGCCGATGCGCGCGGATTCGTACGGGGCCTCGACGCCGCCGTGGACGTGGGCGGCCGCCGTTTCCTCGGCTGGATCGGCGCCCCCGCCCGGCTGCTGCTGCGGCTGTGCCGGGTGGACGCCGCCGAGATGGAGCGCGGGGTCGCCGCCGCCGCCTCGGACCGAGCCCAGGGTGTGGACTACGCGCTGCGCATCGTCGCCCAGGAGCAGGTCGGGCTGGCGTACGCCGGCTGGGACCGGCTGCTGACCCGCGTCGCGCTGCCTGCCTGGCGCATGGGCCGCTGGCCCGCGCACCTGGACGCGGGCGTCGTCTCCGCACTGACCGAGCTGTCCCGGCGCGACCGGCTCGCCGACGGGTTCACCTCGCGGCTGGGCGAGCGCCCGGCGTGCGATCTGCTGGACCAGCCGGGTGCGGTGGACGAGGCCGCCTCGCTGCTGGCGGCTCGGCTGTTCCACGGGGGACCGGCCGAGGCCGGTCCGGACTGGTCGCCGGTGGACTGGGCGGCCTATCCGGAAGAGGTCGTCGACCGCAAGTGGCGCACGGAGGCGGCCCGCCTGCTGGCCGCACTGGACGCGCTGTCGGCTCCGTCGGTGCCCGCCGCCTCCACGGTGGAGCGGGTGCTGGCCCACCTCGCGGAGGCCGATGCCGACGCCCTGGCGGGCCGGCTGAGCGGTGACCTGGCGCGGGAGTCCGTGCCCGCCCCGGCGGCCTCCGCCGCGGGCCGCGGGGCCGACACCCTGCCGCTGTTCCCGCTGGAGGCTCCGCGCAGCGGGCGGGACCTGCTGGCGGACCACGTCGTGGCGCTGGTGTGCTGCGCCGCCGTCGACTCCGCCGGGGGTGAGCCCGGGCTGGACTGGCTGGACGGGCCCGTCCTGCTGATCGCCGGGGTGCGGCGGGCCGACCTCGCCGGACCGGTGCTGGCGCTCGTGGAGGACCGGGACCCCGCCCCGCTCCGGGACTGGCTCGCGGAGGTCGGCGTACGCCCCGAGAAGCCGGTCCGTCTGGTCTAGGCCGTCTCTTTCGGATCTTGCCGGTTGAGCCCGCGTCGTCCGGTGCCGTGCATCGGCGCCTTGGCGGGGCGCCGGAGTACTGGACGTACTTGGCGTTCCGCCAAGGCGGCGAGGCGCGGTGCCGGGCGGCGCGGGCCAGGCAAGATCCGGAAGAGACGGCCTAGGGCCTGCGGGCCCCGGGCGCCCCGGGCCCACGCCCCAGGGCGCACGGCACTGCGACCTCTCAGGCCCCCCGGGCCCCAGGACCGGGAGCGGGCGGGATCCCCGTTGAACTTTTCGCGACGAACGGTGACGGAGTGCGTGCGTTATGTGATGTGCTGGGGATCGGTCGCGGCATTCGGGGGAGCGAGGGAGGGGAGCAGCGGTATGGGTGCGGAGCAGATCCGGCGTTGGGAGTCAGGTGCGCTCGCGCACGCGGTCACCGATCCCTTCGGCCAGGGCCCCCTGCCGTGGTTCCGGGGGAGCGAGCTCTACTACGACGACAACGGTCAGGTCGTGCCCTGGTACGTGGACCCGGCCGTCGCCGCCGGGCCGGGGCAGCAGATCCCCAGGGCCCGTGGCGCGGGCGGCCCCCGCACCGCCGACGACGTGCACCGGCAGATCAAGGGGTTCGCCTCCACCGGAGCCGTCGCGCCCGGTGAGGCCATCGACTTCCACATCACCGTGGATCCGCCCCAGCAGTTCTCCGTGGACGTCTACCGCATCGGGCACTACGGCGGTGACGGCGCCTCCAAGATCACCACCAGCCCCCGGCTCTCCGGCATCGTCCAGCCGGCGCCCCTGACCGCCGACCGCACCGTCTCCTGCCACCACTGGTGGCTCTCCTGGCGGCTCCAGGTCCCCTCGTACTGGAGCGTCGGCGCCTACGTGGCGGTGCTGACGACCGCCGACGGATACCGCTCGCACATCCCCTTCACGGTGCGCGACGACCACCCGGCCGATCTGCTGCTCCTGCTGCCCGACATCACCTGGCAGGCCTACAACCTCTACCCGGAGGACGGCAGGACGGGCGCGAGCCTCTACCACGCCTGGGACGAGGAGGGCCGGCTGCTCGGCGAGCGCGACGCCGCCATCACCGTCTCCTTCGACCGCCCCTACGCCGGCGCGGGCCTGCCCCTGCACGTGGGGCACGCCTACGACTTCATCCGCTGGGCCGAGCGCTACGGCTACGACCTCGCCTACGCCGACGCCCGCGACCTGCACGCCGGCCGCGTCGACCCCACCCGCTACCGCGGCCTGGTCTTCCCCGGCCACGACGAGTACTGGTCCGGCCCGATGCGCCGCACCGTCGAGCGCGCCCGCGACCACGGCACCTCGCTCGTCTTCCTCTCCGCCAACACCATGTACTGGCAGGTCGAGCTCTCCCCCTCGCCCTCCGGGGTCGACGACCGGCTCCTGACCTGCCGAAAACGCCGCGGCCCCGGCCGCCCCAGCCTGTGGCGCGAGGTGGACCGCCCCGAGCAGCAACTGCTGGGCATCCAGTACGCGGGACGGGTCCCCGAGCCCGCGCCCCTCATCGTGCGCAATGCCACGCACTGGCTCTGGGACTCCACCGGAGCCGTCGAGAACGACGAACTGCCCGGCCTGGTCGCGGGCGAGGCCGACCGGTACTTCCCGCGCACGCAGTTGCCCGAGCACCAGAGCCGGATGCTGCTCGCGCACTCCCCGTACGAGGACGGCGAGGGCCACCGCCGCCACCAGGAGACCTCCCTCTACCGGGCTCCCAGCGGCGCGCTCGTCTTCGCGTCGGGCACCTTCGCCTGGTCCCCGGCCCTCGACCGCCCCGGGCACGTGGACGAGCGGGTCCAGCGGGCCACCGCCAATCTCCTCGACCGCATCTGCAAGAGGGACTGACCGGACCCGCGGTCCCCGCCCCCGGCCCGGTGCGGGAGAATGGGCCGCGCGCTCGTACAGAACCACAGGGAGACTCCGTGCCCGGATTCGTCGAAAAGCCCGAGCCGGTCCAGGTGCCCGGCCTCGTCCACCTCCACACCGGCAAGGTCCGCGACCTCTACCGCGACGAGGACGGCCATCTCGTCATGGTCGCCAGCGACCGCATCTCCGCCGCCGACTGGGTGCTGCCCACCGAGATCCCGGACAAGGGCCGGATCCTGACCCAGCTCTCCCTGTGGTGGTTCGACCAGCTCGCGGACCTCGTCCCGAACCACGTCATCAGCACCGAGCTGCCCGCCGGCGCCCCCGCCGACTGGGCCGGCCGCGCCCTGGTCTGCCAGAACCTCGACATGGTCCCCGTCGAGTGCGTGGCCCGCGGCTACCTGACCGGCTCGGGCCTCGCCGAGTACGAGAAGACCCGTACGGTCTGCGGGCTGGCCCTGCCCGAGGGCCTGGTCGACGGATCCGAGCTGCCCGCCCCGATCTTCACCCCGGCCGCCAAGGCCGAGGTCGGCGAGCACGACGAGAACGTCTCCTACGAGGAGGTCGCGCGCACCCAGGGCGCCGAAACGGCCGCCCTGCTGCGCCAGACCACCCTCGCCGTCTACGGCCGGGCCCGGGACATCGCCCGCGACCGCGGGATCATCCTGGCGGACACCAAGTTCGAGTTCGGCTTCGACAAGGACGGCAACCTGGTCGCCGCCGACGAGGTGCTGACCCCGGACTCCTCGCGCTTCTGGCCGGCAGACCTGTGGGAGCCGGGCCACAGCCAGCCGTCCTTCGACAAGCAGTACGTCCGCGACTGGCTGTCCTCCCCGGCCTCCGGCTGGAACTCCAAGGGCGAACTCCCGCCGCCCGTCCTCCCGCAGGAGATCGTGGAGCAGACCCGCTCCCGGTACGTGGAGGCCTACGAGCGGCTCACGGGCCAGACCTGGGTCTGAGCCCCCACACGCCCGAGAACGGCGGAAGAACGGCGAAGGGCCCCGGAAACGGGGCCCTTTTCCCCGGGGCGCCGACCCCGGGAAACGAAGAAAGCCCCGGTTTGAGGACCGGGGCTTTCTTCACTGCTGAGCGGACAACGCGACTCGAACGCGCGACATCCACCTTGGCAAGGTGGTGCTCTACCAACTGAGCTATGTCCGCAGGTGCGCCGTAGCGCGAGAACTACTATACCCAACCCCGGGCCCGTGCGAGACGCACCGCCGTGTGCCGGTTCTCGGCGCCCAGCTTCGTCGCCGCCGAGGACAGGTAGTTCCGCACCGTCCCCGGGGACAGTGAGGCCCGCTCCGCGATCTCCGCGATCGGCGCCCCGTCCCCCGCCAGTTCCAGCACCTCGGCCTCGCGGGCGGTCAGCGGGGAGTCGCCCGCGCTGATGGCGTCGGCCGCCAACTCCGGATCCACGTAACGGCCTCCGGCGTGCACGGTACGGATCAGCTCGGCCAGCCGCTGCGCCGAGACGGTCTTCGGCGCGAAGGCCCGTACGCCCGCGGCCAGCGCCCGCTTCAGGTGCCCGGGCCGGCCGTGGCTGGTCACGATCATGGTCTTGCAGTCGGGGAGTTCGGCCCGCAGGGATGTGGCCACGCTCACACCGTCGGCCCCCGGCATCTGCAGGTCCAGCACCGCCACGTCCGGCCGGTGGGCCCGCGCCATCGCGAGCGCCTCCGGCCCCGAGGCGGCCTCGGCGACGACCAGCAGATCGTCCTCCAGCCCCAGCAGCGCGGCGAGCGCGCCCCGGATCAGGTGCTCGTCGTCGGCCAGCAGTACGCGTACGGGGCTCATGCCCGCGCCTCCAGTTCTCGGATCGGCCCGGCCGCCGGGCCGGGAATCTGCGCCCGCAGCCGGAACCGGCCGCCGCCCACCGGGCCGGCCTCCAGCGTGCCGTCCAGCGCCGCGAGCCGTTCCCGCAGGCCCGCGAGCCCCGAGCCCGGCGGCCCGGCCGGGGCCTTGGGGGCCCCGTCGTTCTCCACCACCAGCGTGAGCGCGCCCGAGGGGGCGGCCGTCAGCCGGATCACGCAGCTGCGGGCGTCGCCGTGCCGCAGGACGTTCGTCGTCGCCTCGCGCACCACCCAGCCGAGCGCCGACTGGGCCTCGGCGGGCAGCTCGCGGCCCTGCTCGTACTCGACCAGGCAGTCCATTCCGGCCGCGTGCAGGACTCCGCGCGCACCTTCCAGCTCCACCGCGAGGTTCGCCTCGCGGTAGCCGCGGACCACGTCGCGGACCTCCTTCTGGGACTCCCGGGCGATCCGCTGCACCTCGATCATCTGGTCGACGGCCTCCGGGCGTTCGCGCCGTGCGAGCTGCACGGCCAGCTCGCTCTTGAGGGCGATCACCGCCAGATTGCGGCCCATGACGTCGTGCAGGTCCCGGCCGAACCGCAGCCGCTCCTCGGCCACCGCGAGCTGCGCCTGGACCTCGCGGGCCCGGTCCAGCTCGTACACGGTGTCGAGCAGCCAGCCGGAGAATCCGCAGGCGAAGCTGAGGAAACCACCGGTCAGCAGCACCCCGACGGCCAGACCGGCGGACTCGCTCGCCGAGATGCCGAAGGCGAAGGACGCCAGGCCGACGAAGGCGGCCGTGGCCGGAGCCACGTAGCGCATCTCCCGGACCTTGCGCAGACACAGGACGAACGTGCCGCTGGCGAAGGAGGTCATGCCGACGACGACGGTCTGGGCCGCCGACGAAGCGTCGACGAGGCCGGCCGCCCGCACGGCGAGGACGCCCAGGGAGGCGGCGACGGTCAGGGCGGCGGTGAGGGCCGCGAGCCGCACCGGACGCTCGCGCCGGCCGAGGATCCAGTCGATCGACCGGGAGGAGAGGAAGCCGACGAGCACCGACTGCGCGCACACCGTCAGGAAGAGCGCGAGCCCGACCACCGGCGAGGCCTTCCCGGCCATCGAGCCCAGTGCGGCCAGTCCGATCGACACGATCTCGACGACCACGAAGAAGTGGAACGACCAGCGCGTGTACAGCTCGACCTTCCCCGCGCTGCTGCGGTTCTTCCACCAGCCGCTGAGTTTCATGGCCCCAGTCTCGCGGCCTTGCGGCCGGGACGGGGATGACACCTGTCATGGATCTCGGATATGCGGCAGGAAATACGACAAAGGCCCCGGTCAATGACCGGGGCCTTCATACGCTGAGCGGACGACGCGACTCGAACGCGCGACATCCACCTTGGCAAGGTGGTGCTCTACCAACTGAGCTACGTCCGCATGCTTCCCACGACAAAACTGCCGTGCGATGCGTGCATCACTCTACCTGATCCACAACCGTGGTCGGTAAAGCGAGCAGAGCGGGTGACAGGGATCGCACACTGCGCCTTCCCCCTGGAAGGGGGATGTTCTGCTACTGAACTACACCCGCACGACTTCGGGGTCTGACCTGTGGCCTCGCCCCTTGGCGTGATCCACACACTAGCGGATCCGTGGGGGTGGATGGCAAATCGGCTCTCAGTGAGCGGCGTTGTACTCCTCGTAGACCTTCTTGGGGATGCGTCCGCGCGGCGGGACGTCGAGCTGGTTGGAGCGGGCCCAGGCCCGCACGACCGCCGGGTCGGGGGCGATGGAGGTGTGCTTGAAGGTCTTCCCGGAGCGGGCCTGGCGGCGGCCGGCGGCCACGAACGGGGCGAGGCTCTTCCGCAGTTTCTTTGCGTTGGCCACATTGAGGTCGATCTCGTACGACTTACCGTCCAGCCCGAAGACGACCGTTTCCGATGCATCTCCACCATCGATGTCGTCGGAGATCGTGACTACTACGCGCTGCGCCACGGATATCGGTCCCTTCGTGCGACGCCGCTCCCCGCTGACGTGCGCGGACGGAGCGGTGATGTCGCCTGTGTGGATGTTTCGGAGGAATGCATCTTTCTGGCGTCGCCGTGCACCGAAAAATGCCGGTGCAACGGAGGAATCCTTTGTACCCCGATTCTCATTGCATTGCGAAGCCCAGTTAATTATCTCCGCGTGTCCCGCCGCAATGCCGGGCGCGTGGTTTTCCGGCGGATTTTGCGAAGCGTTGGTGAAGCCGAAACGGCGTGGAGGATCGTACAAGCGAGAAATCTACCCGCGTAGAAATTTCCTCCAGGTACGCTGAGGGAACCGCCTTCGCACCAACCACCTCATCGGGAGTGCCAGTGGCACGCGTCGTAGTCGACGTCATGCTCAAGCCGGAGATCCTCGACCCCCAGGGCCAGGCGGTGCAGCGTGCACTGCCGCGCCTGGGCTTCGAAGGGATCGCCGACGTCCGCCAGGGGAAGCGCTTCGAACTGGAGGTGGAGGGACCGGTCGACCAGGCCGCCCTCGACCGCATCCACAAGATGGCCGAAACCTTCCTCGCCAACACCGTCATCGAAGACTTCACCGTGAAGGTCGAGGCCTGACGGTGACCACTCGCATCGGAGTCGTCACGTTCCCCGGAACGCTCGACGACCGTGACTCGCTGCGCGCCGTGCGCCTCGCGGGAGCCGAGCCCGTATCGCTCTGGCACCGCGACAAGGACCTCCACCAGGTCGACGCGGTCGTCCTCGCGGGCGGCTTCTCCTACGGGGACTACCTGCGCGCCGGAGCCATCTCCCGCTTCTCGCCGGTGATGGAGAGCATCATCGAGCAGGCCAAGGGCGGCATGCCCGTCCTCGGCATCTGCAACGGCTTCCAGATCCTCACCGAGGCCCACCTGCTGCCGGGGGCGATGCTCCGCAACAACCACCTGCACTTCATCTGCCGCGACCAGAAGCTGCGGGTGGAGAACGCGGAGACCGCCTGGACCGGTGACTACACCGCCGGCGAGGAGATCTCCGTACCGCTCAAGAACATGGACGGCCGCTACGTGGCCGACGAGCGGGTGCTGGACGAACTGGAGGCCGAAGGCCGAGTGGCCTTCCGGTACCTCGACGTCAACCCGAACGGCTCGCTGCGCGACATCGCCGGCATCACCAATGCCGCGGGCAACGTCGTCGGCCTCATGCCGCACCCCGAGCACGCGGTCGAGCCGCTGATCGGGACGGGCCGCACCGACGGCCTCCCGTTCTTCACCTCGGTCCTGAAGAAGCTGGTCAGCGCATGAGCCTCGACACCGTCAAGAACGCCACCGAGACCCCGGACGCCTCCCAGCCCTGGAAGGAACTCGGCCTCAAGGAGGACGAGTACGCCCGGATCCGCGAGATCCTGGAGCGCCGTCCCACCGGCGCCGAGCTCGCCATGTACTCCGTCATGTGGTCCGAGCACTGCTCGTACAAGAGCAGCAAGGTCCACCTGAAGCAGTTCGGCGAGAAGGTCCCGCAGAACGACGCCATGCTCGTCGGGATCGGCGAGAACGCCGGAGTCGTCGACGTCGGCCAGGGTTACGCGGTCACCTTCAAGGTCGAGTCGCACAACCACCCGAGCTACATCGAGCCCTACCAGGGCGCGGCCACCGGCATCGGCGGCATCGTCCGCGACATCCTCGCCATGGGCGCCCGCCCGGTCGCCGTCGTCGACCCGCTGCGCTTCGGCGCGGCCGACCACCCCGACACCAAGCGCGTCCTGCCGGGCGTGGTCGCGGGCATCGGCGGCTACGGCAACTGCCTCGGCCTGCCGAACATCGGCGGCGAGGTCGTCTTCGACGCCTGCTACCAGGGCAACCCCCTCGTGAACGCCGGCTGCATCGGCGTCATGAAGCACGAGGACATCCACCTCGCCAAGGCCTCCGGCCCGGGCAACAAGGTCATCCTCTACGGCGCCCGCACGGGCGGCGACGGCATCGGCGGAGTCTCCGTCCTCGCCTCGGAGACCTTCGACGACACGAAGCCGACCAAGCGTCCGGCGGTCCAGGTCGGCGACCCCTTCCAGGAGAAGCTCCTCATCGAGTGCACCCTGGAGATCTTCAAGGAGAAGCTGGTCGCGGGCATCCAGGACCTCGGCGGCGCCGGGCTCTCCTGCGCCACGAGCGAGCTGGCCTCCGCCGGTTCCGGCGGCATGCGCGTGGACCTCGACACCGTTCCGCTGCGCGACGCGACGCTCTCGCCCGAGGAAATCCTCATGAGCGAGTCGCAGGAGCGCATGTGCGCGATCGTCGAGCCGCAGTACGTGGACCGCTTCATGGAGATCTGCGAGAAGTGGGACGTCATCGCCACCGTCATCGGTGAGGTGACCGACGGCGAGCGCCTGGAGATCTTCTGGCACGGCGAGCAGATCGTGGACGTGCCCCCGGGCACCGTCGCCCACGAGGGTCCCGTCTACAACCGCCCGTACGCGCGCCCCTCCTGGCAGGACGCGCTGCAGGCGGACGACGCCGGCAAGCTGCCCCGCCCGCAGACCGGCGAGGAGCTGCGCGCGCAGGTCCTAGCCCTGGTCTCGTCACCGAACCAGGCCTCGAAGTCCTGGATCACCGACCAGTACGACCGCTTCGTCCAGGGCAACACGGTGCTCTCGCAGCCCGAGGACGCCGGCATGGTCCGCATCGACGAGGAGACCAACCTCGGCGTCGCCATGTCCACCGACGGCAACGGCCGCTACGCGAAGCTCGACCCCTACACGGGCGCGCAGCTCGCGCTGGCCGAGTCCTACCGCAACGTGGCCGCGACCGGCGCCAAGCCCCTCGCGATCTCCGACTGCCTGAACTTCGGCTCCCCCGAGGACCCGGACGTCATGTGGCAGTTCGCCGAGGCCTGCCGCGGTCTCGCGGACGGCTGCCTGGAGCTGGGCACCCCGGTGACCGGCGGCAACGTCTCCCTCTACAACCAGACGGGCGACATCGCGATCCACCCGACCCCGGTCGTGGCGGTCCTCGGTGTGATCGACGACGTCAACCGCCGTACGCCGATGGCGTTCGCGGAGGCCGGCCAGCTGCTGTACCTGCTCGGCGACACCGCCGAGGAGTTCGGTGGTTCGGCCTGGTCCGAGGTGGTCCACCAGCACCTCGGCGGCATGCCGCCCAAGGTGGACCTGGGCCGCGAGAAGCTCCTCGCGGAGATCCTCATCTCGGCCTCGCGCGACGGCATGATCGACGCCGCGCACGACCTGTCCGACGGCGGCGTGATCCAGGCGCTCACCGAGTCCTGCCTGCGCGGCGGCAACGGTGCGCGGATCGTGGTGCCGGAGCCGCTGGACGCCTTCACCTTCCTGTTCTCCGAGTCCGCGGGCCGCGCCATCGTGGCCGTCCCGCGCAGCGAGGAGCTCCGCTTCACCGACATGTGCGGTGCGCGGGGCCTGCCGGCGACCCGGATCGGTGTGGTCGACGGCGAGGAGATCGAGATCCAGGGCGAGTTCACCCTCCCGCTGGCGGAGCTCCGTACCGCCCACGAGGGCACGATCCCGGCACTGCTCGCCTGAGCAGCCGTTCTGCACGAACCGCGCAGCCCCCGTCCGGAACCGTTCCGGGCGGGGGCTCGTCCGTTCCGGCAAGGAGCCCGCGCCGACGGCGGTGGCGGGGCCGGCGGGGGGAACGGGGCGCAGATGGAGCAGAGTTGGGGCCGGTGGCTCCTCGGGGCCGGGATACCGGTGATCGTGGCCGCCGTGGGGGTGGGCGGCTGGTTCCTCTACGACAACTCCGGGGACCGTGCGCGGAGCCGGGCGGAGATCATCGAGAACTGTCAGGGACTGGTCGATCCGGATGCGGTGATGGGGTTCGGCATGCCCAGGGTGGAGGCGGGCGCCACGGCGGACCAGGCGTGCGTGCTGCTGCGCGAGGGGACGTTCGAGGGCCAGAAGCAGATGGACGAGTTCGCCTCCGTCACGGTGGTGACCTCCAAGGACGCCGAACCGGGCGGAAGCAGGTTCGATCACGGGCCCTTCAGCGTCACGGCGATCGCGAAGTGCGCCGACCCGGCCAGGTCCGGCGGAGTGACCGCCCTGCGGGCGACCGCCGCCGGCGAGGGCGACGGCCGGGGCAGAAGGGGGCGCGGCTTCCTGTCGGGGCTGGCCCGCGAGGCGGCCGTGCGCGCCGCGGCGAAGGCGGGCTGCGAGACCAGTCTGCCCCCGGCACCGAAGGACTGAGGTGGGCCGTCCGGCCGGTCCGGGCGGCGTAGGGTCGGCCCCATGCCGCCCGCCAAGAAGAAGCCGCGCACCTACGACCACGCCAGGACCCGCGCGGCCGTCCTCGCGCAGTTCCACCACGTCCGCGACGCCGTACGGGAGTTGGAGCCGGAGCAGCTCGCGCGCCCGAGCGGGGTCGGGGACTGGTCCGTCGCGGAGCTGGCCGCGCACATCGCGTGGATCGCCGACTCGCTGGCCGGCGGCCTCGCCCGGCCGCCCGCCGCCGTCGCCGAACTGTCCGCCGCCGAGTGGCCCTTCGCGACGGCCTCGCTCGCCGGGAAGATCGCCGAGGCCGCCAAGGAGACCCTGGAGGGCGCCCCGCTCGCCGAGCTCTACGACCGGGCCGGAGCCCGCCTCGCCGAGGCGCTCGAAGCGAACCCCGGCGGGCGCGTGCTCGACCTGTGGATCGGGGCCATGACCCTGGCCGACTTCCTGGTCACCCGCACCGTCGAGCTCGTCGTCCACACCGAGGACCTGCGCCGCGCCACCGGCCTGGACATCCCCCTGGACCGCCAGGCCCTGGCGGCCTGCACCCGGCTGCTCGCCGACGCCCTCGCGATCAAGGCTCCGGGCGGGGCGGTGGAGTTCCGCGTGCCGCCGTTCGCGGTGGTGCAGTGCGTCGAGGGGCCCCGGCACACCCGCGGCACCCCGCCGAACGTGGTGGAGACCGACCCGCTGACCTGGATCCGGCTCGCCACCGGCCGGACGAGCTGGGCCGAAGCGCTGGACGGGGCCCAGGTCAGGGCCAGCGGCGAGCGCGCCGACCTCTCGGCGCTGCTCCCCCTGATGAGCTGATCCGGGAACCGGTTCGCGGCCGGCCGCGTCCCACCGGCATGCGTACGCTGCCGCTCCTCCCCGCCGCCCTGGTCGCCGTACTCGCGCTGTCCGCCACCGCCACCGCCTGCGGTGACGGCGGCGCCGATCCGGGGACGCAACCCGCCCGCGGGTTCTCCGGATCCTGGTCGGTCGAGAGCCTGACCGTCGACGGCGCGGTGCTGCGCGCTCCCGCTGCCGCCCGGCTGTCCGTGGAGCGCGGCAAGGGCTACGAGGCCGAAGCCAGCGGAAACTACGGCTGCAACGGCTTCACGGCCGCGGTGGTCTTCGACTCGGCGGCCACCATGACCGTGTCGCCCGGCGCCCACACGGACATGGCCTGCGCCGACCTGCCGTTCGAGACGGCCTTCGCCAAGCTCTTCCGGGGCTCGCTGACCGTGGAACAGGGCCAGGAGAAGATCACGCTGAAGACCTCCGACGGGAGCACGATCGCCCTGAACTCGAAGCCTCCGGCCCCCGCGGCCCCGCTCGTCGCCACGCAGTGGACCGTGGATTCCCTGATCAAGGGGGAGACGGCCTCCTCGGTCCCGGCCGGCGCCGAGGGCCGGGCCCGCTTCACCGTGGGCGCGGACGGGACGGTGAGTGGCAACCTCGGCTGCAACCGGTTCAGCGCGAGCGCCGCCGTCGAGGGCAACCGGCTCACCGTCGGCCCCCTCATCACCACCCGGATGGCCTGCGAGGGCGGACCCGGAGAGGTCGAGCGGGCCCTCACGGAGCTGTTCGGCGGCGGCCCGCTCGACTGGAAGATCCAGGGCGACGCCCTCACCCTCACCGCGACCGGTTCGGGCACCGCCATCACCGCGAAGGCGGCCTCGGCCGTCGAGTGACCTCCGCTCTCAGACGTGCGCGGTCCCGCCGTCCTTCGCCATCGCCCCGGCGATCCGGCGCACGGACTCGGCCCACACCTCGTCCGGGAGCTTCGGCAGCACGTCGTCCCACAGCGGCAGACAGGAACCCCGCAGCTGCAGCATCCCCTCGGGGCGGGCCATCAGGAAGAGGTGCAGGTGGGCGCCGCCGTCCCCCCACTTGTTCACATGGACGCGGGCGATCCCGTCCAGCGTGCGGATCGCCCGCTCCACCCGCTGGAGCATCGCGCCGAGCTCGGCCGCCCGCTCGGACGGCAGGTCCAGCAGGTCGTGGTGGCCGCGCGGCACCAGCATCACCGCCGCCGGCAGTGCGCCGTGCTCCGCGTGCAGCCGCCAGTGCTCGTCCGTCCAGAGGTAGCTGGAGTCCGGTCGGGCGCAGGAGCGGCAGGTGTCCGGCCCGGCCTCACCGCCGCGGGGCGGCTCGGGCAGGACGGGATCCTCCAGCACCTTGATCCGCAGGTCCCCCTCGTACGGGAAGATCTCCCAGAACGGGATGCCGTCGGCGGGGAAGGGGATCCGCTCGCCGATCGGCAAACCACGTACGTACTCACTGGGTTCGGGTATCGCATCGCTCATGATCCGCAGCTTTCCACAGGCTGTGGACCACGCCGGCGGCCCGGGGACGGGTGATCAGCCCGGGTACGGCAGCAGCCCCGCGTCCGTCTTCTCCCAGGCCGCCCGCAGCTCGGCCAGGCGGGCCGGCTCCAGGGCCGCCTTGTCGGCCTGCTCGCGGATGTCCCCGGCCAGGTTGAAGAGCTGGTCGCGGCCCGCCTTGCCGCGGTAGTACTTCCAGTCGCCGCGGCGCAGCGCCCGCTCCCCGCGCACGCGCCAGAAGAGGTTGCGCTCGGCGACCTTCTCGCCGCGCAGCAGGTACCCGGCCAGGCTGACCCCGTCCAGCGGGTACGCCGGGTTCGCGCGGGCGCCCGCCAGCTCCAGCAGGGTGGCCGTCCAGTCGGGGGTGAAGACCGGCACGTGGCTGACCTGGCCGCCGTCGAGCCGGGCGGGCCAGCGCACGATGTTCGGGACGCGGATGCCGCCCTCCTGGAGGGAGGACTTGTTGCCCGCGAGCGGCCAGTTGTGGGAGAAGCGCTCGCCGCCGTTGTCGCTGGAGAAGAAGACCAGGGTGTCCTCCTCCTGGCCGGAGCGATTGAGGGCCCGCAGCACCTCGCCGATCGAGCGGTCGAGGTCCTCCACCATCTCCTTGTACTTCTCGATGGACCCGCCGTCCTCGTGCCACAGGGCCCGCCTGTCGCCGGCCTTGATCCGGCGCGTGACCTCGGCGCTCGCCTCGGTGTCCCCGTCGGCGATCCACGGCCAGTGCGGGGTGGTGAAGTTGAGGTTCAGCAGCCACGGCTTGTCGCCGTGGTCGCGGGAGACGTACTCACTCGCCCGTTCGGTCAGGATCCGCGTGTAGTAGCGCAGGTCCTTGTACTCGGCGTCGCCCTCGTAGAGGTCGTACGAGCCGTCCCCGCCCAGCTTGGAGTAGTACTCCAGCGCCCCGCCGAAGTTGCCGAAGAACTCCTCCCAGCCCGACTTGGTCGGGCTGTAGTCGGGCAGGAAGCCGCAGTGCCACTTGCCTATGAGCGCGGTCGAGTACCCGGAGCCGCGCAGCAGCGAGGCCAGCGTCGGGTGGGTCGGCTCCAGGCCCGCCGACTTGTCGGCGATGGGCTCGGCGAGCCCGCCCTTGGCGCGGCCCGGGTAGCGGCCGGTGTACAGGCTGAAGCGGGTCGGGGAGCAGGTGGCGGAGCCGGAGTAGGCGTCGGTGAAGCGGACGCCCTGGCGGGCGAGCCGGTCCAGGTGCGGGGTCTTGATGTGCGCGGAGCCGTACGAGGACAGGTCGGCCCAGCCGAGGTCGTCCCCGAGGATGAACAGGATGTTCGGGCGGCGGGAGCGGCGGCCCCGCTCCTGCGCCCGGAACTCCCTCTCCTGCGGGCCCGCCAACCGGGCTTCGGCGGGCGCGGCCTGGGCCGGGGCGGCGGCGCCCAGCCCCACGGCCGCGGCGGCCGCGGTCACGCCGACCGCGCCGCCGAAGGCGCGCCGGGACAGGTTGGGTTCGTACGAGGTCACGGGTACTCCAGAGCAGGGCCCGCCGGCCGTCCGGCGCGGGCCGGCTCCGGGCGGCGCGGGACGGCGCAGGGCACGGCGGAGCGGATGCGGACGGAAAGCGGCGGGGAAAGGAGAAAAAGGAAAGGGAAAAGCGCGTGTGACTACGCAGAACAGCGACAGATGGCGCTGGCGACACGGACGAGGTCCACGTGTCGGCGCGCGACGAGGGTGACGGTGCGGTCACCGAGAGGCTGCATGTGCCGGAGCCTGTACGAAACCACAGGCGACTGTCAACCAGGGCAATCCGGATATTGAGACGAACAGGTTTCGTCACCCTGCGTGCTGTGACATTTCCCGGGCATCCCCAATTCGGACCAGTGGTCGATCTCGCCTACACTCGGGGGCGTGCCTCGTGGTGATGGACGACTCAACCACGACCTGCTCCCCGGCGAAAAGGGCCCCCAGGACGCTTGCGGCGTCTTCGGTGTCTGGGCTCCGGGTGAAGAGGTCGCCAAGCTCACCTACTTCGGACTGTATGCACTACAGCACCGCGGACAAGAGTCCGCGGGTATCGCTGTGAGCAACGGTTCCCAGATCCTCGTCTTCAAGGACATGGGCCTCGTTTCCCAAGTCTTCGACGAAACCTCTCTCGGCTCGCTCCAGGGTCATATCGCGGTCGGTCACGCCCGCTACTCGACCACTGGTGCCTCCGTCTGGGAGAACGCTCAGCCGACCTTCCGTGCGACCGCCCACGGCTCCATTGCCCTGGGTCACAACGGCAACCTGGTGAACACCGCCGAGTTGGCCGAGATGGTCGCCGACCTCCCCCGTCAGGACGGCCGCGCCACCCAGGTGGCGGCCACCAACGACACCGACCTGGTCACCGCCCTCCTGGCCGGCCAGACGGACGACGACGGCAAGCCCCTGACCATCGAGGAGTCGGCCACCAAGGTCCTCCCGAAGGTGAAGGGCGCCTTCTCGCTCGTCTTCATGGACGAGGGAACGCTCTACACCGCCCGTGACCCGCAGGGCATCCGCCCGCTGGTCCTCGGCCGCCTGGAGCGCGGCTGGGTGGTGGCGAGCGAGACCGCCGCCCTCGACATCTGCGGCGCCAGCTTCGTCCGCGAGGTCGAGCCGGGCGAGCTGATCGCGATCGACGAGAACGGTCTGCGGACCTCTCGTTTCGCGGAAGCAAAGCCCAAGGGCTGTGTCTTCGAGTACGTCTACCTGGCGCGCCCGGACACCGACATCGCCGGCCGGAACGTCTACCTCTCGCGTGTCGAGATGGGACGGCGCCTGGCCAAGGAAGCCCCGGCCGAGGCCGACCTGGTGATATCGACGCCGGAATCGGGCACGCCCGCCGCCGTCGGCTACGCCGAGGCCAGCGGGATCCCGTACGGCGTGGGCCTGGTCAAGAACGCCTACGTGGGCCGGACCTTCATCCAGCCCTCGCAGACGATCCGCCAGCTCGGCATCCGCCTCAAGCTCAACCCCCTCAAGGAAGTCATCCGGGGCAAGCGCCTGGTGGTCGTGGACGACTCGATCGTCCGCGGCAACACCCAGCGCGCCCTGGTCAAGATGCTCCGCGAGGCCGGCGCGGCGGAGGTCCACATCCGGATCTCCTCGCCGCCGGTGAAGTGGCCGTGCTTCTTCGGCATCGACTTCGCCACCCGGGCCGAGCTGATCGCCAACGGCATGTCGGTCGACGAGATCGCCACGTCGCTGGGTGCGGACTCGCTCTCGTACATCTCGCTCGACTCGATGATCGAGGCGACGACCATCCAGAAGCCCAACCTCTGCCGTGCCTGCTTCGACGGCGTGTACCCCATGGAACTGCCTGACCCGCAGCTCCTGGGCAAGCAGCTCCTGGAGACGGAGCTGGCCGGCGGCACCGACGCCGCCGACGCCCTCCGGCGCCCGTAGGGCCCGAGGCAGCGCCACGGTCCGCGGGCTCGTCAGAGCCCGCGGACCGGGCCCCCTCCCCTCTCCCCCCTCATCCTGCTCAACCTGCGCGAGGCCTTCTCTTTCAGGCTTTTCCGGGGCCTCGCACCACTCGCAGCAACGACACGAAAGCTCTCCCTGTCATGACAGAGAAGACCACCGGTGCCAGCTACGCAGCCGCGGGCGTGGACATCGACGCGGGAGACCGCGCCGTCGAGCTGATGAAGGAGTGGGTGAAGAAGACGCAGCGCCCCGAGGTCCTCGGCGGCCTCGGCGGTTTCGCCGGCCTCTTCGACGCCTCCGCCCTCAAGCGCTACGAGCGCCCCCTGCTCGCCTCCGCCACCGACGGCGTCGGCACCAAGGTGGACATCGCCCGCCGCATGGGCGTGTACGACACCATCGGCCACGACCTCGTCGCGATGGTCATGGACGACATCGTCGTCTGCGGCGCCGAGCCGCTCTTCATGACCGACTACATCTGCGTCGGCAAGGTCCACCCCGAGCGCGTCGCGGCCATCGTCAAGGGCATCGCCGAGGGCTGCGTCCTCGCCGGCTGCGCCCTGGTCGGCGGCGAGACCGCCGAACACCCCGGCCTGCTGGGCCCGGACGACTTCGACGTGGCGGGCGCGGGCACCGGCGTGGTCGAGTACGACCGTCTGCTGGGCGCCGAGCGCATCCGTACGGGCGACGCCGTCATCGCGATGGCGTCCTCCGGTCTTCACTCGAACGGGTACTCGCTGGTCCGCCACGTCCTCTTCGACCGGGCCGGAATGTCCCTGGAGGGCCACGTCGAGGAGCTCGGCCGGACCCTCGGCGAGGAGCTGCTGGAGCCCACGAAGATCTACTCGCTGGACTGCATGGCACTCACCCGTACGGCCGACGTGCACGCGTACTCCCACATCACGGGCGGCGGCCTCGCGGCCAACCTCGCCCGGGTGATCCCGGACCACCTGCACGCCACGGTCGACCGCTCGACCTGGACCCCCGGTGCGATCTTCGACCTGGTCGGCAAGGCCGGGCAGGTGGAGCGCCTGGAGCTGGAGAAGACCCTGAACATGGGCGTCGGCATGATGGCCGTGGTCCCGCAGGAGTCGGTGGACGTGGCCCTGACCGCCTTGGCCGACCGGGGCGTCGACGCCTGGGTCGCGGGAGAGATCCTGGACCGCGGCGACCACACCGAGGGCGCGACGATGACCGGTGACTACGCGGGCTGACCGTCTCGGGGAGCCGGCCACCACCGGCTCCCACCTGCGCGAACAGCACGGAAACCCGGCCCGGGGCGATGCCCTGGACCGGGTTTCCGTACATATGAAGCTGTGTGCCGCTGCTGAGGAAGAGGATCAGCGCACCGCGAGGAGTCCGACGCCGAATGGCGCGTCAAGCACCGCGACGGTAGACGGACGGACCGGACTCTTCGTCCTCGTCCTCGTCATCGCTGTTGTAGCGCTCCGCGTACTTGGCGTACGGGTCGTCCTCGTCATCATCATCAAGCTCGTCATCGACGACCGGCTCGCTGACAGGCAGCGGTTCCGTGTGCGATGCGCCCAGCTCATTGGCCAGACGCGACAAGTCAGTCCCGCCGCTGCTGTACTTCAGCTGGCGGGCGACCTTCGTCTGCTTGGCCTTTGCCCGGCCGCGCCCCATGGCTCGACCCCCTCGGTGACGGGGCTCGACGGCCCCAGAGTCTGACACGCGTTCATGGTTCGGAGCGGGCTCTCCGTGGAGAGACCGTCCGTAGGGGTTTAACGGTACCTGCTTCCGCGGCCATACGGTACGCCGCCCGCATGACGCGCCCCGGTGCAGTACCAACAAGGCGCCCCGTCCCCGCTGGTCAGCTGCGATTTTAGCCGTTTCCTGACGGACGACCCGCCGAAGCGCAGTGAGTTCCGTCTCGCTGCGCCCCGGCGGGCCGCCCCAGAGGCGCCGTAAGGGCCCCGTGAGGGCCCCGTGAGGACCCCCGTGAGGGTCAGACCGCGCGCGCCGCGCTACGGGCGTCCGCCATGCGCTGCTCGGCGATGCGGTCGGCTGCCGCGGCCGGCGGGATCCCGTCCGACTTCGCACGTGCGAAGATCTCCAGCGTGGTGTCGAAGATCTTCGTGGCCTTGGCCTTGCAGCGGTCGAAGTCGAAGCCGCGCAGCTCGTCGGCGACCTGGATGACCCCGCCCGCGTTGACCACGTAGTCCGGCGCGTAGAGGATCCCGCGGTCCGCGAGGTCCTTCTCGATGCCGGGGTGGGCGAGCTGGTTGTTCGCCGCACCGCAGACGATCTTGGCGGTGAGGGCGGGCACCGAGTCGTCGTTCAGGGCCCCGCCGAGCGCGCAGGGGGCGTAGATGTCCAGGCCCTCCACGCGGATCAGCGCCTCGGTGTCGGCGACGGCGGTCACCTTGCCCGGGTGCTTGTCCAGGATGCGCTGCACGGACTCGGTGCGGACGTCCGTGATGACGACCTCGGCGCCGTCCTCCAGCAGGTGCTCGACCAGGTGGTGGCCGACCTTGCCGACGCCCGCGACGCCGACCTTGCGGCCGCGCAGGGTCGGGTCGCCCCACACGTGCTGGGCGCTGGCGCGCATGCCCTGGAAGACGCCGAAGGCGGTGAGGACCGAGGAGTCGCCGGCGCCGCCGTTCTCGGGGGAGCGGCCGGTCGCCCAGCGGGTCTCGCGGGCCACGACGTCCATGTCGGCCACGTAGGTGCCGACGTCGCAGGCGGTCACGTAGCGGCCGCCGAGGGACTCCACGAACCGGCCGTAGGCCAGCAGCAGTTCCTCGGACTTCAGGGCGTCCGGGTCGCCGATGATGACGGCCTTGCCGCCGCCGAGGTCGAGCCCGGCGAGCGCGTTCTTGTACGACATGCCGCGCGAGAGGTTCAGCGCGTCGAGGACGGCCTCCTCGTCCGAGGCGTACGCGTGGAACCGCGTACCGCCGAGGGCGGGGCCCAGGGCGGTGGAGTGGATCGCGATGACGGCCTTCAGGCCGGAGGCTCGGTCCTGGCACAGCACGACTTGCTCGTGGCCGCCCTGTTCACTGCGGAACAGGGTGTGCAGGACGCCGTCGGTCATTTCGGTCACGGTGGTGACTCCCATGGATGAGATGCGGCGGGAAAGACGCCCACCCTGCGGGTGGGGGAGGGCGTGCTGGGAGCAGCGTAAGACCTGCCGGGCCCCGTGTTCCCCCGTGTCCGGAGATCGGGACGTTCCGGGTCGGCGGCCCGGGGTGGCGGGCGGGGTGCGACCGGGCTGCGACCGGGCTGCGACCGGGCTGCGGGCGGGGCCGCGGGCCGCCGTCGGAGTAGCGCCGGGCGGGGCGGGGGAGTACGAGAGCGTGAGCGAATCCCCCGATCCCCGGCTGCCGTCCGCCCGCTCGGCCCCCGCCGTCCCCTACGCCTCCTACCTGCGCGTCTACGAGCCGCTGACGGCCTTCCCGGAGCCGGAGCGCACCCACTGGGCCGACTACGCCCGGCGCGGGGCCACCCCGACGGCCCAGGACGAACTGCGACGGTCGCTCGTGGACTTGGTGCGGGTGCCCGTGGTCGGGGTCCCGGCGCACGAGAGCGCGGACGCCTTCACCGCCGAGGTCGACGGGGTCCTGCTGGTCTGCCCCTGGCGGACGAGGCTGCGCGGCTGGCTCGCGCTCCAGGAGCTGGTGGCCGAGTTCCCGCTCCCGGTGCTCGACGCCGCCCTGCCCGCGGCCGCCCGCCGCCGCGCGGCCGAGGAGTACGAGGCCTGGCGCGGGCGGAACCCCGATGCGCGGCCGTGGATCCGTACAGGGGTCTGGCAGGTGCCGCTGCGCTGGTTCGTGCTGGTGTCCGACGAGGAACGGGAGTACGTGTCGGGCGAGGCGCTGCGCTACCGGACGCCGATGGTGCAGGCACGGCGCCGGCTCGCGCGGGGGCTGCGGACCCTGCGGGAGGCGGAGGGGTACGGGATGCTCGCCGACGGGCTGGTGGAGGTCGGGAGCTGGCTGGAGGAGTTCCACCCCCGCTCGATGGTGGAGCTCGACTACGGCGGGCTGCTGCATGCCCTGCCGGCCGACCGGCTGGAGGCCGACCACTCGGCCGCGGACCTGGCGGCGGGGCTCGCGGCCCTGCGGGCCGGGGACCGGGACGGGGCGGCGGGGACGTACGGGGCCCTGGCGGAGCGGTGGCGGGCGGTCCGGGAGAGACTCTTCGCCAACTGAGAGGTTCGGTTCCGAATCCGGTCGGAGTGACCTGCGCGACCCGAGTAGCGACTCCGGAGGCGGTTGTCCATCCGCCGATCGGCCGAGCACGGACGAGAACGTCCAGCTCAAGGCCGTGATGCCCTCTTTTGGGTCTTTGTTCCGGGACCTACGTCCCGATACGGGCCATTGGTCCAAGGGTGACGGACCGCACTTTCTACACCCTTGCGCCCTTCCCCTACCCTCGTGCCAAAATAGGACAAGGAGTCCGGGGAGGGTTCCTTCCGTCCAACTAAGGGCGGAATGCTCGGTATTGCACTCTACGGGGGGTCTGACGACTCCTGATCGCTCTGTGACTGATCGTCACAGTGGGGTGACTGTCCGTTATGGGACGGTCCATCGGCTTCCGCCGCTGATGAACACCTCGGAGGGCAATTCCATCGGTTTGGCCGTCGAGGCTGGACGGATGGTGTAGTTGTAGTGCCGAGGACAAGCCGTTCGTCCTATAACCGACTCGGCCCGCGTATGTCCATTTCGGGCAACGTGGGCCAAGGTGCAGAATTTAGAGGAAAGAACCGAGATGGTTCGGTTCTCCCGAGGAGGCCGCTCATGACCGCTCGCACCCCTGATGCCGAGCCGCTGCTGACCCCGGCTGAGGTTGCCACGATGTTCCGCGTGGACCCGAAGACGGTCACCCGTTGGGCCAAGGCTGGCAAGCTCACGTCCATCCGCACCCTGGGTGGACACCGCCGCTACCGCGAGGCTGAGGTCCGCGCACTGCTTGCGGGAATTCCGCAGCAGCGCAGCGAGGCCTGAGGTTCCGCAGCACCACTTATTGCCGGGTCTATATCGGGTCCCCCAATCCGATGAGATCCACAGAGCTTTGAAACGACCGGACCTGCCCCAACAGGTTCATCAGTCGTTCGATCGCGCTGGACTCCGCCGGGTCCAGCGCGATCTTTTTTTATGCCCTGGTCAGGGGGTTATCGAGCTGGTGTGCGGAGCCGCCGGGGGTGGGTGCAATGGCACATATAAAATCGAGTGGACGTATGAGTGCCATAAAAGCGTGCGTCTCAAAAACACATGGGGTGACTCCCGTCACAGATGATCACTCTTGTGGATCAGGCAATGCACCCCGTAAAGGGACGTGCCGCACAGAGCGCATCATCCGGACGGGCGATGTCGCGGCCGCCACGCGACGGTGGGGTCGGAGGGGTCGCGGACGGCGGCGAGGCGGTGGCCAGGCGCGGCCGAGCGGTGGCGAGGCGCGGCCGGGCGGTGGCCGGGCGGAGCGGTCCGGGTTTCTCCGGCGGCCCCGCACGGGGCTCCAGGCGCCTCCCAGCGCGCCGTGAAGGGCCTGCTGGGGGTTCTGGGGCCGGCTGGGCCCAATCGGGCCCGTGAGGCGCCCTGGTGGGCCGTTCGGCCCAACGGGCCCGTGCGGCGGTCGGTGGACCGGCCGGCACCTCGGGCCGTACGTCGCCCCGCACTTCGGTGCCGAAGTGCCCCCTCGGTGCCATCCGGCCCCGGAAACGCGTCAGGGCCCGCATCCCTGGGGATGCGGGCCCTGACGATCTTGCGAACCTGACGGGACTTGAACCCGCGACCTCCACCTTGACAGGGTGGCGAGCTAACCAACTGCTCCACAGGTCCTTGATTTGCGGCCGCTGGGCGGCTGCGAATCAGACTGTACCGCAGCTCAGGGGGTGCAGTCGAACTCGATCACCGAGCGGGTCCCGGGGCGGCCGCGTCCACCGCCTTCACGATGCGCTTGTCGGAGATCGGATAGGCCGTTCCGAGGGCGTGCGCGAAGTAGCTGACCCGCAGTTCCTCGATCATCCAGCGGATCTCGGTGACCGCCGCCGGGACCGGGCGCCCCTTGGGCAACTGCTCCAGCAGCCACAGGTACTCGTCCCGCATCTCGTGGACCTTCTCCATGCGCGTGGTGTCGCGCTGGACGCCCGTGGGCATCTGCTGGAGCCGCCGGTCGATCGCCACCAGGTAGCGCATCAGGTCCGGCAGCCGGCGCAGTCCGGTCAGTGTGACGAAGCCGGCCGGCATGAGCGCCGCGAGCTGCGTCTTGACGTCCTGGACGTTGGCCACCAGGGCGAGGCTGGCCGTGGTCTTCAGGCGGCGTTCGCAGGCCTGCCAGGCGGCCAGCACCTGCTGCACCTGCGTGATCGTCCGTACGGTCGTGTCCACCAGGTCGGTCCGCACGGCCTCGTAGAGCTTGCGGAAGCCCGCCTCGTCCCACGCCGGTCCGCCGTGCCGCGCGATCAGGTGGTCGGCCGCCGCGGTCGCGCAGTCGTCGAACAGCGCCTGGATGGAGCCGTGCGGATTGCGCGACAGCGCCAGCTTCTGCTGGTTGCTCAGGTGGTCCGAGGCGAACTTCGCCGGGTTCACCGTGATGTTGAGCAGGATGAGCCGCCGGGTGCCGAGCCGCATGGCCTGCTGCTGCTCGGCCTCGGTGTCGAAGAGGCGTACGGAAACGCTCGTACCGGCGTCCACGAGCGCCGGGTACGCCTTCACCGGCTGGCCGGCCCGGCGGGTCTCGAAGACCTTGGTCAGGGTGCCGATCGTCCAGTCCGTGAGCCCGGCCTTCTCCACCGACTCCCCGCCCTCCCGCTCGGCGGTGGCCGCGGCGGCCTGCGAGAGGGCCTGGCGGGCCTTGGGCTTGAGCTGGAGCCGCAGGGCCTCCAGGTCCTTGGCCTCGGCGAGGTTCTTGCGGCGCTCGTCGACGATCCGGAAGGTGATCTTCAGGTGGTCGGGGATGCGGGTGAGGTCGAAGTCCTCGGCGGTGACCGGGACCCCGACCATCCGCTGGAGCTCCCGCGCCAGCGTCACGTGCAGGGGCTCCTGCAGCGGGTGCGAGGTGGCCAGGAAGCGGGTCGCGAAGTTCGGCGCGGGCACGTAGTGCCGGCGGATCGGCTTCGGGAGGGACCGGATCAGCTCCGTGACCACCTCTTCGCGCAGGCCCGGGATCTGCCAGTCGAAGCCCTCGTCCGTGACCTGGTTCAGCACCTGGAGCGGGATGTGGACGGTGACGCCGTCCGCGTCCGCGCCCGGCTCGAACTGGTAGGTCACCCGGAACTTCAGCCGGCCCTGCATCCAGGAGTCCGGATAGTCGGCCTTGGTGACCCCGGCCGCCTTTTCCGTCAGGAGCATCTCGCGCTCGAAGTCGAGCAGTTCGGGCTCGTCGCGCTTCTTGTGCTTCCACCAGGAGTCGAAGTGCGCCCCGGAGACCACGTGTTCGGGGATCCGCTGGTCGTAGAAGTCGAAGAGCGTCTCGTCGTCGACCACGATGTCGCGGCGCCGGGCCCGGTTCTCCAGCTCCTCCACCTCGGTGAGGAGCTTGCGGTTGTCGGCGTAGAACTTGTGGTGGGTCCGCCAGTCGCCCTCGACCAGGGCGTTGCGAATGAACAGATCGCGGGAGACCTCGGCGTCGATCCGGCCGTAGTTGATCTTCCGCTGAGCGACGATCGGCACGCCGTACAGCGTGACCTTCTCGAAGGCCATCACCGCTGCCTGGTCCTTCTCCCAGTGCGGCTCGCTGTACGTGCGCTTGATCAGGTGCTGGGCGAGCGGCTCCACCCACTCCGGCTCGACCTTGGCGTTCACCCGGGCCCACAGCCGCGAGGTCTCCACCAGCTCGGCCGACATCAGGAACTTCGGCTGCTTCTTGAACAGCGAGGAACCCGGGAAGATCGCGAACTTGGCGGACCGGGCCCCCAGGTACTCGTTCTTGTCGGTGTCCTTCAGCCCGATGTGCGAGAGCAGGCCGGCGAGCAGGGAGATGTGCACGCTCGTCTCGGGGGCATCGGCCTCGTTGACGTGGATGCCCATGGACTTGGCGACCGTACGCAGCTGCGAATAAATGTCCTGCCATTCGCGGATCCGCAGGAAGTTCAGGTACTCCTGCTTGCACATCCGGCGGAAGGAGGAGGAGCCGCGCTCCTTCTGCTGCTCCCGGACGTAGCGCCACATGTTCAGGAAGGAGAGGAAGTCGCTCGTCTCGTCCTTGAACCGGGCGTGGTTCTGGTCGGCCTGCGTCTGCTTGTCCGAGGGCCGCTCGCGCGGGTCCTGGATGGACAGGGCCGCCGCGATGACCATGACCTCGCGGACGCAGTTGTTCTTGTCCGCCTCCACCACCATGCGGGCGAGCCGCGGGTCCACGGGCAGCTGGGAGAGCTGGCGGCCCATCGGCGTGAGCCGCTTCTTGTGATCCTTCTCGTCCGGGTCGAGCGCGCCGAGCTCCTGGAGGAGCTGCACGCCGTCGCGGATGTTGCGGTGGTCCGGCGGGTCGATGAAGGGGAACTTCTCGATCTCGCCGAGGCCGGCCGCGGTCATCTGGAGGATGACGGAGGCGAGGTTGGTGCGCAGGATCTCGGCGTCCGTGAACTCCGGACGGGTGGTGAAGTCGTCCTCGGAGTAGAGCCGGATGCAGATGCCGTCGCTGGTACGGCCGCAACGGCCCTTGCGCTGGTTGGCGCTGGCCTGCGAGATCCGCTCGATGGGCAGCCGCTGGACCTTGGTGCGGTGGCTGTACCGGGAGATGCGGGCGGTGCCCGGGTCGATCACGTACTTGATGCCGGGGACGGTCAGCGAGGTCTCGGCGACGTTGGTCGCGAGGACGACGCGGCGCCCGGTGTGCTGCTGGAAGACGCGGTGCTGCTCGGCGTGCGAGAGGCGCGCGTAGAGGGGGAGGACCTCGGTCAGGCGGAGCTTGCGCTTCTCCAGCGCGTCCGCCGTGTCGCGGATCTCGCGCTCGCCGGAGAGGAAGACCAGGATGTCGCCCGGCCCCTCCGCCTGGAGCTCGTCGACGGCCTCGCAGATCGCGGTGATCTGGTCGCGGTCGCTGTCCTCGGAGTCGTCTTCGAGGAGCGGCCGGTAGCGGACCTCCACCGGGTACGTCCGGCCGCTGACCTCGACGATCGGGGCCTCGCCGAAGTGCCGGGAGAAGCGCTCCGGGTCGATGGTCGCCGAGGTGATGATCACCTTGAGGTCGGGGCGCTTGGGCAGCAGCGTGGCGAGGTAGCCGAGCAGGAAGTCGATGTTCAGCGACCGCTCGTGGGCCTCGTCGATGATGATCGTGTCGTACGCGCGCAGCTCGCGGTCCGTCTGGATCTCGGCGAGCAGGATGCCGTCCGTCATCAGCTTGACGAAGGTCGCCTCCTGGTCCACCTGGTCGGTGAACCGGACCTTCCAGCCGACGGTCTGGCCGATCTCGGACTTCAGCTCCTCCGCGATGCGCTCCGCGACCGTGCGGGCCGCGATCCGGCGGGGCTGGGTGTGCCCGATCATGCCCCGGACGCCGCGCCCCAGCTCCATGCAGATCTTGGGGATCTGCGTGGTCTTGCCGGAGCCGGTCTCGCCCGCGACGATCACGACCTGGTGGTCGCGTATCGCCTCGGCGATCTCGTCCTTCTTCTGGCTGACGGGAAGGTTCTCGGGATACGTGACCTCGGGCTTTCGCGAGGCGCGCTTGGCCAGTCGCACGGCGGCCGTTTCGGCCTCCGCTGCGATCTCGTCGAGCACGGCCTGCTTGGCCTCGGGCTTGCGGATGCGGCGGGCGCCTTCGAGGCGGCGGCCGAGGCGGTGCGCGTCACGGAGGGAGATCTCACCGAGAAGCGTCTGCAGGGCGGCGAAGGAAGTAGACATACCTGGTCGAGGATCTCACCCGTAGGTGCCGGGTGGCGAACGCATTTGTGGGGCTGACCCGTACCATTTCGGGACGAGTCCCCCGAGCGTTACCCCGATGTGTCCCTCCGGCACGTCACCGGCGATGTCCCGTCGCCTTCCTGCCGATGTCCCAGTGAGAGGCCGCCCACGATGCCCCGCAGCCGCCGCCTCCGGTGCGTGTTCGCGGTGCTGCTGGGCTGGGCCCTGCTGGCGGGGACCTTCCAGGCGGCGGCCGCTCCGGTGACCGCCCGGGTCGCGGCGGCGCCGGTGGCCTTGACCGTCCCGGCCGTCGCGACGGTTCCCCCGGTCCTGGCCGTCCCGGTCGCCGAGGCCCTCGCAGCCGCCGGGCAGGGGGCCGTGCGGGCAGGGGCCTCCGCGGAGCCGGGCTCCGCCGCTCCCGTCGCGGCCTTCGCCGCCTCCGCCGGGCCGCCCGGACCCGCCTGCGCCCCGGGTTCACCCGGCCGGGACGGCGTACCCGCCCTGCCGGCGCGGGCCGGGTCCGACCAGGCGCAGGCCCAGGCCCCGCCCGTGCGGCCCGGGCCCGAGGTGGCGGTCCCGTCGCGGGCGATACCCGTACGGGCCCTCGTACGCGGGCCCGACCGGCCGGCGCCGTCCCCGCCGGAGCTGTCCGTGATGCGGGTCTAGGAGGACCGGCCGCATCGGCCACCCGGTCCTACCCTTCCGTCCGCACAGCTCTGGAGCACCCGCATGCCCGCCTCCCCTTCCTCCTCCTCTTCCTCCCGCAAGCCCCTGCTGATCTCCGCCGGGGTCGCCCTCGCCGCCGTCACCCTCGGCCTCGTCTCCTGGCAGGCCACCAAGCCCGAGGACACCACCGACGGCGCCGCCCGGCAGTCCGCGGCTGCCGTTCCGGAGGCCGGATCCGCCACGGACCCCGCCGCGCAGCTCAAGGCCCTGGCCCGCCGCGAGTCCGGGGACAAGCTCGCGGCCGGCCGGGCCGACGCTCCCGTCGTCCTGATCGAGTACTCCGACTTCAAGTGCGGCTACTGCGGAAAGTTCGCCCGCGACACCGAGCCCGCGCTGGTGAAGAAGTACGTGGAGGACGGCACCCTGCGCATCGAGTGGCGCAACTTCCCGATCTTCGGCGCCGACTCCGAGGCCGCCGCCAAGGCCGCCTGGGCGGCGGGGCAGCAGGACCGCTTCGCGCAGTTCCACGCGGCCGCGTACGCCGAGGGAGCCAAGGAGAAGGGCTTCGGCGCGGAGCGGCTGACGGAGCTGGCGCGCGAGGCCGGGGTCCCGGACCTGGAGCGCTTCAAGAAGGACATGGCCGGGGAGCAGGCCGCGGCCGCTCTGGCGAAGGACCAGGAGGAGGGCTACCGCATCGGCGTCACCTCCACCCCGTCCTTCCTGATCAACGGGCAGCCCATCGCCGGAGCCCAGCCCCCTGCGGCCTTCGAAGCCGCCATCGCCAAGGCCAAGGCGCAGGCGGCCGCGAAGTGACCGACGCCGGATACCTGGCCGCCCTGCTCGGCGGCCTCCTCGCGCTGCTCAGCCCGTGCAGCGCACTGCTCCTGCCCGCCTTCTTCGCGTACTCCATCGACTCCACGTCCCGGCTGCTGGCGCGCACCGGGATCTTCTACGCGGGCCTCGCGAGCACCCTCGTACCGCTGGGGGCGGCGGGTTCGTACGCCGGGCGGTTCTTCCACGGCAACCGCGAGGCCCTCGTGCTGTTCGGCGGCTGGCTGATCATCGCGCTTGGCCTCGCCCAGATCCTCGGGCTGGGCTTCGCCTCGAAGCGGATCTCGGAGCTGTCGGGGAGGATCCGGCCGACCACCGCCCTGTCGGTGTACGCGCTGGGCGCGGTCTACGGGCTGGCCGGCTTCTGCGCCGGGCCCATCCTCGGCAGCATCCTGACGGTGGCGGCGGTCAGCGGCAGCCCGGTCTACGGAGGCCTGCTGCTGGCGGTGTACGCACTGGGCATGGCCGTGCCGCTGTTCGTGCTGGCACTGCTCTGGGAGCGCTTCGACCTGGGCCGCCGGCGCTGGCTGCGCGGCCGCACCTTCTCGGTCGGCCGCTTCGAACTGCACACCACCTCGCTCGCCTCGGGCCTGTTCTTCATCCTGCTCGGCGTGCTGTTCCTGGCCTACGACGGGGCGAGCGCCCTGCCGGGGGTGCTGGACGTGGACGATTCGTTCGCGGTGGAGCAGCGGGTGCAGGCCGTGGCGGACGCGGTTCCGGACTGGGCGCTGCTCGGACTGGTGGCCGTGGCGGCCGCCGGCGCGGGCCTGGCGCAGTGGCGCCGGCGGGCCCGGGCGGCGGCCGGAGCGGGCGCGGGCGCGGAAGGGGAATGACGAAGAAGGCCCCGTCCGATGGACGGGGCCTTCTTGATTCTGGTGGCTGGGGCCGGGGTCGAACCGGCGACCTATCGCTTTTCAGGCGATCGCTCGTACCAACTGAGCTACCCAGCCACGAAACCGTTTCCGGCTTCAGCGAACCTGACGGGACTTGAACCCGCGACCTCCACCTTGACAGGGTGGCGAGCTAACCAACTGCTCCACAGGTCCTTGCAATGTGCGAGCACAAGTCTCGCACACGGTAATGCGTACCCCCAACGGGATTCGAACCCGTGCTACCGCCTTGAAAGGGCGGCGTCCTGGGCCACTAGACGATGAGGGCTAAAGGCCCGCCGGGCACTTTCCAGCGCGTCGGGGACGTGAGAAGCATATGGGATCCCGGCGGCGATCGCCAAAACGGTTTCCGCGGGCGGGTCCGAGGCGGGCCGGAGGCGGGTTCGCGGCGGAGCGGATGCGGGTCCGGAACGGCCTGAGGGGTCAGCCCCAGCCGAGTTCGTGGAGCCGCTCGTCCTCGATGCCGAAGTGGTGGGCGATCTCGTGGACCACCGTCACGGCGACCTCGTGGACCACTTCCTCCGCGCTCTCGCACATCCGCAGGGTCGGCCCCATGTAGATCGAGATCCGGTCGGGCAGGACCCCGGCGTACCACTCGCCGCGCTCCGTGAGCGGGGTTCCCTCGTAGAGGCCGAGCAGTTCGGGGTCGTCGGCGGCGGGCTCGTCCTCCACGAAGACGGCCACGTTGTCCATGACCCGGGTCAGCTCCTCGGGGATCGAGTCCAGCGCTTCGGCCACCAACTCTTCGAACGCGTCACGCGTCATCTCCAGCACGAGGCCATTCTCCCGTGCCGGGGTCCGATTGCGGCGGACCGGTTTCCCCGGCCCGTTTCCGGCGGGCCGGGACCCGTCGCGGGAGAATGGCCCGGTGGCGACATGCGAAGCGGAGTGCGGATGACCCGGCCGGCGCGGGGGCCGGAGGCCATCGACCCCGACGTCGACCTCCACGTGCCGGCGCAGCGCGCCGAACCGCAGGGCCGGGTGCTCGCTGCCGTGGCCGCGGGCGGCGCCGTGGGAGCCGCGGCGCGGTACGGGGTCGGGCTGCTGTGGCCGGCCGCGCCCGGGGCCTTTCCGTGGGGGACCTTCTGGATCAACGTGGCGGGCTGCGCGCTCATCGGCGTCCTCATGGTGCTGATCAGCGAGGGCGGCCGGTCGGCGCACCCCCTCGTACGGCCCTTCCTGGGGGTGGGGGTGCTCGGCGGGTTCACCACCTTCTCCACCTACGCCGTGGACTTCGCGCGGCTGCTCGACGCCGGTGAGGCCGGTACCGCGCTGGCGTACGCCGGGCTCACGGTGGCCGGGGCGATGGGCGCCGTGTGGGCCGCTGCCGTGATCACCCGGCGCGCCGTCGGTGACGGCCGGGGCCCGGCCCGGGGGTGGGGGCGGGGATGAACTGGCTGATCGTCATGGTGGGCGCGGCCGTCGGGGCGCCCCTGCGGTACCTGACCGACCGGGCCGTGCAGGCGCGGCACGACTCGGTCTTCCCCTGGGGGACCTTCGTGGTGAACGCGGCCGCCTCCCTGGTGCTGGGGGCGCTGACCGGCGCGGTGCTGGACGGGGCCGCCTCCTCTCGGCTGAACCTGCTGCTCGGTACGGGGCTGTGCGGGGCGCTGAGCACCTACTCGACGTTCTCCTACGAGACGCTGCGCCTCGCCGAGCGGGGCTGGAAGTTCCTGGCGGCGGCCAATGTGGCGGCCTCGGTGCTGATCGGGCTGGGTGGGGTCACGCTCGGCCACCAGGTGGCGGGACAACTGTTCGCCTGAGGGCGCGCCGCCCGTCTCCGTCGGGGCGTACTGGGGCGTGACCCATACGGGGCAGAGGGAGTTGGGCACATTGACCCGCTCATCGCGGACCTTTGCCAGCGTTCCGGAGGTGCCCCGTGCGCCAGTTTTCCGCTTCCCTCCGATCCCCCCGGTCGCTTCGCCTCGCGGTCGCCGCGCTCGCGGTGGCGGCGACCGCGGGCTGCATGAGTGTCGGGGAGGACGCCGCGAAGCCAGGGCCCTCCGCCTCGACGGGTGTCCAGGGCGGCAAGTCCGGCGGTGGCTCCTCGTCCGGGAAGGGCGCCGGGAGCCAGGGCGGCGGCCACGGCTCGAAGGGCGGTACGGGGAACCAGGACGGCAAGTCCGCGGGCCCCGGGACCACCTCCGGCGCGGCCGGGGCCTCCCCCAGCCCGGGCGCGCCGGCCGGTCCGCCCGGGGCTCCCTCGCCGTCGGCCGGTCCGGGTGGCGAAGCGGGCGGCCAGGGTCCCCAGCAGCCCCCGGCGGGCGGTTCCGGGTCCGGGTCGGGCTCCGGTGGAGGCGGCTCCTCCGGTGGCGGCCAGCCCGCCTCCCCGACCCCGGAGCCGCCGGCCTCCGAACCGCCGGTCTCCCCGCCGCCAGTGACGGAACCCACACCGGCTCCGGAGTCCCCGAAGCCGGAGGAGTCGACCGATCCGGGCACCCAGCCCTAGGCCCGATGTCGGCTCGGACCCGGCCCGATCCGCCCGCCAGGCTCTGGCGGGCGGATGGTGTTTCCGCAGGTCAGCGCCGTCTTCGGGGGTGGGACTTGCCAGACCCGGGGGAGGGTGCGTATGGTTATAGATCGTTTGATCCCATTGCCCGGCGCCGACTCCGAAGAGCGCCGCGTGGCGCGTACTCTCCCCAGCCGTGGCTGACCGCATTGAGGCGGTCGATTTGCGAATTCACGGAGTTTGGGCGCGTGCCGAGACTCCGGAAGGTTTCGCATTTCGCATGTCCATTTCCAGTTCTGACCGTTCCGTCATGCCCGAGAACGACTCCAACGAGATCGTCGACGCCGAGACCCTTGCGGTCACCGAGGCCATCGAGGCCGTAGTCGCCGACGAGATCATCGAGGCCCTCGAGGCCGACGTGGCGAACCACGAGTCCGACGAGTCCGATGACTCCTTCGAGGACTCCACCGAAGACTTCAACGACGACGCAGAGGCCGACGACGCCGACGCCGAGCCCACCCTGACCTTCGGCGACCTCGGTCTGCCGGACGGCATCGTGCGCAAGCTCGCGCAGAACGGCGTCACCGCGCCCTTCCCGATCCAGGCCGCGACCATCCCGGACGCCCTGGCCGGCAAGGACATCCTCGGCCGTGGCCGCACCGGCTCCGGCAAGACCCTCTCCTTCGGTCTGCCGACCCTGGCCTCGCTGGCCGGTGGGCACACCGAGAAGAAGAAGCCCCGCGCGATCATCCTGACGCCGACGCGTGAGCTCGCGATGCAGGTCGCCGACGCTCTCCAGCCCTACGGCGACGTCCTCGGCCTCAAGATGAAGGTCGTCTGTGGCGGTACCTCCATGAGCAACCAGATCTTCGCTCTGGAGCGCGGTGTCGACGTCCTCGTCGCCACCCCGGGCCGTCTGCGCGACATCATCAACCGCGGCGCCTGCTCCCTGGCGAACGTCCAGGTCGCGGTCCTCGACGAGGCCGACCAGATGGCCGACCTGGGCTTCCTGCCCGAGGTCACCGAGCTGCTCGACCAGATCCCCGGCGGCGGCCAGCGCATGCTCTTCTCCGCCACCATGGAGAACGAGATCGGCACCCTGGTCAAGCGCTACCTGACCAACCCCGTCACGCACGAGGTCGACAGCGCGCAGGGCAACGTCACGACCATGACGCACCACGTCCTCGTCGTGAAGCCGAAGGACAAGGCGCCGGTCACGGCGGCCATCGCCGCCCGCAAGGGCCGCACCATCATCTTCGTCCGCACCCAGCTGGGCGCCGACCGCATCGCCGAGCAGCTCATCGAGTCCGGCGTGAAGGCCGACGCGCTGCACGGCGGCATGACGCAGGGTGCCCGTACCCGCGTCCTCGCCGACTTCAAGGACGGCTACGTCAACGCGCTCGTCGCCACCGACGTCGCCGCCCGCGGCATCCACGTCGACGGCATCGACCTGGTCCTGAACGTGGACCCGGCCGGTGACCACAAGGACTACCTGCACCGCTCGGGCCGTACCGCCCGCGCCGGCAAGTCCGGTGTCGTCGTGTCGCTGGCGCTTCCGCACCAGCGCCGCCAGATCTTCCGCCTGATGGAGGACGCGGGCGTCGACGCTTCGCGCCACATCGTCCAGGGCGTCGGCGCCTTCGACCCCGAGGTCGCCGAGATCACCGGTGCCCGTTCGCTGACCCAGGTCCAGGCCGACTCCGCGAACAACGCCGCCAAGCAGGCCGAGCGCGAGGTCGCCGACCTCACCAAGCAGCTGGAGCGCCTGTCGCGCCGTGCCGTCGAGCTGCGCGAGGAGGCCGACCGCCTGGTCGCCCGCTCCGCACGTGAGCGCGGCGAGGACCCCGAGGCCGCTGTCGCCGAGGTGGTCGAGGCCGCCGAGGCCGAGGTCGCGGCAGCCGTGGCCGAGCCGGTCGCGGAGGAGCGCCCCGCGTTCCAGAGCCGTGACGACCGTGGCAACTACGAGCGCCGTGACAACCGTCGCGACGACCGTGGTGACCGTGGCGGCGACCGTGGCGGCTTCCGCCGTGACGACCGCGGCGACCGCGGTGGCGACCGTGGCGGTTTCCGCTCCGGTGGCGACCGTCCGACCGGTGGTGGCTTCCGTCGTGACGACCGCCCCTCGGGTGGTTTCAACCGTGACGACCGTGGTGGCGACCGTGGCGGTTTCCGCTCCGGTGGCGACCGTCCGACCGGTGGCGGTTTCCGCTCCGGTGGCGACCGTCCGGCCGGCGGCGGTTTCCGCTCGGGCGGCGACCGTCCGACCGGTGGTGGCTTCCGTCGTGACGACCGCCCCTCGGGTGGTTTCAACCGTGACGACCGTGGCGGCTTCCGCTCGGGCGGCGACCGTCCGACCGGTGGTGGCTTCCGTCGTGACGACCGCCCCTCGGGTGGTTTCAACCGTGACGACCGTGGTGGCGACCGTGGCGGTTTCCGCTCCGGTGGCGACCGTCCGACCGGTGGCGGTTTCCGCTCCGGTGGCGACCGTCCCGCCGGTGGTGGCTTCCGTCGTGACGACCGCCCCTCGGGTGGTTTCAACCGTGACGACCGCGGTGGCGACCGTGGCGGTTTCCGCTCCGGTGGCGACCGTCCGACCGGTGGCGGCTTCCGCTCCGGTGGCGACCGTCCGGCCGGCGGCGGCTTCCGCTCCGGCGGCGACCGTCCCGCCGGCGGCAGCGACCGCCGCGACGACAAGCCCCGCTGGAAGCGCAACGGCTGAGACCGGCCGCTGAACTGATCGCCTGACAGGGCCCCTACGACCACCCGTCGTAGGGGCCCTTTCGGCGTTGTCGGCCCCTGTTGCTAGGCTCCGCAGACTTTGCAGTGGGGGCAGGGCGAGGGCGCTGGCCGCCGCTGAGGCGGGCCCCCGAGTTCCGGGGGGAATGATGAGACGAACGCGCACGCGCGCACTGGCCGCGCTCGCGCTGACCACCACGGTGGTCACGCTGGCCGCCGTACCGGCCACGGCGGCGGAGGCACCGACAGGAGCAGCGGTCGTGCGGGCCGCGGCGGCCGAGACCGTACTGCCCGCGACCCAGCGGCGCATTCCGCGCGGCACCCGCATCCTCGAAGCGGGTACGACGGGCCTGCTGCTCGCCCAGGAGGGCGACGACCGGCTGCTCTGGATCGACTACGCGACGGGCACCACGACCGCGCTCGCGACGCGTCTCGCGTCCAAGCCCGTGTACGACGTCGACAACGGCTCCTTCACGCAGGCCCCGTTCAGCTTCGAGCCCGGGTACTACGGCGCGGGCTCCGACACGGTCGCCCTGTACTCCGCGACTCCGGTGCCGCACGTGACCCTTCAGAAGGGTGCGGGCGCTGCCTTCGCGGACATCGCCCTGCCGCCCGGCCAGACGTACAAGGGCACCTTCGGGGACACCGTGGTCACCGTCGAAGGCGACCCGAACGCGCCCGGTGCGTACCACCTGCTCAAGGCCGGCGGAGCCGGCAAGGCGAGTGACACCCCGGTGAAAGGGCTCCTGGCCGGCGCCGCGGAGAGTCGGTTGGTGGACGGCGACGCGAAGTCCGTGATCGTGCGCCAGGCCGTGTCCGTCCCCTCCGGCAGGGCCTGGCGCTGGATGATGATCGACCTCGCCACCGGGCAGGCGACGGGGCTGCCGGACCGCCCCGACCCGGAAGACCCGTACGCGGTCACCGGCTTCCGGCTCGCTCCGCGGGGGCTGCTGCGGTTGCACGGCCACGGCACTCGGGTGGATGTGCTGGACAGGGCGAAACTCGATGCCGCACCTCTGAGGACGTTGGGGATCTCGGCTCCGGACCAGCCGGAATTCGCCCTGCTCGGTCGCGAGACCCTGCTGGGTGTGGACCCGCGGATCAACGACGACCGCACCGGTGGCAATCTCTGGAGCCTTCCGGAGGGCAGCGACGACAGCAACGTCGAGCTCGGGTCCGCTCACCTGCAACTGGCCGTCGCTCCCGACGGCTCGGTCCTCGCCGTCGGCTCCGTCGCGGAGTCGAGCACGAGCCAGGGAGACGTGGCCTGGGCCGTCCACCGGCTCACCCGGTCGGCTACCGGTGCCACAGAGGTGAAGCGTGTCGCCACCGTCGCGCCGGTGCCGGCCTCGGTCTACGGCCTGGCTCTCGGCAGCGGCATCCTGAACACCTCGGACAACAGCACCGTGTACGAGCCCGCGACCATCATCGGAACCTATCGAACCGCACGGCTGAGCACCGGCCCCGGTACGCCCGCGGTCCTCTCCAGTACGGTCGACCGGCCCACCGGCGGTGAGGACGGGGGCTGCTGGAGCTGGGACAGCAAGCGCTGCCTGGCCATGTTCTCCTCCGGAGACGGCAACCACGGCCGCCTCAATCCCACAGAGCAGGGCGGCACGGTCCTCTTCCCGTCCGGCGCCACCGGCTGGGGTCCCAGGGTCACCACCGGAGAGGACAGCCCGGCGCTCACCGACTTGTCGGGCCGCTTCGGCATCGTCGCGGGGCTCTCCTCCGGCAACCAGTACGTGACCGAGTTCAAGGAGCCCTCCTCCGGATCCGTGCTGATCAAGCGCGACAAGGTGGCCTCCGCGGTCTGGGGCTCCACCCTCTGGAGCGGCTCCACGGCGGACGGCACGATCAGCCGGCAGGACCTGCCCCGAGGCGCCGCGCAGAAGGTCTTCAAGACGCTCGACGGCTGCATGCCGAACGCGCTCCAGGCCGTCGGCCGCTGGGTCTACTGGGCCTGCCCGAAGGACGCGGACGCGGGCAAGCCGGCCGCGGCCGGCCTCTTCGACCAGACCTCCGGCAAGGCGGTGGCGGTGCCCGCCGATCCCGCGCTCCTCGGGGACGGCTATCTGGTGCGCCGTACGGAGACCACGGGGCTCGAACTGACCGACCTGACCGGCGGGGTGCCGGCGGCCGGCAAGACGCTGCCCACGCGGGTGCTGGTGGGCAAGGCCGCGCTGGGCGCGTCCATCGGGCGCCGCACCGGCTGGACGGTCGACCGCTTCGGCGGCCACGTCGCCTACGTGGACGACGCGGAGCGCGTGCACATCGTGCCGACCGGCGTGGCGGCCTCCCCGTTGACTGGGATCGACGTGGTGGCGCCCGCCGCCGTACTGGACCTCAAGAAGGTGCCCGCACAGACGTGGACCGGGAAGTGGTGGCTGTCCAAGCCCGCCGCCTCGTGGACGCTGAAGGTCCGGGACCGGGCGACGGGCGTCCTGACCGTCGTGCGCAGGGGCGGCGAGGCGCGCGGCCTCATCGCCCCCACCTGGGACGGCAAGGACGCCTTCGGGAAGCTCTTGTACAGCGGCGCGTACGACTGGGCGCTGACCGCCAAGCCCGCCGACGGGCTGGGCGCCGACCTCATCGTCTCGGGGGCCGTTTCGCTCTCCGGGGCCGGGGCGAGGCCGCCCCGGGACCACGTCGGGGACGGGAACGGCGACCTGTTCGGGCTGAAGGCCGACGGGACGGCCGAGTTCCGTCCGGGCGGCGCGGGCGCCTTCGGCGCGGCCGTCTCCGGTAGCGGCTGGACCGGCGCGAACGCGGCCAACGCCGTACTGCCGTTCGGCGACGTGGACGAGGACGGCTGCAACGACGTGCTCGTGCGGATGGCGGCCGGTGAACTGCGGGCCTACCGCCCCGGCTGCGGGAACCCGTTGAAGCCGGCCTCGCCGTACACGGTGGTCGGGGCTGGCGGCTGGAACACGTACGACACGCTCGTCTCCCCGGGGGACCTCACGGGTGACGGGCGGGCCGATCTGCTGGCCAAGAACGACGCCACGGGCCACCTGTTCCTGTACGCGCTCAACGGCACCCGGCTGGAAGCGAAGGTGCTGGTGGCCGAGGGCCTGAAGGGGTACCGGCTCACGGGTGCGCGCGACCTGAACGGAGACGGCCGCGGCGACCTGTTGGGCCGGGACCCGGCCGGGAAGTTGTGGTTCTACGCCGGCGGGGCCGACGGCAAACCGGCCGCCCCGGTCCAGATCGGTACGGGCTGGAACATTTTCAACGCGGTCGTCGGCGTTGGCGACATCACCGGTGACGGCAAGTCCGACCTGGTGGCGCGGGACACGTCGGGGGTCCTGTGGCGCTACGCCGGGCGGGGCAACGGCAGGTTCGAGGCACGCGTGAAGATCGGCGACGGCTGGGGGGCGTACGCGAGTCTGAGTTGATGACACGGTCCGGACAGCCGATACCCCATCGGCTGTCCGGCGCTCTGCGGCTATGCTCTGGGGTGAGCACACCGAGGGCCATTAGCTCAATTGGCAGAGCAGCGGACTTTTAATCCGTTGGTTGTCGGTTCGAGTCCGACATGGCCTACTGCTCGCAGGCGGGGGTTAACCCCTCTGACCTGCTACTTAGCGCCTCGATTGGCTTCGGCCGATCGAGGCGCTTCGTCGTTCGGGACCCCGTGCGGGAGCGATGCGGGAGCGGCGGTGCTGGAACTCCCGTTCGCCGCCACGGCCGGACGTGCTCTCGGGACGAGCCGGGCAGCTGCCTCAGCTGCGGCCTTGTCGACCTCGGGCAGCAGGCTCGTGTACGTGTCCGAAGTCAGCGTGATGGTGGAGTGCCGCAGCGTCTCCTTGATGGTGTGGAGGTCGCCACCGCCGGCGTGCGTGAGGGTCGCCGTCCCGTGGCGCAGGTCCCGGAGGTTGATGGGCGGCAGGCCGATCTCCTCGTAGAGGCGCCGGAACTCCTTGGAGACGGTGCCCGGATGCAGCCAGGTGCCGTCCTCCTTGGTGAAGACCTTCCCCGTGTTCTGCCAGCCTTTCCCCCACTTGAGGCGCTCCTTGTTCTGGCGGACCCTGTGCGCCCGCAGAACGGCCACGGTGTCGTTGTCCAGGCCGATGGTGTTCGCGCTGGAGTCCGTCTTCGGCTCCGACTCGTACGGCGTCCATCCGTCCTGCACGATCTCGCTCGCGACGGTGAGGAGCCCGGCGTCCAGGTTCACGTGCGTCCAGTCCTGGCCGACGCCCTCGCCGCGCCGCAGACCGCGGAACGCGATCAGGTGGAAGAACGCGTACAGCCGGTGGTCTGACGCGTGGTCGAGGAAGGCCCCGAGCTGCGCCGGCATCCACACCATGACCGGGCTGGGCTTCTCGCCGGTCTCCAGCCACCGCTCCACGCGCTCAGCTGTCCACAGGAGCGGCTTGGGCCGCTTGCCCGACTCAAGCTCTACGTGCGCGGCCGGGTTGAAGGTGACGAGCTGCCGAGCAATCGCGGCATTCAGCGCGGCCCGCAGCGTCCGCCGGATGCTCTGACGGGTCGCAGGACCCGTGAGCTTCCGGAACGGCTTCATCTCGGCGAGCTTCTCCTTCTCCAGAGCCAGCTTGGCCCGCTCGGCGGCAACAGGGCGCCCAGCCTTGCTCGGCTTGCACCGCGCGATCTGATCACGGCGCTCCTGGTTCTCGGCCGCGATCACCTCGTTCTCGTCGCCGATGGCGTCGAACATCTCCACGAGGTGCCCGACGTTGAGCCGGTCCAGCCGCAGGTGCCCGATGCGCGGCTTCAGGTGAACCTTGATGTGTGAGGCGTACCCGTTGGTCGTGGTCTTCCGGGTCTTCTTCGCCGCGAGCCAGGTGTCGAGCCACTCGCCGACCGTGATTCGGATGGTGAGCGACTGCGTGGTGTGGAGCCGGCGCCGCGTCTCTTCGAGGTCCGGTAGCGGAGCCTTGTCCTGCGCCACTTTGGCCAGCAGCTCGACGATGCGCTCGCGGCCCTCGTCGTCGTCCGAATCGGCCAGGGCGAGCAGGGCCCGTATGTGGTCCAGGTCGGCCTGGGCTTCCCCCTTCGACTCGTAGCCGCCACGGGTGAACGAGCGCCGCGTGCCCTCGCTGGTGGGCGGGAGCTCCTGCCGCAGCCTGTACGCCCCGTGGCGCTTGCCCTTGAGTTTCGGGCACTTACTCCCGAGCAGCTTCCCGCTCTCCTGGTCCCGGCAGTTGCACCGCCGGTGAGTCGACCCGTTCAATCTCAGTCCCCCTCAACAGATCCCCGCGACCCCTTCGCCACGGGCCCCAACTGACCTTGCTTGCGTGCCGCCCCGACCCACTTCGCGGCAGCGGAGTGCGAGACGCCGAAGTGCTCGGCGACCGCGACGGTGGGCGGCCGGCCTTGCTTGTGCGCCTCTCGGTAGACCTCGGCCACGTTGGTCAGGTGGTCCGGGGTGAGGCTGCGGCGCTGCCCAGGTGTCTGCTGCGACGGCAGCAGGGCGAACAGCGGGGCCAGCAGGCGCCGTGCCTCTTCCTTCTTCCGCTCGAACGCGGAGGCCGACTGGTCGGCCTGAGGGGCAAGGATCTCCCCGAGCCATTCGGTGGCCGAGCTGTTCACCAGCTGCATGAACGCGGCGTGCTTCCACGTCGCGATCCCTGCCGCTCCGAGAACCGCTTCGAGACCGAAGTCGGCTCCCGTGTCCCCGGTCATGACGGACACCAGCTGCACGCCCGATTGGGGGTCGGCGCGGAAGCACAGCGCGACCGTGGCGCGGACCTTCTTCCCCACGGCGATACCGGTGAAGTGGCTCGGCATCTTCAGGTGCCCGAGATCGACGAGAGGCGGTTCCCCGCGGAACTGGTCGTAGGGCCAGCCGGGGGTGGCTACGTAGTCCCATCCATCGGGCACTCCATCATTCTGCATGCCTTAATCCTGCCTGAAGGGCAAGGAAGTGGCAAGGATGACTGTCCCGCTCGTTCCCTCTCCCGCGCTCATGGACTCCATCCCGCTTTCCCGGTCTCTCCTTGTTTGTGCTCATCAAGTCTCATCTGGTCTCTCATCTTCCTTCTCAGTCCTTCTCTTTCCCTATCTAACCTTGCCTGTCGGCAAAGTTCATTATCTGCCACGGGGTAAAGAAGTCCTGTGGAGTTGAGGCAAGGTATCGGCTAGGCTCGGTCCATGATCAGAACTGATGTCCTGCGTCTTGCGCAGGTACGGGCCGACGCTGCCTCGGGGGCAGCGATGCGCACCCGTGCCGCCGCTCGGCTGTCGCTGTCGGAGATCGCGGACCTGTGCGGGGTGGACCCGTCGACGGTCTGGCGCTGGGAACGTGGGAAGCGAAGCCCGAGGGGAGAGGCCGCGCTCGCTTATGCGCGGGTCCTCGAAGACTTGGCCCAGCACAGGCTTCACCGAGACGAGGTGGCATGAGCGGCGCCCTCACCCGAGCCGAGCTGCTCGCCCTTCCGGCGACCGTCGACCTTGAGACTGCCGGCCGCGCGTTCGGACTCAAGCGCAGCACGACGTACACCCTGGCGAAGCGGGGAGAGCTGCCGGTGCGGACTATGCGGCTCGGCCGCGCACTGCGGGTCGTCACCGCCGAGCTGCACGTAGCACTCGGCATCCGTCCGCAGGAAGAGGCCGGGCTCCGCACGGATGTTGGCGCATCCGCCGGAGCCCTCGAACTCTCCAGCTCTGTCCAAGCCTGAACAGCACGACGGCACGGGGTGCGAACGACGAAGCCCGCCCCGTGCCGCCGCAAGGAGACCTCTACATGCAGGAGCCTATCCAGCTCCCCAGCACGATCGAGTCCGACCTATTGGCGGCCCGTTCCCGGCCCACCGCACCGAACCCCCTGCGCGTCGCTCTCTGGGCCGCCGCGCAGGGCTGGCACGTCCATCCGCTTACGCCGGGAACGAAGATTCCCGTCCGCGGATGTGACCGGTGTTCTCCTGGGACCAAGCAGCGGCCCAACCGGCAGTACACCGAGCATGATGGGCACGCCTGCCCCTGCGTCGCCGCTGGCCGTCCCTGCCACGGTGTCCTCGCCGCGACCAACGACCCCAGCCTGATCGTGGCCTGGTGGAACCGTCTGCCAGCTGCCGGCGTGGGAATCGCAGCAGGGCCGTCCGGGCTGGTCATCCTTGATGTGGACAGCCACGAGGGAGATGCCCCCGTTGACCCGGAGGCCCTTCTCCCCGGCGTCGACCTGCCCTATGACATCGCGCCTGGCAGTGTTGCGGACGGTCGTGACACGCTGGCCCTGCTCGTCGAGGCGCGGCGCGCGACGCTGCCCGGCTGTGGGCCGGAGACGCTCACCGTGCACACTCCTTCGGGCGGCGTGCACTACTGGTTCCGTGCCCCGGCCGGTACGACGTGGCGCCCGCTCGCCGGTGCCTTGGGCTGGCAGCTCGATGTGCGCGCGGGGTCCTCATACGCGGTGGCGCCCGGCACGTCCACTCGTGCCGGCGCGTACACCGCGCTCGGCGACTGCCGTACGGTCGCCGAGCTGCCCGTCTGGCTGGCGCGGGACCTCGACCGCACCGGGCACCGCGTACGCCCCGAGCGACCCCGCACCGCACTGCCCTGGCGCTCCCACACCGTGGGCGGCGGGTACGTCGCCGCTGCCATCGAGGGCGAGCTGCGCGCCGTCGCTGAGGCGCAGGCTGGCACCCGTAACGAGACCCTCAACCGTGCCGCTTTCAACCTCGGCACGCTGCGCGCCGTCGGCCAGCTCGACCGCGCCCAGCTCGCCGACGTGCTCCGCGACGCCGCGCGCCACGCCGGACTGCCCGACCGTGAGGCTGAGGCCGCGATCCGCTCCGGACTGTCGGCCGGCGAGCGGTACCCCCGCACCCTCACCGGAGCTGCCGCGTGACCCATGTCCCGACCTTCAACCCGACCGCCGCTGCTCGCTCCGTCGTGCCCTTCCCTGTGCAGGGTGCGGGCACGGAACAGCAACGTGCCCCGAAACAGGAACGACAGCCCCCGCAGGCCGAGGTACTGCGCGTGCTCGGGCAAAACCGGTTCCGGTACCTGCATCACAACGGCGCCCCGTACGCAGTCCCGTACGACGGCCCGCCCATCGCCGTGCCGCTGCGCGCCGCCGCGCACACGGGGACCGGAAGCCTGCGCCAGCACCTGACCTACGCCTACGTCACCGAACACGACCGAACGCCGTCGCAGACCGCGCTCGCCGACACGCTCGCCGCCCTCGACGCGCTCGCCATGCGGGCCCCCGAGACCGAACTGCACCTGCGCGTCGCCGCAGACCCCGAGGACACGGCAGTGTCCTGGCTCGACCTCGGCCGCCCGGACGGGGAGTCTGTCCGCCTTGCCCCGGACGGATGGGCGCTGACGTCCCCGGACCCGGAGACTGGGCCGATATGGCGGCGCAGCAAGTTGGTTCGCTCCTTGCCTCGCCCGGACCGCTCCGCCGGCGGCTGGCGCGAGGGCATCGAGGAGTTCGCCGAGCTGCTGCCGTTCACGCCGGAGACGCTGCCGCTCGCGGTCGGCTGGCTGCTGGCCGCGCTGCGCCCGGAGATGCCGCGCCCGATCGCATACCTGACTGGCGAGCAGGGAACGGGCAAGAGCACCTCGGGCCAGATGCTCGCGGGGATCATCGAGGGTGCTCGCGCTCCATTGCGACAGGCGCCCGAGAACCTGCGCGACCTCGGCCCGACCACCGCGGCCGGATGGGTGCTCGCCCTCGACAACCTCTCCGGGCTGCCTGGCTGGCTGTCCGACGCCCTGTGCCGCATCGTTACGGGCGACGCGCAGGTGACCCGAGCCCTCTACACCGACGACGACGTGAACGTGCTGACCTACCAGCGCCCCGTACTGCTCACCGGGATCGACCTCGGCGCACTCCGCAACGACCTCGCCGAGCGCATGCTGCCACTCGAACTCCAGCCTATCCCCCGCCATAAGAGGCGCACCGCGGGATCGCTCTGGGCCACGTACGAGCAGGCACACCCGCGCATCCTCGGCGCCCTGCTCGACCTCGCCGTCGCCGTGTGGGCGGATCTCCCGCACGCCGCGGCGGACCTGGCCGAGCGTCCACGGCTCGCCGACTTCGCCGAGCTGCTGCACGCCCTCGACCGCGTCACCGGCTGGCACAGCCTCGCCGCCTTCAACGGGGCACAGGACGCCCTGAACGATGCCGTGCTCGACGGCCACCCTGTCGCCGGAGCCCTGCGGGAGTGGACCGAATCGCCGGGCTTTCCGCCCGGCGGCTGGCAGGGCACCATGGCCGAGCTGCACCGGCAGCTCGGCAGCGATGGCCGTGGCCTCGGCGACGGGTGGCCGAAGACGCCGGCCGTTCTGAGCGCCCGCATTCGACAGGTCGCACCGGCACTCCGCGCCCGCGGTATCCAGGTGGCACGAACCTCGGGCAGCAACAAGCACGGCAAGGTCTACGCCGTCACGCGCCACCCGACCCCGTGATTGCGCCCCCTTTAGCGCAGATCACGTGCCCCGGAACGGCAACAGCCGCCCGGGGCACTTTCCTGTCCGGGGGACGCACGGGGGACGGCGGGGGGACGAAGGGGACGTAGGCCGATCCTCGAGGCGCCCCCTTGATTCCCGCGGCACGGCGCGGATCACGGGACCGGGGGACTCAGGGGACGCCTCCGCACCCGTTCTCCTCTGTCTCAGTCAGAGAAGGAAGGAGGAAGGAGAGAGAGCAGCCTGGAAACAGCGTCCCCTGCGTCCCCAACGTCCCCTCCGAAGCCTTCGGGTGTCTCCGCCGCGACCGGTCGTGACTTGCGCGCGCGGGTGCGCGCGAATACAGCACACCACTGACAACGAGCCCCTGCTCGTCTCAACGCAGCCCAGGCGCGCGACGCCGGCACCCCACACGCAACGACCGGTCGAAGCAGCCTCCGCGCGCGGGAAGGCCCATCGCCACAGGGGCTACCTCAGGCGTCCGGGGCCGGAGCCTCTGGCTTCTGTTCCGCCACGTACGTGCCGCGCCCCGAAAGGGCATAGAGGAGACCTTCGTCGGCGAGCGCCGCAATCGCACGGCGGACGGTTGGACGGGAAAGCCCGTACTCGTCCGCAAGGGCGTTCTCGCCGGGAATGGCGCGGTTGGTTTTCCAGTCACCGCGCTTCAGGCGTGCACGCAAGATCCCCGCGAGCTGTTGGAACGGCGCATCGGGTGCGTCGCGCTCCACCTGGTCATCCGGCCCGTACTCCATGAGCCGAAGGTATCCGGCCGATGGCACAGCGGCATTCCCTGACAGGCCTATACAGCCCTTTACAGGCTTTTACAGGTAGGGCTAGGGTCGCCACACAACAAGACCCCCGCGACGCGGCGAACGTCCGGGGGCGTGGCCCATCAGCTATCTGGAGCTGACGAACGTGACTGACCTTATCGCGCACCTTGTGCGCTTACTCGTGCTGCTGTTCCCCGCTGGCGGGAGGCACCGAGCTGCCCCCTTGCCGGGCAACGCCCCGTCCCCGCAACCTCGGCGCTCCTCGTTACCGGAACACAGGAGCCCGTACGCCCGTGAGTCGGCAGAGAAGAGGCCGTTCACGGACACGATCAATCCCGTACGCCCCTACGTCACAGCCCCGCGCCGCAAGCACCCTGACGACCCGGAGCGCCGCGCGCAGGCGGAACGCCGATGGGCGCTCGACATGGCACTGCGCGGTATCGATGTTGGCCCGGCCGTGATCCACGGCAGGCAGGTGCCCCCCGGCGGTCGTACGGTCCACATGGCGGTGGGAGCTTGACGGCCATCGCCTGCTGCCGCTGCGGGCGCCTGACGTCGGCCCCCGTCGCGGTTCGCCACATCGAGCGGTCGAGCGGCCCAGGCCGGACGCTGTACGCCTGTCCAGACTGCGCGCCCCACCTCACCCCCGGCCCCCTGCCGACAGAGCTGCCCTGCTGATTTACGGCGGCCTCGAAGTCGAGACCCAGCCCCGCCCGGAGACCCTCCAGGCGGGGCTGGGCCATCTCCGGATGCCCGGCTCGACTCACGGGGCTGGTCGTACCTCGCGTGAGATTGAATTGACCGTTTCCTCTTCTGCCCGTTCTGAGGCCGTAGAACGCCGTGCTCCGTGCCTCGCAGGTCGCGAATCGGCCCCAAGAGGAAACGGCCCACGAATCCGAGGAGTCGTGCCTCCCACGCGGACCTCAAGCGGGTTGGTTGCCCACATGCAGCCTCGCCGGCGCGCAGAGGGGATGTGGGCCTACGCTGCTTGCTGGGCACGCTTCCTCCGTTCCTTCGCGTACCAGATGAAGTGAACGAGAAGAGTCTTGTATCCCCATGAGGGGACCGTGGCGCCCAGCAAGATCCACAGGGTTCCCCACCAGCCGCGGTGTCCGCCTGGGTCCCAAATCGGGATCCACAGAAAGTTGCCGGCGATCAGTGCGAGCCAGTGCCCAGTCTCCTTGGGGACGCGTCCAGCTCGGAACTCGAAGAACATCGTCAGGGCCATGTAGAACATGAAGATGTAGAGGTTGAGGATCCACATGACTGGGCTGATGTCTGAGTACCGCTCGACGAAGCGCACTTGATACGGCCACTCGAAGACCATGACCAGAGCCAAGATCATCAGCGGAGTGGCTTGCAAGAGAGTCCGCGCAATCTGGGCGATCTTGTCCTCATGGCGAAGGGCGAAGTCCCCGAACCCCTCATACAGGGGATTGGGTGCCAGTTCAGGGTCGATTCCCTTCCTGGCCCTGATCGCCTCGGTCAAGGCCTCCTCTTGCGTGGCGCCCCGAACGCGCATCCCGGCGCCGTCGACGTACGCCTCTACCTCGGCGGCGAAGCCCCGCATGTTCTCGCTCGTCAGGCGCGAACTCAGCGGTATCTGCACCCATGAGGGCGGCTGTTCGGCCGCCCTCAGCTGTTTGGTGAGATTCGTCCAGAAGATCATCCCCGTGTCGGGGTCGTAGACGATGCCTAAGACAGGGATGCGGCTCTGCTTCCAGTCGTCATAGTGGTCGTCCACCGGGATGGCGTAGCCGCGGGCCCGTTTGTACTTCTTTCCGCTCTTGACCTGCGCGGCGAAGTAGTGGCCGGTCCGTTTCCCGCTACGAGTGAGGTTGACGAAGAGGTCTTCGCCATGGTCGTTTCCGCCGTCGATTTCCTGAACGATGTGCTCGTGGTCCTCAAGCAGCGTGCGTACGGCGTTGACGCCTGCCCTCTCGATGCGACGGCTCGGACGGATAGTCGCCACTGCTCCCCCTCACAGTCAGTGCGTCGACGATACCGACGGCCACTGACACTGGGTAGATCTTCCGCAACGGCTGGTGATCACGAGGGCCGTCATCGCTTCTGGGTAGTAGCGGCGAGTCCTGGACCAGCCGCTCAAATCAGAGGCGGGATGGTGTCGCCTTGCGGTTCGTGGCAGGGTCGCCCCCATGCGGATTTTGGTGATGGGCGGCACCTGGTTCCTTGGCCGAGCGATCGTTGACGATGCGCTTCGACGCGGCTGGGATGTAACAACGTTCAATCGGGGCCGCTCCGGCGTGGTCGAGGGCGCCGACACCGTCCGGGGTGACCGGACGAGCCCCGACGACCTGAAACGGCTGGCCTCACGCGGACCATGGGATGCCGTGATCGACACGTCCAGCAGCGAGTTCCCGCCCCGTGACGTCCTTCTCGCCACCGACATCCTGCGCCCGGCCGCTGCCCGATGGGTGCACGTCTCCACCGTGTCCGTCTATCAGGGGTGGCCCCACCACCCGCTCACCGAGGACTCCCCCTTGTTGGAGTGCCCGCCGGACGCCGATGAGTCCTTCGGTCACACAGGGGCCGATGGCAGTCCGACGAAGTACGGGTTCCAGAAGGCAGGAGGAGAGGCTGCCGTGCGCGCCGCCTTCGGGGACGATTCGGTGTTCCTGCGGCCGGGAGTGATCCTGGGTCCTGGCGAGTACGTCGGGCGCCTCCCGTGGTGGCTCACCCGTGCCCAGCGCGGCGGCCCGATTGTCGTCCCGGCGCCGGCCGCCCAGGTGATCCAGCCCGTTGATGTGCGGGATGTCGCCGTCTTCGCCGTCGATCAGGCCGCTGGCACCGATAGCCCTGGCCGGGCATTCAACATCGCCCACCCCGAGGGCACCAGCTGGTCCGACTTCATCACTGATTGCCTGGCCGCCACCGGTAGTACCGGAAGCCCAGTGTGGGCTGATGCGGCGACGCTCACTGCACACGGTGTGAAGCAGTGGACGGAGCTTCCGCTGTGGCGCACCCACTCCGGGGTGTGGTCCGTCGACGCCTCCCGTGCAGTGGCGGCCGGGCTTCGCTGCCGTCCGCTTGCCGACACCATTGCGGACACCTGGGCGTGGATGCAGGCAGACGGCCGACCGGTCGAACACCCGAGGTGGGCCGAACACGGCGTGGACCCAGCCAAGGAAGCCCAGATCCTCGCTGCCCTCGGCCTCCCGTAGACACGAGGGGCAGGGTCACTCGATGGCGAGGAGCCCGCTGCCCGTACCCAGCTGCCGCGGCGCCGAGAGGCGCCCGAATTCCTCGATCTGTTCGCCGAGCGTGACAGCCACCCGCGTCTCCCTGAACGCGGGGGCCGTCAGAGCTCGGCGCAAACCGCCGGTGCGCTCCAGCAGCCCCGCCACACGCTGTTCCGCCGGGATCGCCCACACCGTCTCCAGAGTCGTCGCCGCTGCGTCCAGGTCGCCCCGGAGCAGTTGTGCGGCGGCGAGATCGGCAGCGGCCTTGCCCCGTACCGGTACTGACTGCCGGGCCGGCGGCCGGGACGCGACCAGATCCAGCGCCCGTTGCGCCGTCACCTCCGCGCCTGCCCCGTCGCCGACGAGCAGGGCGGTGGTGCCGTTGGACATCAGCAGGCGCTCCTCGTTGAAGGCGAACTCACCGCCGACGTCATCGTGCAGGGCGTCACGCTCGCCGCTGTCCTGCCGGGTGGACGCGATGAGCGCGCGGGTGGCCCGCTCCCGGTCCCCGAGGTGCCCATGGGCGCGGGCTTCGATGGACAGCAGCCGGCGCCTGGCCGTGTCGCCCAGACCGGCGTAGGCCAAGGCGGTCCGCGCATGCCGTACGGCCTCGGAAGGTCGGCCCGTGAAATAGGCGCAGATTGCCAAGGACCCAGTGGCATAAGCCCGTAGCGGATCGAAGCGCGCCATCTCTCCGTACAGGGCCGCCGACCGGGCAAGGCGTGCCGAGTCGTCCAGTGCGCCGAGGTCGAAGGCGGCGGTCGACAGCAGCGCGCACGCCTGCCCCGCCACGATCAGCAGGTCCTGCTGCTGTACGGGCACCTTGGTGAGTCCGCGTTGGTGCTCTGCCTCCGAGCGCAGGGCCTTCGCTCGCCGGAACACGTCGAAGGCGCTCACGGCGCCGTACGAGCGGGCGAGGGACAGGGCGTCGTCACGGAGCTGGTCGATGGTCGTGTCGGATACGGACTGCGCGGCGGCAGCCCCCGCCTCATCAGCGGCGTCACGTGCGGTCATGGCGATTTCACTTTCGAGGTCGTACGCAGTGGGAGTCACCGAGGTCGAGGTCGACAGCGCGGGCGGCGGCCCGAACAGTGACGTGGCCTCCACACCGAAGAGCTGCTCCAGTACCCGGCACGTGTCCGGTCCGGGCATGGTTTTGATCCGGCCCGACGTCCACCGCCGGAACTGTGCCTCCGACACCGACATGCCCCGCACGCCGGCCTGTGAGGCCGCGCGCTCGAACGCCGTGACGAAGTCCCTGTAACGCCAATGCCGTTGCTGGACTAACACGCGCAACAGCGTCACCGGATCGCCCATCGGTCGCTCCCTCAAGGTCAGGAGACGGGCCACATCGCGCCCCGTTCCACTTCGTGCCTACTGGCCAACACACCTGCTGCGCAATGAAATCCGTGCAGATGACATCACGGCGCCACCTTCATGACACCCCGATCACCCTGGCGAGCACCAGATGACACCAAGCGCATCGTGGTCGTGACACCCGCACCAGAGGGACTCTTACGCCACCTCGAAGACCCCAGCGAAAGGGAGTGGACCGTGAGCAGCCCCCGGCTTCCCCGACGAACCCCTGGCGCAACCAGCACGCGCTACGAGGCCGTCGTGGCCCCGTACGGGGAGACGGACGTCGGCACCCCGTTGGAGCGCCGCGGTCTGCCCAGGGCTGCCGAGGCGTTCCGCAGTGGGAACGGTGACCCCTCCACGTGGAGCTCCGCGCAGTTCGACGCCTTCCTCGGCCTCGGGGGTGCCCAATGAGCACGACTACGGAGGCAAACGTCTGGGTCACGGAGGACACCGCGCACCGGCTGCTCGGGCAGGACGTTGCACACCCCACCAGCGGACGTCACGGAACCGTGGGCGCGGTCCTGATCTACGTATCGAAACTTACGGGCAGGCCGGTCAGGAGGGTGGCGCACATGCGCCCGATGGACCACTCGGGTCGGGAATGGACCGCCGATCCGGACACCCTCCAGCCCCTACGGTCGATTGCCCACCAGGCCCAGTCCAGCGAGACGAAGGACTGAACAGGCTTCCCGTCGGCGCTGAACAAGCGATCGGCATCGACGGGGAACGGCGCCAGCGCGCCGCGCACGAAACCGGCGAGGTGTCATACGGCACCACACCGGCGGCACCAGAGCGGATCCAAGCTGCCCGTCCCGGGCAGTCACCCTTCCACCAAGGAGATCAGCTATGCCGAAGCCCAGGAAAGAGAAGCAGAACCACCTCATCTACGCGGACGTCGTGGACTCCAAGTCCAAGGCGGGCGTGTGGATGGGCGAGCGTGCTTCCTTCCGCGACAAGCAGGGCCGCATCCTGGAGGCCCTGAAGGACCGCACCGACTGGGTCAGCCTGGAGGGCGCGGTCATGGTCATCAGCACCGAGCCGGCCGGTCTCACGGTCATCGCGCCGAACCCGACGCTCCCCGGTGTGATCGTCCTCTCCGATGGCGGCTCCCCCGCGGCCTCCGCCCGGCTCCAGGCCGACGCCGAGGACAAGGTCCGCGCCGTCATGGCCGAACTGGGCATCGCTGAAGAGGAAACGGCGGCCTGACCCAGTGGCCACTCCCCAGCTGCTGTGGGGGAAATACTTCCAGTACGACCGGGACGGCGAGGCTGTCCTCCTCGACCCGGTCACGCTGGAGAGTGTGCTTCTCGACCCCGGCGAGGTCTCTGACCTCGCCGGGGTCCCCCCGACCGCGACCCACTTAGCCCTCGCCGGGCTCGGCTTCACCCAGGACGGCCCCGCGGCCGACCGCCGTGAAGCACTCCACCACCGCCTCCACACCCTGGGTATCGACCCGACACCGCGCGGGATCAGCGGCCTCCGGGTGGTGCTCACCGACCGCTGCAACATGGCCTGCACGTACTGCTTCGTCGACACCAACAGCGGCAAGCCGGACATGACGGAGCAGGAGCTCGCCGCCGGCCTTGAGTTCATGTTCGAGCAGAACGCTGGGCAGGAGGAGGTCTCGATCCAGTGGTTCGGCGGCGAGCCGACGATCCGCTTCGACCTCATGCAGTACGGCGACGAACTCGCCGACACCCTCGCTGCCCGCTACGGCGTCGAGCGGGTCCGACGCACAGTCGTCACCAATGGCGCCCGCCTGACCGACGAGGCCCTCGACCACTTCGTACAGCGCGAGTACGGGGTGGGCATCTCCATCGACGGCCCTCCCGGGATCAACTCGGCGAACCGGCTGCTCCTCGGCGGGCAGCCCGCCGACGACCGCATCCGCCGCAACGTCCGGCGCCTGGTCGAGGCGAAGGGCCTGCACGTCGGCTGCAACCTCACCCCGACGGCGTCGAACATCGGGCGCCTGGCCGAGAGCGTGCAGTGGATCATCGACGACCTCGGCCTCAAGTTCATCTACGTCAACACGCCCATCCCCACCGGGGGCAAGTGGCGGGTGAATGGCGCCGACCTGGCACGGGAGCTCTACGAAGCCCGCCTGACCGCACTTGGGAAGGGCGGGATGCTCTTCTCCGTCCTCGACCGGGCCTTCCAGGCACTCGACACCCGCCGGCCGATGCTGTTCGACCACATGCAGGGCGACCGCAGCCTCAACGCCGCCCTCCTGCCCGGCAACCGCGTCAGCGTGTGCGACATCAACTTCACCGAACCCGAGTTCCTCCACACACTCGACGAGCTACGGTCGGACCCCAGCCGCCTCACAAGGGCGACGAAGAAGGTCGCGCCGATCCCCGCGTGCGGCGACTGCCCGGCGCTGGCCATCTGCGGCGGCCCGTCCCGCAACGAACAGGCCCTCATCGGCGGCAGCACCCCCGACCCGCAGATGTGCGCCTTCTACACCAGCACCGTGGCCATCGCGGTCTGGGACAACACGGGGGTGCAATGAGCACCCCCGCCCGTACGGCGCTGATCTCGACGGCCGGCCACTGCGAGGTCGCGTGCAGCTTCTGCTTCCGGGCCGACCGCGCCCGCGGCTTCCTCACCACCGCGACGTACACGCGTGCCCTGTCGCGGCTGAAGGAGGCCGGGGTCGAGGGTGTGTGCCTGACCGGTGGTGAGCCGACCCACCACCCGGACATCCGGCAGCTCGTGCGGCTGGCCCTCCAGTTCGGCATGACGGTGTCCATGGTGACCTCGGCACGCTCGGAGGCTGAGGTCACCGCCCTCGCGGGGGTCGGTCACCTTCTGACCAACGTGACCGTCTCCGCGGACTCGCAGGGCGCGATGGCGCTCGGCCGCACCACCCGGAGTGCGGCCTCTGCTGTTGCAACACTGGGTGCCGTGGACACCCCGTCGAAGGTCCTTCACCTCACCTACTGGGATGTGGACGACGACGAAGCCGCGCAGCTCGCCGACCTCGTAGCGGGAACGGGGATCGACGTCCAGCTGAGTCCCGTCCTCCTCTCCGAAGCCGCCCTGCGCCGGGATAACCGATCACTCCAGGACTCCCTGGTCCAGAGGGCGCGCGACACGGCGGCACTCGACCAGTACTTCCGCCTGTCCAACGGATACCGGTCCTACCTCGACGACCTGCGGCAGCTACAGCTGTCCAAGGAGGAGAGCCACCCCTGCCGGTCGGCCACCCTCTACATGTCGGCCGACGGCGAGGTGCGGCACTGCCCCTACGGAGCATCCGAGGTCAGTGTCCACGCCCCACGTACCGAGATCCGAGCCTTCCTCGACGCGCCGGCCACGGACCGCGTCGGACCTGACTGCGCCGCCATCTGCCGCCCCGCGTCCCGCGACTGCGCGGCGGCCTGACCTTGGGGGTCCACGTGCAACCGTCGGTCTCCGTCACCGATCCCGACGACTTCAACAGCCACTGGAGGCAGCCGCCGAACTTCCGCATGCAGGTCCCGTTCGACTACCTGTTCTTGCCGGCGATCGACATCCTCGACCACGTCCGCCGGGACGAGGAGGTGCGGTTCACGATCCTCGGCGAGGACGACTGGAAGGTGCGCATGGACCGCACCGCCGCGTTCCGGACGGCCCCGGTCGAGGAGATCGCCACGTGGCCGTTCCGCCTGGTGCACTTCAACCTCACCCGGTTCTACGGCGAGATCCTGGCGGGCTTCCAGGACGAGGTCATGGTGCCCTGGCGCACCCATCTGTCGTCGCAGGGATTCACGTGGCAGCGGTGCGCACCCATCCTGTTCCTGTCCACCGAAGGGGCAGCCTCGACCTACCACAACGACAACTCGCACGGTCTGGTGTGGCAGGTCCAAGGGGTCAAGACCTTCCACAGCTACCACAACCCCGACAAGCACCTGTCCCCCGAAGCCGCGGTCCTCGGTGAGACCACCGCTGAGGATCCCCCGCCGCACGACGAGGCGGCCCGGCAGTCGGTGACGATGCAGCCGGGCGACCAGCTGTGGAGCCACGCCCTGACCCCGCACTGGGTCACCACTGAATCGCCGCTCGCGCTCAGCGTCGCCCTCTCCCACGGCGGCCTGTCCCGCCGCGGCCGATACGCGGACCGCGAGCTGGCCCTGCGCGACCACTGGGACAAGAACCCCGCCGAGGCGTGGACCCTCGACCTCGGCCACACCCGGTACTGAGCCAGCCCTCTGCCCCACCGCCAGACAGACGGTGGGGCAGCGGTGCGTATACCCCTGACTCAGGGGGTGAGGCGGTTCGGCCCCCGGAACAGGAACGCGGCCTCGCGGATCGAGTCCAGGCCGAGCATGACCATCAGGATCCGGCCCAGGCCGGCGCCGAGGCCGCCGTGGGGCGGGCACCCGAACCGGAAGATGTTCATGTAGTCCTGCATCGGCTCGGTGTCCATGCTCTTCTCCTCCGCCTGCTTGAGCAGCACGTCGGAGCGATGCTCACGCTGGGCCCCAGTGGTGATCTCCAGGCCCTTCCAGAGCAAGTCGAAGCTGAGCGTCAGGTCCGGCCGGTCCGCCGGACGCATGTGGTAGAAGGGCCGGATACTCGCCGGGTAGTGCGTGATGAACACGAACTCGTGGCCCGTGAGCTCCTTCATGTGGGCGGCGATGGTGCGCTCACCTTCCGGGTCCAGGTCCTCCTTGACGCCTTCGGAGTCCCAGCCGCCGGCCCGCAGGATCTCCTGTGCCTCGGCCATCGTGATCCTGGGGAACGGAGCCTCCGGTACGACAACTTCGATGCCGAAGATCTCCCGGATCGCCTCACCGTGGACCTCGGCGACCTTCGCGATGGCGTGGGCGAGCATCCGCTCCTCGAACGCCATCACGTCCTCGACGTCGTCGATCCACGACAGCTCGACGTCCACGCCGGTGAACTCGGTCGCGTGCCGGGAGGTGTACGACGGCTCGGCCCGGAAGACAGGCCCGATCTCGAAGACCCGGTCGATACCCGCGGCCACGGCCATCTGCTTGTAGAACTGCGGCGACTGCGCGAGGTAGGCCGACCGGTCGAAGTACCCGAGCTTGAACACCTCCGCGCCGGACTCCGAGGCGGTACCCATCAGCTTCGGCGTGTGCATCTCCGTGCAGCCGTTCCGCATGGCGTACTCGCGCAGCCCCTGCTCCAAGGTCGTCTGCGCGGCGAACACCATCTGCGCGGTGGCACGCTTGCGTACGTCGAGGAACCGCCAGTCGAGCCGATGCTCGGGGCCGGTGTGCTCGTCGATCGGCAGCGGCGTCTCCGCCCGGTTCAGCACCTCGATCGCCTCGGGGACGATCTCCAGGCCACCCAGGTTGACCTGGGCCGCCTCTACGACGCGTCCGGTGATCCGGACGGCGGACTCGGGGGTAAGCGACTCGATGACGGCTTCGAGCGGGCCGCCGTCGCGCTTGTGGGTCACCTGGGCCATGCCGGAGTGGTCCCGCAGGATGACGAACTGCATCTTGCGCTGCAGCCGGAGTGCGTTCACCCAGCCGGAGACGGTGACGGTCTGGTCGACGTGTGCGCGTAGGTCAGAAACCAGTACGCGGCTAGTGGTGTGGATCATCGCAGCCCTCCAGGGGCGTCGTCATGATCCCTTGGAAGCGTGGGCGAGAAGGGTACTCGCGGTGCCACCACGCCTTTGCCACCGCCAGACAGCGGCGGCCTCATTCAGCCCGATGACGGGGGCAAACCGGCGGGGCATTGGGCCCGAGGGCCTTTCCTCCCCGCGCTCGGGAGGGTCTTCACCATGGGTGCGAGTCCGCCTTCACAGCTGCCGGCGGCTCTCTCTGCTCGCGTGATCCGTGGCTACTCGTCTCCGTCGACGCGTTGGTCACGAGGATAGGGATCCACCAAGCCCCTCGCAACGGATTCACGGTGGTGGCGCACCAGGTGACCGGATGGTGCCCCTGCCGAGGCCAGATTAGAGACCCCCGTCGCCCATCGCTGCTGCTTTGCAAGGCCGCCACGAGAATGCGCGGCAACTACGATCAGGGCCGCGAAGCCGTCCGGGCCGCTTGCGGCCCTGGACTCCCGACCAGGAGGGGACCGCCGCACATGGGTAGGACTGAGTACTACAACGACCCGACCGCGCCGAAGGCCAACACCCTCATCCCCGCCAGCAACCTGCTCGTCGTCGACGACACCGGTGCCGTCCTCCTCCAGCGCCGCCGGGACACCGGTCAGTGGGCACTGCCCGGCGGCGCCCAGGACATCGGCGAGACGGCTGCCCAGTGCGCGGTACGCGAGTGCCTAGAGGAGACGGGGATCGTCGCCGAGATCACCGGCTTCCTCGGCGTCTACACCAACCCGAAGCACATCGTCGCGTATACCAATGGCGAGATCCGCCAGCAGTACGAGAACACTTACATCGGCCGCCCCATTGGCGGTGCGCCCACGGTCAACGATGAAGCCGACGGCGTCCGCTTCATCCAGCCCGCGGACCTCGACCACTACGACATCCACGCCAGCATGCGCCAGCAGATCGGCGACTACCTCGCCGGCACGTACCCCTATCTCGGCTGAACGGGCAGCTTCGCTCCAACCCCGCTGGTCCGCCAATGCAACTCAGGGCAAAGATGTGCTCGAAGACCTGAGATCCGGTTTGCCGCATGCGTCACCACGCTGGGCGAAGTTGATGAACGGGCCCCGAAATCGCTGAAGATGGAGTGCGGCACGGCGGCGCCGAGCCAGGAGCAAGAGCAAGCGAGGGGAACGGGGAAAGCGTGACTGACGTGGAGCGCATGCTCGAAGAGGCGCAGGCCATGATGACGGAGGAGGTCTTTGAGGGGGTGCTGAAAGCCCAAGGCATCGATCCCGACGACCTGTCCTCGCTTCAGGACCTCCTCGCCATTGGCCTCACGAACGGAGCATGGCGCAACAGCTGCGTGGAGAACTGGCATGCCGAGGGGCGTCTGTCCGACGGCGACATGCTGCGGATCAACAGCCACACCACGCTCGGTATACGCCAGCGCCTCCGCGGATGGTGCACGGAGCACGGCATCACCTCGGGGAGCAGCGAAGCGTTCGAGAGCGTCACGGTGGAGGACGTGGACGTCCTTGGGCATCGACTCTTCAAGTGGCTGACCAACCCCAACCGCAAGCTCCCGACCGGCATGACCCTGGGCGAGCTCGCGCGAACCGATGAAGACCTCGCGGAGTACGAGGATCACGCGGACGGGAAGTTGGGAGCCTTCGCCGGCCAGATGGAGAAGAAGGGAGTCCGCCACGGCATCCTTTACACGGCTGGCCACGGCGCGCTGGCCTGCGACCGCTGGTGGGGCCATCCCACCTGGCCCGCTCGCGTCGACCGTTTCATCTCCGTACTGGACACCCCCGCGGATCCCCACTGGGGCACTGACGGCGAGCGCCTCAAGCGCCTGGGCCCAGAGCCGGCCGCCTTGCAGGATCGTGGTGCCCTGCGCGGGACACTGTTGCGGACGCCGTGGGAGCTCGAAGCGCAGACCGCAGAGTGGATCACTGACTCTGGAATCGGCTACTTGACGCCGGCTGTCTGATCTTTGGGAGATTGCCCGGTGTGGTACTCCGCAGCAAGCCGACGGGGCCCCGCTATTCCCGGCGGGGCTCTTTGAGGATTTGCGTGGTGCTGAGGAGGCAGCCGCGCCCTCACACTGACCACTTAGAGTGATGGATCAGTGCGTTCCTCTGTGCCCACCTGGGCAAATACCGACTTACTTCGCGACTGACAGTCCGACCCTCTAGGCTGCACGGTGTGGTTCTACAGGTAGAGATGGCACAGAGTGCAACACAAGAGCAGGATGAGGCCGTGACCGGAGATGATCGGATCCAGGTGCACTGTGGTGACGCCTATGACCTCATGCCGACTCTTGCACCGGAGTCCATTGACCTGCTGATCACCTCGCCACCGTACTGGGGCTTGCGCAGCTACGGGCAGGACCACAACGAGGACATCCTCAAGGAGTGGCTCGCTGAGGACGAGAGCCGCGTCCAGACCGATGTGCCGCCTTATGAGTGGTACCGGGACCATGGCGGCGTCCTCGGCCTGGAGCCCCTGCCCGAGTGGTACATCAGCCACCTCGTGGAGATCCTTCAGCGAGGCGCGGCTGCCCTGAAGCCCGGCGGCAGCATGTGGATCAACATCGGCGACACGTACTTCGCTCGTTGGTCGAGCATCCGCCACGACGGGCGTCAGGGCCTCGGCGACAATCCGCGTTCTCGGCGCCGGACCCCTATGGGTGGGTTCCGCCAGGAGAAGCAGCTGCTCCTCATCCCGAGTCGCTTCGCCATCGCCATGCAGGATCTCCGGTGGATCCTGCGCAACGACCTCATTTGGCACAAGCCGAATATCCCGCCGCGGCCCGAGAAGGACCGTCTGCGACTCGCGCACGAACACTTCTTCCACTTCGTGAAGCGCCCCAAGGAGGGGCGCGCGAAGTACCACTACGACCTCGGTGAAGTCGAGGCCGGAGCACGTGATGTCGTGTACTACGACTTCGATGAGGCCGACCAGCTGGAGAGCAGCGAGTCAGAGACCTCGTACTACGACTACCTCGAGGTCGAGGCCGGCGGGTACGACGTGGTGAAGACACACGTGCGTTCGGGGTCCGATGGCCATTCGGCTACATTCCCCGTGGATTTGGTCAAGCCGCGAATCCTGAGCTCCTGCCCCCCTGGCGGAACGGTGCTGGACCCGTTCTGTGGAACTGGGCGGTCACTTTCCGTAGCGGCAGCCTCTGGGCGCAAAGCTATCGGGTTCGAACTGCACAAGCCGTTCCATGAGGCGGCTACGCAGAATGCCAGCGAAGCAGCTGGTCAGTTGTCTTTTGATCTGAATGAATCGAAGGAGACGGGGTCTTAGTTTGTCCGGGGGCGGAGCAAAGGCAAAGAAGGAACCGGGAAACTTCATTGCGGAATGGTTCGGGCATCGGGTCTACCCGGTCGTCGCGGAGACCGCGAGCAGTCTGGCTGACCAGAGTGCTCAGCGGTGTCCGTTTCTGACCGAGGTCACAGGTAAGCAGACCAAGTGCGTCAAGCGTGCCAACTCTGCTGGCGTCTGCACGATCAGCAGCAACAGCAACGGTCCACGACAGGACTGGCTGGCCTGTCCGTTCAGGGCGCTGGATCTTCCCATGCTTCATGACGCAGCCCATCGCCTCTTCGGCTACGCCAAGGGCGACGATGTCAGCATCGTTGCGGTTCCCAAGCTTGAAGAGAAGCCTGTTGCTGCGGATGTTCGGAAGCGGGTAGCCGCGGGCGAGCCTACGATCGTCTACTTCCAGAACAAGTTGGGTGGGGAGATCTCTATTAGCCCCACCGACCGTTCGCCGGAGTTCTCCTTCGACGCCACCATGATTGAGCTGGTCCCAGACTCGTCTGGGGAGCTGAGCGTGGGCCGATACGGTGTCTTCGAGATCCAGACGATGGACTTTCACGGCACCTACCAGGCGGCCGTCGCGAACCTCCGAAACGCCAGGCACATGCATGCGGGTGAGTTCGGAGAGACGATCGCTTCGCACCCTCAGTGGCTCTCCGAGAGGGTCGAAGGCCCGAACATCGCGAACGCCTTCAAACGCACCTTCTACCAGATGATGTTCAAGTTTCAGGTGGGAGCGCACGAGGCATCGGCAGGGTGCATCCTCGCTATCCCGCGGGCCGTGTGGGAAAGCTGGCAGCGGCACCTTGGCCGCCCGGACCTGGTTGATCACGGGGACGGCACGGTACGGCTCGTACGGCCCGGAGACACCCCGCTGGAGAATCCGCCGGCGTGGATCTACGTGTTCGACACAGAGGTGTCCGACACGTGCACCCCCAACGCTTTGAACCTCTGGCGCGTGATCGGTACGGATGCCGCAACGTTGGGTCACTACACCCTCGATGTCGCGCCAGAAGCGGCGCTGGCAGCAGGAGGTTCGGTCGACCGTCTGCACAGCGTGATAACGCAGCGGTTGTCCAAGTACCTGCCGGAGCTCAAGCCGACTCACGGGCGTATCAAGAAGGCGGCGGCTGGCGCCGGACAGCTGACCTTGTGACTTGCTGAGCCGGTCTGCGTACGAAGCGGACCGGCTCGGTGTTTGCGCGCTCACGGCGACCTCGGGGGTGGGTAACTTCCCGAGGTCTGCCGGTACGCCCGCGGCACGGCCTTTTAGGCCAGATTGCGGTGGTTCCTGGGTATGTGTCTCACGGTCTGTCAGATGGCCCTGCAATGATCTCCTGCCATGGTGAGATACATGTGGGGGGAGGCGGCTGCCGGCGTAGTCCACGCGGCTAAGTCGCCAGGTGGACACCCGCTTAGACGCGTTCAGCGAACCGCGCTTCTGGGCGCAGGGCTTCTCAATCCTCGCCAGGGGGCTGTGTAGTGGCTACCGCCCCGAGGAAAAGATCCGAAAGGTCCCTGCGGTCCGAGAGGTTGTTCCGGGCGCGCGTCTCTGAGCTTGGTGGCGAAGTCCTCGAAGTGCAGTGGCTCGGTAGCAGGAAGGCCCACCGGGTGAGATGCGCAGCTGGGCACGAGGGTGCAAGCTTTCCATCTAACATCCAGCAAGGGCACGGCATCTGCCGGATCTGTGCATCAGACTTCCGCTCTCTGGCGGTCGAGGCGGCATTTCGATCCCGTGTGGCGGAATTGGGCGGGATCGTTCTAGAAGAAAAATGGCTTGGTAATCACACGCCGCATAAGGCCCGTTGTGTCAATGGGCACGAATGTAGACCATGGCCAAGTCATGTGCAGCAGGGTAGCGGAATCTGTCCCACATGTGCTGGGAACGACAAGAAGGCAGCCGAGGCGGCCTTTAGGCGGGCCTTGGCCGAGATAGGGGCCGAGCTTATCGAGCCGACCTACCTCGGTACGAAGGAACCACACAGAGTTCGGTGCGCCAGTGGGCATGTGTGCTACCCGTGGCCGTCTCAGCTACGACGTGGGGAAGGGATTTGTCGTACCTGTGCCGGGAAAGATCCGAAGGTAGCGGAAGCCAACTTCAGACGCCGCGTCGCCGAGTTGGGGGGCGTTGTCCTTGAACCGCAGTGGCTCGGGGCAACCACGCCACATCGAGTCAGGTGCGTCCAGGGGCACGCGAGCACTCCATGGCCGTCCGCAGTCCAGCGGGGGCAGGGAATCTGTCGCACCTGTGCGGGTAGGGATCCGAAGGCTGCCGAGGCGGCATTCCGTGCACGTGTTGCTCAGCTGGGAGGAACCGTTCTAGAAGCGAAATGGCTTGGCAATGATAAGCCGCATCGGGTTCAGTGCAGCAAGGGCCACGTATCGAGGCCGACACCGAGTAACGTGCGAGCCGGGTGTGGTATATGCCGTACCTGTTCAGGTAAATCGTGGGACGTTTTCTATGTCGTTGCTGACGAAATCAACAACGTTGTGAAATTTGGCATCACTTCCGGAGATCCGCGCCCACGCCTATCTCAGCATGAGCGTAGCGGATTTGATTGCGTAATCCGCTTGGTTGAAGGTGCCCCTGAGGCGCACAAGCTGGAAAACCTCTGCATTTCTGCAATGCGGGATGTGGGAGAAAGGCCCGTGCGAGGCCGCGAATACTTTGATATCCGCTCGCTCGGAACGATACTGGATATCGTTGACGGATGGCTTGGCGTCACTCGCTAGAAGGTTGCGCCGCGCTGCGGAAGGCGGCATCAGAGGTGAGGTGCTCCCGCAGGCACCGAACGCGCAGGTCAGGGCGTATGAGATGCGGGAGCGTTGCGGGAGCGGACGCCCTTGGATGGGGTGCTCACGGACTCCCTGATGCTGTCCCAGCTGGACGGGGCATAGCTCCTGACCTGCACAGGAGTCCGTGAGTTGGATCATGGCTCACCTAGTTGGATGAATACCTTTCGACTTTTAATCCGTTGGTTGTCGGTTCGAGTCCGACATGGCCTACTGCTCGAAGCGCCCCATCCGGTCCTCCGGATGGGGCGCTTCTGGTTGTGACGGCCGGTCAGGGGTGCGGCGGGAGCCAGCCGTGCTGGACCGCGCGGGCGTCAACCTCGGCTGGAAGCTCCTCCCGGGCCGGACCCCGGAGGCGGTCCCCGCCGCCCCGGCCGCGCCCCCCGCCACCGACACCTCCGCCGAGCAGTCCGCCCGGGCCGACGAGGTCCTGATCGGAGAGTCCCGATGGCCGCAGTCACCGTCGGGGCCGCTGGGAAACCAGCGGTCCCCCGCCGTGTTTCATGGGGCTGACCTGGGGTTATTCGCACTCCAGGCACGGCTCGGACGTCAATTGGCGGAGGCCTCCCCCCGGATGGCGTAGAGTTGTGTTTACCGACGCGGGGTGGAGCAGCTCGGTAGCTCGCTGGGCTCATAACCCAGAGGTCGTAGGTTCAAATCCTGCCCCCGCTACTCAGTACGAAGGCCCGGTCCCCTGTGGGGGACCGGGCCTTCGTCGTATCCGCGGTCCGCCGTGCGCGCCCCGTCACCCGAACGGTCCCGCCCGGGTCGCCGTACGGGCCCTCCTGCCCCCAGCCTTGGGGGGCGAGGCGGACCGGGCGGCAGGAGAGCAGCGTGGTGGGGCTGGGCCGGCAGGGCAGGGGCGAGCGCTTCTTCGGCGCGGTCGCCGGCAGCGCCGTGATCCGTCGGACCGTCAAGACGCTCCCGGGCACCCTGATCGTCCTCGGCTTCCTCTTCGACGTGCTGACCCCGCCCAGCTTCACCGGCTCCCCCTTCTTCTCCGCCGCCCCGCTCATCGCGGCCCCGCTGTTCTCGCTCCGGGCCACCGTCCTGACCGGGATCCTGGCCACCCTCGCCGTGGTCGTGCTGCACCTCTACAACGGCACCACCTTCAAGGTGGAGGCCATGACCGAGCTGGTCACCGTCCTGACCGTCTCCGGGCTGGCCACGCTGATCAACATCGTCGTGCGGCGCGGTACGGAGCAGCTCGCCTCCGCGCGCGGGATCGCCGAGGCCGCCCAGCGCGCCGTCCTGCCGACCCCCGCCGAGCGGATCGCGGGCCTCCAGGTCTCGGCCTCGTACGAGGCCGCGCAGGCGGACGCCTTCATCGGCGGCGACCTCTACGCCGTGCAGGACACCCCGTACGGGGTGCGCCTCGCGGTGGGTGACGTACGGGGCAAGGGCCTCGGGGCGGTCGAGGCCGTCGCCGTGGTCCTCGGGGCGTTCCGGGAGGCGGCCGAGAGCGAGCCCACGCTGGAGGGCGTGGCCCGGCGGCTGGAGCGGGCGCTGGCCCGGGAGGGGAACCGGCGCGACAGCCTGGACGCGGTGGAGGGGTTCACCACGTGCGTGCTCGGCGAGATCCCGCCGGGCGCGGGCCTGCTGCGGCTCGTCAACCGGGGCCACCCCGAGCCGCTGCTGCTGTACGCGAACGGCGGCCTCGCGGAACTGGTCCCCGTCGAGCCGGCGCTGCCCCTGGGCATGGGGGAGCTGGGCGGCTGGCCGGACCGGGTGCAGGAGTGGCCCTTCCCGGAGGGGGCGACGCTGCTCCTGTACACGGACGGGCTGACCGAGGCCCGGGACGGGGCGGGGGCCTTCTACGATCCGGCGGCCCGGCTGCGCGGGCGGGTCTTCCCCGGGCCCGACGAACTGCTGAGCGCGCTCGCGACCGATGTCCGCCGTCACACGGGCGGCGCGGCGACGGACGACATGGCCCTGCTGGCGGTGGCCAGACCGGGGGCGCGGCAGCCGAACCGGCGCCGGACGGTGCGGGTGGTCCCGATCGGGGACGAGGCGTGACCGAACGTAGCCGAAGGAGCGCGTTCGGCAAGCGATCTGACGGACCATCAATGTGAAGATGTGGCGAGAGGGGTGGGAGGGATGGCCGATTTTTGCCCGGGTTGATCACCGAATGCGGCGAGAAGTCCTGGCCAAGGCTGTGCAGGCGGTGGCTGATTGTCGTTAACGATCAATCGCAACTGCTTGGAATCACTCCCCCTTCTCTATTACCGTTCGATAACGCAGAGCGGTCGTCCCAGCCGTCGCAAGAGACGGCACCGTGCGCGTGCTCGCCCATGAGGAGTGTGCCCCGGTGGCCTCCAACTCGCCTGCCCCTGAAGGCATCGACGTCCAGGAGCAGCCCACCGCCGGAGCCTGGGGCGAGTGGAACCCCACCGAGGACTCGGCCCGCCCGCCCCGCGGCAAGCACCGTGTCCTCAAGCAGCGCGGGGGACTGGCCCGTTCCTCCACCGTCCTCGGCGTCGGCGTGATCGCCGCGGTCGGCGCGGGCGGCATCGCCACCGCTCAGGACCGGCCCCAGGTCGCCATATCCCTTCCCTCGCTGCCCCCCATGCCCTCCCTCCCCGAGGCACTGGGCGGCGGGGCCGGCGACGCCGCCGCCGACGCCGACACGGCCGCCGCGCGGTCCGCGGAGCAGTCGCGGACCGGGATCATCCCGCAGCAGGCCGACCGCCGCTCCGACGCGGGCGAGCTGCTGCGCAGCCGCATCCTCCAGCAGGCCGAGTCCCAGCAGGAGGCGGCCGCCGCCCAGGAGCGGGCCGAAGCCGAGCGGGTGGCACAGGAAGCCGCGGCCCAGCAGGCCCGCGACGCCCAGGCTGCCAAGGAAGCGGCCGAGAAGGCCGCGGCGGAAGCGGCGGAGAAGGCCGCGGCCGAGGAAGCGCGCCAGGCGCAGGCGGCCAAGGAGGCCGCCGAGGCCAAGGCCAAGGCGGAGAGCGCTGCCCGGGCGGCCGGATCCTTCTTCCTGCCGACCTCGGCCTACACCCTCACCTCGCACTACGGCGACTCCGGCTCGATGTGGTCCTCCGGCCACCACACCGGCCTCGACTTCGCCGCCCCGACCGGCACCCCCGTCAAGGCGGTCGGCTCCGGCAAGATCACCTCGGCCGGCTGGTCCGGGGCGTACGGCTACCGCATCGTGCTGGAGCTCCCCGACGGCACGGAGATCTGGTACTGCCACCTGTCCTCGATGTCGGTGACCGGCGGCTCCGTCGCCGGGGGCGACACCATCGGCCGGGTCGGTGCGACCGGCAACGTCACCGGCCCCCACCTCCACCTCGAAGTGCGCCAGGGCGGCGTCACGGTGGACCCGCTGTCATGGCTGCAGGCACGGGGCCTGAACGTCTAGGACCCGGTACGAGGCCCGGCGCCGGCCCGCTGAGCGAGCCGCCGAGCGGGCCCCCGGGTGAGCCTCCGAGCGGGCTCAGGGGGTCGAACCAGGGCGGGAGCAAGTCCTCCAGCACCGCGGCCCGCGACAACGCCGGGCCCGCCGTCGCCCGGCGCAGCCAGAGCCGGCGGAGCAACTCCCGCTCCCGCCCCGCGAAGTCCGGCTCCCGGTCCGGGCCGCCGCTGCGCGCCCGGTGACGTAGCAGGGCCAGGGCCGCGGCATCGGCCTCGTACAGCGCGACCGCGCGTCCGGCAGGCCGGCCCCCGGTGCTCCGGGCCAGCGCGCGGGCCAGGGAGCGCGCGGGCATCGACACCAGCGCGGGCACCTCGGCCGGGCTCAGCCAGCCGGCGGCCGCGTACAGGGCGAGCTCCCCGGCGACGGCCCGCAGTCGGCGGCGCCGTATCCACACGGCCAGCCAGGCCAGCAGCCCGAACGCCGGGACCATCACGCAGCCGTAGACCACGTAGAACCCGGACTCGCCCAGGTCCGAGGAGCTGTTCCACAGCGCGTGCAGTCCCATGGCCGAGGCCAGCCCGAGCAGCGGCAGGCCGATCCGGCGCGTGCGGCGCACGGCGAGCGCGGCGGCGCCGAAGCCGAGACCGGTGGCCACGGTGAACAGCGGATGCGCGAACGGGGACATGACGCCCCGGACGAAGAACGTCGCCGCCGTCACGGAGTTCAGGACCCCGGTGCCGTTCCGGGCGTCCTCGACGAAGGCGTTGCCGAGGTAGAGGATGTTCTCGGTGAAGGCGAAGCCGGTGGCGGTGAAACCGGCCATCACGAAACCGTCGGAGGGGCCGGTGAACTGGCGTCTCCTGAACAGGAACACCAGCAGCAGGGCGGCCGCCTTGGCGCTCTCCTCGACCACCGGGGCGATCGCCACCGAGCCGAGCTGGTCGGCATTCGAGGGATCGGCGGTGGCCGCGGCTATCCACTCGGTCGCGAAACTGTTGGCCAGTATGGCGATCAGCGCCGCGGCGCACGCCCCCCAGCCGAAGCAGAACGACAGCTGCGCCCACGGATGCGGCGCGGCCCGCCCCACCCAGTGGAACGCCGCCAGAAGCGGCACCACCGGCAGCAGGGCCAGGCCCAGACCGACGAAGAACCCGGGCGTACCGGTCTGTTCGCGTACGAGTTCCAGGATCGCGATGCCGCAGACCCCGAGCAGCACGACGAGCACGCAGGTGCGCACGGCGCCGGGGGTACGCGGCACGCGGTGCGGAAGCCGGGGCGGCCGGGTCGCTCGGAGCACGCGATGACTCTACCGAGCCGACCCGACACGCGGAGTGATGAGCTCAGTTCTCGGCGATACCCGTGCGCCGGAACAGCAGATCGTGTACGACGTGCCCCTTGTCGAGGCCCTGCCCCTCGAAGCGGGTGAGCGGCCGGAAGTCGGGCCGGGGCGCGTAACCGCCGTCCGCCTGCGTGTTCTCGAACTCCGGCTGGGCCGTCAGTACTTCGAGCATCTGCTCGGCGTACGGCTCCCAGTCGGTCGCGCAGTGCAGGATCGCCCCGGGCGCCATGCGGGTGGCGGCCAGCGCGAGGAACTCCGGCTGGATCAGGCGCCGCTTGTGGTGGCGGGCCTTGGGCCAGGGGTCCGGGAAGTACACGCGGAGCCCGGCGAGGGAGTCCGGGGGCAGCATCTCGCGGAGCAGGATGATGGCGTCCCCGTTCGCGACGCGCACATTGGTCATGCCGCCCCGCTCGGCGAGGGCGAGCAGATTCCCCTGCCCGGGGGTGTGCACGTCGGCGGCGAGGATCCCGGTCCCCGGGTCGGCGGCGGCCATCTGCGCGGTGGCCTCGCCCATGCCGAAGCCGATCTCCAGGACGACGGGAAGCCCGTCGAACATCTCCTTGAGATCGATCACGTGATGCCCGTCGATGTCGAGCCCCCAGGTCCCCCAGAGCCGCTTCAGGGCTTCGCCCTGCCCGGTGGTCACCCGGCTGCGACGGGGCTGGAAGCTCCGGATCCGCCGCTCGTGGTGCGAACCGGCCGGATCGGGCGAGGGCCCGTCGGGAAACCGCGGCTCGGTGCGCCACTTCGGGGGCACGTAGCTGGAGGTCGCCTCCGGCGCGGGCTCGGCGGCGGGATTCTGGGGACTCAGAGACTCAGACACAATCCCCGGATTCTACGCGCGCCCGCTCCCACCGGCTGTGCGGCACCATCCCGGCCGGCGCTTGAGGCGCGGGGTCTGGGCACTTTCAGCCGTCCGGCGTTTGAGGGCCGGGGTCTGGGGCGGAGCCCCAGGGGCACTTCAGCCCGTCCGGCGTTTGAGGACCGGGTCAGGGCGGAGCCCTGGGAACGGTGGAAGGGCGGGGAGGGGACTTGCCCCGCAGGGCCGGGGTTCCGCTGCCGCGACCCGCGACCCGCGACCCGCGCTCCGCGACCCGCGCTCCGCGCCCGCGCAGCGGGGACCCGGGGCAGCCCCCGGGGGTCAGGCCGCCCGGAGCGACGCGAGCGCCCGCGCGGCAATCTCCCGCCCGATCGGCAGCGAAGCGGTAGCCGCAGGCGACGGCGCGTTCAGCACGTGCACCGCCCGCTCCCCCTCCCGGATCAGGAAGTCGTCCACCAGCGTCCCGTCCCGCAGCACGGCCTGCGCCCGCACCCCCGCCGCCGCAGGCACCAGATCCTCCCCGCGCACCGCGGGCAGCAGCCTCCGTACCGCCTCGACGAACGCCGCCTTCGACAGTGACCGCCGCACCTCGCCCGCTCCGTACCGCCAGTGCCGCGAGGCCATCCGCCAGGATCCCGGCCAGGCCAGCTCGTCCGCGAGGTCCCGCGGCCGGATCACGCCCCAGCCGTACCCCTCGCGCGCCAGCGCCGGCACGGCGTTCGGCCCGACGTGGACCCCGCCGCCGATGCCCCGGGTCAGGTGGACGCCGAGGAAGGGGAACGCCGGGTCCGGCACCGGATAGACCAGCCCGCGCACCAGCTCGGGCCGGGCCAGGTCGTAGTACTCGCCCCGGAAGGGCAGGATCCGCATCCCCGGGTCGTCTCCGGCCAGCCGCGCGATCCGGTCGCACTGCAGCCCCGCGCAGTTCACGAGCACCCGGGCGCGCACGACGAGCCCGTCGCTCGTCCGCACGGCGATGCCCGAGGCCCGCCGCGAGATCAGATCGACCGCGCCGCCGTAGACGATCTCGGCCCCCGAGGACTCCGCGAGCTGCCGGGCGACCCGTCCGTAGTCCACGATCCCCGTGGTCCCGACGTGGATCGCCGCGAGCCCGCGCACTTCGGGCTCGTACTCCGAGATCTGCGTCGGCCCCAGCTCCCGCACCGGGATGCCGTTCTCCCGGCCCCGCTGTACGAGCGCGTGCAGTCGCGGCAGCTCGTCCCGCTCGGTGGCGACGATGAGCTTGCCCGTCACCTCGTGCGGGATGCCGTGCTCCGCGCAGAACTTGACCATCTCGGCCGCGCCGCGCACCGCGAAGCGCGCCTTGAGCGAGCCCGGCTTGTAGTAGATCCCGCTGTGGATCACACCGCTGTTGCGGCCCGTCTGGTGCCGCGCGGGACCGTCCTCCTTCTCCAGGACGACCACCCGGGTCCCCGGAGCGAGCCCCGCGAGGGCATGCGCCGTCGACAGGCCTACGATCCCGCCGCCGATCACCAGCACATCGCAGTCCAGCCTGCCCATGCCGCCCACGCCGCCGCCCACACTGACACCTCCCACCCCTGCATAGTGCACCCCGCCACTGACAACGGGGCCACGCGGGGCCTATGCCGGGGTTACCAGCAGAGGCCTGGCCCGCTCGCGCAGTTCGGCGACGCGCGGTTCGTTCCCGTACGGTTCCAGCCGGTGCAGGAGGTCCCGTACGTACTCCGTCGTCCGCGCCGACGAGATCCGCCCCGCGACCTCCACCGCCCGGGTTCCCGCCGCGCACGCCGCGTCGAGGTTCCCGGACTCCAGCTCGGCCACCGCGCTCACGACGAGCCGCAGCCCGTGTGATCGTACGTACTCCTCCGTCGGCCGGGACAGTGCCTGTTCCGTGAAACGCCTTACCTGGCGCGGGAGTTTGAGGTCCCGGTAGCACTCGGCCGCGTCCGCCGCGAAGCGGTCGTACGAGTAGAAGCCCAGCCAGGTCGGATCGGCGTCGCCGTCCCGGGCCCGTTCCAGCCAGCCCTCGGAGGCCCGCAGCGCCGCCCCGGCGGCCGCCGAATCGCCCGCCTTCGCGTGCGCCCGGGCCTCGACGAGGCGGAAGAAGCTCATCGTCCGCGCCGTGGCCAGGCCCCGGTTGCGCTCGACCGCGGCCTGCGCGAGGTCCACGCCCTCGTCGGGGAAGTCCCGGTAGGTGGCCTGCAGGGACATCGACGCCAGCACATACCCGCCGAGCGGTACGTCCGCTGCGGCGCGGGCCAGGCGCAGCGCCTGGATGTAGTAGCGCTGGGCGGCTTCCTGCTGACCGGTGTCGAAGGCCATCCAGCCGGCCAGCCGCGTCAGTTCGGCGGTGGCGCCGAAGAGCGCGCGGCCCACCTCGTCGGTGTAGGAGCCGAGCAGCAGTGGCGCCGCGTCCACCCGCAGGCATTCGGGGACCATCGAGGAACGCCAGTCGCCGCCGCCGTACTTGGAGTCCCAGCGGCGGGCGTCCTCGGCGGCCTCGCGCAGCTTGGTCACATCGCTGTGGCCCACGCGCTGCGGGCCCCCGGCCTCGGGGGCGGGCGCAGCGGGCGCGGCCGGAGCGGGCGCCGGTGGCGTTTCACCCGAAGGCTGGGCGGGCACACCCCCGACATGGGCGCCGGGAGGCGCCGGTAGGCCTTCCGGCGGGGCCGCGCCCGGCACCGCTTCGCGTGCCACCGGTTCGCGTGCCACGGAGCTGTCGGCAGGAGATATCAGCCAGCGTGAGGCCGGCGTCGCGTACGCCGATACCGAGAAGGAGCCGGCGAGCGACTGCCAGATCCCGCCACCCCCGCGCCGGCCGGCGAGGTCGAGCCGGTAGAGGTCGGTGGCCGAGCGCACGGCCGCGCCGACGTCGCGCGGGAAGGCCAGCCCCACTTCGGGCGCCGGATCCGCGTCCGCGAGCCCGATCTCGTGCAGCGGCACGGGCCGGCCGAGCTTCGCGCCGATGGCGGACGCGATCAGGTGCGGGGCGGCGCCCTGCGGCACCATTCCCTTCGACACCCACCGGGCCACCGAGGTCTTGTCGTAGCGGAGGGTCAGACCGCGCTGAGCGCCGAGGTCATTGACCCGCCGGGCCAGCCCGGCGTTGCTGATGCCCGCGAGGGCGAGGACGGCGCCGAGCTTCTCATTGGGCTCGCGGAGCTCCCTGGACATGCGCCACCCCTCGTCACACGCGGAACGCAGACGCCGCCGGGGCATAGGCGCCCGGCATTTCGTAAACCCAGCGTAGTTCCCCGCCTCCCAAGCGTTAAGGCCCCCTGTTCCGTATGGCGGGATTGTTGTCCGTATGCACAGTCGGGCGCGGGCCCGGGGCCGGGGCGCACGTCTCGGCGCGTGCTCCACCCGTGTGGCCGTGCGCCCACCCGTGCGCTCTGGCCGCTGCGGGGGCCCGGCGATTCGATGTGCGGTGCGTGGGTCGGCCCACCGCGTGGACCGGGCGGGCCGGGGGATGCCGCTGCCTCAATCCCCGCGGGTGGCGGAACGGTCCGGGGGGTGGATACCGCCCTCCGGACCGCGCTCCGCGGGACGGACCCGGGCGGCGCGACCGCAGGGCGGCGCGCAGGCTCGGCGCCGGCTCCGCGCAGGGCCCTCAGTACGGCCGAAGAATGGCCGAAACCGACCTATGGGGCGGTCGGAACGGAACGCCAAATACCGCATGGCCGGGGCGTGTTCGTTTATACGTGCGCCCCCCTTACCCACTCCCGCACGCCTGTCTCGTGGCAGCATGGACCCCGAGCCACCCGGGGTCCCTCCGGCCGTGCCCAGAGCGCCGGCCGCACGGTTCGCACCCCGGTCAGGTGCCCACGGGCTGGGGAGGCGGCGGTGCGCTGGTTGGTGGGTTGGAGCAGTATCGCCGCGAGTTTCGGCACGGCCGGACGGGTCGCGGGGCACGGCGCTGCGCACGCCTACGACCAGGGCGGATACGGCTCGGGCGACTACGGATCGGCCGCGGGCAACGGCTCCGCGAACGGCTACGGCTACGGGAACGGCTCCGCGAACGGCTCCCGCCCCGACGGATGGGGCGACGGCCCGGTCCGCGGCGGGCTCGCCGACGCCGGCCACCCCGACGAACCGGGCGCCGCCGCGGCCGACCGCACCGTGGTCCCCGTCGGCGCCCAGCTCCTCTGGGGCGACCCCGACCCCCTGTGGGCCGTCGGCGACTGGCGCCCCGACGAGATCCGCACCCTCACCGCCGACCCCGCGGACCCCTTCACCCGCCTCGCCGTCCTCGGCTGCTGCGGCGCCACCGACGAGGAACTGCGCCGCGCGCTCTACGCCGCCCGCGGCGGCGCCCTGCGCCACCTCACCCAGTGGCCCGGCAGCTACACGGCCGTCGTCCAGGCCGGCCGCCGCATCACCGTCGTCGGCGACCTGGCCGGTGCGCGACCCGTCTTCTACACGCCCTGGGCGAGCGGGACCGCGTACGCCACCGCCGCCCTCCCGCTCGCCGACCTGATCGAGGCGCAGCTCGACATCGGCCATCTCGCCGCCCTGCTGGCCTGCCCCGACAGCCCGGAGGCGCTGGGCGACGGCACACCGTACGTCGGCGTACGCCGCATCCCGCCCGGCCACGCGCTGATCCTGCGCGAGGGCTCGCGGGAGATCACCGGGTACGAGCCGGTGGCCTCCCTCGCGGTGGCCGCCCCCACGGCCGACCCCGAGCTCGCGGTGGAGGGCGTACGGGAAGCTTTGGTCGACGCGGTGCGCGCCCGGCTCACGGCTCCGCGGCATGCTCCCGAGACGCTGCCCTACGACCCCGGGCCCGTCCCCGGAATGGGCCCGGCCGACCGCCGGGCCGCCCGCGGCGCCCCCGCGCCCGTCCCCGGAGTCGGCGCGGACCTCTCCGGAGGCAGCGCCTCCGCGACCCTCGCGCTGCTCGCGGCCGGCCTCCCGGGCGCACCCGGCGCCCTGCTCGGCCGCACCGGCGAACGCCTCCTCGCCGTCACCTTCAACGACCTGGCCACCCCCCAGGGCCGCGAACCCGAACTGGCACGCGCCCACGCCATCGCGTCCGACCCCCGCCTGCACCACGTGGTCGTGGCCGCCGCCGAGGAAGCCCTCCCCTACGCCGACCTCGACGGGCCGCTGACCGACGAACCGGGCCCCTCCCTGGTCTTCGCCGCCCGCGAACGCCGCCGCCTCGCGGCCGGCTCGGCGGACCACTTCACCGGCCACGGAGCCCGCCAGGTCCTCGACGCCCACCCCGCCCGGCTCGCCGACCTCCTGCTCGACCGACGCCGGCGCCACCTGCTGCGCCCCACCCTGGCCCTCGCCCGCTCCTCCCCGTCCGGGGGCGACTCCCTCCGCGTCCCCTTCCTGGTCCCCCTCACCGTGTACTCGGCGGCCCGCCGCCTGGCCCGTACGCCGTACCGCGCCGGCATGGAGGCGGCGGCGGCCCGGCTGCGCGACGGAGTCCCGGCCGCGGGACCCGGCTCCCCCGTGGACGCCTCGCTCGCGGCCCTGACCTGGTCCCGGCCCGGCCCGGCGGCGGCCTGGCTGACGGGGGAGGCCCTGGCCGAGGTATCGATCCGCCTCACCGTCGCCGCGGGCCGCCCGCCCCTCTCGCTGCGCCCCGGGGAGGCCCGGGCCCGCGCCGTCCTGGCCCGGCACGCCGCCGACCACCGGGTCTTCGAGCAGGCCGTGGAGGTCCGCAGCCAGCGGCTGCACGCCCCGTTCCTGGACAACCAGGTCGTACGGGCCGCCCGGGCCCTGCCCGAATCCCTCCGCGTGCAACCCGGCGCCCGGGCCGCGGTCCTGCGCGGTGTCCTGTCCTCGGCCGGGGTACGGGACCTCCCCCCGGGGTGGGGCGCGACGGCCCACGCCCCGAACGAATCGGCGACCCGCCTGGGACTGCGCGCGGCCCTCCCGCGACTCCTGACCCTCTTCACGTCCCCGCTCCTGGCGGACGCGGGCCTCATCGAAGCCCGGGTCGTGCGCCAGGCCCTCCTCGACGCGGCGGACGGCCGCCCGGTCCCGCTCGACGGAATCGCCGAACTCGTCTCGATGGAACTGTGGCTGACCCGCCTCCTGGCCCGCCGGGGCACCTGCTGGACCGGCACCTCCACCCCCCGCCGCAGAGCCGTCCCCACGGGAGTCCCCCTCCGCCGCCCGGCCCTGTCCTGACCGCTGGTCCCCGACCACTGGTCCGGGCCCTGAGCAACGCGGTGCGGCGACCGTGCAGTAGGGCGGGCAGCAGCCCCCGCAGTGCTACCCGCAGCTGCCGCGGCGGGCCGTCCCCGTGGCAGCAGCCTCAGCAGCCCCCGCGGTGCTACCCGCAGCTGCTGTGGCGGGCCGCCGTCCCCGTGGCAGCAGCATCGGCAGCCCCCGCGGTCCTACCCGCAACAGCCGCGCCGGGCCGCCGTCCCCTCGGCGCGCTGTCGCAGCGGCCCGCACGCCCGCCCTCGCCCGCCGGGAGCAGAGGCGCACCCATGCCGCCGCGCAGGGCACCAGCAGCGCCACCAAGATCCCTACCGAGCATCCCCGACCCGCCAGTCCTTTGGCCGCCCAAAGGCAGTCGGCCAAGGCCACGCCCCCGAACCTCCCCGACCCGCCAGGTGCCCACCGGTATCGCCCTGACGCGGGCCTGCCACATCGGCGAGCCCGTCGCCCTTGGCGCCGGTGGCCCCGCACCCGGCAGACATGCCCCGCGCACCGCGTACGAGCTCGCCCGTACCGAGGCGGGCGATCCCGCGCTGCTCCCGCAGCTCACCGCCGGGCGTCCGCCGAGTCCGTACGCGCCTCGCGGCCGCCCCTGTCCGGCCGCGCCGGGCAACCCACTCGCTCGCGGAAGGCACATCGGCACGGACGCACGCCGCCCCGCGCGGAACCGCGAGGCCTACGCACGCGGCGGGAGAACCGGAGCGCGTGGCACCCCCGGCCACCACCACCCACCCTCAGCGGCAGCTGATGACGGAGTCGGCCCAGCTGGCCAGCGTCGGCAGGCGGCCGCCCCCGGCGCGCTCCACGACCAGGCGCAGCGTCTTGTGCCCGGAGAGCGAGACGGACACGTTCGCCGCCGAGTCCTCGTAGCCCAGGGCCCGGGACTGCCACAGCCGCTGCCCGTCCGCGTACACGGAGAAGCGGACCGTGCCGTTCGTGAACACCGACATGCCGTCCACACCGGCCCGCGCGGAGAAGCTGACGCAGCTGCGGTTGAGGGTGATCTCCACGGAGGAACGGGAGTTGACCGTGATCCCGTGCGTGAAGTACTGCCCGCCGATCACCGGCGCCCAGCGCTGCCACACCCAGCTGCTGCGCCAGGTCTCGATCTCGGGGCCGTCGTGGTTCCCGTACGCGGACTGGCCCAGCGAGGACAGCCGGAACCCCTGCGGAGGCTTCGGCGCCGGCGGCTTCGGCTTGGGGGGCGGTACGGGACTCGGCGTGGGACTCGGCTTCGGACTCGGGGCCCGGCTGGGACTCGGAGCGGGCGAGGACCGCTCCGGGCTCCGCGAGGGCGTGGGCGCGGCCGGCGCCACGGACACCGGCGGCGCGGGCGTCTGCTTCTTCGGGGGCGGTACGGATGCTCGTGCCGCCGGCGGCTGCGCCCGCGACGGGCCGGGCTCCGGCGCGGCGGGGGCCGGACTCCGCGGCACCGGCACGGCCACGCCCGGCGCCGGGTTCGCACGGACCGTGGGAGCGGCGTCGTCACCGGCCAGCGCGAACACCACCCCGGCGGCCGCGGCCACCACGACCCCGGCGGCGATGGCCGCCTTGGCCGGCAACCCCAGCCCCTCCGAAGCCACGGCTCCGCCGACCCCACCGGCCCCACCTCCACCGGCGGCCCCGCCCGCGGCCCCGGCTCCGGCGGCTCCGGCACCAGCCGTAGACCCGCCCGCGGCTGCGGCAGCGGCCCCGGCACCACCCGCGGCGACGGCCCCGCCGGCCACCACTCCGGCCGCCTTGGCGGCGTACCCGGCGGCGAACCACCCGATGACGGCGACCGGCAGCAGCGCGGGAATGCCCGCATTGACGTCCTTGAGCTCCCCGGCGGCCAGCCGGCACCGGGCACACTCTTCGAGGTGCTTGCGCAGCCCCCGCTCGGCCCGCATCCGCAAGCCCCCGCGGGCATAGGCCCCCAGCCGGTCGGCGTACCGGGCGCAGTCCCCGCCGGAACTCAGCGCGGTGCTCACATGGGCCTGGAGGTACGCCTGCTTGAGGCCCTCGCGGGCCCGGCTGGCCAGTACCGCGGTGGCGTTCGCGCTCAGCCCGAAGAGCGGGGCGATCGCGCTCGGCGACGCCTCCTCGACGGTGGTGTGCCAGAGCACCGCCTGCCACCGCTCGGGCAGGCTCCGGAAGGCCTGCATCGCGAGGGTCTGCTCGGCCTCGTGCATGGCGCGCACATCGGCACCGAGTTCGAGGGTGTCGTCCCCGGCTCGTACGGGCAGCCCGCCCGCACCGTCGCCGGACCCGGAGGCCTGCTCCGCGAACAGCGCGAAGTCCTCGACCAGATGCTCCCGCTTGGCCGTCTTCGCCCAGGCGGCGGCGACCCGGCGCACGGTGGTCAGCAGGTAGGCGCGCACCGACTGGTCCGGACCCGCCCCGCCCCGTACGGCCTGGAGCGTCCGCGCGAACACCTCGGCCGTCAGATCGTCGGCGGTGTGCCCGTCGCGACAGCAGGTACGGGCATAGCGGCGCACGGCATCGGAGTGGCGGCGGAACAGTTCCTCGTAGGCCCCGTCGTCACCGCCGCGCATCCGGGCAATCAAGTCCCCGTCGGAAGGCGGGAGTTCCCCGCTCGCTCCGGCGGCGTGCCGGCCGCCCGGTTCGCGCTGCGCCGGGACCTGCCGCGCGGGCAGGCTGCCCGCCTCGACCTCGCCGCCGACGCCACCGTGTGGCTCTTCCCGCCCGTCAACGCTCATCGCGGAAGCCCTCGCACGACACACTCAACCGGTACACCGATCCAGCGTGTCACACGGCGGCTATGCGCCGAACCGGTCTCCACACCTTCCACCCGTCCGGGCAAGCCCCGACGAATCGCCGTACGGACCCTCACCCGTTCGAGCGAGAGCCCCCGGGAAGGAGCCGGTTGACGCCCACCACCGGAGCGAACCCTCCGACCTGCGCCGACCCGAGCCGACCTCCGACCCGAGCCGACCTGCGCCGCCCACCAACCCGGCCTGCGCGCCCCGGCCCTACACCGTCCGGGACCGCAGCCCTTCGAGCAGGATGTCGAGCAGCCGGGCGGAAGCCGCCGCCTGCTGCGCCGCGTCGGGCAGCGCGGGCGCGGCCGTCGCTATCACCAGCAGCACATCGGCCACCGTGACATCGGCGCGCAGCGCACCGGCCTCCCGGGCCCGGTCGACGAGGCGGCCGACGACCTCCAGCAGCTCGCCCGCGCCCGCGTCCTCCGAGGGCTCGTCGTCCAGGCCGGTCCGAGCGGCGCCGACGACCCGCAGATCGGGCGCACCGCCGGCCGCGACGACCTGACGCTGGTGCGGAACCCGCGCGGCCTCGCCGTCCGTCCCCTCGGCCCCGTCCTCACCGGGCCCGTCGACCCGCAGCACCTGCGGAGGCAGCAGCCGCCCGGCGCCCGAGGCGACGGAGGTGCGCAGGAAGCGCGACAGCGCCTGCCACGGCTCCTCCTCCTGGCCGAGAGCCGTGCGGGCCTGCTCGGTCAGTCGCGAGGTCTCCTCCTCGGCTATCCGCCGGACCAGGACGTCCTTGCTGGGGAACCGCCGGTACACGGTGCCGACGCCCACCCGTGCGCGTCGTGCGACGTCCTCCATCGGAGCCCCGTACCCGAGCTCGCCGAAGACCTCGCGCGCCGCGCGAAGTACGTGTTCGAGATTGCGCTGTGCGTCGACGCGCAACGGCGTGGAGCGGCCCACGCCGTGCGTGGTGGGACCGCCGGCCATCAGCCGCCCATGACCGTCGGTCGCGGAAGCGGCCGACGACAGAGCGGTGGCAGAAGCATGGAAATCGGAAATGTGCATATGTATCCCCCGGTAATCATTTGTCTCCCCCCGGAGACACTCCCCGCCTTCATGTCGAGGGGGGCCACGGTCATGAGGGCCCTGGTCCTACTCCTCGACGAGTTACGAACATAGTTGAGCCAGAGTCAATTCAGAAGAGGCAGCCCCGGACGGACCACCGCCCGATCGGAGCATTCACCCCCAATTTTCCGTTCGAAGCCCCCAGAATCACTCATTCCGTACCGTCTGACCTGCGCACCTTCCCCTCCATCCGCACCCCCCGACAACCTCGCCCCGCCGTCCCCTCCGGTCACACAATTTGTCGGGCCTGTGGACAAACTCCCAGCCACGTTGCGTCATGGGACGGTGAAGGCTGCTAACTCCCGGGGCACGGCCCCCGGTCCCCCGCCCCGTACGCGGATCCTCATCGTCGGCGGCGGCTACGTAGGCATGTACACGGCGCTCCGGCTCCAGCGAAAGCTGAGAGCCGACGAGGCCGAGGTCACGGTGGTCACTCCCGAGCCGTACATGACGTACCAGCCCTTCCTCCCCGAAGCGGCCGCCGGCTCCATTTCCCCGCGCCACGTCGTGGTCCCGCTCCGCCGCGTCCTGCCGAAATGCCGCATCGTCATCGGCGAAGCCCGGCACATCGACCACGCCGCCCGGACCGCGACCGTCACCACCCTCGCCACCGACGAGGAAGGCGAAGGCCCCGTGGAGATCGAGTACGACGAACTGGTCCTCGCCCCCGGCTCCGTCTCCCGCACGCTCCCCATTCCGGGACTCGCCGAATACGCCATCGGATTCAAGACCGTGGAAGAGGCCATCGGCCTGCGTAATCACGTCATCGAGCAGATGGACATCGCCTCCTCCACCCGCGATCCCGCCCTGCGCGACGCCGCCCTCACCTTCGTCTTCGTCGGCGGCGGCTACGCGGGCGTCGAGGCCCTCGGCGAGCTGGAGGACATGGCCCGCTACGCCGCCCGCTACTACCACAACGTCAAGCCCGAGGACATGAAGTGGGTGCTGGTCGAGGCCAGCGACCGGATCCTCCCCGAGGTCGGCCCGGAGATGGGCACCTACACGATCCGCGAACTGCGCCGCCGCGGCATCGACCTGCGCCTGGAGACCCGGCTCGAATCCTGCGAGAACCGGATCGCCGTCCTCAGCGACGGCGCCCGCTTCCCCACCCGCACCGTCGTGTGGACCGCCGGCGTCAAACCGCACCCGATCCTCGCCGCCAGCGACCTGCCCAAGACCGACCGCGGCCGCCTCGCCTGCACCTCCTTCCTCACGGTCGAAGGCGTCGAGCACGCCTGGGCCGCCGGGGACGCCGCATCCGTCCCCGACATCACCGCCCCGGAGAAGGGCGTCGCCTGCGCCCCCAACGCGCAGCACGCCGTCCGCCAGGCCAAGGTCCTCGCCGACAACCTCGTCTCGTCCCTGCGCGGCGGACTCCTCACCGAGTACGCCCACAAGTACGCGGGATCCGTGGCCTCCCTCGGACTCCACAAGGGCGTCGCCCACATCTACGGCCGCAAGCTCAAGGGCTACCCGGCCTGGCTCATGCACCGCGCCTACCACCTGAGCCGCGTCCCGACCCTGAACCGCAAGACGCGCGTGCTCGCCGAGTGGACGCTCTCCGGCCTCTTCAAGCGTGAGATCGTCTCGCTGGGATCCCTCGAACACCCCAGAGCAGAATTCGAACTCGCGGCGGGCGGAGGCCCCAAGGACCCTCCGAAGAAGAGCGAAGGCTGATGCTGTCAGTCCCGTCGGTCACACTGGACGTGTGACCATAGGTGGGCTCACACCTGCACAGAGTGACATCAGCGTGACATCCGAGTGCCACCCGATCGCCACCGAGTGACACAGCGACCACGAGCGACACCACGAGGCTTGAACGCAGTGAACTTCACGCGCTGGAGCGCCCGGTTCCCCGGAACGCAGCGTCGCGCCGCCGCCCGGTCCGAACACGCCGCCGCCCAGGCCAAACGGGGCGAGGGCTCGGTCCCGGCCGCCCGCGGCGCCGCCGGCCATTCCGCGACAGGCCAGGACGGCTGCCCCGCCGACCCCACGGTCCGCGGCACCGGTTCCGTCCCCGGCACCGGCTGCGCGCCGGCCGCCGCCGACGGTACGGCGACGCCCGCACCCTCCCTCGACGAGCTCTCCGTACGCGACGTCCTCGACCGCCTCCCGGCCCTCGTCGCCCTCGTGCACGGCCCCGAGCACCGCGTCGCCTACGTCAACGACGCCTACACCGCCGGCTTCGGCGCCCGCGCCCCCGGCTCCCCGGCGCACCTGGCCCTCCCCGAGCTGGGCGAGCTCGGACTGCTCCCGCTCCTCGACCAGGTCCAGCGCAGCGGCAAGCCCCGTACGGCCAAGAACCGCACCGCACCCGGCGGCACCAGCTCGTACACGGTCACCTGCACCCCGATCGAGTTCCCCAAGACCAAGGCCGACGCCGACGGGTCCCACGCGCGCACCCACACCCACACCGGCTCCGACGGCGAAGCGGAAGCCCACACCGGCACCGGCGTCCTGATCCACCTCGCCGACGTCACCGACCACGCCGAGGCCGTCGAACGGCTGCGCGCCAGCGAGCGCCGCCAGCGCGAGGCCGCCGTCACCCTCCAGCGCTCCCTGCTCCCCCAGGAGCTCGAACAGCCCGACGACCTGCGCGTCGCCGCCACCTACCAGCCCGGCGGCACCGAAGCCGCCGTCGGCGGCGACTGGTACGACGTCATCACCCTCGGCGCCGGCCGCACGGCGCTCGTCATCGGCGACGTCATGGGCCGCGGCGTCCGCGCCGCCGCCGTCATGGGCCAGCTCCGCACCGCGGTCCGCGCGTACGCCCGCCTCGACCTGCCGCCGCACGAGGTCCTGCAGCTCCTCGACGGACTGGCCGCCGAGATCGACGCCAGCCAGATCGCCACCTGCGTCTACGCCGTCCACGACCCCAACGAGGGCCTGCTCGCGTACGCCTCCGCCGGACACCTCCCGATCCTCGTCCGCGACGAGGACGGCACCGTCCGCCGCGCCGCCGACCCCACCGGCCCGCCGCTCGGCACCGGTGGCTGGCTGCACACCTCGGGCACGATCGCGCTGGGCCCCGGCTCCACCGCCGTCCTCTATACAGACGGCCTGGTCGAGCGCCGCGGCGAGGACATCGACGAAGGCGTCGCCGCTCTGGAACGCGCCTTCTCCGGCGCCCAGGGCAGCCCGGCCGTCATCTGCGACCGCCTGATGCGCGCCCTCGGGGTCGACGCCGACCACGACGACGACGTCGCCGTGATGGTCCTCCAGCAGCCCGCCCGCACCGGCGCCGACGCCGAGCTCTTCCACAACGCCGCCCTCGAACTCCTCGGCGGCATCGAGGCCGCCCCGCGCGCCCGCGCCTTCGCCCAGGGCGTCCTCGCCTCCTGGCGCTTCCCGGTGGAGCTCTGCGACCTCGGAGTCCTGGCCGCGAGCGAACTCGTCGCGAACTCCCTCCAGCACGGCACCCCGCCCATGCGCCTGCGCCTGCGCCGCACCGACCGCCGGCTGATCATCGAAGTCACCGACGGGGACGACCACCTCCCGCGCCGCCGCCGCGCCGAACCGGCCGACGAGACCGGCCGCGGCATCTCCATCGTCGCCACCATCGCCTCGGCCTGGGGCTCCCGCCGCACCCCGGGCGGCGGCAAGGCCGTCTGGTGCGAGTTCGCCCTCCCCGACAAGACCCCGTAGCCGCACACGCAGAAGGCCCCGGTCCACGGACCGGGGCCTTCTGCGTTCCACCTCTACCTCTACGCGGGCACGCGCTCGGCGTCCTGCACCCGCTTCACCACGACGGTGCTTCCGGCCAGCGACGGGTTGTCCTGCACCGGCGTCAGCTGCTTGCCGAGCCGCAGCGCCAGCCCGGCGATGCCGAGCGAGACCAGGACGAAGATCCCGATGTAGAGCATCGGCACACCCGCGGCCAGCGGCACGCCGAGCGGCCCGAGCGCCAGCGCCAGCTGCTTGACCAGTGCGAAGGCCGAGTTGTACTGGCCCACGGACCCCTCCGGCGCCAGATCGGCCACCAGCGGCGCCAGCGTCGGCGACAGCATGGCCTCGCCGATCCCGAAGAGGGCGTACGTGGTCACGAACGCGGCGGCGGCCATGACCGCGCTGCCGTGCCCCAGCCCGGAGAACGCGGCGATGATCCACGCCACGGTCCACAGCAGACCGACGAGCGCGATCACGCGGGACCGGCGGTGGTTCTCCACCAGCCGCAACACGACGAACTGGGCGAGCACGATCGCACCGGTGTTGGCGGCGAGCGCGAAACCGAGGGTGGACGGGGAGATCCCGGCGGCCTCGGTACCGAAGGCGGCGAGACCCGACTCGAACTGTCCGTAACAGGCGAAGAACAGAACGAACCCGAGCACGCAGAACTGCACCATCGCCTTGTGCTCCATCAGCCGCTTCCAGCCGCTGCCCGCCTGGGCGGCGTTCTTGGCCAGGGCGGTGCTGATGGCCGGCACCTGAGGCATCCGCACGGTGGCGATGACCCCGGCCAGCACCAGGAACATCACGGCCTCGATGCTGAAGAGCAGGGTGAAGCTGCCGGGACGGCTCTCGTCGACGATGAGCCCGCCGATCAGACCGCCGATGCCCAGACCCAGGTTCTGCATGAAGAACTGGAGGGCGAAGGCACGGGTCCGGGTGGACGGGGTGGAGCACCGCACGATCATCGTGGCCAGCGCCGGCTGCATGACGGCTTGGCCG